>DATJOG010000032.1:0-180012 GCA_035507275.1 Candidatus Acidiferrales bacterium
CGAGATCATCGCCTGGAAGGGTCACTGCGAAGTACACGAGCGCTTCACCGGCAAAGATATTCGTTCGTACCGTCAAGGCGATCCGAACCTCGTCGTCATCGCGCACCCCGAGTGTCCACCGGACGTGTTAGCCGAAGCCGATTACGTCGGTTCGACGCATGGTATGGTCGAATACGTCGGCGCGCACCAGCACGCGCGTGTGCTCCTGATGACCGAATGTTCGATGGCCGACAACGTTGCCGGGACGTACCCAAGCGTCGAATTCGTTCGCCCGTGCAATCTCTGCCCGCACATGAAGCGCAACACGCTTCCGAAGATTCTTGCGAGCCTCGAAACGATGCAGTACGAAGTAACCGTCGACCCCGCGATCGCGGAGCGCGCTCGCGCCGCGGTAGATCGCATGCTCGCGTTTTCGCGCTCGCGTAAGGCATCGTGAAGAAACATCACACCGGAATCGTCGTCGTCGGCGCCGGCATCGCGGGGCTGATGGCGGCGCTCAAGCTTGCGCCGCTTCCGGTAATCGTGCTTTGCAAGCGCCGCTTGGGCACCGGCGCCGCGACGGATTGGGCACAGGGCGGTATCGCCGCGGCGATAGGGGCCGACGATTCACCTTCACTGCACGCCATCGACACGCAGCGCGCGGGTGCAGGCATCAGCGACGCACGCATCGTGAAGATTCTCACCAGCGACGCACCGGCGCGCATCGAAGAGCTGCTCGAACTCGGTGCGAGCTTCGATCGCGACGAATCGGGCGAACTCGCGCTCGGACGTGAGGCCGCGCATCAACGGCGGCGCATCGTCAAAGCCGGCGGCGACGCGACCGGTCACGAGATTCTCAAGACGCTTATCGCCGCGGTGCGCGAAACCCCGTCGATCGCAGTCGTCGAAGATGTCACCGCCGACGACGTCATCCTCGGTGACGGGCGCGCGGCCGGCGTGTACGCGCACGACGATGCAGGCGGGCTGCACGCGTTCATGGCCGGCGCCGTCGTCTTTGCCACCGGAGGCATAGGCCGGCTCTATCGCTATACGACCAACCCCGTCGAAGCGACCGGCGACGGGATCGCGATGGCTGCGCGCGCAGGCGCGATGCTTTCCGACATGGAGTTCGTACAATTTCATCCGACCGCGCTCGCGATCGGGGCCGATCCGATGCCGCTCGTCACCGAAGCGGTGCGCGGCGAAGGAGCGGTGCTGCTCAACGATTTGGGCGAGCGCTTCATGCTGGCCGTGCATCCCGACGCCGAACTCGCGCCGCGCGACGTGGTGGCCCGCGCGATCTTCGAACAACAACAGCGCGGGCGCCTGGTCGGACTCGACGCACGCGCCTCGATCGGTGAAGCCTTCCCGCGCGAGTTCCCGACCGTCTTCGGCTTTTGCAAGGCGGCCGGAATCGACCCGCGCACCGCGCGCATACCGGTCGCACCGGCCGCACATTACTTCATGGGCGGCATCGCCGTCGACGAGTGGGGCCGCTCCTCGCTCGAAGGCCTCTGGGCTTGCGGCGAGTGCAGCGCGAGCGGCGTGCACGGCGCCAACCGCCTCGCGAGCAACTCACTGCTCGAAGCGATGGTCTACGGCGTGCGCGTCGCAGAGAGCGTCGCATCCGCTCACCCCGAACGCGTTGAAACGAGGGCGCCCGACGGATTTGAAGCATCCCTCGACGCTGCGTCGTTCGGACGCCGCGCTCGAGAGGACAAGCAGAGCGTGGACGATCTGCGCAACGTGATGTACGCGAACGTCGGGCTGGTTCGCAATGAATTCGGATTGCGCGAAGCGCTTTCGCGCATCGGCGAGCTCGAAGACGCTTTCCCGCACGCCGGAAACGAGCTGCGCAACCTCTTGGTCGTCGGACGCCTCGTTGCGCAAGCGGCGCTTGCGCGCAAAGAGAGCCGCGGCAGTCACTATCGTTCGGACTATCCCACATCGGATGACGCGCTTGCGAAACGCTCCTTCACGCGCCTCGCATAAGCCGAGCCGGCTCGTCGTCGAGCCGATCGTGCGCGCCGCGCTGCTCGAGGATCTCGCACACGGCGGCGATCTCACGACCGAAGCGATCGTCCCGCCCGAACTGCGCGCGCGGGCGCGCATCGTCGCGCGCGAAGCCGGCGTCATCGCAGGGCTCGATCCCGCGCTGCTCGCGTTCGAGCTGCTCGCGCCGGGCGCCACGAACGCGACGATTCTCGTCGACGACGGAAGTTGGACAAACGAGGGCGCGGTCGTCGCCGAGCTCGAAGGGCCGGCGCGCGCGCTCCTCACCGGCGAGCGCACGATGCTCAATCTGCTCTGCCGGCTCAGCGGAATCGCAACCGCGACCCGCGCGCTCGTCGACGCCGTCGCGGGAACGCGCGCGCGCGTCGTCGACACGCGCAAGACGACGCCGGGATTACGCGTACTGGAGAAATACGCGGTGCGCTGCGGCGGCGGCGGCAATCACCGTTTCGGACTCGACGACGCGATCTTGATCAAAGACAATCATCTCGCGCTTGCGGGTTCGATTCATGAAGCGGTCGCACGCGCACGCGAGCGCGCCGGACATACCGTGAAGATCGAAGTCGAGGTCGATACGCTCGAACAATTGCGCGAGGCGTTGCGCGAACCAGTCGACGCGGTGCTCCTCGACAACATGACGCCGGCGATGCTCGCGGAAGCCGTGCGCATTACCGGCGGTTCGGTCTTGACCGAGGCGAGCGGCGGCGTTCGCCCCGAAACGATTGCCGCCATTGCCGCCGCGGGCGTCGATCTGATCTCAGTCGGCCGGCTCACCCACAGCGCGGCCGCGCTCGATCTCGGATTGGATATCGCGCTTTAGGGCGACGGCGGCGGGTTCCCCGGCGGACCCCATCCTCCGGGCGAACCACCGCGCATCCGGCCACCCATCGGATGATGCATCATCATGCCGTCGTGTCCGGAGGCGATGCCGAGGAGAATCGCGCCGGCGCTGGGCGCGAAGGGCTTATGGTTGCGCTTGGAATGTCCCGAGCTTTGCGGCCACGGATGCTTCGCGTGCATCTGCGCGAAGAGCGATTTTTCTTTCTCGCGCATTTGCTTGTCGGCGTTCAGGATCGCGCTTTTCTCGCTGGGCGAGAGCGCGGCATCGAGCTGCTTCACCGCAGCTTTGAGATCCGGGCTCGCGGAGATCGCGAGATTTCCGGCTATGGTTGCCAGGAGCTGCTTGTGCGCCGGGGTGAGGGCGCCAAGGACTTGCGCGCGCAGCTGCTTGTGCAGTTGCTCCATCTGCTGGAAGTTCGCGCGCATCTGTTGCCGCATTTGCGGCGAGGGCGTTTGTGGGGGTTGCTGTGCGAGGGCGACAGCCGGCACCGCAACCGCAAGGGCGAGTGCAGTAAGAAGGCGTTTCATACCTCATTTGTACGCCGCCCCGGCATGGGAAAGGCTGAGAAAAAGACGAACCTCAACGCATTATGAGCGCAGATTCGACGAAGCAGCCCCCCACCAAGACGAACTACGATAGCGAGACGCCGCAGAAGCTCATCGATTTCATGTCGGGGGGTTGGGCCGAAGCGCCCTTGCGTGCGGGTGCCCACCCGCAGCTGGCGCGTTTGGAGTCTCGCCGCGACGAGCTTTCGCGCGCCTTTCCCGGGTGCTACCTGGTCGTGCCGGCGGGTCAAGAGCACGTCCGCGCCAACGATACGAATTTCCGATTTCGCACCGCAAGCGATTTTGCGTATCTCATGGGTGACGGCGAGCCCGGAGCGCTGCTCGTCATGGAGCCCGAAGGAGCCGCACACCGCACCCTGCTCTTCGTGCCCGAGCACAATCGCGGCAAAGCCGAGTTCTTCACCGACCGCGTCTATGGCGAACTCTGGGTCGGGCGCCATCGAGGACTCGACGAGAGTCAAATCTTTTTCGGTGTCGATCGCTGCCTGCCGCTGCAAGAGATCCGGTCCTACCTCGACGAGCTGACCAGTGGCAAGCATCCGGTGCGCGTACTGCGCGGACACAACCGCGTCATCGACTCGCTGCTCGAGGAGAGCGAGGCCGACGACGAGTTTGCGATCCACCTCTCCGAGATGCGGCTCGTGAAGGACGACTACGAAATCGCCGAACTGCGCAAAGCCTGCGCGATCACCAAACGCGGCTTCGAAGACGTCATTCGGCTCTTTCCGCGCGCGGCGAGCGAGCGCGAGTTCGAAGGTGCGTTTTGGAATCGAGCGCGTATCGAAGCCAACGACGTCGGCTACCTGACGATCGCGGCCAGCGGCCACAACGCGTGCACGCTGCATTGGACGCGCAACGGCGGCGCGGTCGAGCGCGGCGCACTGCTTTTGCTCGACGCCGGCGTCGAGTGCGACTCGCTGTATACCGCCGACATCACGCGAACGATGCCGGTGAACGGCCGCTACTCGCACGCGCAGCGCAGCGTGTATGACATCGTCTACGAAGCTCAGCGCGTCGCAATCGACGCCGTCGCACCGGGCAACGACTTCCTCGAGCCGAACCGCCGCGCGATGCGCGTGCTTGCCGAGGGTCTCATCGACCTCGGCGTGCTCAGCTGCTCGCTCGACGAAGCGCTCGATCCGCAGTCGCAGTATTACCGGCGCTACACGCTGCACAACGTCAGCCACATGCTCGGACTCGACGTCCACGACTGCGCGCGTGCGCGGGCGGAGAATTACCGCTACGGCACCCTGCGCGAAGGCATGGCGCTCACCGTCGAGCCGGGGCTCTATTTCCAGCCCGACGACGAAACGGTTCCGGCGGAGCTGCGCGGCATCGGTGTGCGTATCGAGGACGACGTCATCGTCACCGCGAGCGGACGAGAAAATCTCTCCGCAATTCTGCCGTCGAAGGCAGACGCGGTCGAGCGCTGGATCGCCGAACTCACGGCTTGATCGATCGATGCTCGTAGTCAACCACGTTCGCAAGGACTTCGGTTCGGTGCGCGCCGTCAGCGACGTGCATTTTTCGATCGATGATGCGACGACATTCGGATTGCTCGGTCCCAACGGCGCCGGAAAAACGACCACCATGCGCATGATCTTGGGTATCCTCGTACCCGATGCCGGCAGCGTCACGTGGAACGGCGCTGCGATCCACGACGAAAGCCGCCGTCACTTCGGCTATCTGCCCGAAGAGCGCGGAATCTACGGCAAGATGAAGGTGCGCGAGCAGATCGCCTATTTCGCCAAACTCCATCGTCTGCGCGAACCCGAGGTGAGCAAGCGCGTCGACAGCTGGATCGAGCGCTTGGGTCTGAACGTCTACGCCGACCGGCCCTGCGCCGAGCTCTCGAAGGGCAATCAGCAAAAGGTGCAGGTCGCGTGCGCCTCCGTGCACGGACCGCAACTGCTCGTGCTCGACGAGCCCTTCTCGGGACTCGATCCGGTAAACGCCGAGATCTTGATCGGCGTGCTCGGTGAACTCAAGGCAAACGGCACGACGCTCATTCTCTCGAGCCATCAAATGTGGCAACTCGAAGAACTCTGCGAACGTTTCTGCATCATTGCCGGCGGAAGCAATCGCGTCGAGGGCACGCTCGCGCAATTGCGCTCGGCCTGGCCGACACGGGTGGTGCGCGTCGGGTTTGCCGGTACCGAGGAAAGCAGCGAGTACACCGTACCGGCGGACACCGACTTCGCGGCGATGCTGCGTGAGTTCGTCGCGAAGGGGCCGGTCACGAAGTTCGAGGCGCTCGAACCTTCGCTGCACGAGATATATCTGCGCGCTATCGGGGAGAACGCCGCGTGATCGAGGATTTCGCCACCGTCTACGCGGCCGAAATCGCGCGCCGCATCCGCTCGCGGCCGTTCATCTTCGGGTTGGTGATCGGCGTCCTCGGCATAACGTTGCTCACCCGCCTGCCCACCATGATGGGAGACGCGTTCAGCGGCTCTTCGACGATCGTACTCCTGGGCGATCCCTCGCTGACCGCGCGCGCCAAACCGCTGCTCGAAAAAGAGTACACGGTCGCGCAGGTGCTGCCGGATCAGCCGGTCGACGAAACGCTGCTCAAACGCGACCACGCCGGCGCCGCCTTCGTGCTCGGCCGCGCAAAGGATGGTTTGCACGTCGTCGTCTACGCGCGCGACCCCGGCAGCATGGGGCAACGGGCCATTGCGCGCGCACTGCTCCCGCTGCAGCTCGAGATTACCCTGAACCGCAGCGCGGCCGAGGTCGGGACGATCAGCCGGATCCCGGTGACCGTCCAACCGCTCGCGTCGAAATTCACCTCCGCCAACCAAGCCGCGGCCGTGCGCGGCATCGCCTACACGCTGATCTTCTTCCTTTATCTGTTGATCTTGCTGAACAGCCAGCTCGTGATGAGCTCGGTTGCCGAAGAGAAGACCAGCCGCATCGCCGAGCTGCTGGTCGCCTCGGTGAATCCCACCGCGCTGCTGACCGGGAAGATCCTCTCCTCCGCGACGCTCGGGCTGCTGCAGCTCGCGGCCTGGATCGCAACCGCCACCTTCCTCGGCGGCAACGGGATCGCATCGGATAGGGGTACGACGACCGGCATCTTCTCGTTTGCAAGCGCACTCGAGGTCATCACGCCGCTGATGGTCGTCGCCTTCCTCGTCTATTTTCTGGTCGGCTTCTTGCAACTCGCAACGCTCTTTGCCGCGGCTGCGTCGCTGATCAATCGCACCGAGGATCTCGGCAGCATTACGATGCCGCTCGTACTGCCGGTCGTGGCGGCGTTCTTCATCGCCATCGCGACGCTGGGCGCGCCCGACACGCCGCTCTCCGTCGCATGCAGCTACATTCCCGTGCTCTCGCCCTTCGTAATGTTCGCGCGCATCGCGGTGAGCAACGTGCCCGTGTGGCAGATCGCGCTCTCGCTTGCGATCAATCTCGCCGCCCTTTATCTCATTGCGCTCTTCGCGGGCAAGGTCTATCGCGTCGGCATGCTGCTCTACGGCCGCGCGCCGAGCTTGAAACAAATATGGAGCGTCCTCGCTTCGTAGCGATGCCGCTCATTTTCGTTCCGACTCCGCTTGGCAACCTCGGTGACATTACGCTTCGGGCTCTCGAGACGCTGCGCGAGGCGGAGCTGATCGTCGCGGAGGATACGCGCGTCGCGCGCAAACTCTTGAGCGCGCTTGCAATCGAACACAAAGAGCTGTGGAGCTATCGCGAACAGAACGCGGCGGCGGTAACGGCGGGCATCCTCGAGCGCGCGCGCCTGCAGCGCGTTGCGGTCGTTACCGACGCGGGAATGCCCGCGATCTCCGATCCCGGCAGCGAGCTCGTCGCGGCGGCGCGTGACGCGGGCGTCGCGATCGACGTGCTTCCCGGCCCGAGCGCGCTGCTCGGCGCGGCGGTACTCAGCGGTTTTCCGCTGCGCCGATTCATATTCGAGGGCTTTCCGGCGCGCTCGCAGGCCGCACGGCGCGAGCAGTTTGCCGCTGCGCTACGCGCCGGGGCGACGACCATCTGGTTTGAGTCGCCGCAGCGCATCGCGGCGGCGCTCGCCGATCTCGCGGCGGTCGCGCCCGACGCGCAGGTCTTCTTGGTACGCGAGTACACGAAGAAATTCGAGCAGCAGTTGCTCGGTACGCCCGGCGACGTCGCCCGCGGACTCGTCGAACCGGTGCGCGGCGAGATCGCCTTCGCGGTGGCGCCTTATGTCGCAGCCGGGCCGCCCGCGCCGGCCGACGTGGACGCGGCGATCGACGAACTGCTCGCGAGCGGCCACGGCGTCGGCGACGTCGCTCGCCTTCTCGCACGCGCGGGCGCGGGAGAGAGGCGCGAGCTCTATGCCCGAGCGAACAAGCGAAGGAGATGAGCCGCGCGTTCTACGTCACCACCCCGATTTATTACATCTCCGGCAACCCGCACATCGGTCACGCCTACACGACGGTCGTCGCCGACGTCCTCGCGCGCGCTGCACGTACCGCGGGGCCGGCCTTTTTCCTGACCGGGACCGACGAGCACGGACAAAAAGTGGCAAGCGCGGCCGCCGCTCACGGCAAGACGCCGCAGCAGTGGTGCGATGAGCTGATTCCCCGGTGGCAATCGCTCTTCGCCGCGTACCATGTCGAATACGACGACTTCATTCGCACGACGCAGCCGCGCCACACGGCCAAGGTGCAGCGCGTCTTCGAACGCCTGCGAGCGAGCGGCGACGTCTATCTCGGCAAGTACGAAGGGTGGTACTGCGTCAACGACGAGACGTTCTGGCTCGAGTCCAAACTCATCGACGGGCGTTGCCCTACGTGCGGACGGGACGTGCAGTGGATCTCGGAAGACGATTGGTTCTTCCGCCTCTCCGCCTATCGCGATCGGCTGCTCGCCTATTTCAAAGCCAATCCGGAGTGGGTGCGCCCGCGCAGCGTCTACAATGAAATGGTCGCGCTGCTGGAAGAGGGCCTCGAGGATCTCTCGATCTCGCGCACGAGCTTCGACTGGGGGATCCCGATTCCAGGCGGAGGAGGCGTCATCTACGTCTGGTTCGACGCGCTGCTCAACTACATCACGGCGATCGGTTGGTCGGAGGAGGAAGAGCGCTTTCGTTCGCTTTGGCCCGCGAGCGTGCAGCTCGTCGGTAAAGAGATCGCACGCTTCCATACGATCATCTGGCCCGCGATTCTGTGGGCGCTCGGCGAAGAAGCACCGCAGCTGGTGTTCGCGCACGGTTGGATTACCGTCGACGGACAAAAGATGGGCAAGAGCCTGGGCAACGCCGTCGATCCGTTTGCGCTCGCCGACCGTTTCGGTGCGGACTCGCTACGCTATTTTCTGCTGCGCGAAGCGCCGTTCGGCAGCGACTTTTCGTATTCGGAAGAAAAGATCGCGCAGCGCCGTAACAGCGATCTCGGCAACGATCTCGGCAATCTTTTCAAGCGCACGCTCTCGATGCTGCAGAAGTACCGTGACGGCGTCGTGCCGCATCGCAGCGAGGATGAGGCCTTCCCGCAGCGTTTTGCGTCGCTCCCGCAGCGGGTTGCCGACTCGATCTTCGCGCTCGATTTCCGCGGCGCGCTCGAAACGATGTGGGAGCTGGTCACCGCGCTCAACCGCGCGATCGACGAGCGCAAGCCCTGGGTGCTCGCCAAAGAGGGGCGCGATCGAGAGCTCGATGCGCTGCTCTACGATCTGTGTGAAGGCTTACGCTGGCTTGCGGTGATGCTGCACCCCTTCATGCCCGAGCGCACGCTGCAGATGTGGTCGCAACTCGGCTTGCAAGGCGGGCTCGGCGACGACTGGACGCGCGCGCTGCGCTGGGGCGGAATCGAACCCGGCACGCAAACCGCCGTTGGCGACGTGCTCTTTCCACGCATCGAACTCGCGGAGAGCGCGCCCGCATCGTGAGCGAGCGCAACGCACCCAGCCGCGCCTTTACCATTGGCGGCGGAATCGCCGCGATCGCGGGGCTGGCTGCGGCGCTCACCCTCAACGCGCGCTCCTTCACGCAAACCGACTGGATCGTTGCGCTCTGCGGTGCCGCGGCGTTCTGCTTCATCGCGCTCAACGGACTGCCGGTGCGCGGTCTGCGCCTGCGCCGGACCGGCCTCGCCGCCGAAGCCCTCTTTCTCGATCTTCCGGTCGCCGTCACGATCTTCACGCTTGGCGGCGCCGTCGGACCGAGCGCGCTGGCGCTCGCCTATGCACTGGGCTTCGGCGCCGCGTCGCTCGTGCGCGCCGGCGAGCGCGTCGCGGATCTCCCGCGCCACGGCGTGTTGCGCATGCTCGTCGCCCTGCTCTGGCTGCCGTTCATGGGATCGCTCGCGACGCTCAACGCGCTACCCGACGCGCAGCAAGTACCGCTGGCCGCCTGCGCGACGTTTTGCTTCTACGTCGTCTTCATTTTCGGTGCGTCGGTTCCGATCTCGTCGTACACCTTCCACATCTCGATTGCGCGCTTGTGGGAGCGCGTCGCACGCGACGAACGCACGTGGGGCCTGATCATCGGCGGCTCGGTTTGGGCCACGCTCGAAGGCTACGAGGTGGTACACGGGCATCCGTACGCCGCGATGGTGATGTGGCTGCCGGTCTGTTCGACCGCAGTCCTGCTGCGCACGATCGAACGGCAGCACGCCGAAGTCGTGCGCCTTCGTCTCGTGCGCGACGCCGTCCAGGCGATGCTCGGCGATCGCGATCCGCTGCCGCAAATCAACGCGATTCTCGCCACGTTGCGCGTACCGTCGTTCCAGGAAACGGTGTCGGTGCTGGCCGCGACCGGTACGCGTACGGAGAACTGGCGCACCGTTACGACCATCGGACCGATGCTCAGCTCGGCGGGCGACGAACTCGGACGCCGCATCTTGGTTCGCTTGAAGCGGCAACGCGAGGATCCCGAGGGCGCGCGCGACGAGCCCGCGATCGAACGCGACGAGTATTACTCGGCGTACGCCTTTGCCGCCTCGCAAGCCGACGGCGAACTCCACGGCGCGCTGACCGTTCACCGCCGCAACGACCGGCCGCTCACGGGCGAGCAAATCCAGCAGTTTACCAACGCCGCTCGAGAGCTGGCGCCGCTGTTGCGCGACATGCGTTCGATTGCAGCGCGGCAGAGCGCGGCGACGATCGACGGCTTGACCGGGTTGTGCAATCGCACGATGACGATGGAACGCCTGCAGACGATGCTCAAGCAGATTTCGATCACCGAAGACGGCGCCGTGCTGCTGCTCGACATCGATCATTTCAAAACGATCAACGACGAACTCGGGCATGCCACGGGTGACAACTGTCTGCGCCGCGTCGGAGAGATCATTCGCGCGACCGTGCGCGGAGGCGACACCGCGGGACGTATCGGCGGCGAGGAGTTTCTCGTGGTGATGCCCGGCGCATCGCGCGACGTCGCGCTCTCCGTCGGCGAGCGTCTGCGCCTCGCGGTCTCGCTCTCGGGTATGCGTTACGCGAGCGGCGAGCCGATCACGACGAGCATCGGCGCGGCCGCCGCGCGCGTCGGCGATACGGTCGAGACGCTGCTCGCACGCGCCGACCGCGGTCTCTACGAAGCCAAACGCCAAGGCCGCAATCGCCTGGTGGAAGATCGCGAGACCGCGTGAGCCTATGATCGACACGCACGCGCACCTGCACGACGCCAAGTTCGACGGCGATCGCGCCGCGACCGTCGATCGCGCGCGGATGGCGGAGATCTCCACGATCATCAATGTGGGATGCGACGCCGGCGACTCGCTGCGCGCGCTCGAAACCGCGCGCGAGTATCGCCTGCACGCCTCGGTCGGCATACATCCGCACGAAGCCAAGAGCGCTCCCGCGGACATCCCCGCGGTCTTCGAGTCCTTTTTACGCGACCCGCGCGTCGTCGCGATCGGCGAAGCCGGTCTGGACTACTATTACGATCACAGTCCGCGCGACGTGCAGCGCCGCGTGCTGCGCGAGCAACTCGCTCTCGCGCGCGAGGCCCGCTTTCCGTTCATCTTTCACCAGCGCGACGCGTTCGACGATTTCCTCACGATATTACGTGAAACGTGGGAGGCGCCGATGCGCGGCGTCGTCCACTGCTTTACCGGCGATACCGCGCAGGCACGGATCCTTACGCAAGAGTTCGGCCTCAATCTCGGCATCGGCGGCGTCCTCACGTTCAAGACGGCGGAGCCGCTGCGCGACGCGGTTCGCGCCGTTGGGCTCGACGCTCTGGTCCTCGAGACCGACGCTCCCTATCTCGCGCCGATTCCGCATCGCGGCGAGCGTAACGAGCCGGCCTACGTGACGCTTACCGCGAACCGGATAGCGGAGCTGCTGGACTGCGGCGTCGACGAGGTTGTCGCGACAACCGACGCGAACGCGCGCTCGTTATTCGCACTACCATAAGTAAAAGGGTGATTCTCCATGTCGCGTCTCCCGGGCCTGATCCTGGCTGGTCTTTTTGCGTCGACCGCCGTCGCGGCAGCACAGACACCGCTGCCCTTTCACGCCGCTACTCCGTATGCGACGCAATCCTCACCGTTGAAGCTGACCGTGGATGCCTCGCTCGCGGCACGTGGCATCGCTTACGTTCGCGAGGCAGTACCGGTCAAACCGGGCGAGGTGACGCTGGTCTACCCGGAATGGATACCGGGCGAACACGGGCCGACCGGCCCGCTCAATGACCTCAGCTCGATCCGCGTTCAGGCAAACGGTGCGACGCTGAACTGGCGGCGCGACAGCGTGCATCTCTACCAATTCCATGTAGACGTTCCGCAAGGCGTCTCCACGCTCGACGTGAGTTTCACAGTTTTGATGAACGCGCCCGGCGACACGATGTCGACCCACGACGTCACGGTCATCAACTGGAACCGCTATCTCCTCTACCAGAACGGCATCGACTCGCATGCGTATTTCATCAAGCCGTCGATCCTGCTCCCGGCGGGATGGGATTACGGTTGCGCGCTGCGCAACCCCGAGCGCAGCGGCAACGCCGTCACCTTTGCCGTGACCGCGCTCAACACGTTCGTCGACTCGCCGCTCGACATGGGCAGCGACGTCAAAAAGATCACGCTGTGGCAGGGCGACGGCTCGTTCGTCGAGCTCGATCTCTTTGCAGGCCGCCCACAGGATCTCGAGATTCCCGCGAGTGTGATCGACGCCTACAAGCGCGTCCCAGCCGAAGCCTTCGCACTTTACGGTTCGCGACATTTCGCCGACTATCACGCGCTGCTCACGCTCGACGACGATATCGGCTTTCAAGGAATCGAGCACCATCAATCGAGCGACGATCGCGCACCCGATGATTTCCTGACCGACCCGAGCCAGGCGCTCGTCGGCGGCGACCTCGTGACGCACGAGCTTTCGCATTCGTGGAACGGCAAGTATCGCCGGCCCGCCGACCTCGCCACGCCGAACTACCAAGTGCCGCAGCAAACCGATCTGCTCTGGGTCTACGAAGGCATGAACCAATATCTCGGCGACCTGCTCTCGTTCCGCGCCGGGATTCGCAACCCTAAGGATTATCCGGAATATCTCGCCTCGCTCTACGCCGAGATGGACACCGAGACCGGCCGCGACACGACGCCCGTGATCGACCTCACCACCGGTGCGCCCTATTACTACGAAGCGCGCGGCGACTATCACGCGATCCGGCGCGGCGCCGGCGACTTCTATACGGAAGGCGAACTCATCTGGCTCGACGTCGATACGATCATTCGCGAGCGCTCGCACGGCGCGCGGTCGCTCGACACGTTCCTGCACGCATACACCCAACCGGCCGTTACCGGCCCGATCGTCAAACCGTACGATCGCGCCGAGATCGAGTCGCTCCTAAACGGCGTTGAACCCTACGACTGGCATTCGTTCTTCGAGAAGTACGTCTACTCGGTGACCCAGCACCCGCCCACCGACGAACTCGAACGCGCCGGCTGGCGCCTGGTCTACAGCGACAAACCGAACGCGTTCATCAGCGCGGGCGAGAAGCTGCGCCACACGATGAACGCATGGTATTCGATCGGCGCCCAGATATCCTCACGCACCGGGCGCGTAAGCGACGTTCGTGAAAACTCGCCGGCGTGGAAGGCGGGGCTCGCCGTCGGTGAGACGATCGAAGCGATCGACGGGCAGGCCTTCGATCCCGACAGCTTCGAGTACGCGTTGAAAAAAGCAGAGCACGGGGGTCCTCCGCTCTCGCTCATCGTCTCGCAGAACGGCTGGTTCACGACGCTGAGCGTCGATTATCACGACGGCCCGCTCTACCCGCATCTCGAGCGAATAGCCAACGTACCCGATATGCTCTACGAGATCATGAAACCGCACGCGCGGTAAGCCAGCGCGCTTCAAAGGTCTCCCGGAGATGCTGCACGATTGCGGGCGCGTCGGTGCGCGCGCCCCAATCGAGCTGATCGGGATGATCGAAAGCGACGGTCGCATTCGCCGAACCCATCCACCCGCGCGCGCCGTCGACGATCGCGAACTTTTCGTCGGCGTCGACAACGCGCACTTGGGCCCCGTCGCGCACGAGTTTCGCAAGTGCGCCCGTTTCATTCGCGTTACCCTGAAGATCGCGCGCGCTCACCAAAAGGCGCACGTGGGCCCCTGCGCGCGCGGCCGCGTCGATGGCGGCGTAGACACGGTTGTCCGCTCCGAAGGACTCACTCTCCGCGATCACGTCGTCACCGGCGTGCGCCTCGCGCAGCAGCCGCGCTTCCGAGGCAAGCGACTCGCGCTTCGCTACCGCGAAGAACGGCGTAGGCGCGTCTTCTCTGCCGTCGACCGCGTCGCGTACGATCCGCGCGTCGCGCGCGAAATCGTCGTGCAGGATCGTGTCGTTCCCGTCGTCGGGCCAGTTGCGATCGTCGAGAAAGAGTGCGCCGTCGACGAGCGCCGCTTTGCAGTGCAGCATAGCGTCGGGAGCATTGGCGTCGGCGTGGACCAATCGCGCGTCGGCTCCGGCGGCGCGCAACTGCGCGATCGCCGCGGCGTTTGCGGCGCCGACGCTGCCGTCGTCCTTATAGATGTAGCCCTCGAGGCGTACGCGTACGCGCGCACCGGCTTTCGCCGCGGCGGTCAGCCCGTCCAGCACGCGTCCGGCGGGTAACGTATAGGCGATGAGCGAGACGTCGCGCGCATCCTGCAGGGACGAAAGGAATTGGCCGGTCGAACTCAGCGTCATCATCGGCTCTACCATCACGACGAAGGTGGGCAATAGCTAGAGGAGAAGAGCCAAAACTCTCATGGCAACCCGGGTTCCCGTTCCTCCTTCCAGCGATAAAGGTGCCTACGTGCGCGAGATGTTCGCGCGTATCGCTCCGCGCTACGACGCCGCGAATCGCGTGCTCACGGCCGGCATGGACGAGCGCTGGCGGAAACGTTCGATCGCGCTGCTCTCGCCGCCGCACGGAGGTACCGTGCTCGATCTCTGCTGCGGCACCGGCGATCTCGTCTTTCATCTCCTGCGTACCGATCCGTCGCTGCGCGTGACCGGCATCGATTTTTGCGCGCCGATGCTCGATGCGGCGCGCGCGCGCGCTCCGCGCGAATCGCGCGGCGACGCGACCTTCGTCGAAGGCGACGTGATGGCGCTCCCGTTTGCCGATGATACTTTCGACGGCGCGGCCATGGGATTCAGCATGCGCAACGTGGTCGACATCGACCAGGTTCTGCGCGAGATCCTACGCGTGCTGCGCCCGGGCGCGCGATTCGTGAATCTCGACGTCAGCAAAGCTCCCAACAAATTCTTCAAACGCTGCTTCGATCTATACTTCTACAACGTCGTGCCGCTGATCGGCGGTTTGGTCGGCGGCTCGCGTCAGGCGTACACGTATCTCCCCAACTCGCTCACACATCATCCCAACGCCGACGATTTGCGCGCACGCTTCACGCGCGCGGGTTTCGCGGAAGCCGGCTATGTGCGCTTGATGGGCGGCTCGATCGCAATCCACTACGGAAGCAAGCCGGTACGCTGAGATGGCAAGCACGCTGCGCAGCGACGAACGCGATCTGTACGAGTTGGTCGAGACCTTCTTCCGTGCTACGTTTTCGACCGATAATCCAATCATCACCGAGGCGGTGCGGCGCATGCTCGCGGCGGGCGGAAAACGCCTGCGTCCGCGCCTCACCCTGCTCGCCGCCTCGGCCTGCGGCGACAACCCCGAACGGCATCTGCACCTCGCTGCGTACATGGAGTTGATCCACGTCGCGACGCTCATTCACGACGACGTCGTCGACAACGCGCAGACGCGGCGCGGCGTCAACGCAACTGCGGTCGACTTCGGCAATCGCGTCTCGGTACTAGCGGGCGATTACCTCTTCGCGTGGATCTTCAAGAACGTCACCGCCGGGTATCCGCATCCCGTTCCGAATATTCTCTCGGCAACGCTCGCCGATATCTGCGACGGCGAAGTTTTGCAGCTGCAAGCACTCGGCAATCTCGATCTATCGCTCGACGGCTACATCGAGATCGCGCGCAAGAAGACCGCTTCGCTCTTCGCCGCGTCGGCAGCATGCGGCGCGATCATGGGCGGCGGCGACGCGGCGCAGATCGAGGCGCTGCGCGCGTTCGGCGACTTCTACGGCGTCGCGTTCCAGATGAACGACGATCTGCTCGACATGACGGCCGACGAACGTTCGCTCGGTAAGCCGGTGGGCAACGATCTGCGCGAACGCAAGGTAACGATTCCGTTAGTGGTGGCGCTCGCGGCGCGCAACGCGGAATTTTTCAGCACGACGGAGCGTTTCTTCGCGGGTTCCGGAAACGACGGGATCCCCGAACTCGTGGCCGCCGTTGCGCGGGAAGGCGGCCTCGAGGGCACGGTCGCCGAGATTGCCCGGTATGTCGAGCGCGCCAAGGCCGCGCTAGAGCCTTTGCCGGAGAGCCCGGCGAAGGTAGGCTTGCGGCGTCTGGCGGACGCGCTGGTCGCCTCATAAGAAAGGAACGCTCATGCTCCATCCCGTGCTCGCGCTGATCGACGCGCCGATCATCATCGGCATTCTGGTCGTCGGCGCGATCCTGTTCGGCGCCGACAAGCTGCCAAAGCTCGCCCGGAGCGCCGGCCAGGCGAAAAAGGAATTCATGATGGGCCAGATCGAGGCCGACGAAGCCACGGCCAAGGCTCGCGAAGAGGCGCGTCAACGCGTCGAAGCGCAGAACGCCGAGCCGGCCGCCTCGGATAAGCCCACCCCGCAAACCTAGCGCAACGTGCAGTTAGGCGAGCGTTTCGGGTCGCAAGAGCCGAACACAACGGGTCCGGCGCAAGCCGAAACGTTGTGGGATCAAAAAGAGATGCCGTTCACGGAGCACCTGCGGGAGCTCCGTACGCGTCTCTTGATCTCCATCGCCGCCGTCGGCGGAATCGCCGTCGTGCTCTTCTGGCCCTCGCAATTCGCGATCACGTGGATGGTCAAGACCTACTTCCACGGCATCGAGCTGCACGCGTTCGGCCCCGCCGACGTGATCTTCACCGAATTCAAGTTTTCGCTGGTCGGCGGCATCGTGCTCGGCCTGCCGGTGCTCTTCTACGAAGCGTGGATGTTCGTGGTTCCGGCGATCCATCCGCGTACGCGCCGGATGGTTTACAGCTTTATCATTCCCTCGCTGCTCCTGGCCGCGCTCGGCCTCGCCTTCGCGCACTTCGTCGTGATTCCGCGCGTCGTCGCCGCGCTCTTGAGCATCACGAGCGCCGTCGCGACGCCGACCTTCGGCGTGGGGCCGACGCTGAATTTCGTCTTGATTCTCCTGGCGCTCTTCGCGCTGATCTTCCAGCTGCCGATCGTGCTGGTCGGCCTCGCGCGTCTGGGTATCGTCAACGCTGCGTGGCTCGGAAGATATCGCCGTCACGCGCTCTTCGCCATGGTCGTCGCGAGCGGCATCGCGGCGCCCGACGGCAATCCGCTGACGATGGCGCTCTTAGCGCTGCCGATGTATGTTTTGTATGAGGCCTCGATCTGGATCATCCGTATCTTCGAAGCATCGTGGTCCAGAAGCTAGACGATTACTACGCGGACTTCGTCCGCACGTTCGGCAGCGTACTCTTCGCGGTCAGCCTCTTCGTCGTATGGGGTCTGCTGACGTTGATCGGCGTCATCGTCGATCAGGGCAAGGATCCGAGCATCTACTTCGGGAGCTATCCCGCGCCGATCGCGCGCGCGATCCTGCGTCTTAGTTTCGACAACATCTATCACTCGCCGTGGTACGTCGGCATCATCGGCCTGATCTTGCTCTCGCTGACGGTCTGCACGTTCAAGCGCGTCATCCCCGCGCGTTTGCCACCGCTGCGACCGGTGACGATCGATAGGATTCCGCTGCACGCGAGTTTCGAATTGAACGGCGACGAGAGCAGCGTTCGCGCCCGCGTCGAGTCCTTTTTTCGCAAGCGCGGCTGGCAGCTGCGCGAGCGCACATTCGACGGGACGGAGTGGACCTTCGCGGACAAGTTCAACTGGGCGCGGCGCGGTGTTTTGGTCGCGCACATCGGCTTCGTGATCATCGCGGCCGGGACGACGCTGTACTGGGCTCGCGGCTTCTCCGGCGACACGGTCGTGGTCACCGGGCAGTCGGTCGAGATCCCGCAGACCAAAATGATTCTCCACCTCGATAACTTTGCGTACACGATCACGCCGGTCATGACCAAGGGCGGCATGGTCTATCAGCCGACCGACTACGTTTCGCACGTGACGGTAACCGGCAACGACGGCGTGCCGAAGGCGATGACTGTGCGCGTGAATCATCCGATCGACGTCGACAAGACGCTCTACTACCAAGCGAGCTATGGTTTCGCGATGCGCTTTCACGTCGCGCACAACGGCACGGACGTGCCGGCGCTTTCGCAGCGCGTACTGCTCGAGGGAGAGAGCTTCGACGTGCCCGGCACGCGGCTCGCGGTGAGCTACGACCGATTCGTACCAACCGTCGACCGCGCGAGCGGGATGCCCTCGGCCGATCCGCGCGTGAACGATCCCGCCGTCATCCTCAGCGTCGCGAACGGCGGCGTCGACGAAGGCAGCGCGCTCGTGCCGCTGCACACCTGGGTCGATCTGGGCGGCGGGTGGCGAATCGTCCCCGACCGCTGCCTGCTCTACAGCGGCTTTCAATATCGCTACGACCCTGGGATTCCGCTGGTGGGCATCGGCGCGCTCGTGCTCGTTGCCGGCTTGTTGATCTCGTTCTACTTTCTGCCGGCGCGGCTCTACGCGCGCGTCGACCCCGGGCCCGGCGGCCGCTGCACGGTTGGTATGGCGGCGACCACCGTCAAAGGCTACGATATGTTCGAGTCGCAATTCCGGGGACTCGTGGCGGAATTTTCAGCGGAGGCGCAATGAACGGACACCTGCAAGCCGACGAGCTATTGATGATCGTCGCCATCGCGAGCTACATCGTCGGCGCGCTCGCGCTGCTCGCGTATTTCTTCACGCACGAAGCGTGGCTGCGCAACCTCGGCGTTCCGCTTGCAGTCGTCGGCTGCGTCGCGCAGTTCGCGCAACTCTTTGTGCGCTGGGAGTTGACCGGCATCTGGCCGCTGCTCAACCTCTACGGTTCGCTCTCGCTCTTCGCCGCGATGTCGGTCGCGATCTTCCTGGTCATGGCATGGCGGTACAAAGCGTGGTATGCAGGCGGCTTCGTGCTCGCGCTCGCCGCGATCGCACTCGCTTACGGCGTGACTTGGAATGAAGGCACGATGCCCGCGGTCCCATCGCTGCAATCATATTGGGCGAAAATCCACGTACCGATCGTCGTCTCGTCGTACGCCGCGTTCCTGGTCGCCTTCGTATTCAGCGTAATCTATTTGATCAAGTATTACGCCGAAGCTCGCATCGCCGCGGCGTCCGGAACGGTCGAACTCGCGGGAACCGGCATGACCATGAAGATCTCCGGCGACACGCCCGCGCTCGCGGCCGCCGCCGCAAACGGCAACGCCACCGCGCAGTGGCTGCAAACGCTTCCCTCGCTCGCGCAGCTCGACGTCATCGTCTACCGCGCGGTCGCCATCGGTTTGCCGCTCATTTCGATCGGCATCATCACGGGCGCCGCGTGGGCAAAAGAAGCCTGGGGCGCATATTGGCAGTGGGATCCCAAGGAGACCGCAGCGCTATCGACGTGGATCGTCTACCTCGCGTTCATGCACCTGCATACACGCAACGCTTGGCGCGGCTTGCGCACCAACTGGGTCAGCGTCGCCGGCTTCATGCTCGTGATCTTCACCTACCTTGGCGTGAACATCTGGATCAGCGGCCTGCACAGCTACAAGGTGTAACGCCTGTCATCCCTAGCGTAGGCGCGCAGCGCCGCATTTGTCATCCCGAGCGTAGGCGCGCAGCGCCGTAGTCGAGGGACGAACGCGACCTTCGGCTCGCAACCTGTTGCTGCCGGCGAAGACGCTTCTCGCGGCACATCCTATGCCGCTCGAGCTGCGCGAGTTTTGCGCCACTTCCAAAATGAAGTTCGCCTCCTGCGAATGGCGCAAAACTTCGCGCCTTCGCCCCCGCAACAACAGGTCGCGAGCCTGGGGAAGTGTTTGTCCCTGGACTACGCTCACTGCGTTCGCTACGCTCGGGATGACAGGTGGGATGCGTCCCTCGACTATGCTCGGGATGACAGGCGTGTCACCTTTTGTGCGGCGGGGGCGTCCAGTATGTGGAGGTTTCATTCAATGCTTACCTGGTTTGCCAAACGCTGGCTCGATAAATTCGGACGCGAATGGGATTATGACGTCACCTACATGCACGAGGTCTTGGAAGCAGGCGGGCTCGATGCGCTCAAGCCGATCATGGCGTTGCAGAAAGTCGCGGCCTATCGCGGCGGCTGCCCGCGCGACGCGCTGTTTGCCGCGTCGATCGTTGCAGCGCGCGCGGGCGACTGCGGGCCCTGCCTCCAGCTCGGCGTGAAGATGGCCGAACGCGCGGGCATGAACCCCGCGCAGATCGCGGCGGTGCTCACGCAAGATCGCGACGCGATGAGCGAAGACGTGCGCGTCGCTTACGACTTTGCGCGCGCGGCGATCACGCGCGACGGTTGGGACGTGCCGGCGCGCGAAGAGGTGGTAAAACGCTTCGGCAAACGCGCCCTGATCGCGATGTCGTACGGCATCGCCGTGGCCGGCTTCTATCCCGCATTCAAGTATGCGCTCGGAGCAGCGCACGCGTGCCGGCGCATTCACGTCGGCGATACCGAGGTCGTGCCGCTGCCGGTATGACCGAGGCCGAACTCTTCGAGCGAGAGCGCGCGCGGCTCGTCCATCATGCCTATCGCATGCTCGGGACGATGAGCGACGCGGAAGACGTCGTACAAGATGCGTTCGTGCGTTGGCACCGCAGCGAACGCGCCTCGGTGCGCGATCCGCACGCTTTCTTACGCGCGACCGTCACGCATCTTGCGCTCGACCGGCTGCGCGCGCAAAAGCGCTCGCGCGAGAGTTACGTCGGCCCGTGGCTGCCCGAACCGATTCTCGTCGACGAGAGCATGACGCCGGAACACGTCGTAACGATCGCGGAAGACGTCTCGTTCGCGTTTTTGCTCGCGCTCGAACGCCTCTCTCCGCTCGAACGTGCCGCATTTCTGCTGCACGACGCGCTCGACGTTCCTTTCGCGGAGATCGCCCGGACGCTCGAACGCAGCGAGGAGAGCGTACGCCGCCTCGCGTCGCGCGCCCGGCGCGCGATTCACGAACAGACGCCGCGGCGCATCCCGCCCGCGCTCGAAGCCGACGAGCTGCGCGCGCGTTTCACCGCCGCGGTACTTTCGGGCGACATGGCGCAGATCACAGCCATTCTCACCGACGACGTCAAGCTGCTCAGCGACGGCGGTGGAAAGAAACCGGCGGCGATCAATCCGGTCCGCGGGAGCGATCGCGTCGGACGCTTCCTCGACGGCGTCGCCCGCAAGGGCGGCGTGGGGGCCGACATCCGGCCCGCGACGATCAACGGGCTGCCGGGCTTCCTGCTGGTCGTCGACGGCGCGCTCGAGGGACTGTGGGCGCTCGAACCGCGCGGCGAAAAAATATCTGCGATCTACGTTTCGAACAACCCGGAAAAGCTCGCCGCCGCTGCCAAATCCGCCGGCCTCCCGATCCACTGACTTTCTTGGTAGCAGCGGCGAAGAGGGCGGCCGTACAATCCTTGGGAATTGGGCTAGCGGGCTAGCCAAGAGATCCAGCTTTTCCGGAGAGTGTACGTTGTCAAAGCAAACTGCTGAGGGCTCAGAAGGAGCCCAGCGTAAGATTTATAGCGCCTACGACGATCCCGGGACGGCTCAGGAAATCAGCCGCCGGAGTTTCATGGCCAACGCCACGCTCGTCGTCGGCGGACTCATCGGTCTTGGACTGGCGATTCCGATCGTCGGGTCGCTCCTCCCCGAGGCCGGGGGCAACAAGGGAAGTTGGGCTCCGCTGAGCGCGGACGAGTTCAAAACGCTCGAGAGCGCTACGAATAAACCCATCAAGCTCGACTTCACGCTCAAGTCGAAGGATTCGTATCTGCCCGAACAATCCTCAGGCGAGTACGTCTGGGGTATCAAAGTCGACAAGGCCAAATTCGATGCGGCGCGCACCGATCTGCCGAAGGCGGGTACGCTTCCGTATTTCGACGGCAGCTACGATATCGTCACCATGAATTTCGTGATCTTGAGCCCGATCTGCCCACACTTGGGATGCCGGCCGATCTGGAGCGACGACGCAAACCGCTTTCAATGCCCGTGTCACGGTTCGCAGTTCAGCCTCGATGGCGAGCATCTCGCGGGGCCGGCCCCGCGCGGTATGGACCCGCTGCCGTTCAAGGAGCAGAGCGGTGCCGCGGAGATCATGTGGATCCGCTATCAGACCTCGATCCCGGATCGCGTCATCATCTCGTATACGTCATAAGGAAGGATTCGCATAGCGATGCTCAACTGGATCGAGTCGCGCACCGGGTTCCTGTCGATGGCGAAGGAATTCTTGACGGAAGATATTCCGGGCGGCGCAAGCTATTGGTACGTCTTCGGCAGCGCGACGCTGTTCGCGATGGTCTTGCAGATCACGACCGGCATCTTCCTGACGTTCTTCTACGCGCCGTCGGCGGCAACCGCATGGGAGTCGACGCGCGCGATCTATCTCAATCCGTTCACGCACTTCCTGCTTTCGGTGCACTATTGGGGCGCATCCGCGATGATCGCGCTCGTCTTCTTGCATCTCTTGCAAGTGCTGATCTGGGGCGCGTACAAATCGCCGCGCGAACTGCAATGGGTCGTCGGCGTGCTCTTGCTGCTCGTCACGCTCGTGCTCGGTCTCACCGGCTATCTGCTGCCGTGGGACATGGACGCCTACTTCGCCTCGCAAGTCTCGCTGAACATTGCAGGTCTGCCGCCGGGCGGCTCGATTCTGCAAGCGATCGCGCAAGGCGGCACAGTGATGGGCACCAACACCATCAATCGTTTCTTCGGCCTGCACGTGTGGCTGATGCCTGCCGTGCTGGTAGCGCTAGTCGGAGCGCACCTCGCGATCTTCCGGCACAACGGACCCGCCGGCCCGGTTGCCGACGACCCGCGCAAACTCAAAGACGGACGCTTCTGGCCCGATCAGATGTTCATGGACGCGATGGCGTCGTTCTTCGTGTTCTTGATCATCATCTTTCTCGCGTTCGTCGTTCCGCCGTTCCTCGATGCAAAGGCCGACCCGACCAACGGCGCGTTCGTACCGTATCCGGCGTGGTATTTTCTCTCGCTCTTCGGCTTGTTGAATCTCGTTCCGATCTTCTTGGGTAACGGCCCCTTCCCCGAACTGCTCGCGGCGATCATCGTACCCACGATCGGCTTGATCGTCGTGCTGCTGCTGCCGTGGCTCGACCGCAGCACAACGCGTTCGTTTGGCTCGCGCGCGGCGATTTTGTGGCCGACTTTCATCATTCTCGTCGCCGTCGTCGGTCTCTCGGTCTACGCGCAGATCGGCATTCAAGCCAAACAAGCCGCGGGTCCGCCGTCGCAAACCGAAGCGCAGATTCTCGCCGCGCCCGCGGAAGCCGCGACCACGACGCAGAGCGCATCATCGGGCGCCAGCGCGGCCGGCGCAAAAGTCTTTGCCGACAGCTGCTCGGGCTGCCACGCCGCGACCGGCGCGGGTCAGGCCGGGGTTGCGCCGCCGCTTGCCGGCAATCCGTTCGTGACGGGCGATCCCAAAGCGGTGATCAACGTGGTCGAGAACGGACTGCACGGAGAGGTCATCATGGGGCAGAAGTACGACGGGCAGATGCCGGCTTGGAAGGCTTCGCTCTCGAAGTCGGACATCGCAGCAGTCGTGACGTATATTCGCAGCGGACTTTCCGGCAATAGCGCCTCGGCGGTAACCGCGGCGCAGGTTCCCTAGTCTAGCTTCTGCAGCGCGGACCGTCGATCAAATAGAGCGCGCCGCTCCCACGTGACGTGATGAGCGTGCGCGCTCTTCCGTACGTGGGGTCGACGGCGGGACGTTTGAGCGGCGCGACGAGCCAAACGCGTTCGTGCGTGCAGAAGACGCTCGGCGCCCAAACTCCTTCGGTGCTCCTCTTCGCGCCCGGCGGTGCAAGCGCGTAGACGGGCGGCTGCGTGTAGAAAACCAGCGCGTTTGCACCGCGGAAGCTTTGAATCGCCACGACGTCGCCCGGCTTGCGATCGGCTTGAATGATCGCAGCCAGCTGCGGTACGGGTTTGAACGGCTCGGCGTGCGGGAGCGCCTCGACGCACAGAATGTCGATCGCGATGAGCATGGCCGCGCCGAGCACGTAGGGCGCCGCCGCAATCGTCGCGCGGCGCGCGAAGAGTACCGCCGCGACGATCGAACCAATTCCGATCGAGGCGCCCATTTGAATGAGATCGGGAGCGACGGCGAGCGCCGAGATTCCGAGTTTATTATCGCGGACGAAGAGCACGATCGCGAAGGCGCACAGGCCGATGAAAATGGGAACGCACGCGGCCGAGACGACGATCGAGCGGCTCGAACCCTTCTTCATCACGGCATCGAAATATAGCGCGACGACGAGCGCGAGCGCCGGCAGCTCGAGCGCGACGTAGTTCGGCAGCTTCGTCTGCGCGAAGCTGAAGAACGCAAGCGGCACGACGATCCACGTGAAAGCCAGCCGCCACAAGCGCGCGAGATTCGGCGCCGTCGAAAAATCACGCAACGCCCTCACTCCATAGGTAACGCCCATCGGGAAGAACGCGATCCACGGGAAGAATCCGAGGATCAAGACCGGGAGGTAGTACCACAGCGGCCCCGATTGATTCTCGATGACGCCGGTGTAACGTCCGAAGGTGTAGTGCACGATCATGCGCCCGAACGCATGGTCGCCTGCGATGGACCCGATCGCGATCATCCACGGCGCCGCGACCGCCGCGAACGCGAGCAACCCCGCGCACCACGCTCGCCACGAGGGCAGACGCTGATCCTCGTGCCGGCCGTTCCACAGGGCGTACGGCACGATCACGAGCAACGCCATCACCGGTGCGACCAGACCTTTGGCCAGAAACCCGAAGGCTGCCGCGATCCATCCATAGATGAAATAACGATCGCGTCCCGACTCGAGCGAACGAAACCACCAAAAGACGCTGAGCGCGACGGCCATATCGAGCAGCGCGTCCATGATCGCGAGCCGTCCGATGATCGCTTGCATCAAGCAACTCGAAAGGATCGCGCTCGCGTAGATGCCGGCACGCGTGCCCGCTTGACGCGCGACCGCGTAGCCCGTCATCGCGCCGATGAGAATCGTCGCGATTGCCGAGGGCAGACGCAGCGCGAAGGACGTGATGCCGAACGCCTTCGCGAAGAGCGCGCCTATCCAGAAGTAGAGCGGCGGCTGCACGAACCACGGCTGCCCGTTGAGATGCATGACGATCCAGTCATGCGTGAGCAGGATCTCGCGCGCCACCTCGCCGTAGGCGGTTTCGCTGTTGTCCCACAGGGTGCCGACTCCGAGTCCTGGCAGCGTGATCAGCGCCGCGATGAGTGCGCCGACAAAAGCCGCACGAGCCGGTCTCTCCATATGGATGGACGGTGTTTGGCGCCCCGATGCGGAACTCTTTTCCTCATCCATGCTGCCGATAGCCCTGCGCGCCGACGGCCGCCGCGCGCTCATCGTCGGCGGCGGAAACGTCGCCGTCCGTAAAGCAGAAGCGCTGCTCGAGGCGGGCATCGCGTTGAGCGTCGTTGCGCCTTCGATCGATGCGCGCCTGCGCGCGCTGCTCGACGGCACCGGTTCAATCGTGCTCGAGCGTCCCTATCAACGCGGCGATCTCGACGGCGTAGACCTCGTCATCGCCGCAACCGACAGCCCGCAGGTCAACGCGCAGGTCGTGTCGGACGCGCGCGCCGCACGCGTGCTGGCGTGCGATGCTTCCGACGGCGAGCGCGGTGACTTCACGATGCAGGCGACGGTTCGCATCGGCGAGCTCACCTTCACGGTCGACTCCGGAGACAGCTCGCCGGCCTTCGCGCGGCGAATCGCGCGCGAACTGCGCGAACGCTTTGGCCCCGAATACGATCGCGCCGCGCGCACCCTCGCGCAAATACGCGCGTATCTGCGCGACGCGCTCGACGTCACGCAACGCACCGACGTCATGCGCGAACTCGCCGATCGCCCCGTCGACGAACTAGCGGCGATGCAGCCCGTCGTCGTAACCTGCGCGTCGCGCGCGAGCGCGCTCGCGATGACGCAGACGCGCATCGTCGCTTCCGCGCTCGCGCAGCGCGGGATCGCAACCACCATCCTCAGCGTCACGACGACCGGCGATCGCGAAAGCGAACGTCCGATCAACGAGATCGGCAGCGTCAACGTCTGGGTGAAGGAGCTCGAAATGGCCCTAGCCGGCGGAAGCGCCGATTACGCCGTACATTCGTGCAAAGACCTGCCCGGCGTGCTCGCTCCGGGCATGCGGATCGCCGCGATATCGCTTCGCGAAGATCCGCGCGACGCGTTTTGCAGCGAGCGCTACGCGAGCTTCGACGCGTTGCCGCCGGGTTGCGTCGTCGGCACGTCGAGCGAGCGCCGCCGCGCGCAGCTGCGCGCGCTGCGTCCCGACCTTCGTTACGAGAATCTTCGCGGCAACGTCGACACGCGCTTGCGCAAACTTCGCGAGGGGCAGTACGACGCGATCGTGCTCGCCATGGCCGGTCTCAAGCGCTTGGGCATACGCGCGACCTACACCGAGGCGTTCGATCCGACGGTCGTCGTACCGGCCGTCGGGCAAGGCGCGCTCGCCGTCGAGACCCTCGCCTCGAACGACGCGCTTGCCGCGCAACTGTTTGCGGCGATCAACGACAAAGCGACGCAGTGGTGCATCGAGGCGGAACGCGCCGTCCTGCGCACGCTGCACGCCGGCTGCAGCGCGCCGCTCGGTGTGTACGCGCGCTTGCACGGCGACACGATCGCGATCGACGCGGCTTTCGCGACCGCGAGCGGCGCGATGTTGCGCGAACGGCTCACCGACGCGGTCTACTCGCTCGAGGCCGCACGCGGCGCCGGCGAGCGTCTCGGGGGGATACTCGTCGCCGCGCGCGACCGGACGGCGCAGCCGCGCGTGATGCTCCCGCGTACGCAAGATCGCCCGAGCCGGATCGCCGATGCGCTGCGCGGGCGTGGGGTCGAAGTGCTGGAACTTCGCGAGGGCGAAAGCGGTTTGGACGAGATGAACGTGATCCCGCACATGCTGCTCTTTCCGTCCAGCGGCTCCGTTGCTGCCGCAGGACCCTATCTCGACCGCTTACGCGAGGCCGGCGTTCGGCCGTTGGTCGCCGCGATGGGGCCACGCTCCGGCGAGGCGGCGAGCGCGGCAGGCTTCGCCCCCGACATCGTCTCGCCGGAAGCCTCGATCGAAGCCTTCGTCGCGGCGGTGGCGCAACGGTTGGAGCAACCGTGAACATCCGTCCGCGCCGCTTGCGCCGTACGCCGGTGGTTCGCTCGCTCGTCCGCGAACACGCCGTGCGTGTCGAGGCGCTGGTCATGCCGATGTTCGTCGCCGCCCGTGCGAGCGATGCGGGACCGATCTCCTCGATGCCGGGCATCAGCCGCCTCACGCTCGAGCAAGCCGTCGCCGAGGCGCGCGAATTATTTTCGCTCGGCCTGCGCAGCGTACTGCTCTTCGGAATTCCCGATCGCAAAGACGCGGTCGCGTCGAGTAACTACGATCCGAACGGAATCGTCCAGCGCGCGATCGCCGCGATCAAGCAGGCGATTCCGGAAATGTACGTGATCGCCGATCTTTGCAACTGCGAGTACACCGACCACGGACACTGCGGCATCGTCGACGAGCGCGGCGAGATCGACAACGACGAAACAGTGGAGCTGCTCGTGCGCACCGCTATCACGTACGCGCAAGCGGGCGCCGACGTCGTCGCACCCTCCGACATGATGGACGGACGCGTCGAAGCTCTGCGCAGCTCGCTCGATGCGCACGGATTCGACGGCGTTGCGATCATGGCGTACAGCGCGAAGTATGCCTCCGCATTCTACGGCCCGTTTCGCGAAGCGGCCGGTTCGGCGCCGCAGTTCGGCGATCGCCGCAGCTATCAGATGGACCCGCCCAACGCACGGGAGGCGATGCGGGAGATCGCGCTCGACATCGAAGAGGGCGCCGACGTGGTCATGATCAAGCCCGCGCTTGCATACCTCGACGTGGTGCGCATGGCACGCGACGCGTTCGACGTTCCGATCGCCGTGTACAACGTGAGCGGCGAGTTCTCGATGCTGATGGCCGCAATCGAACGCGGCTGGCTGGAGCGCGACCGCTCGATCGACGAACTGCTCGTCTCCTTCGTCCGGGCCGGCGCCGATATCATCATCACCTACTTCGCAAAAGAATATGCACGGCGAGCGTCATCCTGAGGCGCGGGGGAAGCAGCCCTCGAAGGACCTCGCGATCGTGATTCTCGCGGGCGGCCGCGCGACGCGCTTTCCCGGCAAGCTCGAGGCACGCTTCGCGGGCGAGCCGCTGCTCGCGCACGTCTACCATCACGTGCGCGACATCGCGCCGACGCTGATCGCCGCACGCGACACCTTCTCGGTCGCGCTCGACGCCGAGCTCGATTGCCCGATCGTCATCGATCGCTGGCCCGACCACGGACCGCTGGGCGGTTTGCTTTCGGCAGCCTACGAGACGCAGGCGCCGTGGATCTTTGCTATCGCCGGCGACGCGCCGCTCGTCGTTCCAGGCGTCGTCGAAGCGCTGCGCTCCGCGTGGCGCACGGGCGACCAAGCCGTCGTGCCCGAACACGAGGGCCGGCTCGAACCACTCGCCGCGCTCTACGACCGCGCGGCGCTGCTGCGCGAAGCATGGGAATGTCTGCACGGCGGGGATCGCTCGATGCACGCGCTGCTCGCCCGGCTGCGCGTGCGCCGCGTTCCGCTCGACGCAAAATTCTTTGCCAACATCAACACGTCGGAGGATCTGACGCACTTGCAGGAGACCGTGTGAACTTCGAGCGCTCCATCTCTGCATTCACGCGCGCCAAAAACGTCATTGCGGGCGGCGTCAACTCATCGGTCCGCGCGTTCAAAGCCGTCGGCGGCACGCCGGTTTTCATGAAGAGCGGCGCCGGCGCGACGATCGCCGATATCGACGGCCACGAGTTCATCGACTACGTGCTATCGTGGGGACCGCTCATTCTCGGGCACGCGCATCCCGCGGTCGTGAAGGCGATCCAAGCGGCGGCTGCGCGCGGAAGTTCCTTCGGCACACCGACCGAAGCGGAGAGCGAACTCGCCGAGTTGATCGTGGCGATGGTCCCCAGTGTCGAGCGCGTGCGTTTCACGTCGAGCGGCACCGAAGCGACCATGAACGCGATACGCCTCGCGCGCGGCTACACGCGGCGCGAAAAGATCGTAAAGTTCGCGGGCTGCTATCACGGAGCCGCCGACGCTTTTCTCATCTCGGCCGGCTCGAGCGCGCTCACGCTGGGCGTACCCAACTCGCCGGGCGTCCCCAAGAGCACGGCTGCCGATACGGTCGTCGTCCCATACAACGACCCGGACACGCTCGCGCGCGCGTTCGACGAACACGCCGGGCACATCGCGGGCGTGATCGTCGAACCCTACGTCGGCAACATGGGCCTCGTCTTGCCGCAGCCCGGTTACCTCGAACGCGTGCGCGAGCTGTGCACGCAGCACAAGGCAGTGTTGATTTTCGACGAGGTGATGACCGGCTTTCGCGTGGCGCGCGGCGGCGTGCAGGAGCGCACCGGCATTCTTCCCGATCTCACGACGCTCGGCAAGGTGATCGGCGGCGGCCTCCCGGTTGGCGCGTTCGGCGGGCGCGAAGAGATCATGGCGTATCTGACACCCGAGGGACCCGTCTTTCACGCGGGCACGCTCTCCGGAAATCCACTCGCGATGGCCGCCGGCATCGCCACCCTCAAGCTCGTGCGCGACGACGTTACGTTATACGAGCGGCTCGAAGTGCTCGCGCGGCTGCTGGTGGACGGCTTGCACGAAATCTTCTCGAAACACGGCATTGCGCATCAGACGGCGTACGCGGGTTCGATGTTCGGTTACTTCTTCAATGCGGATCCGGTGACCGATTTGGAAAGCGCGATGAAATCCGACGTTGCGCTCTATGCGAAATATTTTCACGCGATGCTCGATCGCGGGATTTACCTTGCGCCCTCGCAATTCGAAGCGGGCTTCGTCTCGAGCGCGCACACCACGCGCGATATCGAACGCACCCTAGCCGCCGCCGACCAAAGTCTGGCGGAGGTGCGCGCCGCGGTCTCATGAAAGTAGGCTCGTAACCATGCCCCTCGTCTGCCTTGGTCTTTCGCATCACACCGCGCCGGTCGAAGTGCGCGAGCGCCACGCGTTTCCGCCCTCACGTGTCGTCGAGGCGCTTACTGCGCTGCGGGACTACCCTTCGATCAAAGAATCGGCGATGCTGCAGACGTGCGGGCGGCTCGAGATCTACGCAGAGCTCGACGATTACGAGAGCGGCGTTGCGCAGCTGCGGGCCTTTCTCGGTAACTTCGGTCATGGTATGGCGCGGGAGCGCTACGACCTCGATTCATATCTCTACACGCTGCTCGGCCGGCAAGCAATCGAGCATCTCTTTCGCGTTTCGACCGGACTCGATTCGATGCTGATCGGCGAAGCGGAGATTCTCGGTCAAGTCAAAGACGCATACGTGCAGGCGCAGCACGCGAAGTCGCTTGGCAAGACGCTGCACCGTCTCTTCCGCGAAGCACTCAACGCCGGCAAGCACGCGCGCTCGCAGACGCGCATCGGCGACGAATCCTCCTCCATTGCGACCGCGGCCATCGATGCGGCGAAAGCGCGGCTCGGCGCGCTCGACGGAAAATCGGTCGTCGTCATCGGCGCGGGCAAGATGGGACGCACAGCGGTTCGCCGTCTGCGCGACGAGGGCGCGCAACATCTGATCGTCACGAACCGGACGATCTCGCGCGCGCAGGAGCTCATCGCCGAGGTGGGATTCGGCGAAGCCGTCGAAATGCCCGGGCTCGTCGAAGCGCTTGCCGCAGCCGATATCGTCGTCACCTCGACGGGCGCATCGCACTTCGTCGTGACGCGCGATCACGTCGAACGCGCCATGTCGCGCCGTCCCGGACGCCCGCTCTTCATCATCGATATCGCGGTGCCGCGCGACGCGGATCCCACCGCACGCGAGATCCCGAACGTGACGCTGGTCGATATCGACGGACTCAAGAGCGTCGTCGACGAGAAGCTCGACGTGCGCCGCGAAGCGATTCCGCAGGTCGAGGAGATCATCGAGGAATTCATCGGGCGCTTCGGCGCGTGGTATCAAGCGCGTGTTGCCGCACCGGTCATCGCCTCGATCACGCAGAAGGCCGAGTCGATCCGCATGGCTGAGCTTTCACGCTTGTTCGCGCGCTGCCCCGAGCTGAGCGAACGCGAGAAGCTGCTCGTGACAGGAATGTCGATGACGATCGTCTCGAAGTTTTTGCACTCGGTCGTCGTGAAGATTCGAGAAAAGGCGACCCAAAATCACGCCGAGGCGATCACGCAGGCGCGCATGCTCGACGAACTCTTTGAATTGAATCTTGCCGAACGGATGGCGGAGCTCTTACCGCCGATTCTCGTCTCCGACACGGATGAATAGCGGCAAGGTCGCGCTGGTTGGTGCGGGACCGGGCGACCCAGGGCTGCTGACACTCCGCGCCGCACAGGCAATCGCCGACGCCGACGTTCTTCTCTACGACGCGCTCGCGAGCGAACCGGTGGTGGCGCTCGCGCCGGCCGCGTGCGAGTGCATCTACGTCGGAAAACGCGGCGGCAACCACGCGATGCCGCAGGACGAGATCGAAGCGCTTGCGATCGCGAAGGCTCGCGAGGGCAAGCGCGTCGTGCGTCTCAAAGGCGGCGATCCCTTCGTCTTCGGACGCGGCGGCGAGGAAGCGCAGGCGCTGCGTGCGGCAGGCGTCGACTTCGAAATCGTGCCCGGCATAAGTTCGGCGCTCGCCGCGCCCGCATACGCGGGCATCCCGGTCACGCATCGCGACGTCAACCCGGTGCTGACGATTGCGACCGGGCACGAAGATCCGGCCAAAGCGGAGAGCGGAATCGACTGGAGCAAGCTCGCGGACCCACATCGCACGCTCGTTCTTCTTATGGCGATGGGCAATCTGGCCGCGATCTGCGAACGGCTGATCGCGAACGGACTGAGCGCGGATACGCCGGCTGCGGCGATCGCCGACGGCACGCGTCCGACACAGCGCACCGTGACCGCGACGCTGGCTACGCTCGCAGCCGCAGTGCAACGCGAAGGAATCGGCTCACCTGCGGTCGTCGTCGTCGGCGGCGTGGTCGTGCTGCGCGAGGGCCTTCGCTGGTACGACAACGCGCCGCTCTTCGGCAAACGCGTACTCATCACGCGTCCGGCACGGGAGGCACGCAGTTTTGCGCGCGCGCTCTACGCGCGCGGTGTCGAACCCATCCTCGCTTCGACGATTGCGATCGTCGCGCCCGACGACACGGCGGCCGCGCATCGCGCCATCGACGATCTCGCTTCGTACCGGTGGGTTGTTTTCACGTCGCAAAACGGCGTCGACGCGTTCTTCGACCGGCTCAGCGCCCTCGACGCCGACGCTCGCTATATCGGCGCGACGAAGATTGCCGCGATCGGCGCGAAGACCGCGGAGCGCTTGCGCGCGTACGGCCTTCGTCCCGACCTCGTTCCTGCCGCCTTCATCAGCGAGGAGATAGCACGCGCCTTGATCGAGGCGACGCGCGAGGGCGATCGCATCCTGGTCTATCGCGCGCAAGAAGCGCGCGACGTCTTGCCGCAGATGCTCGAGGACGCCGGGCGCAGGGCGCATGCCGTCGCCGCATATAAAACGATCTTCGACGTCGATCCGCAGTTCGCGCAGAAGGTCGCGCGTGCCGACGTGCTCACCTTCACGAGTGCGAGCACGATTCGCGGCTACGCCGAGCTGCTGGGCGGTTCCCATGCCGCGATCGAAGCAGCACGCGGAAAGACGGTCGCGTGCATCGGGCCGGTCACAGCCGCCGCCGCCGAGGAGCTCGGCCTGCACGTTGACGTCGTCGCCGATGTCTTTACCACCGACGGACTGCTCGACGCGCTGGAAGCGCATCTCGCACTCCTGTCGTGATCGGACTTTCGCGCGGCGGCCTCGTTGCTGCCGCCGTCGTCGGCATCGCGACGATTTGGGCTGGGCACTGGCAGGGCGCGCTGGTGCTCTTTGCTTTCTTCATTCCTTCGACGCTGCTCTCGCGCGTCGGCCGCGAACGCAAGCGCACGCTGGTCGACATCGGCAAACAGGGCGCGCGCGACGCGATGCAAGTGCTCGCAAACGGCGGCGTTGCGACTGCCGCGATACTGCTCTCGCTTCGTTTCGGCGCGCCGATGCTCGCGGCGTTCGCGGGCGCCTACGCAGCGGCGTCGGCCGATACGTGGGCGACCGAGATCGGCACGCTCGCGCGCGGTGCGCCGCGCTCGATTCTCACGTTGCGGCCGCTGGAGCCTGGACTCTCCGGCGGCGTCACCTGGCAGGGTTCGGCCGCGCAGATCGCCGGCGCCGCACTCGTCGCGTACGTAGCGTGGCAGCTTGCGCTTGCGCCGTTTCTTGCGGTCGCGATCGGCGGCGTCGCAGGCTCGCTGCTCGATTCACTTCTGGGCGCAACGCTCCAGTCGCTGCGTTACTGCCCTTCGTGCGCGCGCGAGTGTGAGACGAATCCGCACCACTGCGGCACACCGACGATCCCGCGCCGCGGCGCGGCCTGGCTCGACAACGACGTCGTAAATCTCGCGGCAACGCTCTGCGGCGGCGTCGTGAGCGCAGCACTCGTCGCCTCCGGCGCACTTGCGAGCTAGGCGCCCGTACGTTTTTCGCAGATAGGCGATGATCGCGTCGTCGTCGGCAATCTTCACGTCGCCATCGGTCATCGACGGGACACCGGTCACGCCGCGGGTAAATGCTCCCTCCCGGTCACGGGCGGGCGGTGCCGCACGTTGCGTCAGCGAAGGTCTTTATTCGCATGGTGAGCATGGGCACCGTCGCACGCAACCGTTTCCTGATCCGCGCACTGCTAGCGTCGCTAGCGCTTCACTGCGTGCTGCTTGCATTCATTCCGCCGCTGGCGCACCTCGAGGGCGCGCAAAACGTCGAATTGCTCTCGTTCGTGCACGTCGCGCCGATCCACATCCAAACGCCGCGTCCGCATCGCGAGCGGCCGGCGATCGCGCCGGTCCGCGGGGCCGCACCGCGGGTCGCGCTCGCGCATGCGCCCGCCGCGGCGGCGCGCTCGATCGCCAAGGCGACCTCGCACGCACCGGCGCAGCGACAGCACGCTCCGATTGCCGGAACCGCCGAGCCGGGCGGCGTCACGGTTGCAAACGGCGTCGCGCCGGTCGCCGCCGCGAGCTCGACGCCGCTGGCTGCACCGAGCGCAGCGCCCGGGCGTCAAGTCGTGGGCGGCTACATGCCGCTCGGCGCGGAAGAGCCGGTGCCGGTCCTCGATCCCTCGGTGCGCAAAGCGCTGCTCGCGCTCGGCGTGCACGTCACCCTCACCGTGACGGTCGACGCCAACGGGCGCACGCAAAACGTAGCGTTCGCGCCGCCGCTCGACGATAGCGTCGAGCGTCAAATCCGCTCGCTCCTCGCTGCGGCGTCGTGGGATCCCGCCGTCTGCGGCGGCGGCATGAGCTGCGAGGGTCAAGCCGTCATTCGTCTGTAGATCGCGCGCTGCTCCTCGCCCGCGATCTTCGAAAAACCCAAATCGCGAAAGCCGGTGCCCTTGGGCGCAAGACCTTTGACGAAAAGGATCGCGTCACCGTCGATGCTGCGCAAAACCGTCCGCGCAAAGCGCACCTCGCGAACGCGCGCCGCGCGTTCCGCATCGAATTCGGTTGCGATCAGCGCGACGTACCGGCCGTTGAACATTCCATTTACCTGCAGCAACCCGCGCCGAATGAATGGACGCAGGGGTGTCGCGGGAAGATAACGATCGAGCACCTCGCTCGCGGCGAAGCTCGCGTCCCAGAAGAGCGCCTGACCGCCGCGGTACGCATAGCCGCGATCGAAGCGCGTGGCGAGCACGAGCGCGTCGCCTTCGCCAACGTCGTGGATGCAAAAAATCGCCGGTGCGCGCATCGCGATCGCTTCGCTCAGCGCGCGAATGCCGGCCGACGCGTCTAGAGAATCGACTTCCCGAGCGCCGAGCAAATCAGTCCGACGGCAAGCGCTGCCGTTTGGTTGCGCGTGTCGAGAATCGGGTTGATCTCGACCATCTCGATCGATTGGAGTTGCCCCGACTCGTACAGCATCTCCATGGCGAGATGCGCTTCGCGAAAACTCAACCCGCCCTTCACCGGCGTTCCGGTGCCCGGCGCTTCGCTCGGATCGATCGCATCCATATCGAACGAGACGTGGATCGGGCGTCCGCCCGCGCCGGCAATCGCGAGCGCCTGCTGCATCACCCATGGTATGCCGTGCTTGTCGACGTCGGTCATCGAGAACGCTTTGACGCCGGAGGCGCGCAGCAGCCGCTTTTCGACTTCGTCGACGTCGCGCAAGCCGATTTGGACGGTCGACTCGGGCAGCGCGTAGCCGTTGCGCAGTGCGAACCAGAGCGGCATGCCGTGCACGTTACCGCTTGGTGAGCTCTCCGGATTGTTGATGTCGGAGTGCGCGTCGACCCACACGAGTCCCGGCGGCGCGGATCGCGCTCGCATCAGCCCCGCGAGCGTTCCCATCGCAATCGAGTGATCGCCGCCGAGCACGATCGGCAATCCGCCGCTGCGCACGCTTTCCTCCACTACCCGCGCCAGCTCCGCACACACGCGCTCGATCACGTCGAGATATTTCGCCGACGTGTCGCTTGCTTCGATGGCTTCGCGAATCGGTACCGGGACGTTTCCGTGATCGAGCACCTCGCCGATACCGAGTTCGCGCAACCGCTCGTGCAGCCGCGCGTAACGAATCGCCGAGGGACCCATATCGACGCCGCGGCGGCTCGCGCCCAAATCCATCGGGACGCCGATGATATCAACGCGCGCGGTGCGGCTGTGACTGACGCTGGCTGACATACCTCGGCGCTTCGGTACGGAGGCTTCGGCCTCCCCGAGTCGTACGTTAGGCGCGATGAAATCCTGGGCTGCCGCCGCATGCATCGCGGCCTGCGCGTTCGCGTTGGCCGGGTGCGGCCGCCACCACGGGCCGGCGCCGGGGCAGCTCGCGCTCGGGATGGTGACCGACGTCGGCGGACTCGGCGACCGCTCGTTCAACGACTCGGCATACCGCGGATTGCTGCGCGCGAAATCGCAGCTCGGCGCGTACGTGCAGGTCTTGCAATCGCGCTCGGCGGCCGACTACCAGCCCAACCTCATCGCACTCACCAATCTGCACTTCAACATGATCTACGCGATCGGGTTTCTCATGGGACTCGATCTCGATTCGGTTGCAAAGCAGAATCCCACCCAGCAGTACGCGATCATCGACGCCGTGGTCGACGACCCCAACGTCGTCTCGATCACCTTTCGCGAGCAAGACGGCTCGTTTCTCGCCGGTGCGCTCGCAGCGATGGTGAGTAAGACGCACCACATCGCCTTTCTGGGCGGTCAAGATATTCCGCTGCTGCGCAAATTCGAAGCCGGCTACACGGCGGGCGCGCGTGAAGTCGATCCCGGCATCAAGGTCGACGTAAAGTACGTCGGCAACTTCGACGACGTTGCGGCCGGACAAGAGCTCTCCGACATACTCTACAACGGCGGCGCGGACATCGTCTTCGCGGCGGCGGGCAAAGCTGGACTCGGGACCGCAGACGCCGTGAAATCACGCGAAGGCTGCTACATGATCGGCGTCGACTCCGATCAGGACGCGCTCGTGCCCGGCAAAGTCCTTACCTCGATGGTCAAGAAGGTCGACGTCGCGGTTTACACCGTAGCGGCGGCGCTCGAACACGGTCATCCGATGCACGGACACGTCGTCTTCGGCCTGCGCGACGGCGCGATCGGCTTGACCGATTTCCGCTACACGAAGGCCGCGATCGGCGCCGCGAATCTCGCGCGCTTGCGCGAGATCGAGGCAGCCATCGTCAGCGGCAAAATCACGCCGCCCGACACGCGCGAGGCATTGGCAGCCTTTAAACCGGTGCCGCTATGAACCCCGCGCTCTCGCTGCGTAACGTGCGCAAGAGCTTTCCCGGCGTCGTCGCGGTCGACGACGTCGATCTGGATCTCTATCCGGGTGAGATTCACGCGCTGGTCGGTGAAAACGGGGCGGGAAAGTCGACGCTCTCCGCCATCGCCTTCGGGGAACTGCAGCCCGATGCAGGCAGCGTCGTCACACCGCCCGGTGGTACGGTCGGACTCGTGCACCAGCACTTCGAACTGATCGGGCGCTTGCGCGTGTGGCAAAACGTGCTGCTCGGACGCGAGCCGCGGCGCGGCTGGCGCATCGACGAGGCGGCCGCGCGCGAACGCGTCCTTGCGATCGCGCGCCGTGACGGTCTGGAGATCGACCCCGACGCATTCGTCGAGACGCTGCCGATCGGCGTGCAGCAGCGCGTCGAGCTGTTGCGCGAGCTCGATAGAGAGCCGACCGTTCTGCTGCTCGACGAGCCGACCGCGGCGCTCGCACCAGCCGAGATCGAAAGCTTTTTTGCGACGGTGACGCAGCTCGCGGCGCGCGGCACCGCGATCATGATCGTTACACACAAACTGCAGGAGGTCATCGCCTACGCGACGCGCGCGACGGTGATGCGTCACGGCAGAGTCGTCGAGCGCGTCCTCACCGCAGAAACGAACGTCGACGCGATCGCGCGCGCGATGGTCGGCGGCGAGGTGCCGCCCGTCGCCGCGCGCGCCGCGACGGAGAAAACGCCGTGTCTGCACGTCAAAGATCTGAGCGCGGGGAGCGGAGCGACGCGCCTGAATGATTTTTTTCTCGACCTACGGGGCGGCGAGATCGCCGGTATCGCCGGGGTCGAAGGCAACGGGCAGTCGACGCTCGCCGACGCGCTCGCCGGTTTGATCGAGTACACCGGCACCATCGCCTTCCACGGGACGCTCGGCGTCATTCCCCAGGACCGTCAGCGTGAAGGGTTGGTGATGAATTGGTCGCTGGTCGAGAATACGCTGCTCGGCCGCCAGCACCGCAAAGCGGCGCGGCGCGGTTTCGAACTCGATCGCGCGCGCGCGCGCCAAGAGACGCTCGCGATCCGCGATGGTTTCGATATTCGTGCCGCTAGCGTCGACATTGCGGTGAAGACGCTCTCGGGCGGCAACCAGCAGAAGCTCGTCGCCGGCCGCGCGCTGATCGACGAGCCCGATCTCATCATCGCGTACAATCCCACGCGCGGCGTCGACGTCGGTGCTGCCTCGCTTCTGCAGTCGCGCTTGGTTGAAGCACGCAATCGCGGCGCAGCGGTCGTGCTCATCTCCTTCGAACTCGATGAGATTCTGGCGCTGGCCGACCACGTGATCGTGATGTATCGCGGCGCGGTGCTCGGCGCGTTCGACCGCGAGGCGTTCGATCGCGCGACGATCGGCCGCTTGATGGCGGGCTCCTCGTGACGCGGCTCTCGCGCTGGTTCGCGGGACCGTTGGGTGCGATCGTGCTGCTCGTCGTGCTGATGTCGCTTGCGATGATCGTCGCCGGCACGAGTCCGGTCGACGGCTTCACCGCACTCTTGGTCGGCGCGCTCGGCGGGCGCAATGAAATCGGCGAAACGCTCGTCGCGGCGACGGCGCTGCTCTTTCCCGCGCTCGGTATCGCTCTTGCATTTCGCGCCGGCCTCTTCAACATCGGCGCGGAAGGCCAACTGCTGGTCGGCGGACTCTGCGCCGGTGCGCTCGGCAACGTTTTGACGCTGCCGGGCCCGCTCGGCATCACGCTGATGCTGCTCGCCGGTTTCATCGGCGGCGGCGCTTGGGGTGCAATCGCAGGATGGATGAAAGCGCGCTTCGGCGCGAATGAGATCATCGCGACGCTCATGCTCAACTTCGTCGCTGCCTACGTCGCGCTCGAGCTCGTGAGCGGCCCGCTCAAGGGACCGCTTGCGGCCGGCGCGGAGACCGCCTGGCTCGAACCGAAATATTGGCTGCCCACCCTGCTGCCCGGTACGCGTCTTTCGATCGCGCTGCTCGTCGCGCTCGCGCTCGCGCTCTTTCTGCAGTGGGTGCTCGCGCGCACGGTCTTCGGTTACGATCTGCGCGCAAGCGGTGAAGCTCCCGAGGCCGCGCGCCGCAGCGGCATCAACATCGCACGTCTCACCTGGATCGCGTTGACGCTTTCGGGAGCGATCGCCGGTTTGGGCGGAGCAACGATCGTCACGGGCGAGCTGCATCGCTTCAACACGCAGCTCTCGCCCGGTTACGGATTCACCGCGATCGCGGTGGCGCTCGTCGGAGATCTGCAGCCGCTCTGGATCTGTCTGGCGGCGTTCGGCTTCGGTATGCTCGAGTCGGGCGGACTCGCCATGCAGGCGAGCGCGCAAGTTCCCAAGGACGCAATCCACGTGATCGAAGGCTTGATCATTCTCGTGCTCGCCGCGCGCCGCTACGTTGCAACGCGAGTCGAAGGAGGGCCGGTATGAGCGGACTGATCGCGACGCTCGTCGCACTCACGCTGATCAAGTCGACGCCGATCATCTACGCCGCGCTCGGCGGCGTGATCTCCGAGCGCTCGGGCGTCATCAACATCGGTCTCGAAGGTATGATGGCAGCGGGCGCCTTCGTCGCCGTGACGTGCGCGTATGCGACGCACAGCCCGGCCCTCGGACTGCTCGCCGGCATCGCGGCGGGCGCGGCCGTCGGCTACGTGCTCGCCGTGGCCGCGACGCGCTACAAAGTCGATCAAATCGTGGCGGGCACGGGCATCAACTTGATCTGCGCGGGCGGCGCCGCGTACGGCCTCGTGGTCATCTTCGATCAGCCCGGCGCAAGCCCGCAAGTTCAGAATCTCGGCAGCGCGTATTGGCTGCTCATCGGCGCCGCCTTCGCGCTCGCGGCCGCGCTGCAGTGGGTGCTCTACCGAACGCCGTGGGGGCTTCGTATTCGCGCCAGCGGTGAGAATCCGAGCGCGGTCGTTTCGGCCGGACTCGATCCGCTCGCGTTACGCGTCTACGCTGTCGTACTCAGCGGCGCATTCGCCGGTCTGGGCGGCGCATTTCTCTCGATCGGCGAGCTGAATCTCTACTCCGACGGGATGACCGCCGGGCGCGGCTTCATCGCACTCGCCGCAGTGATCTTCGGCCGTTGGAATCCGCTCGGCGCGACGGCGGCTTGCGTCGTCTTTGGATTCTTCGAAGCACTGCAATTCGTCTTGCAAGGGCAGATTGCGTGGCTGCCCGCAAACGCGATGCAAGCATTGCCCTACGTCGCGGCGCTGGTCGCGCTCGCCGGCGTCACCGGAAAAGTACGCGCGCCTGCTGCGGACGGTGTTCCGTTCTAAATGCGCTGAGCGACCCGATCGGCAGCGCTTCCGAGAACAGGTGACCCTGCGCGAAGGTCACGCCGAGGCGCGCCAGGATCTCGAGCTGCGCCCGGCCTTCCACGCCTTCGGCGGTCGTGTCCAGACCGAACGACGTCGCGATCGCAACGATGCTCCGAACGACCTCGAGCGCGCGCTCGTCGCGGTCGATGTTTTCGACGAAGGTTCGATCGATTTTCAATCCCGAAATCGACAACCGTTTGAGATAGGCAAGCGAGGAATAACCGGTTCCGAAATCGTCTAGGACGAGCGCGATACCGATCTCGCGCAGCCGTTCGATCGTGTGCGCGACCGCGTCGGCGTGAAGCATCATCGCTGTCTCGGTGATCTCGAGTTTGAGGCGATCCGCCGCGATCGAGTGGTCGCGCAGGAGCCGCTCGATCGAATCGGCCAGATCGCGCGACGCAAGCTCGACGACGGAGATATTCGCGGAGATCTGCGCGCCGGGGAAAAGCGAATCGATCAGCGATGCGTGCGAACAGACCGTCCGCAGCATGTTCGCGTCGATCGCCGAGATGAGCCCGCGCGCTTCCGCAAACGGGATGAACTCGCCCGCCGAGATCGTGGTCTCGCCCGCGCGCTGCCAGCGCACCAGCGCCTCGAAGCCGGCTACCTCTCCCGTCTCGATCCGGATCAGCGGCTGGTAGTGAACCGTGAACTCGCTGCGTTCGATTGCACGGCGCAGATCCGCCTCGAGCTCCGATTCGCGCGCGACGCGCGTGCGCATCGTCGTGTCGAACGTCGCGGATCGCGCGCGGCCGCGGCCTTTTGCTTCATACATCGCGATGTCGGCGTCGCGCAAGAGATCTTCGGGACGCTCGTACGATCCGTCGATGAGTACGATGCCCATCGACGCGTTCATGCGGAATATCTGCCCCGCAACCACGACCGGCTCGGCGATCAGCTCGGCGATCGTCTTGGATGTCTGTTCGCCGAAGGGAGCGACGACCGCGAACTCGTCACCGCCCAGCCGCGCGACGTCGACGACGGGAAAGGCCGACGAGAAGCGCACGGCGAGGGCACGCAGCAACTCGTCGCCGCCCGGATGGCCGATCGTTTCATTGACGATGTTGAATCGATCGAGGTCGACCAAAAAGATCGCGTGCGGCGGCGAACCGCCGGAAGGCCGCATCAGCTCGCGCACGCGATCCATGAACGCGGCGCGGTTGGGCAACCCGGTGAGTCCGTCGATGTAGGCGATATGACGCAGCTCCGCCTCGACGCGGCGCGCCACGTCGACTTCGTGTTCGAGGCGCACCTGCTCGCCTTGCAGGATCGCAGTCTCTTCTTCGCGCTGCCAGCGCTGCAAGAGCAGCCACATCGCGATCGTAGCGAGGAGCGCGAGCAGCAGCATGAGGCCGATCGAGAGTGCTTGGAAGCGCCGGTCCGTCGCGATCGCCGCCGATGCGTCCGACGAAAGATGAAATACGACGCCCGCGGTGCGTCCGGGAAGTACCGCTTCGCGGCGCACGTGCTGCGGGTCGGGCGGCCGCAGCGACGTTCCCAGCAGCCAGGTGACCTTCGGTCCTTGAACCCAGAGCACGTCGCCGGGCGCAAGATCCGCGGAGAGCAGCGTTTTGACGCGCGCATAGAGCAGGTCGACGGCAAAGACGCCATCGAGTTTTCCGTTAAGTTTGAACGAGCGCAAGAGACTCACCCACGTCTCGTGATCTTCGTAATACGGCCCGATGACGACGGTCTGCTCAGGGTTTTTCATTGCAGCGCGGTACCACGGCCACTTCGTGTAATCGTCGGAGGGACCGTAGGCGGGCCCGTCCATCATGACTTGCACGACGCCGTCGGAGAGTAAGGTGTCGTAGCGCTTGTCGTTGATGACGCCGTCTCGATCGTATACCGAGATGAACTCCCGGTGCGGGTCGAAGGCGTAGGGTTGGAAGAACATGCCCATCCCGAACACGTCCTTGTCCCGGCGCGCCCGGAACATCTCAGCAACCTGCATGCGGGCAAGCGCGAGATCGCCCGATACGGCGGCGGCGCTCTGCGCACCCAAGAGCAGAAATTGCTCGGAGTCTGAGACGAGGGTTCCCACGCGTTCTTGCGTGCGCTGCAAGCGCAAGCGCTGCATCGCGGCGAACTGCGCGTCGTTCGCGGCGATGCGCGTGCGCATGTTTTCATAGACCGCTGCAATGCCGAGAAGCGCAAGCACGGCAATGATCGCCAACCAGTACCAGGGCCGTCTCCGAAGCGGGAGCCCCGTTCTCTCCATACGCAAAGCATTGGCTTGCAGCGGTGTGATATACTTCCAGCAACGTGGGCGATTTGCAGGCAGTTCGTACGCGCATTGCCATTGTCGCCGGGGTGCTGTTGCTCATCCTGGGGGCGCCGTCGACCGCCCGGGCAGCGCTTGTCCCCCCGCCCATGCAATCGCTGCGCGCCGATCTCCATCGCCTGGTACTCAACTTTCCCGCATCGACCGCCGTCGAGGTGATGGACCTCTCGACCGGCTATCACATCGGCTATAACGCTGCGGCGACGATGCCCGCGGCGTCGACGATCAAGGTCCCGGTTATGGTCGAGGTCTTTCGGCAACTCGAGGCCGGACGTTTCGGTCTCGACCGGCGCGTCACGCTCCTAGAGAGCGACAAAGACTACGGTTCGGGCGATCTCTGCGACGCGCCCGACGGAAGCACGTACACGGTCGACGAGCTGCTCGACAAGATGATCGACGTCTCGGACAACACGGCCACCAACATGCTGATCCGGCTCGTCGGCCTGCACAGCATCAATCGCGAGATGAGCGACCTCGGCTTGCGGCATACGCGCCTGCGCGGCTACGTGCGCACCGATACGTGGTCGGTACGGCAGGCGCTCCAGTCCTCGCCGGCTGATATGGTTCGCCTTCTGGCGATGATGGCCAAGCGCGAGCTGGTCGACGATTGGTCCTCGAACGAGATGATCTCGATCCTCGAGGGCGATCAAATCAACACGCTGCTGCCCGAGCCGCTCCCGCAAGGCATCGCGATCGCTCACAAGACCGGCAGCTTCTTCGACACGCTCAACGACGTCGGTATCGTCTATGGCGAAGCGCCGTACGTGATCGCGGTGATGACGACGCACCTTCCCTCGCTCGATATGGGCCGCACGTTCATTCGTACGCTCTCGCTGCTCGCTTTCGAGCAAGAGGAGCGCATGGCGACCTGGCGCGCCGTCGCCGGCATCGGCGCGTTCGACGCGACCAACGGCATCGTACCGCCCGACCTCAACTACTGGCAGCACACCGAAGCGGCGTCGAGTCCCGGCCGCTAATCCTCAGACGCCCGCGCGTTCGCGCGTTCCGTATGCCGCCGTCAGCCAGTGACGCCAGGCGGGATCTTGATTGCGTACGGCGCGCTGATAGGTTTGCGAAAGCATGCGCGTGACCGGGCCCATCGCGCCATCGCCGACCAGACGGTGGTCGATCGACGAAATGTGCGCGATGCCTGCGGCGGTACCGGTAAAGAAGACTTCGTCGGCCGCGTAGAGTTCGCCGCGGTCGATCGAGCGCTCGATGGTCTCGAGGCCGAGTGCTCTTCCGATCTCCATGATGGCGCGGCGGGTGCAGCCTTCGAGCACGTTTTGCGAAGGATCGGGCGTGAGCAGTTTGCCGTCGCGCACGAGGAAGACGTTCTCGGCCGAACCCTCGGCGACGTGGCCGTCGTGCGAGAGCAGAATCGCTTCGTCGTAGCCGTTGGTCACGGCTTCGCTCTTTGCCAGCGCCGAGTTCACGTAGAGCCCGGTGATCTTCGCCCGCGGCGGCGCCATCGTGTCGTCGGCGCGGCGCCACGAGCTGATGCACACCTTCAATCCGTCGTTCTTGTTGAGATAGCTGCTGAAGGGCAGCGGAACGATCGCGAACGCGTCGGGCACGTTGTGCAGGCGAACGCCGATATCTTCGGCCGCTTTGAAGATACACGGGCGGATATAGATATCCGTCTCGAAGCGATTGAGCGAGCACAGTTCCGTCGTGATCTCGATGAGCTGCTCGATCGAGTATGGGACCTCCATCATCAGAATTTTCGCCGAGGTCCGCAGCCGTTCGTAGTGCTCGCGCAAGAGCACGAGATAAAGCTCCCGGTCCTGCGCGCTCCAGTAGCCGCGAATGCCTTCAAAACATCCCGTACCGTATTGCAAGCCGTGCGTCAGCAGTCCAACCTTGGCATCGTCGTAGCGGCGGAACGTGCCGCCGGCGAATACGGTCGTTGATGAGAGATCCACGGGGCGCCGCCTTTCTGTCGGACCTGCGCAAGCTCCTCGACGTCTTCGTGACCTTCCTTCGTCTGGGCTGTATCTCGTTCGGCGGGCCCGTCGCGCATCTCGCGTTCTTCCACCGGGAGTTCGTGGAGCGTCGCCGTTGGATCGACGACTCGACCTTTGCCGCGTGCATCGCGCTCACGCAGCTCTTGCCCGGACCGGCCAGCTCGCAAACCGGAATGCTGCTGGGTTGGCTGCGCGCGGGATGGCCGGGCGCGGTCGGCGCCTGGATCGGCTTCACGCTGCCCTCGGCGGTGCTGATGACGATGTTCGCGCTGATTCTGCCGCGCGCAAACGCCGGTGCCGGATGGCTGCACGGCCTTTTGCTAGCCGCCGTCGCGATCGTCGCCGGTGCGCTTGCAACCTTGCGCAGCGCGCTCGCACCCGATCTCGCGCGTTCGCTGCTCGCAGTCGCCGTACTCGCGCTCGTACTCGCCCTGCCATATCCGCTCGTGACGCCACTGGCCATCGGCGGCGCGGCGTTCGCGGGAATGCTTTTGCGCGGGAGCGTGGCGCCGGCGCAGACGACGCTCGATCTGCACGTTTCCAAGAGGGCCGGCATCATTGCGCTCGCGATGCTCGCACTGAGCTTCGCGGCGCTCGCACTGTGGGCATCGGGCGGCGCACCGCTCGCGGTGCTGACCAATACGCTCTTTCGCGTCGGCGCGCTCGTTTTTGGCGGGGGACACGTCGTGTTGCCGCTGTTGCAGACGCAGGTTGCGGGAGCGGGTATCGTCGGCGATCGCTCGGTTCTCGAGGGTTACGCCCTCGCGCAGGCGGTACCGGGCCCGCTCTTCACGATCGCGTCGTACGTCGGCGCAAGCGCGTGGGGCTCGACGCTCGGCGTGCGCGGCGCCGCCGTCGCAACCATCGCGATCTTCGCGCCGTCGTTCTTCCTGCTCGCGGGCGTCGCGCCGTTCTACCGGCAGCTGGTTGCAAACGCCCGCTTTCGTGCGGCGCTCGCAGGTGCCAACGCCGGCGTGGTCGGTTTGCTCGCCGCGGCCTTCGTGAATCCGATCTTTGCAACCAGCGTTCGCTCGCCCCTCGACTTCGCTGCCGCATTTGCGGCATTCGCAGCGATGCAGTATGCAAAGGTTCCCGCCTGGGTTATGGTGATACTTGCAGCACTTTTCGGCTACGTCGTGGAGCGATGATGAATCGGCGCGGGTTGCTTCTTCTCATTGTTGTTTTTGCCGGCGCCATAGGCGCGATCGGGAGCCGCGCGATTTGGTTGCCGACGGCGTGGTCGCTCTCACCGCCCTCGGGTCCGGTTGGAACGACGGGCACGTTTCCCCAGGGACTCGCGCTCTCGCCCGACGACACGAAGCTCGCCGTCCTCGAAGGCGGGTTCAATCCGCCGATGCTGCGCATCCTCGACACGCGCGATCTCCACACGCTGCAAACGATCGCACTCAAGGACGGATTCGGCGCGCCGGTCTGGGACGGCAACCAGCGGGTGCTCGTACCCGGCGGCTCGACCGACGGCATCGAGATCGTTCGCCTTCCCGGCGGTACGGTTGCGACCCAGTACGCCGGACCCTACGTCAGCGCGGTCGCTCCCGGCGCCGACAGCGAGAGTGCTTACGCAACCGCCGATCTCGGAAACGAGCTGATCGCACTTGCGAGCGTCTCGGCCACGTTCGCGACCGGCACGCACCCGGCAGCGATCGCCGTCGCCGCCAACGCGGTCTATGTGGCCAATCGCGGTGAAGCGACGCTCACCCGCGTCGCGCCCGACGGTTCGTCGCAAACCATCGCGGTCGATCTCCATCCCGCGGCGCTCGCGCTCTCGAACGACGGCTCCAGACTCTACGTCGCGTGCAGCGACGCGGACACCGTCGACGTTCTCGACACCAAGACGAACGCAATCGCGGCGCGCATAGACGTCGGTTTACCGCAGGGGCGCGGCGCTTCGCCCAACGCGCTCGCGCTTGCTCCCGACGGCACGCTCTACGTCTCGCTCGGCGCCGAAAACGCCGTTGCGGAGATTCGCGGCGACCGCGTGGTCGCGCGCGCGCCGGCCGGCTGGTATCCGACCGGCGTAGCCGTCGACGACCGCAACGTGTACGTCTCGAACGGACGGGGCGAGGGTTCTCGCGCCGATCCGAATCTGGATCCGGAGGGACACCACGATCCGCAATACGTCGCCGCAGCGATGCGCGGATCGGTGCGCGCGATTGCGCGCGGCGCGTTCGATGCGACCAGTACCGCCGAGGTTCTCGCCGGCATGCCCGTGCCGATCGCGACGCCGGCGCAAACCGTCGTACGCGCGGGCGGGCCGATCGCGCACGTCATCTATATCATCCGGGAGAACCGCACGTACGACGAAGTGCTCGGCGACCTTCCAGTCGGCGACGGCGATCCGAAGCTCGTCTGGTTCGGAGAGAAGGTCACTCCCAATCTGCACGCGATCGCGATGCGCTTCGGCGTCTTCGACCGCACCTTCACCGACGCGCAGGTGAGCGCGAGCGGGCACAACTGGTCGACCGCCGCATTTGCCAACGATTACGTCGAACGGACGTGGCCGCCGAACTACGGCGGACGGCGCGGCCCCTACGATTTTCAAGACGGCGACGGCGGCGCCGCGACGCCCGGGACCGGATATCTCTGGGACGACGCAGACCGTCACGGCGTCACCCTGCGCGATTACGGCGAGTTCGTCGACGCACCGCTTCTCGCGCACGAAGGATACTTCACGCGCGCGCCGGGCTTGAAGGGAAGGATCGACCCGCAATATCCAAGCTGGAATCTGCACATCAGCGACGAGGTGCGCGTCGACGCATGGAAGCGCGAGTTCGAGAGCTATGCGCGCGACGGGAACCTTCCCGCGCTCGAGATCCTGTGGCTGCCGAACGATCACACCTACGGCACCAAGAGCGGGGAGCTGACGCCGCAGGCCTACGTGGCGCAGAACGATCACGCATTCGGCCGCATCGTCGACATCGTCTCGCACTCGCGCTATTGGGCAAGCACGGCGATCTTCTCGATCGAAGACGACGCGCAGAACGGACCGGACCACGTCGACGATCAGCGCACGACGTTTTACCTCGCCTCGCCGTACGCGGCGCCGGGGGTACACCACGCGCATTACACGACCTCGAGCGTCGTGCGCACGATCGAACTCTTACTCGGCATGCCCCCGATGACCGTCTACGACGCGCTTGCGCCGCCGATGTACGACGCATTCGCACTGCAGCCCGACCTGCGTCCCTACGACGTCATCGCACCGCAGATCGACGTAACCGCGCGGAATAAACGCACCGCGTACGGCGCCGCTGCGAGCGCTCGGATGAACTTCCGCGACCCCGACGCCGTCGACCCGCGCGCGCTCAACGACATTCTCGCGCACGTCGCGGGCCGCACGCCGCAGCGTTGAGTCCGCTCGCGCTCGCGGGCACCACGTTCGCGGCGTCCGCGGTCGAGTTCGTCGAGGCGGCGACGATCGTCTTCGCCGTCGGCGTCACGCACGGTTGGCGCGCTGCAATCGGCGGCGCGCTCGCGGCGGCCTGCACGCTCGCGCTGCTGGTTGCGATCGGATCGCCCATTGCCGCAAACATCGAACGCGACGTCTCCTGGATTCAATTGATCGCCGGTCCCTTCCTGATCGCGTTCGGCGCGTGGTGGTGGCGCAAAGCGATCCTGCGTTACGCCGGACGGAAAGCGATGCACGACGAGCGTGCGATCTTCGAGCGCGAGGTCGCGGCATTGCGCGCGCAGCAAGCCGGCGGATTCGCGGTCGCGTTTCAAGGCGTGTTCATCGAAGGGCTCGAGGTCGCGATCATCGTCGTCACGTTCGCGGCGAGTGCGCCGGCGCTCGCTATGTGGTCGAGCGGCGGTGCGCTCGTCGCGTTCCTCGTCGTCGCCGCGGTCGCATTTGCGCTGCGCGCGCCGCTTGCGCGCGTGCCGGAGAATCTGCTCAAAACCATCGTCGCAGTGATGCTGCTCGCGCTCGGCACGTTCTGGAGCGGCGAAGGCCTCGGCCGCTCGTGGCCCTTCGGCGATGCCGCGCTCGCGCTCATCATCGCGAGTTACGCGTTGCTGACGGTGTTGCTTGTTGCGCTGGTGTCAAAACTTGGTCAGCCAAGCGCAACCAGGTCTCGCAACCCATAGGGTAAACTACCTACCCAATACTCGCACTACTATCTATCACCGCATTGTCATGGAGCTTATGAGGGGGTAAACGCGCATGGCTTCCAATCCGGCGTCCTCGGGCAATCGCTGGGGCGTTCTCGTTGCCGGCATCGGCGTGATGCTGTGCTTAGGAACCGTCTACTCGTGGAGTATCTTCACGCGGCCGCTCCTAGCGGCGTTCAACTGGTCGAATGAAGTCGTTACCTGGGCATTTGCCGTCGCAATCTTTTGCTTCGGCATCGGGACGGTGATCGGCGGGCGGTGGCAAGACCGTGTCGGCCCGCGCGTCGTTACCGTGACCGGAATCATCCTGTGGGGTCTGGGTCTTTTGCTCGCCGGTCTCGGCACGGCGAGCCTCGGTCAGTGGTGGCTCTATATCAGCTACGGCGTGATCGGCGGCATCGGCGGCGGCATGGCGTACGTTACGCCGGTTGCGGTCGTCACCAAATGGTTTCCGGACCGGCGCGGTCTGGGCACCGGACTCGTGGTGATGGGCTTCGGCCTCGGCGCTTTCTTCTACAATCAAATCGTTCCGCGCATCGCGAGCTTCGCGCAAGCGGCGAAGGCCTCGGGCGCGTACGCTGAGGCGCGCGCGGCCGCAATCAAAGCAGGCACCGAGTTCAACGCTTCACAGTATCTGCTCACCGCCGATCAAGTGCATGCAGTGATGAACGTCTTCGTCTGGTCGGGCGTGGTGTTCATCGTCTTCGGCGGCATCTGCGCGTGGCTCCTCAGCAATCCGCCGGAAGGCTTCAGCGTTCCGGGTGCGGTCGCCGCAGCCGCGGCGAGCGGACCGAGCTATAGCGCGTCGCAAGCGCTCGGCATGTCGCAGCTCTATCTGCTGTGGCTGCTGCTCTTCCTCAACGTAACGGCGGGTATCTTGATCATCTCCAACGCCGTGCCGATCTTCAGCGATCTCACCGGCATGGGTGCGGGAATCGTCGCACCGCTCTATGGTTTGCTCGCCGTCTTCAACGGCCTCGGACGATTCTTCTGGGGTTCCGTATCCGATCGCATCGGACGGCCGATGACCTACACCGTGATGTATCTGATCCAGGTCGTGATCTTTTTCTTCCTGGGCGGATTACACAATGCAACGGTCGTCGGCATCGCATTTGCAATCGTGCTCGCGTGCTACGGCGGAGGCTTCGGCGTGATGCCCTCGTTCACAGCCGACTTCTTCGGTACGAAGAACATGGGGCAAATCTACGGCATCATCCTGACCGCGTGGGGCTTCGCAGGCTTAGTGGGCCCGCTCGTCGCCGCGTGGGTCAAGGATCACACCGGTTCATTCACCGGCGCGATGCCGTGGGTTGCCGGCATGCTGATCATCGCAGCCGTCATCCCGTTCTTCGTCAAGAAGCCGACGGTCGCGCCCGAAGCAAAAGCGGCTCACGCCTAAGGCCGCGCAGGCGTAAGCTAAAGTGTGTCGGCATCGTAAATAATGCGTATGGTGCCGACACGCTGTTCTTTTGCGAAGATTCCAAGCGAGAGATCGTTGTAGACGATACCGGTATCGCGGGCGTAGGTGTAGATCGCCCAGGGCCGCGGTCCCGAGCGGCGCTCCAGCACGCATCCCGCCCGCACGAACTCCGCATAGGGCGTACGCTGCGGCATCGCGTTGGAGTGCGCACCGAGACCCACGCGCGAACAGCGCAGGCTGAGCGCGTCCTCGAAGAAACGCTTGATGCGATTGTTGACGAGATCGGTCGCGTAGTTGCCGGTCCAGTCGTGGCGGCATTCGCGATAATGACCGAAGCAATAGCCGTTGAGATCGACCGCGAACATCGCCTTGATCGCCGGATCCTTGGGAACGTACCGGTCGATGATCGCATCGATGCCGTCTTCGACTGCGCGGTCGTAGCGCGTCGCGAATTTCGGCGGATCGAAGCCCTCGGGCGGCACCCGTGAGACGTCGAAGAGCCGCGCGAGATCCGCGATGCGCGCACCCGCGATCAATTGGTACTCCGTGTCGCGGCAATCCGCGGGGCTGATCTTTCGCGCGTCGATCGCCGCGTCGAACACGGCGTCCATCTCCGCTGCGAGTTCGAATCCCCATCCGCGCATCTTCTCCGCGAAGATTCCGAGCGTGCGTCGCGATCCGAGTGCGAAGGCGCGCTGCCCGATCTCCGCGAGCTCGATGCGTCGCACGTCGGTGGCGGCTGCAACGCTCGCGTCGATGGTATCGAGCGTCGCGCCGACCTCGGCGATCAGCCCGTCGTACGAGCGCATCTGCTGCTCCGCGAGCGTGGCGAGGCTCACACCGCGATCGGCAGCGTCGTTCATCCGCGATACGAGATCGCCGACCGAACGCTGCGCAGCGACGGCGCGCTCCTCGACGGCGTGCGTCAGATCGGTCGAGGTCTGCGTGCCGCTGCGAATCGAGTTTCCCGCGCTCGCGATCTGCTCGATCGTCTTGCCGACCTCGTCGGTCGCGACGTGGGTCGAATCGGCGAGTTTGCGAATCTCACCTGCGATGACCGAAAAGCCAAGCCCGGCTGCGCCCGCGTGCGCCGCTTCGATCGCCGCGTTGAGCGCGAGCAGATTGGTCTCGGCGGAAATCTCGTCGACGAGTGCGAGAATCGAGCCGGCATGGTCGAGCGCCGACGACATATCGCCCACGACGTGCCCCACCGCCGCGACGTTGTCACGCACGCGGTCGAGCGAACCTACCGAGAGGCCGAGCGTTCGTACGGCGGCGTCGGTCTGCACGTGCAGTTCTTGCGCCAGATCCTGCATGCTGCGCGAAGAATCGACGAGCGCGCGCGATGCATCGCGCGACTCCGTCACCAGGCGCAACAAGACTTCGAGACCCTCTTTGAGTTCGCGAACCTTTGCGGCAAACGAGAGCCAGAGAAAACTGTTGCGCGCGACGGCGACGGCTCCGTGCATGATCGTTTGGAGGATCTCGCGCTCCGCAGAAGCGATCATAGCCTCGAATTCGCGCACCGCGCGGCCCAGCTCGCCCTCGAATCGATGCGCGAGATCCGAGCTCGTGTGCCGCTGGCCCGCCGTCTCGCTGCCAAAGCGATAGCCGGCGAGGAGGCGCCCCACGCGATCGAATTGCGCCGCGAGATTCAGCTCGGATGCCTCCTGCGCCGTGCCCGCCACGCTCTGCGCGGTCGCCGTGATCGTCTCGAAGCTGGTGACGATCTCGGGCAGCGAACTCTGCTGCTGCCCGGTCATCGCGGCAATCGATTGTACCGGCTCCGCGAATCCCACGACCATCCGCTGAATCGTCTCGACGTTTTCTGCGATGCCGCGCTCTGCGGTCGCGAGCGCGCGCGACGCTTCGTAGGCCTGCGCGGTCGAGGCGGCGGCGCGGTGTGTCGCGTCCGAAAGCCGGCGCGCGATCTGCCCGACGTCGCTTACCGCTTGCCGGGTCGATTCGGCGAGCGTCCGAACCTCGTTCGCGACGATCGCAAACCCCTTGCCGGTTTGGCCGAGATGCGCCGCCTCGATTCGCGCGTTCGTACTCAATAGCGCGGCTTGACGCGAAATACGCGCGACGCCGTTGACGAAGGCGAGAAGCCCTTCGGAGGTGCTGCGCAGCGCGCGCGACGACGAATCGACCGCCCCGATCGCGGCGACCAGGGCCTGCGTGCCTTGCTCCTCGCTGCTCTCCGAACCCACGTGTTTGGAGGCGTCCGCCGCGGAAGCTATCGCGCGCTGCGAGCCCTCGTCGAGCTCCCGCGCGCGCGCCGCCGCCTCCGAGGAGAGTCCGCTCATCTCCGCGAGGAGCTGCGACGCCGAGATCACGAGCGCGCGATAGCGTTCGGCGTGCGCGCGCGCCTGCGCGAGCTGCTCGGCGTTGCGCGCGATGGCGTTACCCGCTTCGTCGATCAGCGTCCCGAAGGCGGTCAAATCGTGCGCGGTCGAGGCGACCAGCGCGCGGACGGCCTCCGCACGAGCAAGCTCCTTCCCCTCTAACGCGGGAAGTTCGCAGCGTACGGAAAAATCGCGTTGAGAGCGAATTCGATCGAGCCAGGCTGCAAGCATGGCATCGACGTCTACGAGCACCGCGGCATCCAAAGCGCCACCTCGGGTTTGAGCGAACCAGGGTCGTATGGAAAGGGAACCCGTGAAGAATTCAACGTTCGTCGATCTTACGAAATCCCTCTCACTCGATAGCGGTGGTCTTCGAGAGCGGGTCGGGATGCTCCCTAACGTGGCCTCGGAACGGACCAAGCAACTGCGCGGCCGCATCGGCGGGGCGAAGGCGGTGACGAGTCTCTGCGGCTACTGCGCGGTCGGCTGCAGCACCCTTGCCTACGTCAGCGACGACGGGAAGCTGCTCGACGTCGAGGGGAACCCCGACAGTCCGATCAGCGGCGGGCATCTCTGCCCGAAGGGCTCGGCGCTTTTCGGGCTGACGGTCAACGAAGCGCGCTGGACGACGGTCAAGTATCGCGCCCCGTATTCCGACCGTTACGAGGAACGGCCGCTTGCGTGGGCGCTCGAACGCATCGCGCAGCTGATCAAAAAGACGCGCGACGAGACCTTCGTGCACGAGTGGCAGGGCAAACGGGTCAATCACACGCTGGGCATCGCGACGCTCGGCGGCGCGACCTTCGGCGTCGAGGAGAATTATCTGCTGGGCAAGCTGATGCACTCGCTCGGCGTGGTCTCGATCGAAAACCAAGCTCGAATATGACACTCCTCGACGGTGCCGGGTCTCGGCACCTCGTTCGGTCGCGGCGGCGCGACGGTCTGGGTCCCCGATCTGGCCAATGCCGATTGCATCCTGATCGAAGGGTCGAACTTTGCTGAAGCGCACCCGGTTGCGTTCCGTTTCGTGATGCAGGCCAAAGAACGCGGCGCGACGATCATACACGTCGATCCACGCTTCACGCGCACGTCCGCCGTCGCCGACATCTACGCACCGATGCGCAGCGGAACCGACATCGTCTTCCTCGGCGCGATCGTCAACTACGTCCTCGCAAACGAGCGCTACTTCAAAGAATACGTCGCCGCCTACACCAACGCACCCTATATCGTGAGCGAATCGTTCGAGGACACCGAGGACCTCGACGGCGTCTTCTCGGGACTCGATTCGGAGAAGGGCGTATACGATTTCAGCTCGTGGAGTTGGGAACGCGACGAAGCCGGACACATCAAGACCGATCCCTCCATGCAGAACGAACGCTGCGTGCTCAATCTGCTGCGCCGGCACTTCTCGCGCTACACGCCGGAGATGGTCGAACGCGTCTGCGGCACGCCGCGCGAACAATTCCTGAAAATTGCCGAGCTGATCGCGAAGAACAGCGGGCGCGAGCGCACGACCGCGTTTGCATATGCTGTCGGCTGGACGCAGCACACCAACGGCGTGCAGTTCATCCGCACGGCCGCGATCCTGCAGCTGTTGCTCGGCAACATCGGCCGCCCCGGCGGCGGCATCTTGGCGCTGCGCGGCCATGCCAACATCCAAGGCGCAACCGACATCGCCACGCTCTACGACTCGCTGCCGGGTTATCTGCCGATGCCCTCCGCGAAGCGCAACGAGCAGACACTCGACGCGTATCTCGCGGCCAACACCAAGAAGACCGGCTTCTGGTCGAACACTCCGAAATACATGATCTCGCTGCTCAAAGCGTTTTACGGCGACGCCGCGACCGCGGAGAACGGCTACTGTTTCGAGTATCTGCCGCAACTCATCGGCGATCACTCGACGCTGCCGACGACTTTCGCGATGAAGGACGGGACGGTCAAAGGCTACATCGTCATCGGACAGAATCCGGGCGCGTCGGGTCAGAACACCGAGCTCACCAAAGCCGCGCTCGAGCGGCTCGACTGGTTCGTCAACATCGACAGCTACGACAACGAGACGGTCTCGTTCTGGCGGCGCGAGGGCGCGAATCCCTCTGAGATCGCGACCGAAGTTTTCTTCTTGCCGGCCGCCACGGTGCTCGAGAAAGACGGCACGATGACGCAGACCAGCCGGCTCTTGCAGTGGCACGACAAAGCCGTCGAGCCGGCCGGCGAGTCGAAGAGCGACGCCTGGTATCTCAACTGGTTCGCGACGCGGCTGAAGGAGCTCTACGCGGGCTCGACCGATCCGAAGGATCGTCCGATCCTCGACATGACCTGGAACTACGAGCACGACGATCCGCACGAACGCGCCAAGGGCGAACCCTCGGTGCTCAAGGTGCTGCAAGAGATCAACGGTTACTACACCGCGACCGGCGAACAAGTCGCCGGGTTCGCGGATCTCAAGGATGACGGCTCTACCGCGTGCGGCGGATGGATTTACTCGGGTGTCTGTCCCGACAAACAAACCAATCGCGCGCGCAGCCGCGACGCGAGCGGCGATTACACCGCGCTCAAGTGGGGATATGCGTGGCCCGCGAACCGCCGCACGCTCTACAACCGCGCCTCCGCCGACCCCGACGGAAACCCGTGGAGCGAACGCAAGAAGTACGTCTGGTGGGACGCGAGCGCGGGAAAATGGACCGGCATCGACGTTCCGGATTTTCCGCTGACGAAGAACCCGGCCACACCCGGCAATCCCGACGCACTCGGAATGGATTTCCACTCGGGCGCCGATCCGTTCATCATGATGCTCGAAGGCAAAGGCCAGATTTTCGTGCCCGGCGGCGCGCTCAAAGATGCGCCGATTCCGGCGCATTACGAACCGCAGCAATCGGTCGTGAAGAACGAGCTCTACGGCCAACAGAGCAGCCCGGTTTTCGGCTCGTACGACCGCCGCGATAATCCCTACAACAAACCGATCGACGATGCGTTTCCCTACGTGCTCACGACCTATCGTCTGACCGAGATGTCGGGCATCATGACGCGCTACGTGCCGTGGCTCGCAGAGCTGCAACCCGCGGCCTTTTGCGAGATCGATCCGCAGCTCGCCGTCGAGAAAGGCATCGCGAGCGGCGACTGGGTGACGATCTCGACGGCGCTCGGCGAAATGGAGGCGCGCGCGCTCGTGAGCGGACGGATGCGGCCGTTACGCCTGGGCAAAGGCCGCCGCGTGCATCAGATCGGCGTGCCGTACAATTACGGCAGTATGGTCGGCTTCGCGCGCGGCGACAGCGTCGGCAACCTGATTCCGATCTCGCTCGAACCGAACGTTTCGATCCACGAATCGAAGACGCTCACCTGCAACATTCGCCTCGGACGGCGCCCGCAGTATCACGAGGGCGCGGTCGACGAGCCGGTGCCGCCGGCGCAGCGCGATCCGATCGGTGCGCCGAACAAACGCGGATCGTTCGAGTAGATGGCGGATATGGCTACCGGGTTCTTTACGGACACCACGCTCTGCATCGGTTGCAAAGCGTGCGAAGTCGCGTGCAAACAGTGGAACGAACTCCCCTCCGACGGCTTCGCTTTCACCGGCAATTCCTACGACAATACGAGCGAACTATCCGGAACCACGTGGCGCCACGTCGCGTTCGTCGAGCAGATGTCGCTCGATGAAGGCGGCCTGCACGATCGCTGGCTGATGAGCAGCGACGTCTGCAAGCACTGCACCAACGCCGGCTGTCTCGAAGCCTGCCCGACCGGCGCGATCATTCGCAACGAGTTCGATTCGGTCTTCATTCAACCCGACGTCTGCAACGGCTGCGGGTACTGCGTCGTCTCGTGCCCGTTCGGGGTCGTCGACTTGATCGAGAAATTCGACCCCGAGGGCGTGCGCTACAATCTCGCGACGCTCGTCGAGGGGCGGCGCGAAGAGCATCAAACCGCACTGCAAGGCAACGGCGGCGTCGCCGGCAAGTGTACGCTTTGTTACGACCGGCAGCGTCTCGGATTCGTGCCGGCCTGCGCCAAAGCGTGCCCGACCGAGTCGATCCAGTTCGGCAACGTCGACGAGCTGCGCGAACGCGCGCGTAAACGCGTCGAGACGCTCGTCGGACGCGGCGTCGAGAACGTACAGCTCTACGGCGCCGACGACGTCGGCGGCGGCATCGGCTCGCTCAATGCGTTTTTCTTGCTGACCGATCGTCCCGAAGCGTACAACCTGCCGGCGCAGCCGGTACTGCCTTCGACACGTCAGCCCGCGGGATACGCAAGCGCCGCGCTCGCGGCTCTTGGATTAGCGCTCGCCGGATGGATGATTTTCCGCAATGCGTGATCTGACCGAACCGCCCGGCGGGGAGGAAACGACGCCCACCTACTACGAGCGGCCGCTGCTCAAAGCGCCGCACTGGGAATGGAACGTCGTGACCTACCTCTTCCTTGGCGGCGTGATGGGCGGGCTTGGTTTGATACAACTGCTCGCGGATTCGAGCAAAGAGAGCGAACGCAGACTCAAACGAACGGTGCGCATCAGCTCCTTTCTGCTGGCGGCCGCGAATCCGGCCATCCTGATCACGCATCTCGGAAAACCCGAACGCTTCTTGAACATGATGCGCGTCGTCAAGTTCAAGTCGCCGATGTCGCTGGGCGTCTGGGGTTTGATCTTCTACTCCGGCGCCGCCGGTGCGAACGTGATGCGCGAACTGGCGGTAAGCGGCGTCATTCCGCGTTGGCTGCGTTACTTCGCGCCCGGCCTTTTCGCGCCGCTGCAAGCGCTGCTCGGCGCCTTCACCGCGGGCTACACCGGCGTGCTGCTCTCCGCAACCGCGAATCCGTTTTGGAGTTCGGGAAAGCGCCACATCCCCGCCGCCTCCGTCTGCTCCGGGTTGGCCTCGGCTTGCGCGCTTTCGACGCTGCTCAGCGTGCTCGAAGGCAACGACGAGGTCACGCACAAACTCGAGCGGCTGGAGATGGTCGCCGGCGGCATGGAGCTCTCGATCCTCAAGCACTTCGAACGCAGCAGCGGCGCATACGGGAAGCCGTTTTTCACCGGGTCGCGCGGAAAACGTCTGCATACCTATACGGTCGTCGCCGGGATCCTCGCGCCGATGGCGCTCAATATTCTCGGCCGCGCAGTGAAACTGCCTAAGCCGGTCGACGCCGCACGCTCCGCGATCGCCTCCGTCCTCACGATGGTCGGCGGATACATTCTGCGTGAATCGCTGATCGAAGCGGGGAAGGAATCGGCGCGCGATCCGCGCGCGGCATTCATTCAGCCGCAATGATCGAGGAGCGTCCGGGCCGCACCGTCGAGACCGAGATCGTTCGCTACGAAGGGGAACGCGGAGCGCGAACCCACGATCGCGTCGTGACCGAAGAGCCGCTCGAGCTTCGCTTGGCCGCGGGCGGCGTAACGCGCACGCTGGCAGTAACGATGCGCACGCCGGGCAACGATTTCGAACTCGCGGCGGGGTTCGTCACGAGCGAACGAATCGTGCGCTCGCGCGAGGAGATCGCGACGATCAGCTACTGTGTGGATCCCGCGATCGATCCCGAACAGCGCTACAACATCGTCAACCTCGAGCTTACGCGCGCGGCGTTGCCGGATCTCACGCAGTTCGAGCGGCACTTCACGATGAACAGCTCGTGCGGCGTCTGCGGCCGCGCCAATCTCGAAGCCCTCGCCTCTCTCGGCGTCGAGCCGGTCGACGACGACGTCCGCGTACCGATGGCTCGTATCTACGAATTGCCCGATCGCATGCGCGAAGCCCAGCGCGTCTTCGCCGCGACGGGCGGTTTGCACGCGGCGGCGCTTTTCGATGCGGACGGCAAGGCTCTTGCGGTACGCGAGGACGTCGGGCGTCACAACGCGGTCGATAAACTCGCGGGCTGGGCGTTGCTCGAAGGACGTGCGCTCGCGGGAACGCTGCTCTTCGTCAGCGGACGCGCGAGCTACGAGATTCTACAAAAGGCCGCGGTCGCGCGCATTCCAATCGTCTGTTCGGTCTCAGCGCCGAGCAGTCTCGCCGTCGAGCTGGCTCGCGCTTTCAACATCACGCTAGTGGGTTTCGTCCGCGGCGAGCGCGCCAACGTCTATAGCGCGAGCATCAGAGTAGACGATCCAGCGCAGCCACGACATCTCCGATAGCCGCCGGATGCATCAACGTCACCGCGGCACCGAGCCGCGATGAGACGCTCCCGCCGATCGCGATCAGCGGCACGTCGTGCTCGCGGCTGAACGCGCGGAACTGCACCGCCGCCTGATTGGAGAGTCCCTCGGGCGTCGCTAGGACGACGGCGTCGAAGGGCTGAGCGTCCGCGGTCGCGAGCGCCTCTTCGATGCTCGAGGCGATCAGCACGCGATATCCCGCCTCCTGCAAACCGTAGGCAAGGAACGAGCGATCGCGTTCCTGATCGATGAGCATGATCGTGCGCGGCGCGAAGCGGCGATCCGCGCGCCGCGGGAGCACGACGGTAAAGACGCTTCCCTTGCCTTCTTCGCTTTCGACCGCGATCGTGCCGCCGTGCAGCTGCACCAGCTGCTTGGTGAGAAAGAGTCCGAAGCCGGTGCCGGAGATGCGCATCTTGCGCGCGTTCGACGCACGCGTAAAGCGATCGAAGACGCGCGAAATCTCGCCGGGCGGTATCCCGATGCCGAAATCCTCGACCTCGATCGTAACGTCGTCGTTGCCGCCGGTTATGCGCACGCGCGGATCCGGACCCTGCGGCGTGTACTTGATCGCGTTGTCGATCAGGTTTGCGAAGACTTGGCGCAGACGGTCTTCATCGCCCGTGACGTGCGCGTCGCCGTCGATCGTCAGCTCGACGTGACGCCGGTCTTTTTGCTGGGCGGCGATGGAGCCGATCAGCTCACCCAGGTCGGTCTCGCTCAGCTGCAGCGTCACCTCGTTGCGCTCCAGGCGCGAAAGCGTCAACGTGTCGGTTGCAAGCTCTGAAAGCTGCATCGCCGAGTCCTTGATCGTCTCGAGGAAATCGCGCTGCTCCTCGTTGACGGGCCCGACTTCACTCGTCAGATCCGCAAAGCCGACGATCGAGGTGAGCGGCCCGCGAAAGTCGTGCGCGAGCATCGTGATGAGATCGCTCTTCGTCTGGTTGAGCTCGAGCACGGCGCTGCGGCGTTCCTCGACTTCGTTGTACAGCGCGACGTTGCGCACCGCGACCGAGAAGTACTCGGCGATGAGATCGAAGACGAAGAGATCGACGCTGCGCAGCGAGCGGCCCTGACGCGGACGAATCTCGAGCAGATAGCTGGCGTCGCCGAAGCGTCCGATGTAGGCGATCGCACGCGTGTAGCGTTCATCGACCACGCGCACGCGTTGTTGGACGGCCCGCTCGACGAGCGCGTCCGGTGCGGCGCCGGTCCAATCGGTGACGCCGAGCTGCTCTACCACGAGCGCTGCGCCGTCCTGCGCGGCAGCGATCAGGCGCGCGTCCGCGCCGAGCAGATGCGCGACCGCCTCGCGCACCGTCGCGACGATCGCCGCGGCGTCCAGCGTCGTGAAGAGCCGCCGCGCGATGCGCGTGAGCGCGAGCAGACGATCGTGCTCCTCCTCGAGCGTGGTCGTGCGCTCGACCTCGCCCGTGATATCACGTTCGATCGCGATCCACTTGGTGACAACGCCGTCGTCGCCGCGAACGGGTTGGAACGTCACCTGATTCCAGTAGGTCGAACCGTCTTTGCGATAGCTCGCGATCTCAGCCTGCACCGGTGCGCCGCTCTCGAGCGCGGTCCGCACCGCGCGCATGCCTTCGTCATCCGGCATCGATTTGCGGAAGAACGCAAGGTCGCGCCCGATCGCCTCGTCGCGGGCATAACCCGATTGTCGCGTAAAGGCGTCATTGGCATAGGAAAGCACGAGCTCGCCGTCGTCGCGAACGTCGAAGACGACGATGACGTCGCCGGCGGCGTCGAATGCGTCGAGCAGCTGCGCGATTTCGCGCCGCTCAGCCGCCACGGGCCTTCCCGATCATGTGCGTTTCCTCTTACGGGCAATGAACGTACGCACGTCCTCGAAAGGGCGCGCGTTCAGCACGTCTTCTTTAGTGAGTCCGGCCCGTCGCGCCTGTCCGACCCCGAGTTCGATTTCGGTTAAATCCTCGACGCCGTGCGCGTCGGAGTCGACGGTGAAGGTCACACCCAGCTCCTTGGCGCGCCGTGCGAGCGGCGCCGGGAGGTCGAGCCGCAGCGCCTGACCGTCGATCTCGAGCGCCGTGCCGGTGCGCGCGGCGGCGGCGAAGACCGCGTCGTAGTCGAAGTCGTAGCCTGGGAAACTCCCCAGCATTCGTCCGGTCGGATGGCCGATGATCGTCACGTACGGATTCTCACAAGCGCGAACGATCCGCGCCGTCATCGCGTCACGTCCGATCTCGAAGGCCGAGTGCACGCTCGCGATCACCACGTCGAGCTGCGCGAGGACTTCGTCGTCGTAATCCATGCGCCCGTCGGGCAGTATATCGACCTCGCTCGCACAGAACGTGTGGATGCCGGCGCGCGCCGAGAGTTCGGCGATGGTTGCGCGCTGCTCGCGCAGCTTCTCGGGGTCGAGCCCGTAGCGTTTGCCGCGTCCCCACGAGTGATCGCTGATCGCGTGATACGCGTAGCCGCGCGCTTTGGCGGCGAGGATCATCTCCTCCAGCGTGTCGCGTCCGTCGCTCCAGGTGCAGTGCATGTGAAAATCGCCCCGCATATCGCGCACCTCGAGGAGATCGGGCAACGTGCCTTCGAGCGCGCGCTCGATCTCGTCGAGTCCGCTGCGCAGCTCGGGCGGGATGTACGCCATCCCGAGCGCGGCGTAGACGCCCTCCTCGTCCGCGCAGGTGACGGCGTCGCCGGTTTCGAGATTGAGGATGCCGTTCTCGCTCACGCGCAGGTTCCTGCGCACGGCATATTCGCGCAATTTGATGTTGTGCTCGCGCGACCCGGTGAAGTGCTGCAGCAGATTGCCGTAGAGATGATCCGGCAACACGCGCAGATCGATTTGAAAGCCGTCGTCGAGCCAAATGCTCGTCTTTGTTGCGCCCTCGGCGAGCACCGCGCGCGCACGCTCCCAGCGCGCAAAGTAGGCGGTTATCGCCGCCGCATCCGACGCGGTGCAGACCAAATCGATGTCGCCGACCGTCACCTCCTGGCGCCGCGCGCTTCCGGCGTAGACGAGACGATCGTGCGGCGGACCCGCGTTCAGGTACGCGATGGCGTCGCGCGCGATCGCGAGCGCATGCGCGAGCGGCATGCGCCGCTGACGGCCCTTGTATGCGAGAATGCCGCGCCGCCAGTTATCGATCGTCTTGGAACCCATCCGCGGTACGCCTTCGAAGACGTTGCGTTCGATCGCGGATTCGAGGTCGGCGAGAGAGCCGATCTGGAAATCGTTCCACAGCGAGACTGCCGTCTTCGCGCCGATGCCGCTCACGCCGAGCACCTCGACGATCGTCGGCGGAAAGATCGCGTAGAGTTCGTCGAGTGCGTCGGCGCCGCCGCGTTCGAGCAGCTGGGCGATCACCGCCGCAATCGATTTCCCGATCCCCGGGAGCTTGGTCAACTCGCCGGCGGCGGCTACGTCGCGCAGGGGCGGCGCGTTCTCGACCGACGCCGCCGCCTTCTCGAAGGCCATGTATTTATAAAAGCTCTCCCCCGCCATCTCCATGAGCGTGCGGATCTCGAGGAGCTTTGCTGCGACTTCGGCGTTGGAGAGCATCGATAAAATGAACCTCTGCGGATTCTTCGCCCAGGGCGGCGAAAACGCCCTCGATGTACATCCTGCGCATGCGCGACGCGAGCTACCGGCGCCGCGGCGAAACGATCGTCGCACCGACGAGCCTCGACCTGGCGCCGGGAACGCGCATGACGCGCGCGTGTGGGTCGGCGCGCGAAGCCGAAGGGCTCGCGATGATGGCCGCTGCGCTCGCGCGCGCGAGCGCCGGTTCGGTGACGATCGGCGAGTACGACCCGCGCGTGCAGCCGGTACACTGCAAGCGCATTGCCGCCTTCGTGCCGCACGATCCGTTACCGCTCTCGCACATCGACGCGGCGCGCTACGTCGCATATCGCGCCGCGCTCTGGGACGTCGGCGTCGAGACGGCGCGCGCGCGCATCGCGTCGCTGCTCGCGCGTCTGGAGGGCGTACACGAGGCCTTCGCTTATCCGATCGCGGGCGCGCTCTTGCCCTCGCCGCAACTCCTGGTCGTCGACCGTCCGCAGGCAGCGATCGTGCCGCAGATTCTCGCCGCAGCCGATGATTGCGCGATCCTCATCACGCAGACCGAGGGCCGCGCATGACGGCCCGCGCCTTCGCGGCGATCGCCGGCGCACGCTTGCGCGCGGAGCGCCGCTCGCTCGTCTTCGCGTGCGCGAGCGCGGCGATCGTCGGTTTCGTTCAGTCGCACGCGTTCAGCCTCGAAGCTCCGCTGTTCTTTTGCTCGACCATCGGAATCGCGGTGGCGCTGCTGCAGGGACCCGGGCGGCACGCCTATCTCGACGTTACCGAACGGAGCGCGCCGCTCTTCGGACGCGAGCTCGCGCGCGCGAAAGCGCTTGCACCGGTCGTGAGCGCGACACTCGCGACGCTGATCTGTTGGGCGGCGCAGTTTCTCAGCGGTTTTGCGATGCCGGTCGCCACGTTCGTCGAGGCGCTCGCATGCGCGATCGCGAGCACGCTGGTCGCGCTCAACGCAACCACGCGCAGCGGCGCCGGGCGCTTCGTCGCGCTCGGATCCGCGGCCGCAACGATCGTCGCGGCATATCTCCTAGCAAAAAGCGGCGGCGCCGCCGGCGCCGCCACTGAGTCGATCGCATGTGCGATCGTTGGATTCGTCGCGCTCTTGCAATACGGCGAATCGCTTGCGCGTTACGATCCGCTCTGAGCGTTAGGCCGCGGGAGCCGCTCCCGATGCGGCGAGTTTCTCGAGCATCGTGCGGTTGAATTGCGGGATATCCTCCGCCCCTCGCGTGCTCACCCAATTCGAGTCGCCTACCGTCGGCTGATCGCGATAGAGTCCCCCGGCGTTGCGAATATCGTCGGCGATCGAGTGCGCGCCGGTCACTTGCCGGCTGCGCACGAGTTGTGAAGAGATGAGCACTTGCGCGCCATGACCGATCGAAAAGATCGGCTTCTTGGCCGCGTCGAACTCGCGTACGAGACGCTGAACTTCTTTATTCGTGCGAATCCGGTCGGGCGAGGTTCCGCCCGGTATCAGGAGCGCGTCGAAGTCCTCGGCAGTGCAATCGGCCGCGAGCTCCTCGGCCCGGACGCTCTGTCCGTCGTCGAGTCCGCGCTTGCCGCGTATACGCGTGCGCGATTTTTCGTCGATACCGACGATCGTCACGACCGCGCCTGCTTCTTCGAGCACCCTGCGCGGCTCGAACAGATCCGCTTCCTCAAATCCATCGCCGATTAGCGCGGCGATACGCTTTCCATCAACACCTTGCATCGTGGGGCCGCTCTTTCGCTCCCGCCGTTAGAGTGTCCCACCCGTCTGCTGCACGGCCGCCCGAAGGAGGTAAGCGAGCTCGAGCTCGAGCTTGCCGAGCGCGTCGAGCACCTCATCCTGTGCCAGCGCCGCGAGCGAGGGATTCCTCTTTGTCATATCGCCTTCGGGCACGCGATGCCGTGGATTGATCTCGCGCATGTAGATGCGCGCGTCGTAACGCACCTGACCATCGGGCAAAAAGTAGAGCGGATCGAGGCCGAAGGCGTAGACTTCGAGCGAGAGGATCCCGGTGCGCTGAAGGAACTCGATCGGCCGCGTGCGCAGCGCCTGCGCCAGCCGAGCCAGCGCCGAAATCCCTACCCGCTGCGTCCCGGCCAGGATCGCGGCGAGCTGCTCGAGCGGCAAGCCGACTGCCTCGGCCAGACGGCCGTGGCTCACCTCGCGCTCGGCGGCAAGCGCCTCCAGGCCCGCAGCAAATGCCGGCCCCCCGGCGGTTCCCATGCGGCCGTCCCAGGCCGGCTGCTCGGCGTTCATCATTGCGCGACCGGCTCCGTGGAAAGATAGACGCCGTCCTGCTCGAGGCGCACTTCGAAGCGCGGAACGGCCGCAAAGGGGCCGAGTGTGAGGCTGCCCGTGCGCAGGTCGAAGCACCAGGCGTGCCAGGGACAGGTGACGGTGCCGTTCTCGACCCATCCGTCGACGAGCGGACCGCCTTGATGCGGACATGCGTTCTCGAGCGCGTAGTACGAGCCGCCGACGTTGAAGAGCGCGACTTCGTAGCGGCCGACGATCACCGCGCGCGCGCTGCCGGAAGGAATCGTGGCGAGATCCACCACGCGTACGAATTCCATGAAGCGGCCTTACGTCAGTAAAGCGACTTGATCAGCCCGCCGTCGATCGCGATCGTCTGTCCGGTGACGTAGCGCGCCGGCTCGCCGCACAGAAACGCTACCATGGGTGCAAACTCATCCGGCATGGCGACGCGTCCAATCGGGACGTCGGCTTTCGCGGCCGCCTCCATCGCGCCCGGCTCGGGATAGAGCGCGCGGAGGCGATCGGTATCGACTCGTCCGGTTGCAATCGCGTTCACGGTGATGCCGTGCTTCGCGACTTCGATCGAGAGCGTCTTGAGCGCAGCAACGAGCGCGGTGCGAAACGCATTGGAGAGCGTGAGATTCGGAATCGGCTGTTTCACCGACGACGACGTCAGCGCTACGATGCGCCCCCATCCGTTGGCCGTCATGCCGGGAAGCGCAGCGTTCGTGAGCTCGAGCATGCAGCGCAGGACGTCACGATACCCGGCATCCCAATCTTCCAGTTTCATCGCGCTGTAGATTCCGGGCTTGGGTCCGCCTCCGTTGAGCACCAGTATGTCGACGTTACCGAAGGCCGCATTCACGTCGGGAAGCAGCCTCGCGACCGACCCCGCATCGGTGAGATCGACGGCGAACGCGCGCGCATCGGTCGCGCCCGCCGCCTTCGCGCGCCGGACGACCGACTCCACCTTGTCGTGACGCCGCGCGGCGACGGCCAGCGTTACGCCTTCCGCTGCGAGTGCGAGTGCGATCGCCTCGCCGATGCCGGCGCTTGCGCCGGTGACGAGCGCGACGCGCCCGCGAATTCCAAGATCCATGAAGCGGGGTTGCGCGCCGCGAGCAAAAACTCTTGCGCGCAATGGATGACTTTCAATCGATCGTCGAGCGGCGCACGCAGCTCGTCTTTCCGCAGGATGCCAACGTCCTCGGCACGCTCTTCGGCGGCAAGGCGGTCGCGATGATGGACGAGGTCGGCGCGATCGTCGCGATGCGCGCCTGCCGCAAAGCGGTCGTGACCGCCTCGATCGACCGTCTGGACTTCAAGGAGCCCATCCGCATCGGCGAGTTCGTCGAGGTCGTGGCCCGCATTGAGAAGACCGGGCGTACCTCGATGACCGTGCTGGTCGAATTGTGGGCCGAGGTGCCCGCCACCGGCGAACGCCGGCTCTCGACCACCGGCTGCTTCACCTTTGTGGCCGTCGACGAGCGAGGCCGGCCGACCCCCGTCCGCCCTTGAGGCTTGCGGCCGGGCCGGCTCTTTGCTATGCTACGCCGGTCGCCGGGATGGAGCGGGCGCCGCGCAGGCACGCCCCCGCCCTGTACCCGAGCGAGACCATCCTGACATAAGGAGCTACGTTTTCGTGCCTCTCACCAAAGAGCAAAAGGCGGAGATCGCCGCCAAATACGGCCGCGGATCGCAAGACACTGGCTCGGCCGAAGTGCAGATCGCGATTCTCACCGCCTCGATCAATCAGCTCACCGATCATCTCAAGATCCACAAGAAGGATCACCACAGCCGCCGCGGCCTTTTGCTGCAGGTCGGCCAGCGCCGCCGGCTTCTGAGCTACCTCCAGAAGAAAGATCTCGAGCGCTACCGCGCGCTGATCAACGAACTCGGCCTGCGCCGCTAAAGCAGGTTCATCTCATCTCAGCGGCTGAGCACCGCGCGTGCATGACTGCCGCGCGGATGCCGCTTCGTCACGCTGAACTCGCGGGTCATCTGCGAGACGATGAAAAGGCCGCGTCCCGACTCGCTCATCACGTCGATCGGAAGCATCGGCGCGCGTTCGAAACCCGGCCCCTCGTCGATCACATGCAGCACGACCTCGCCGCCGGTCCGGTCGAGCACGAACTCGACCGCGCCGGGCGCATGCCGCACGACGTTGCCTGCGAGCTCACCCAGCACGAGTTCCGCGCCTTCGACCGCGAGCCCGCAAAGCCCGAACTCGACCAGCGTCGCGCGAAACTCTTCGCGAATGTGCACGAGGCTGTCGCTATCGAGAGACTCGAAACGCCAGGTGCGCAGATTGCTCAGACGGCGGTCGCGCTGCACGCGCAGCGTGAGAATCGCGACGTCGTCGCGCGCACCGTCGAGCAGCACGCGATCGCGAATGTGCGCGGCCGGATGTACCGTATCGTCGAGCATCGGATCGAGCAGCGTCTCGCGAAGCAGCCGCGCGCTGCCCTCTAGGTCGCGCGACGACTCTACCAAGCCGTCGGTATAAAACACCATGAGATCGCCGTCCTCGACGCTTACGCTGCACGCTTGCAGCGATCGGCGGTCGCGCAAGCCGAGCGGCAGGTCGACGAAGATCAATTCGTCGAGCCCGCCGCCGGCACGCCGGATGAAGGGCGGCGGATGTCCCGCGCTCGCGTACACCATCGTGCTCGCGATCGGATCGATGACGCCGACGAACGCCGTGACGAAACGGTCGGGGTCGTCCATCCGCAGCGCGCGATCGGCGGAATTGAGCATCAGCACGGGTTCGGCGTGAACCTGCGCGATGCCGCGTATGATCTGACGCACGTTGCTCATCGTCACCGCTGCATCGAGCCCGCTTCCCGCGACGTCGCCGATCGAGACGACGACGCGCCCGTCGGGCAGCGCGAACGCGTCGTACCAATCGCCGCCGATCTGCGCTTCGCTCTTGCCCGGCACGTAGACCGCGTCCATCGCGATGCCGTCGATCTGGGGAAGACGGCGCGGCAACGACGCGGTTTGGAGCGCGTCGGCGACGCGGTGCTCATGCTGATAGAGTTGCGCGTTTGCAATCGCGAGCGCGCAGCGGCGCGCGACCTCCTGCAGAAATTCCGGGTTTGCCGCACCGAGCAAATCCATATCTTCGGCGCGTGAAAAGGCGATCGTGCCTATGGTTTTTCCCCGAACCTGCATCGGCACGACCGTCGTCTCGGCAGCACCGGCTTCGGCTTCGCCGGCGTTCTCGGCGCGCACCGTGCGCGGAACGCCGTTCACGAAAAGATCGATCTGACACGAGCGCGCGAGCAGCGGCACCGCCGCATTACAGATGTGTTCGAGCGTGCGCTCCAGCTCCAGCGAGCTGTTCAGAAGCCGTCCCAGCTCCGCGAGGTAGGTCTGTTCGCGTTCGGCACGCTTTTGATTGTGAATGTCGGTGCTGGTGCCGAACCAGCGCGCGACCTCTCGATTTTCGTCGCGCATCGGCATCGCGCGTGTAAGAAACCAGCGCGCGCTTCCGTCGGCGCGCAGCAGACGGTGTTCCATCTCGTAGGGTTCACCCCACGCGAGCGATCGCTTCCAGCGCTCGCGTGTCTTCGGCCAATCCGCGGGATGCACGAAGCGCTGCCACACGTCGCCGGTTGCTTCTTCGAGCGAGAGGCCGGTATAGGCCAGCATTGCTTCGTTCGCGTAATCCTGTTCGCCCCGCGCGTTCGTCGACCAAACGATCTGCGGCAGCGCTTCCGCGATCATGCGCATCTGCCGGTCGCGCATCTCGTGCGCGACGCGCTGATCGTGAATATCCATCGCGGTGCCGATACGGTGGAACGGCAGGCTCGCGCTGCCGAAGTGCACCCAGCGCAGCAGATGCCAGCGGTAGGCTCCGTCGGAGCGCCGGCGCAAACGAAAATCGACTTCGCTCGAACCGCTGCGCAGCGCGTGCATCAAGACGGGTAAATCGAGCGGATGCACGAGCGCGTTGCGTTGTGCGATGGTCGACCCGGCGGCAAGACCGGTGTACTCGAGCCACGCGCGATTGACGAACGTCAGGCGGTCGTCGCGATCGGTCGTCCACACGAGTAGCGGCAACGCGTCCGCGAGATGCCGGAAACGGTCGGTCGCGGCGTGCTCGGCGTCGGAGCGATCGCAGACCGCGAGCCACTCGCGCAGCGTGCCGTCGCGGCGGCGGATCGGCACGAAGGTCGCCGAGAACTCTTCATACTGACCGTGGGCCGAGCGCATGCGGAGATGCACTTCGTACGGCTCCTCGCGCGCGGCGCCCGCTTCGAGATGCGCGAGCGTGAGCGCGAGATCGAGTGGGTGCAGGGCGAGCTGCCAGAGATTGCCCAGCGAGTGCTCGGCATCGAGCCCGGTGAAGATGGTCCACGAGGGGTTGACGTAAGCGCACGACCCGTCCGGCTGCATGATGAGCGCGACGCGGCTGAGGCTCTGCGCGAACGCGCGGAGGGTGGTCGCCTCGAACTCACCGGTCTCCTCAAAGGTCATCTCTGCTCGTGTTTCTCTACCCACGAGCAACCGAGCGCAAACCTCCCGGCCGAGTTAGCGCCGTTTGCGGGCGTAGACGCGACGCACCGCGTCTTTGATCGCGGCCGTCCCCATGCCATAGAATTCGATCAGCTCGGCCGGGTCCCCGGATTGGCCGAAGCGATCTTGGACGCCGATGAACTCGATCGGAACCGGCTCCCGCGCGGCGAGCACCTCGGCAACCGCCGAGCCCATCCCGCCGTGGACCTGATGCTCTTCGACCGTCACCACCGCGCCGCACGTGCGCGCGGCCTCGACGAGCGCGTCTTCGTCCATCGGTTTGATCGTGTGGTTGTTGATGACGCGTGCGCGAATGCCGTCTTCCCGTTCGAGTTGCGCCGACGCGGCGAGCGCATTGTAGGTGAGAATGCCGCAGACGACGATCGCGACGTCGTCCCCTTCGCGCAACGTCTGCGCCTTGCCGACTTCGAACGGCGTTGACTCCGTCGTGACGACCGGAGACTTCTCGCGCGCGAAGCGAAGATAGACCGGGCCGAAGCGCTCGCTGAGCGCCAGCGTCGCCTTCTTCGTCTGGATGGAATCGCACGGCACGACGACCGTCATGTGCGGAATCACCCGCATGATCGCGATGTCCTCAATCGCTTGATGAGTCGCGCCGTCGGGACCGACGGAGACGCCGGCGTGCGCGCCCGCGATCTTCACGTTGGTCTCGTTGAGCGCCATGATCGTGCGCACTTGCTCCCACGAACGTCCGGGATTGAACATCGCGTACGACGCGATCCACGGAATCTTGCCGGTGGCGGCGAGGCCGCCCGCAAGCGCGACCAGCATCTGCTCGGCGACGCCGATCTCCAGATACTGCGCCGGATGCGCCTTCTTGAAGCCTTCCATGCGCGTCGATTCGGCAAGGTCGGCGCAGATCGCGAGCACGTTCGGGTTGCGATTTCCCGCCTCGATCAATCCTTCGCCGAAACCGTTGCGAGTCGGAACGAGCGTCAACGTATCGCTAGACATTCGCAAGCCTTTCGCGTGCGGCAGCGAGTTCGGCGAGCGCGAGATCGGCTTGCTCCTTGTTGGGAGGCTTGCCGTGCCAGGTGTAGTCACCTTCCATGTAGCTCACGCCCTTGCCCGGCACCGTGTTCGCGATGATCACTTGCGGCTTGCCTTTGACCGTCTTCGCCCGCTCGGCGATCTCGACGAACGCGCCGATGTCGTTGCCGTCGCACGCGAAGACTTCCCAGTTGAACGCGCGATACTTGTCGGCGAGCGGCTCGAGCGGCATGACCTCTTCGGTGCTGCCGTCGATTTGAATGAAGTTGCGATCGACGATGCAGGTGAGATTGTCGAGCTTGAACTTTGCGGCCGTCATCACCGCCTCCCAATGCAATCCGCATTGATGCTCGCCGTCCGACGTCACGACGTACACGCGCCAGTCTTTTTTGTCGAGTTTCGCGCCCAGCGCCATGCCGGTGCCTTGCGCGAGCCCCTCGCCCAGCGGCCCCGAGGTCGTTTCGAGCGCGGGCAGTTTCATGCGTTCCGGATGCCCTTGCAGCCGCGTCCCGAACTTGCGCAGCGTCAGCAACTCTTCGACCGGCAAGTAGCCGAAGTAAGCCATGGCGGAGTAGCGCACCGGCGCGATATGTCCGCACGAAAGCAAGAGCCGGTCGCGATCCGGCCAGTCCGGCCGCTGCGGATCGTGGCGCATGATGAAGCCGTAGAGCGCCGTGAAAATATCGGCCATATCGAGCGAACCGGCCGAGTGGCCGGACCCCGCCGCCAGCAGCGAACGGATGATACCGGCACGGACGTCGTTCGCCCGCAGTTCAAGCTCCTTGCGGCGCTCGGGGGTCAAGGTCTGCATACGGGCCGTTATTGGCGCTGGTCGACGATAAGCCTCGCGCCGGTTGTGAACGCGGCGTAGACCATGGTGACGAGCACCGCCAGTATCGCCGCGTACGGGAAAAAGGGCGCGACCGCGCTCGCTAGGATCAGCAATCCCGTCACGTAGAGCAAACGCCGGCCGATCGCCCGCACGAGTTCGGGCGGCGTTTGCGTCGCGATGAGCCCGGCGCGCTCGCTATAGAACCACATGGCATCGAAGGTGAGTCCCGCTCCGAGGATGTCGAGCAAGTAGAAGACGCCGGCGAGGTTGGCGTGCGGAAACGACCCGATCACCGCGGTCGTGAACGGAATGAGCACGACCGGAATGAAGAACGCGGCGTTCCACCACATGAGAATACGATCGACGCGCTCGATCGTCCAAAAGACGAGCACGTGCCCAATCCAAAACCAAACTGCGACGACGAAGCTCGCGAGAAAGAAGAGAAACTTCCATCCGATGCCGCCCGCGATCAATGCCTTCCACAGATCGGCGTTGGCGGTAGCTGCGCTCGCCTCGTGGGCGTCGACGGCGAGTCCCAGCACGAGCAGCGTCATCGCGACGGAAAAGATTCCGTCGGTGAGCGCCTCGACGCGCGCCGTGCTCTCTTGCCGCTCAGTGAAGCGTTCGCGACGCAGCAGTGATCTCACGATGGCATCCTAAGCACAGCGTTTCCAGATTCGCGAGGTGATGAAGGCAGCTCAGCGCGCGATGCGTACCGCGCGCTCGTTCGATGTGATTGACCTCGAGGCGGTCGGTCTTGCGCAGGCGTTTGTATTTGGGATGCGAGCGCGACGGCGGCTTGTGCCCGCAGCGCGTGCAGCGATAACGGTCGCGGCGTTTGGCGGCGCGCCGCGCGAGCGTCCACCAGTGATTCTTCCAAAAGGCATCGGCACAGCGGTCGCTGCACCACGTGCGGCGTCGCGCCGGCAACGCCTCACCGCACCAGCGGCAACGGCCGTCGGCGCCGGCCGCGAGCGTGCAAACGGCGACTAGCTGACCAGAGCGATGCGCGGGCTGCTTTCGATCCATTGATTGAAATCGATAGCCGTCATCGGCTGTGCGACCGCGAAACCCTGCATGTATTTGACCCCGGCCGCGCGGATCGCGGCGCGATCGTCGGCGGTCGCGACGCGCGTGGCGATCACGTCCCAGCCGTAGACGCGCGCAAGCGCTACCAGCGCCTCCATGCCGCGTCCGCGCGAACCGCCCGAGGGAAGGAGCGCGCGCGACGGTTTCACAAAGCGAACCGAGAGCGCCTCGAGTTTCGCGAGATCGAGATCGCCGTCGCCGAACCCGTCGAGTCCGACGTAGAGACCGCACCGCTCGGCCGCTTCGGCAAGCGCATGGTACGCCTCGTAGTCCGCGGTAAAGCGCGACCAATCCAGCTCGAGCGCGAGCATCGAGGTATCGCAGCCGCTGCCGTCGATCGCGCGCAGCACGTTGCTCAGAATCTCGTCACCGGCCTGCCCGATGTTGACGTGAATGCGTGCGACGCCGAGTTCGCGCCATTCGTTCGCGCAGGCGAGGGCGCGCCGCGTCACCCAGGCGTCGAGATGCTCGATCGAGCGCCGCGCGCGCGCCGATTCCATCGTGATGAAGGCCGACTGCACGCCGTCTTGTGGATGCAGCGAGCGCAGCAACGCCTCCGCCGCGACGACCGAGCCGGTTTCGACGTCGAAAATCGGCTGAAAGCACAACAGGAATTCGCGCGCGTAGGCTTCCTCGATCTCGATCGCGAGCGGCGTCCAATCCGCCGACATGTCGCCCGGATTGAAGACGCAATGCGACTCGCGCTGGCGCTTGGCCGCGTACATCGCGAGATCGGCGTGATGGAGCCAATCCTCGACGGTCGTCGCGTGTTCGGGATAAAACGCGACACCCACGCTGAGCGAGACCGATCCGGTGCCGTGCACGATCTCGAGTTCGCGCACCCCGTCGGCCAGCCGTTTCGCGGCCAACGTCGCTTCATCGGAACTGCGCACGACCGGCAGGATTACCGCGAACTCGTCACCGCCGATGCGTCCGACGAACTCGTTGGCCCGCAGCGCGTCGCGCAGCGTGGTGGCGATCGTCTTGAGCACGAGATCGCCGTGCGCGTGACCGAACGAATCATTGACGCCTTTGAATCCGTTGAGATCGATGAAGAGCAACGCGGCGTGCGTTCCGTTGCGTTTCGCGGCTGAGATCGTCTCGCTCAGGCGGTTCATCGTCGCCCAGCGATCGGGCAGACTGGTTACGTGATCGACGAGCGATCGCGCGTCGACGCCGAGCGAACGCTGGCGCAACAGCTGCGCGAACACGTCGAGCAGCGTTTCGATGTCGGCCTGAAAGAGTTTGCGATCGAGTTTGCTCGTGCGTTCGCCCAAGAGCAGCACCCACTCGTGATCGCCGGTGTAGAGCATCGCGCAGAGCGCGTCGGCGACGCCGGCTGCGCTGCGCAGCAGCGAGGTGCCTCGTTCGTGCAATTCTTGTTCTTTGCCGATTTCGACACAAACTTCGAGCAGCGAGGGGTCGGTCGAAAAGGCGCAGTGCAGCACACCGCTTCGGACCTCGAAGATCGCTGCAACGTCGGCTGCGGTAACGCGAGCCGCCTCTTCGAGCGCTTCGACGATGACCTGCGGCAACTCCGTATCGAGACGCTTCAGAAAGGAACGCAGCCTGTCGAGACGCTCGGCGGTGCGAGCGCCTCTCTGAGGCGTTCCGAAGATATCGTCCAACACCGCCCTGTCTCTTTCGGCCTTTGCCGCCATCTTCATGTACGCGCTACGTCAACCACACGCCCTCCGTGCCGTACGTAGTCATAAAGTCCCACGCGGTCACCGGCTGGCCGAAATGGTATCCCTGGAGTTCGCGACAGCCGATCGTTCGCAAGAAGTCGGCCTGTCCCGTCGTTTCGACTCCCTCGCCGATCACGTTCATGTGCAGCGAATCGGCGAGCGCCGCGACCGATCGGCAGATGGCGCGGCTGTACCGGTCGTTCTCGGCGTCCTTCACGAACGCACGGTCGATCTTGATGCAGCTGACCGGATACGACTTCAGGTACGAGAGCGTGTTGTAGCCGGTGCCGAAGTCGTCGATCGCGATCGAGACCCCGCGATCGCGCAGGCGTTCGAGGGTCTCAACCGCGCTCGGTATGTCCTCGATCAGCAGTTGCTCGGTTACTTCGAGCTGCAAGGCAGCCGGGTCCCAGCCGGAGGCGTGCAGCGCGCTCGAGACGTGGCCGATGAGCCGCGAGGATTGGACGTGCCGCGGCGATACGTTCACGTTCAGGCGTACGTCGCGCCCGAGCGAATCGCGGATCAGCATCGCGTCGCGGCAAGCCTGATCGATGGCCCAGCGCCCGATCTCGACCACTACGTCGCTCTCCTCCGCAATCGTGAGAAAGACGTCGGGCGTGAGCAGGCCCAGCTCGGGATGCTGCCAGCGCAAGAGCGCCTCCGCCGCCTTGACGCTGTTGCTCTCGGCGCAGATCAGCGGCTGGTAGTACATCGCGAATTCGCTGCGCCCTACCGCGCCCGCGAGGTCGCGCTGCAGACGGCTGCGCACGCTCATCTTGCGCTCGAGCGCCGGACCGTAACGCACGAGACCGCCGCGCGCGCTCGCCTTCGCCGCGCCCAGCGCCATATCGGCATTTTGCAAGAGCTGCTCGCCCGAGCCGTCGCGCGGTAACTCCGCGAGTCCCATCGTCGCACGCAGCACGAACTCCGCGTGTCCCGCTTCGAACGGCGCGTCGAGCGCGCTGCGCAGTTCGCCGATACGCTGCTCGACGACGCGATCGTTTTTCGGTTCGATCATCAGAGCGGCGAATTCGTCGGAACCGACACGCGCGACGTAATGTCCGTCTGCTTCGAGAAAGCGCATGCGATCGGCGATAGCGCGTAACAATTTATCGCCGGCAGCTTGGCCGGCGATTTCATTGATTTGCGAGAAACGATCGATGTCGAAGAGCACGAGCGCGCCGGTCGCGCCGTTGCTCTTGCGATAATGCTCGAGAATCTGCAGCAGCTGATGCCGGTTCAAGAGCCCGGTGAGCGGATCGTGCGTCGAGAGAAACAGCACCGTCTGCTCCTCGCGCCGGTCGACGCCGGCGAACACCGCGCCCACGATCTTTCCGTCTTCGACGGTCAGCGGAAAGACGTGACCGTCAACGTGAATGCCGCCGACGTCGGTGCTCAGCGTACGGTGCCGCCCGCGCAACGCTCCGCGCAATGCGCGCAAGAGCGAGCCGGCGGGCGGATGCGTCTCCAAATCCATGCCCCGCGGACCGTACGCGGTGGTGACGCGCAGCGTGCGATCGGTCGCCACGACGATCGTGGGGACCGTGTTTCGCTCTGGCGATGTCGCCACGAGCTCTCCTTTGCCACAAAGCAAGCGGCAGGACCGCGGCGCCATCCCGAACGGCCGCATCCCTCTGCGACCAAGCTTCGCTAATAGCCGAGCGCTGCACCTGCGGGGTGACGGCGATCGGTACCGCCTTCCAGTCCGCCGTCGGGACGAACGACGATCGCCTGCGCCGAACCCCAGAACGGGATCTCCCGAAAACGATAGCCGTCACCGCGCAGCGCCGTCAGCCTTGCATCGGTCAATGCGTGGGGCTCGTACTCCACGAGGTCGGGCAGCCACTGCATGTGAATGCGCGGCGCGTCGACCGCCGCTTGCGCGCTCATTCCGAAATCGAAGACGTTCAAAATCGTTTCGAGTGCGATGGTGATGATGCGTGAGCCGCCCGGGCTTCCGGTCACCATCGCGAGTTTGCCGTCACGCAGCACGATCGTCGGTGTCATCGACGAAAGCGGGCGCTTCTCGGGCTGGATATCGTTGTTCTCGCCTTGCACGAGACCGTAGCCGTTGGGTACACCCGGTTTCGACGTGAAATCGTCCATCTCGTCGTTGAGCAAGAAGCCGGTGTCGCCCGCGATGACGCCGGACCCGAACCAGTCGTTGATGGTGTAGGTCACGGCAACCGCGTCGCCGGCCGCGTCGACGATCGAAAAATGCGTGGTGTCCGCGTTTTCGTGAAGGCCGGCGTGCAGGCCGGGCTTCACTTGCGACGAGGGCGTGGCGCGCTGCGGGTCGATTTGCGCGCGCAGTTTGGCCGCGTAGGCGGTAGCGAGCAGCGCCGAGACGGGATCGTGCACGAACGCCGGATCGCCGAGATATTCGTTGCGGTCGGCGTAGGCACGGCGTTCCGCTTCGACGACGTAGTGCGTCTCTTTCACGCTATGCCATCCCCACTGGGCCAAGGGATAGGGCGCAAGAATATTGAGGATCTCGCACAGCGTCACGCCGCCGGAGCTGGGCGGCGGAGCCGAGATGATCTCGAGAGCGTGATACGCGCAATGCACCGGCGCCGACTCGTCCACGGTGTAATCGGCGAAATCACGCATCGAGAGAATACCGCCGTTGGCGTTACTCGCGTCGACGACGGCGCGCGCGATCGGTCCTCGATAAAACGCGTCGTCGCCGTCGCGTGCGATCAACGCGAGCGTGCGCGCGAGATTCTTTTGTACGAGCCGCTCGCCGGCGTGCGGCACGCTGCCGCCGAGCGTTCCGCCGCTGTACCCCTCGGCCGCGGCGCCTTTGAACGGAATCAAATCGCCCGGCTCGATCGTCCAGCCGTTGCGCGCGAGATCGATGGCCGGCTGCATGAGTCGCGCGCGCGACATCGTGCCGTACTGCTCGAGCGCGCGATCGAGCCCCATCACGGTACCGGGCACGCCGATCGCGAGCCAGCCCTTGCGCGAACGGCTCGGAACCACGTTTCCGTTTTTATCGAGGTACATGTCGCGCGTCGCGCGCAGCGGCGCCTTCTCGCGAAAATCGATGAAGCGTTCGCGCCCGTCGTGCATGCGGATCAGCATGAAGCCGCCGCCGCCGATGTTGCCGCAGCACGGATCGACGACGGCAAGCGCATAACCGACCGCGACCGCCGCGTCGACGGCGTTTCCGCCCGCCTTGAGCACGTCCAGGCCAACCTGGGAAGCGAGGTGCTGCTCGGTTACCACCATCGCGTGGTGGGTCAAGATTAGAGCAAGAACGTGGAAGAGGCGCATTCTGCCATGATACTATGGCCCCGATGAGCAGCTCGTATATCGGCTCGGACGCCTTGACCGCCCTGACCTCGCCGATTACCCCGATCGCGATCCCGGGCTTCGATGTGCTCAATCCCTACAGCTATGCGGCGTCGACCGCCAACACGGCCGCGAACACGGTGAGCTCGGATTCCGGCGCGGACTCGTCGACGGACTCGGCGGACGCCGGCGGCCAGAACCCCTATCAGCAGGCGGTCGCGACGCTCCAGCAATGGCAGTATCAGACGCTCGCGCAGGCGCTCACCGGCAACACGACCGACGCGACCAACGCGCTCTACTCCTCGGCCGGCCTCAATGCCGATGCTTTTGCCAATCTGGCCTACGAGTTGCAAGAGCTCGGCGCCAACGAATCAGGCGGAACCGTCGACACCTCCGCCTAAAGTAGCAGGGTGAGCGTTTCGCACGTCCCGCCCGTTACCCATAACCCCCAGACGACGCCGACGCCGCCGGCCCAGCCGGTCGCGCCGCCCCAGCATCAGCAGCAGACGCAGAACGTCGCAGCCGCACCGCCCAATCCGCCCGCGCGGACCCCGCACAGCAATGCCACCTTCCCCAACGGGAACGGCGGCAAGGGCGCCGTCGTCGACAAACACCGCTAGCTCGGCGGCCAGGTCCCCCCGGACCGCTTCGCGAACCAAGCCCGGTTCATTTTAAAGAGCAAAACAAAAGAAACTAGGAGTAATTGTGCCCGAATCCGTGACCTTAGAGGTCGGTGGGCGCACGATGGTCATCGAGACCGGCGAACTCGCGAAGCAAGCCAACGGCTCCGCGCTCGTTCGTTATGGTGAACAAGACGTCGTGCTCTGCGCCGTGACTGCCTCCGCGAAACCGCGTGAAGGCATCGACTTTTTCCCACTCACCTGCGATTTCGAAGAGCGCATGTACGCCGCCGGAAAGATTCCGGGCGGTTACATCAAGCGCGAAGGACGCCCGCCCGAGCACGCCGTGCTCAGCTCGCGTCAGATCGATCGCCCGATCCGTCCGCTTTTCGCCGACGGTTTTCAGAACGACGTGCAAATCGTCGCGACGGTGCTGTCAATCGATCCCGAACTGGACGCCGACGTGCTCGGTGTGTGCGCCGCCGGCGCCGCGCTCGCGCTCTCGGACATTCCGTTCAACGGTCCGGTCGCCGCGGTGCGCGTCGGCCGTGACGAAAACGGCAAATACATCTGCAATCCGGCGCTCCCGCAATACGAGAGCGGCGGCATGGACATCGTCATCGCAGGCACCGGCGAAGCGATCATGATGGTCGAAGGCGGCGGCAACGAGATTTCCGAGGAAGATTTCCTCGGCGCGGTCGAGTTCGCGCATGCCGAGATCAAGAAGATCTGCAAAGCGATCAATCAGCTGGCGAAGAAGGCCGGTAAAGAGAAGCGCGAGTTCCCGCTCAAGACCGTCAATGCGGAACTCGATAAGTGGGTGCGCAAGACGTTCGCCAAGGACGTCGCCAAAGCGATGCGCATCATCGAGAAGCAGCCGCGCGAAGAAGCCTTCGCGAAACTGAACGTCACCGAAGCGCTGGAGCGCGTCGGCAAAAAGGACGACGAAATCAGAGAGCTGCTCGAGAGCGAAGGCACCGCCAAAGAGTTCGGCAAGATCATCAAGGCGATGCAAGAAGACGAGCTGCGCGTGATGGTCGTCGACGAAAAACTTCGTCCCGACGGCCGCAAGCCCGACGAGATTCGTCCGATCTGGACCAAGGTACATTACGTGCCGCGCGTTCACGGTTCGGGCGTCTTCACTCGCGGACAAACGCAAGTCTTCACTGCCGCGACGCTCGGTTCGACCAGCGACGCGCAGCGGCTCGACGGCATCGTCGCGCTGGAAGACAAGCGCTACATGCACTTCTACAACTTCCCGCCGTACTCGGTCGGTGAGACGCGCCCGATGCGCGGACCCGGCCGCCGCGAGATCGGCCACGGCCACCTCGCGGAGCGCGCGCTCGTGCCGGTACTTCCGAAGAAGGAAGACTTCCCGTACACGATGCGCCTGATGAGCGAAACGCTCGAATCGAACGGATCGTCGTCGATGGCGTCGGTCTGCGCGTCGACGTTAGCGCTGATGGATGCCGGCGTGCCGATCAAAGAGCACGTCGCAGGCGTCGCGATGGGTCTGATCCTCAAGGGTAAGGACTACGCGGTTCTCACCGACATTCAAGGCCTCGAAGACGCGCTCGGCGAGATGGACTTCAAGGTCGCGGGCACCAAGAAGGGTATCACCGCGATCCAGATGGACATCAAAGTCCAGGGCATTACGGTCGAGATCATGCGTGAAGCGATGGCGCAGGCGAAGAAGTCGCGCTTCTTCATCATCGACAAGCTCGCTGAAACGATCGCGGAACCGCGCGCGGAGCTTTCGAAGTTCGCGCCGCGGATGATCGTGATCAAGATCAATCCCGACAAGATCAAGGATGTCATCGGACCGGGCGGCAAGGTGATCAACAAGATCATCGCCGACACCGGCGTCGAGAAGATCGACATCGAGGACGACGGCACCGTGTTCATCACCTCGCTCGACGGCGAAAGCGGCGAGCGAGCCCGAGAAATCGTCGAGAACATCACCAAGGACATCGTGGCCGGGCAGATCTACACCGGTACGGTCAAACGCGTCATACCGATCGGCGCGTTCGTCGAGATTCTTCCCGGCAAGGAAGGTCTCGTACACATCAGCCAGCTCGCGCCCGAACGCGTCGCAAAGGTCGAAGACGTGCTCAACGTCGGCGACACGACGACCGTCAAGGTCATGGAGATCGACGGCCAAGGCCGCATCAATCTCTCGCGCAAAGCGGTCATCGCTCCGGGCTCGGAGACGAGCGGCGGTTCGCGCGGCAACGGTGAATTCAAACCGCGCCGCCGCGAACACAGCGACAACGTCGAAGAAGCCGCGCTGCCGGTCGGTGGACCGGGCGCGCCGCCGACGCGCCGTCGCCGCCGCCCGCAGCGCCGGGACGACGACTAGCGCAAAGAACGAAGGGCTCGCAGCGATGCGAGCCCTAATTCTTTACCACGGAGGTAGCGCATGCGTATCAACTGGTGGGCGATACTCGTTTGCGACGTCGTTCTATTTCTCTTTGGCTGGCTGTGGTACGATCTGCTCTTCGGCAACCTTTGGATGAGCGCGGTCAAGAGCGCGTCTCCGCAGCTGGGCGCGGCGGCCTGGTATCCCTTCGCCGTCTCGCTCGTCACCGGGTTCTTCCTCGCCTACGGGCTCGCGCGCATTCTGATCTGGCGCGGGCCGGTCGGTCCGTTCGAGGGCGCCTGGATCGGATTTGCCTTCGGCCTGCTGATCTTCGGCACCATGACGTGGATGGATTACGCCTACTCGGGCTTCGGCATGACGCTGGGCTACCTCAACGTCGGCTACGTGGCGGTCGGGATGGGTATCCAAGGCGCCATCCTGGCAGGCTGGAAGGCGAAAGCAAGCTGAGGGCGCCTCTCAAATAGAAATTTCTCTCATTTGAGAGGTTCTCTCATATTCTGGCCGAAACCCGCGCTCATGAACACGGTAAACCAGGGCGTGGGGCTCGAGGAAGGTGTGCTGCGGGTGCTCTACGAGGGTCCCGCATCCGCGTGCGAGTGCGCCGCGTGGCTCTTACAGTTCGGCTACGCGAGCGAAGCGGTGACCGAGGAGATCGAGGCGCAGCTGCGCGACCTGGAGCGGCGGGCATGCGTCGCCAACGTCGCGTCGGCGCTGCTGCCTCGCTACGCGATCACCCAAATCGGCAGCGAGCGTCTCGCCGCGATCGTCGAGGCCGCGTAGAGCGATGACGCGTTCGCAGCTCCTCATCACCGTTACGGTGATGCTCGGCGTATTCATGGCGATCGTCGATATGACGATCGTCAACGTGGCGTTGCCGACGATCGCCGGCAATCTCGGCTGTTCGATCGACGATGCCGCGTGGATCGCGACCGGTTACATCCTCGCCGCGGTCGTCGTCATGCCGCTCAACGGCTGGCTCACGGCGTACCTCGGACGCAAGACGTTCTACTGCAGCGCCATCGCCGTCTTTACCATCGCATCGTTTCTCTGCGGTCTTTCACACGATATCGTGACGCTGACGATCTGCCGCATGCTCCAAGGACTGGGCGGCGGCGTCCTGCAGCCGACCGCGCAAGCGATTCTCTTCGAAACCTTCGGCCCGCGCCGTTCGGCTTCGGCAATGGCGATCTTCGGTTTGGGGATCATGGCCGCGCCCGCGTTCGGTCCGGTCATGGGCGGCTATATCGTCGACAATGCGTCGTGGCCGCTCATCTTCCTGATCAACGTGCCGTTCGGCATCGTCACGTTTTTGATGGCGTATTGGTTCATACCGACGCCGCACTATATCGAGCGCGCGCGACGCCAAATCGATTGGGCGGCGCTCGCGCTGCTCGCGATCGGCCTGATCTCGCTTCAGTACGTGCTCGAGCGCGGCCAGCACGAGGATTGGTGGTCTTCCAACACGATCGTGACGCTCGCGATCGTTTCGGGAGCCGCGCTGCTGCTCTTCGGCATCATGACCGCACGCGACAAATTTCCGATCGTCAATCTGCGCGTTTTCCGGATTCCCTCGTTCAGTCTGGGCAACATCATTCTCTTCCTGGTCGGCTTCGGTCTGTTCGGAAGCGAACTAATCGTGCCGCTCTTCTTTCAAAGCATTCTCGGGATGACGGCTCTCGATTCGGGTGAAGCGCTCGTACCCAATGCGATCGCGACGGCGATTGCGATGATCGTCATCACCCGTATCGCCAATCGCGTTGACGCGCGGATTCCCCTCATCATCGGAGCGTTGTTCGCGGCGTGGGCGAACTGGCAGCTGGGCGGGCTCACCGAACAGGCCGGCATGGACAACACGTTCCTTCCGCGCACGTTCCTGGGCTTCGGACTCGGCCTCATGTTCGTGCCGCTCACGCAATTGATGCTCTCGGCGGTACCGCGCGAGGAGCTGGCGGGCGCAACCGGTCTCTCGCAACTCGTCCGCCAACTCGGCGGAAGCCTCGGCATCGCGATCATCACCACGCTGCTCACGCGCGAAACGGCGATCGCGTGGTCGGAGCTCGCGGGCGGTATCACGCGCGCCAACGGCGCCTCGGTCGATACGCTCGTGTCGCTGCTATCGCAGAACGCAAGCGTCATCGCGTATGATTTCATCTTCCGTTTGTGTGCCTTGCTCTTCGTCTTCGCGATTCCGTTGATGCTCTTCGTGCGCCGCGATCCCACGGCGGTAGCCGGCGCGGCCGCGCGGCCGCTCGCCGAGGCCGCATAGTGGCGGGTCTGCGCGCAAAGAAGAAAGAGCACGCGCGCGCGACGATTCAGAAAGAAGCGCTGCGCCTCTTCATCGATCAGGGATACGACCAAACCACGGTCGAGCAGATCGCGGAGTCGGCGGGTGTCTCGCCGGCCACCGTCTATCGCTACTTCATGTCCAAAGAAGATTTGGTCGTCACCGACGATTACGACCCGCTCTTCGTCTCGTCGATACTCGAGCGGCCCGCTGGAGAACCGCTGATCGACTCGATCCGCGCGGTCATGACCGGGCTTCTCAAATACTTCGAACGCGACCGCGAGCTGCTCATCGCCCGCCACGAGCTGCGCCGCAGGACGCCCGCGTTGCAAGCTGCGCACATCGAGGAGCAAGAGCGCTCGATCGAGCTCTTCGCGTCGCTCATCGCGCGGCACGTGCGCCGGCCGATCGACGATATCGACGTACGCATCGCGTGCGGAGCGCTGGTCGGCGCCATGCAAGAAGCCTTCGGCCAGTGGCTCGGTCAGGGTGGTAAGGGCGGTGAACTCCGCCTGCGCGAGCTCTTGAACCACGCCATCGACCGGATCGCAAGCGCACTCCAGTTTTAAATATGACAGCGCCTGTCATATAGGCGCGGCTATGCTGACGGCAAGCTTCTGAACCCCAAAGGAGAGCCCCGTGAGCGTACAATCGACCCCCGCAGCCGGGACCGCCGTCCTCGGCATGGACCTGATCGGCTGCATCGTCACCGATCTGAAGAAAGAGCTTGCCTTCTACAGCGAGCTGGGATTGGTTCCCGCGAAGCAGAGTGAGAACGGCGCCGAGTTCCATTTTCCCGACGGCAGCACGTTCGGTCTTTGGCAGCCGCCCGAGAGCGAAGACGTCCCAATCGGTTACAGCTTCATGTTCACCGTCGCCGACGCGGCTGCGGCCGCGCAGCGCGCGCGCGAAGGCGGAGCCACCATCGGCGAAGCCTTCGAATCGCCCGTCTGTCACATGGCCATGGGTGAGGATTGCGAAGGCAACAGCATCATTCTTCACCAGAAGAAGACGCGCGACGAGCACGTTCCGCCGAAAACGCCGCGCACCCTGACGAGCATCAACGGCATCGACCTCGCCGGCTACCTCGTGGCGGATGCGCCGCGCGCGGTCACCTTCTATCGCGACGTCCTGGGACTCGAGTCCAGCTACGTCGACGAGCAGAACCGTGGTGCCGAGTTCGAGCTCGCCGACGGCACGACGTTCGGCGTTTGGCACGAAGCGGGCGCGCCGACCGGCGGATTCGCAATGTTCGCCGTCGACGACGCTCGCGCGAAGGTCGCGGAGCTGCGCAGCCGCGGCATCGAGATCGGCGACGCCGACGAAGGCGAGGGATGCTTTATGGCGCTGGGCGCCGATCCCGAAGGCAACTGCTTCGTCATCCACCAACGAAAGGGGCATGGCTAACGACGCGGTCCTCGTCACCGGAGCATCGACCGGCATCGGCCACGCTATCGCGATGCTTCTGGCGGAAAACGGCTACACGGTCTACGCAGGCGTTCGCAAAGAGGCAGATCGCGAACGCCTCGAGGCCGAGCATCAGCGCATCCGTCCGGTCATCCTCGACGTCACCGTTCCGGCCGACGTCACACGCTCGGTGCAGACGGTGCTCGAAAACGGCGACGCGCTGGCCGGACTCGTAAACAACGCCGGCATCGCCGTCGCCGGCCCGCTCGAGTTTCTTCCGCTCGAAGCGCTGCGTCATCAATTCGAAGTCAACACGATCGCGCCGATTGCGATGACGCAAGCGGCGCTTCCTTTGTTGCGTCAAACACGCGGGCGCATCGTCAACATCGGCTCGATCGCGGGGCGTCTCTCGGCGCCCTTCGTCGGCCCCTATAGCGCCTCGAAAGCCGCGATCGCATCGCTGACCGACGCGTTGCGCCAGGAACTTGCGCGCTTCGGCGTCGCCGTTTCGCTGCTCGAATTCGCTTCGGTGAAAACGCCGATTTGGGAGAAGGGACGCGCCGGCAAAGACGCGCTGGTTGCGTCGATGCCGCCGCAAGCCATGACCTACTACGGTACGCTCGTCAACGCCGTGATCGCGCAAACGGCGCGCGAGGAGCACGAAGGCATGGATCCGCAGCGTATCGCCGCTACCGTTCTCGCCGCGCTGCGCGCACCCAAGCCGCGCGAGCGCTACGTCATCGGACGAAAGGCGCAGATGCAAGCGGTCGCTGCGGTGCTTCCGGCGCGCACGCGCGACGCGCTCGTCAAACGCGCGATGCAGCTACCATGATCGCGCTCATTTTGGTGGCTGCGCTCAACTGCGGCGCGACCGCTACGCAGATCGACCTCGACGAATGTGCGGCGGCGGCGCAAGCGCACAACGACAAGCGCGAGTCTGCGGCATTTGCGGCCGCCGAGTGGCGCACCTATAACGATCCCCTGCTGCACCAGAGCGAGCTGCGCTACCGCGATGCGCGCGCGGCCGCCTGCAATTTCGCCTACGACATGTATTCGAGCGGTACGATGGCGCCGATGCTCTTTTCGCAGTGCAACGCCGACGCGGCGCACGCCCGCGTGCGCGATATCGGTTTTTTCACCGGTCTGCCCAACCGCGCCGCCGCGATTCCCGATCCGCGCGTCGAAGCCGAACACGTGCGCGTCTACGGTCTCCTCGAACTCTTGATCACACCGCACGAACGCGATCTGCTCGCGGCCTCGGAGCGGGCGTTCCTGCGCTATCGGTACGTCGCATGCTCGCATGCGAAGGACGGCTGCGCTACCGCGGTGACCAAGACGCGGACGCGGCAGCTCGAGGATTCGTGGCTCGCCGAGAAGTTTTGGTGATCGCTACAGACACTCACCCTGATCTTTACTGGGAAAAGAGACGGAAGTGGCCCGGATTTGCACGGCGAGCAGGAGCGAGAGCATCGCATAAAAGTATACCAGCACACACAATGTCCTTCGATTCGTTGCGCGCATACGTGGATGCGTTGCGCCGGGCCGGCGAGCTGCACGTCGTCACCGCGCAGACGGACCCCCACCTGGAGATAGCCGAAATCACCGATCGCGTCGTCAAAGCCGGCGGGCCGGCGCTGCTCTTCGAAAACGTCAAGAACTCGAAGTTTCCCGTTCTGACGAATCAGTTCGGATCGCAGCGCCGCATGGCGATGGCGTTCGAGGCGTCTACCCTCGACCAGGTCGCCGCACGCCTGCGCGCGCTGCTCGACCTCTCGCCGCCCGGCTCGTCATGGGGCGAGAAATTCGACGCGCTCAAACGCTTCGCGCCGCTCGCCAACGCGATGCCCAAGATCGTGCGAGACGCGCCCGTGCAGGAGGTCGTGATCCGCGACCCCGATCTGCGCAAGCTCCCGGTACTCACGACGTGGCCGCTCGACGGCGGGCCTTTCATCACGCTGCCGCTCGTGATCACGAACGATCCGCGCACCGCGCGCCCGAACGTCGGCATGTATCGCATGCAAGTCTACAGTGCAAACGAGACCGGCATGCATTGGCAGCGCCACAAGCAAGGGCGCGCGCACGCCGGCGCATGGGGCGAAAAGATTCCCGTCGCGGTTGCGATCGGTAGCGATCCGGTCCTGACCTATGCGGCGACCGCACCGCTGCCGCCCGTGCTCGACGAGTTCGCGTTCGCCGGTATCCTGCGCGGTAAACCGGTCGAGCTCGTGAAAGCGCGGACGATCGATCTCAACGTACCGGCCGGCGCCGAATTCGTGCTCGAGGGCTACGTCGACAACACCGACCTGCGCACCGAAGGTCCCTTCGGCGATCACACCGGCGTCTACAGTCTCGCCGACACCTATCCAACCTTTCACGTTACGTGCATCACGCACCGGCGCAATCCGATCTTTGCCGCGACCGTCGTCGGAAAACCGCCGATGGAAGACGCGTGGCTCGGCAAAGCGACGGAGCGCATCTTCCTGCCGCTGCTGCAAATGGTGCTGCCCGAAGTCGTCGACATGAATCTGCCCGTCGAGGGCGGTTTTCACAACCTCGCGATCGTCTCGATTCGCAAGCAATACCCCGGCCACGCGAAAAAAGTCATGAACGCGCTCTGGGGTCTCGGGCACATGATGATGCTCACCCGCGTGCTGCTCGTCGTGGACAGCGACATCGACGTACAGGACGTACGCAGCGTCGCGTGGTTCGCGCTCAACAATCTCGCACCCGAACGCGACGTCGTCATGATGCCCGGACCGGTCGACGATCTCGATCACGGCTCGTACACCGTCGCGTACGGCACCAAGATCGGCGTCGACGCAACGCGTAAGACCGCAGCTGAAGGCTACACGCGCGAGTGGCCGCCCGACATGGTCATGGATAAAGAGACGAGAGCGCTCGTGAACAAGCGCTGGCACGACTACGGACTCGATGCGATCGTAACCTCGCTCGTGCCCGACGACTGGTCGGGGCAAGGCCCGCAAGCCTATCGCAGGTTGATGGATGACTGAGCCTTCGGTACCTTCGGGGCTCCGCTCGTTCCTGAAAGAGATTCGCGTCGAGCATACGCTCTTCGCGCTGCCGTTTGCCTACGCCGGCGCGGTGCTCGGCGCACGAGGTCTGCCCAGCTGGTGGGCGCTGCTCTGGATCACGCTTGCGGTTCTCGGGGCGCGCACCGCGGCGATGGCGGCGAATCGCTACTTCGATCGCGAAATCGACGCACGTAATCCGCGCACCGCGCGCCGCGCGCTCGCGGCCGGCACGCTCTCCCCTGCGGTGATGCTCTGGGCGATCGCGCTCGGCCTCGCGCTGCTCGTGCTCGCGGCGTGGATGCTCAATCCGCTTTGCGTAAAGCTGTTGCCGATCGCCGCGCTCGGGGTGCTCGTCTATCCGCTTTGCAAGCGCTTCACCTGGCTCGTGCACTTCGTGCTCGGCGCGGTCGACGGTCTTGCACCGCTCGGCGCGTATATCGCCGTCACCGGTACCGTCAGCGCCGGCGCACTCGTACTCTTCCTGGCGGTGACGCTTTGGGTAGCCGGGTTCGACATCGCGTACGCGCTGATGGACTTGCCGGTCGATCGCGAACAGCGGATCAACTCCGTGCCCGCGCGCTTCGGCGAGCAGGCGGGACGCTATGCACCGATCGTGCTGCACGCCGTCATGGCGGTGCTGCTCGCCTGCGCGGGCATTTTGGCAAACGCCGGGTGGCTCTACTATGTGGGCGTGCTCGCCGCCGTCGTGCTCACCTACTATGAAAACCGGCTCTATCGCGTCTGCGAGAACGTTTTCGTCCTCAACGAACGTATCTTCACCGGGAACATGGCATTCTCGGTACTCTTTCTGGCGGCGACGCTTGGAGGCTATTTGATCCGGTGATCGACCGCGCGTCATTTCTTCACGGCGCGCTGGCCGCGACCACGGTTGCGCCCGCGGTGCCGTTCACGCAAGTCTTGCAGCAACTCACGATCGGCGTCAGCGTCCCGCTCTCCGGTCCGTACGCAATTTGGGGGCGCGAGGTTCTCAAGGGCGTGCAAGCCGCCGTCGACGAGACGAACAAATACAATGCTACCCTGAACAAAGCGTACGGCGTGCGTTTCTTCGACGATCAGAACTCCGGTGCGATCGCCACCTCGAACGTACTCGTGGCCGCGGCGGATCCGAGCATCGTCGGGATGGTGGGAAATCTCACCTACGACGTCACGCTGACGGCCCTGCAGCAATATGCCAATGCCGGATTCGCGCTCGTCGTACCCTCGGTGACGAACGACAAACTCACGCAGCAAGGTTATCATAACGTTTTTCGGCTTCCGGCCAACGATACATCGGAGGGCCAGCTCTTCGCCAGCGCCGTGCTGAAGGGTAAAGCCTCGATGAACGTGCTCGGCGTCATCGTCGACGGCGACTACGGGCTGGAGGTCGCGCGCGCTTTCGTAAAGCAGGCGCAGAACGACAAGCACTCCGCGGAGTTGTTGACGCTCGAATCCAACGCCGACGTCAACGACTCCACGGCGATCATCGGGCGCCACACGCCGGCCTACATCTTCATGGCCGGTAAGCCCGAAAAGCTGGGACCGATCGCACTGCAGCTGCGTAACACCGGATACACGGGACAATTCGGGTTCGCCGACAGCTTTTATACCGCCGACGTCCCCAAGCTATACGGGAAGGTTCTGAGCGGATCGCTCGTCGCCTCGCCGATGCCGCCGCTCGATCGCGTACCCTCGATCGTCGCGTATCTGCAAGACTTCCGAAACGAAGTCGGAGCGGTCACCGCATTTTCCGCTTACGGATACGCGGCCGCGCAACTGCTCATCCAGGCCTCGCAGCGCGCCAACATCACCACGCGTTACCAGCTGCTCCAGCAGCTGCAGCAAGGCGGGACGTATTCGCTGCTGGTCGGCATCTACTCGTTCAATTATGCCGGCGACGCATCGCTGCCCAACGTCTATCTCTTCGCGCTGGGCGCCGACGGATTCACCTTCGCGAAACCCGCCTTCAGCAACGGCTTCGTTACTTAAGCCTCGCGGCGCGAGTAGGCGTCTTCGCTGACCACGCGCACGTGATGCGGCGGCGGCTGCGCGACCTGCGGCGGGACGTCGACGTCTTCGATGTGGAAATCGAATTGCAGGCGCCACGATCCCAGTGTGATGGCGAAATTCGTACCGAGGATCTGCATCGCTATGAGGCCTCCACCCGGCGCCACTGCATGACGGCAAGCGCACCGTAGATCAGCATGAGTACGCAGAGAATCTCCACGCGCGTGGGAATCGGGTATCCCGAGACCGAGCCGTGTTCGACGTTGAGCTCGGAGTAGCTGAGCGGGATTACGCGCGAGACGCTCCAGAAGATCGCGTGGAACACGTTGCCGACCGGCGTTCCCTGCAGCGGAAGCTCGGCGAGCCCCGCGAGGGCGAACCCGGCCGGCCATGAGAAGCCGACGACCGCACCGGAACCGCGTTTGAGCGAGGCGGTCGACGCGTTGAGGAAGGCATACCAGGCCAGCGGCAACACCACCGCGAGCGCCACCGTCGATGCGTCGACGAAGCTGAAGTCGAACTCGGGCAGCTCGAACATCGCCTGCGAAACGATCGCGGCAACGAGCGCCATCATTCCCGCGACGAGGATGCCGGCGACGTCGACGCCGATTACGCCCAGCGCGTACCGCGTACGCGTGACCGGTTTGAGCAGGGCGATCTCGAGGTGATCCTTGTTCTCGTTGGCAAACGGCGCTCCCAGAATCGTCGCGATGATCATCATCGCGACGCCCGAGATAGCAAGGAAGATTACAAAGTTGACCGCCTCGTCGGTGCGAATGAAGATCGTGTTCATACCGCCGCTGCTGGATTCTTCGAAGTGCATGCTTCCGACGCGCTGGTGGCCGGTGACGCCGTTCCCGGTCAGCGGCTCCACGATGCGAATCTGACGCCGGCCGTAGCCGTAGTCATCGATCACGATCGTGGTCTTCTCCCGCTCGTTCGTGATCGTCGTGCGTTGATGGCCGTCGACGACGGAGTGCGCGATCTTCGTACCGGGTTCATTGCTGACGCGGTTGATGATGAACGCCCCGTCGTTGAGCTGGTTTGCGACCGAGATGCGGACGATCGCCGCCAGGGCGATCAGACCGGCGAGGACGATTGCGAAGATCCGCAAGCAGTTACGGACGCGCAGAAACTCTGCATAATTCATCGGCTAGCGTTCCTCCACCACGTCGGCGGTCGTATCGGCAGGCGAGACCGCGTACAAGAAGATGTCCTCGAGATTGAGATCGACGATGCGCAGTCCTGACGCGCCGAGGGCTTCAAAGCGCGCCAGGACGTCTTGCGCGTCGCGCGAGGTGAGCGCACGAACGATGCGGCCGTTACGATCGATGCGCGAGATGCGCGGATCGCCGGCCAAACCATTGAGCGCAAAGGTTTCGCTGGGAAGAATCGCCTCGACGATCTTGCGGTCGGCCTTGAGGTCGTCGACCGAACCCTCGAGCGCGAGCTTGCCGCGATCGATGACGGCGATCCGCTCGGCCGCGCGCTCGACCTGTCCGATCTGATGTGACGAAAAGATCACCGTCGCACCGCGCGTCGATTCATCGATGATGAGATTGAGCACGTGGCGCTGGTTGACCGGGTCGAGTCCGCTGGTCGGCTCGTCCAAGATGAGGATGTCGGCTTCCCTTCCGATCGCAAGCGCAACCATCGTGGCGGTGCGCATGCCTTTCGAGAGTGCGCGCGCCTTCTTGCGCGGATCGATGCCGAACTGCGCGAGCAACTCGCGCGTCCGCGCGACGTTGAATTTCTTGTACGCGCGGCGCGTCATCTCGACGTGATCGGCGACGGTCATCCATTCATAGAGCACGCTGCGCTCCGGAACGCAGGCGATGCGCTCGAACGTCTGCGGCACGAGCGGCGCACCGTCGTACGAGATCGTGCCCGAGGTCGCGCGTACGAGACCGAGCATGCAGCGGAACGTGGTCGTCTTGCCGGCGCCGTTGGGGCCGAGCAAACCGAAGACACAAGCCTTCGGGATCTCGAACGAGAGATCGTCGACGGCAACATACGGGCCGTAATTCTTGCGCAAATTCTTGATGCTGATCGTGCTCATGCGTCCTCCCGGAACCACCGGTCGATTGCGGCGCTTGCTAATGAACGAATATCGTCAGCGAGCAAGCCGATCGACTTGGCTTCGCGGACGGCGGCTTCGATGGCGTCACGCGCCACGTCGGTCGCCGCGGTCTTGGTCGACTCGATCGATCCGTTGCTCCGCACGAACGATCCGCGTCCGGGGGAGGTCTCGATCACGCCGTCGCGTTCGAGCTCTCGATACGCCTTGGCAACGGTATTGGGGTTGATCGTCAAGTCGAGTGCGAGCTGCTTGACCGTCGGCAGCTGTTCGCCCGCCGCCAGAACACCCAAGGCGACCGAGCGCTTTACCTGTTCGATCACCTGTAGGTAGATGGGGACCCCGCTGCGGGGGTCGACAGTCAAGACAATGGGCATCGCGGGTTAGAGCTTCGGGCCCCAGCCTTGGAAGAGCGGGCTCTGCGAACGCTGCGGCTGGCAGACGTGCGCCTCACGGAGGTCTTCGGGGCGATTGATGAAGCGGGTCATGTCCTTCTCCTTATGCGGCCTAGTACTACTGTTCTGTCGTACTAGTACACTAGTACAATAGGACACTTCGAAGCGGCCGTCAAGGGGGTCCCGGCTATTTTTACGGGTCTTCTGAGTTCAGGGGTTTCCACGGATGATGCGCATGGGCCGAGGAGACTACGATGGGTGCACCCAGGGACGCTCACGCGGGAGGAGCACGGCAATGCGCGACCAGGCGTTGGTCTGGAACACCGATACTTCACTGCGAGTCACGTCGCTTACGGCTCGGCTGCGCGGCTTCGCAGGGCTCGGTGAGCGCTCGGCCGTCATTCACGTGAGCGATCTCTGGGGCGATCCGGTTCCGCTCATCGCCCATCAGTGGGCCCTTGGCGGGGAAACCCTCGCCTTCGAAGCAACCGTGCGCGGCACGCAGCTCGCCTTCGCGGTCGAGCCGCTGCTCGATCCGGACGGATCGATCGCCGGTGTAACCGGCCGCGCCGTCGACCTCGGCAGCGAAACGCCGGACTGGAGATGCGAGGGCCGCCGCTGCACCGTCCTCTATCTCGACCTGGACCGCTTCCGCTCGATCAACGACGTCTACGGTCATGGTTTCGGCGAGCTGGTGCTCACCGCGGTCGCGGAGCGCCTCGCGCGCCACGTGCGCGGCTACGACAGTGTGACGCGAGTCGGCCGCGACGCATTCGCGATCGTGCTCGACGCGGTCTGCGCCGACGACGCCGCCGCGGAAGCCGCGCACAAGATCCTGCGCTGTTTCGACGATCCGCTCGAGGTCGAGGGACTCGCGATTCGCGTAAGCGCGAGCATCGGCGTCGCGGTCAACCCCGATCCGAACGCCTCGCCGGCGAGCGTGCTCGCGGCCGCCGAAGGCGAAATGCGGGCGGTAAAGCGGAACGGAGGCAACGGGATCAAACTTGCCTCTGCATGGCAAGCCCGCTCTTCACCGGTCCCTTCTCGCTTCGCGATCCGCGAGAGCGCTTAGCCTTCGTCCTCACGCTACTCTTCGCGTTCCCGATCGCGACGCTGATCGGGTTCGTCATCCATCAGAACGTCGGCATCTCCTCGGTCGCACTCTTCATCGTCATCGCGATGCTCTACGTGACGCTCGCGCGCGGGCGCTTGATCGGCTCGTCGGTCATGATCCACGAAGAGCAGTACCCGCGCGTCTTCGCGCTCGTCAAGGAGATCTGCACGCGCCTCGACATCGCGATGCCGCTCGTCTTCGTGCGCGAGGACAATTACGTTCCGGTTGCCGCGCTCGGATTCGGCGAGCCCTATTCGCTCGTGCTCTCGTCGCACTGGATCGAACACTTCGAGGATGACGAGCTCGCCTTCGCGGTTGGACGTGAGCTCGGGCACATCGCCGCGGGTCACACGCGCTATCTCTCGCTGCTCAGCGTCAACGGCAACGAGAATCCCATCATCGCGTTGATTTTTGGCGCTTGGCTGCGTTCGTGCTGTCTCACGTGCGACCGGGTAGGATTGCTCGCCTGCGGATCGCTGGACGCCGCGACGCGCTCGATCTCGATCGCGTCGTTCCACTCGTTCGGCCGTCACATCGACGTGCAGCGCTTCGCGGAACAAGGCCGCGAGATCGCGGCTGACGGCGCGCTGCGCTTCGGCGAATGGCTCGGGAGCGAACCCTACGCAACGCGACGGATCGCCGATATGCGCACCTTCACCTCCCTGCCCAGCTACGATGCGGCGCGCATGTGGTACACGCGTGAGGCCGCCGAGGATCCGCCCTCGCTTGCCTCCACGGCGGGCACGCGCGTCACCAAGGCCGATTGTGCCGGCGTCTGGCGGCGCACGTGGCAGTTGCTCATCGACGGGACGGTGGTGCTCACGCTCGTCCAAGCCTTCACCGATTCGCATGGGAAGCCGATTCTGCTCGCCCAGCTCTCGCAACACGACCTCTCGATGATCGCATCGCACGGCTGGTTCGGCGATGCGATGGGCCTGCTCATCCGTTACCTCAACAACGACGTGCTTTTCTTCACTTCGATCTACCTGTTCGTAATGGTCGGACTCGCCGGACAGAGCTTCGGTATGATGATCACCGGTTTGCGCGTCGTGAGGACCGACTTTCGCTCGCCGGGCATCTGGCGTTCCTTCTGGCGTTACCTGATCGTTCTGCTTCTCTTCCCGATCATCATCATGCTCGCACCGTTCATGCGACGCCTGATGCTGCACGATCGTTGGAGCGGTACGCGACTGATTCGCGCCGAGCGCGTCATGGCTCGCGCGTCGCTCGATTCCGCTTCGCTACGCTCGGGATGACTGTGATTGGAAGGCGTTGATCGCGCGGCTTAGATAGTTGTTGAGCCCGATCGCGGCAATGATCTCGACGCACTCGCCCTCGTCGTAGCTCGCGCGCAGCGCCTCCCACACCGCGGGCGGAAGCGCGCGCGGCTCGCGCGTCAGTGCGACGGTCGCGCTGAGCGCGGCGCGCTCCGCATCTGAAAAGTGCGGACTGCGCGCGAAATCACCGAGCGTCTCGAGCGTGGCCTCGTCGACACCGATGCTGCGGGCGATCTCTTCGTGCGCGCACGTACAGTATTCGCAGGCGTTGAGCCATGCGACCATGAGCGCGATCAGCTCACGCGTGCGCGGCGGGATCGATCCCGCCTCCAATTCGCGCAGATGCGCCGCGAGCGAACGCGCTAGGGCCGGACGCGCCGCGAGCGCGTCGAACGGCTGGGTCACGAACGCGTCGTGTTTGCGGCGCGCAAGAAGTCGAAGCGCGGATCGTTCTCGACGGCGAGCCAATCGCTCTGCGTACGCAGACGGCGCAACAATCCGAGCGCGACCGTGCGGTCGCCGATCACGGCTGCGGCTGCCGCCAAGTCGGCCGGCTCGACCGCGCGGGCGTGCATCATCGCATAGGCGAGCTGCGCGCGCGCCTGCACCAGATGGTGTTGACCCGCGTAGATGTGCGCGAGCAGCGCGGCCGCTTCGGCGCGGCATGCGCTGCATGCAGATGCATACTGCTTGTACGCCTCGATGGCGCGGCTGGTGTTGCCTTCAGCCTCGTAGGCTTCGCCGATCGTCGTCAGCACGTCCACGCGCTGCGGCGCGAGATCCAGCGCCTGGCGCGAGTACGCGATCGCTTCGTTGAAATGCCGGTCGAGATAGGACGCCGTACCGAGCCACGCGCTGGTGGAGACCGAGAGCGGGTCGAGACTGCCGGCGATCTGCAGTTGCGTGAACGCGGTGCGAAGATTTCCTTGCTCGATCAAGTCGATGCCGTACCACTCGTGTGCCGGTCCGTAGGTCGGATCGAGCGCGATTGCGTGCTGGAGCTCGCCCATTGCAGCCGGAGCACGCGCATCCAAGTCGATCAGCCCGAGTGCTGCGTAACCTTCGGCCGAATCGGGATCGAGCGAGAGCGCGAGCTGCGCGTAACTTCGCGCGCGCGTGAAATAGACGTGCGGCTTGAGGTCGCCGTAGTGATAGTCGCCCATGATCGCGTTGGCGGCCGCCAACGCCGCGTACCCGCGTGCGTCATGCGGATCGGTATGCGTGACCTGCGTGAAATACTGAAGGCTTCGCTCCACGCCATCGCGAGTGCGCAGATTCCAATAGTAGTGCCCGATCTCATAGAGCCGCGCTCCGTTTGGCGAGAGCGCGCCGGCTGCGCTGCGGTGCGTCGCGGCAAAGCTTCCGAGCGCGACGCCGCAGAGCAGCACGAACGACGCAAATCCTGCAGCCATCGCAACCCAGCGCGAACGGCGGGGCGCGTGTGCAACCGGCGCTGCCGTCTGCTTCTCGCTTCGACGCACCTCGAGCGTAAAGCGGTAGCCGCGGCGCGGAATGGTCTCGATGGCGTCGATCGACGCGAGCGATCGCATCGTCTTGCGCAGGACGTAGACGTTCTGCGCGAGATTCGCCTCTTCGACATAGCCTTCGGGCCAAATGCGTTCGATGAGCTCGTTCTTCGGAAGAACCTCGCTTGGGCGTTCAACCAACGCAAGCAAGGTCTCCACCACCTTGGGCCCCAGCGGTACCGCGTCGCCGCGATGGAACAGCATGAGGCGCTCGGGATCGAGCCTGAACGCTCCGAAATCATAGATGCACATGCTCGTCGATTCCTAATGACGGGGGACTCGTCTGCCCTCGTGTACGACCCCGTCCAGCCAAAGGTTTCGCGTAAGCCGGACGCGGCTCATGCGCACCCGAGGTGCGCGTTGATCTGCGCAACGAGCGGCGCCTCGTCGTTCAGCTCGATGACCTCGACGCCGGCCGCAGCCAGGACCTCGGCTCCATGACCCTCCACGAAGACCGAGGGTTCCCGCATCGCAAAGACCACGCGGGAAATCCCCGCCGCAATGATACGCGCCGCGCAGGGCAACAGCCCCGAGCCGCGCACGCTGCACGGTTCGAGCGAGCTGTACAGCGTGGCATCACGCAGCGCCGCATGCGCCTCGAGCGCCTTCTCGATGGCGACGTGTTCGGCATGCGACTGCGCGCCGCGTTCTCGGCTGAATCCGGTCGCGAGCACGCTGCCGTCACGCGCGGCAATCAGCGCGCCCACGGAAAAGGCGTCGCGCGAGGGCGGCGCGGCACGCGAAAGCTCGATCGCTTCATGCAGCAGCGCGCGATCGCGCGCACTCATGCTTTCGGGTGCTCGTACTCGAGCACCGCAACGTCGCCGAGTTTGCGCACCATACGAAGCATCAAGCGCCGGTGCGCGTCGTTGAGGAAGGGAGCAGCCCCGGCGAGCCGAGGCGCGTCGCTATCGCCGACGAAAAACGGCGCGACCGCGACGCGCAGCCGGTCGAAGAGACCGGCGGCGAGAAACGCCGTGAGCACGCGCGTGCCGCCTTCGACGAAGAGCGATCCGATGCGGCAATCCGCGAGCGCCGCGAGGATAGAGGGCGGGTCGAAGCGCTCGAGCGCGACGACCTCGGCGCGGTCGCCCAGGCGCACGCGCAACGTGTCGACGCGATCCGGGGCGGCGAGCACGATCGTACGCACGCTGCCGTCGAAAAACCGCAGGCTCGCATCCAGATTCCCGGATTGCGTCACCGTTACGCGCGCGAGTTTTGCTCCGCGCAGCGACGGATTGTCGCGGCGCACCGTTTCGGCACCGACGAGAATCGCATCGCACTGCTCGCGCGCCGCGCGCACGTCGGCGAGATCTTCGGGACTCGAGAGCACCAGCCGCTCCGGCGAGCGGTCGTCGATGTAGCCGTCGAGCGAGACCGCGACCGAAATCCAAACGCGCACCTTTTTTCGTTCTCGCAGAACGCCGCCGAGCCTGCGCAGCTCGTCCGCGACATGCTTGCGATCGACCGCGTCGCCGCGCATGTGGACGAGTAACGCGTGCGTGTGTGCAACGTAGGTCAGGCGCTTCATCCGCGCGACCGGCGCGATATCCTCGATTTGCTTGAGATGATGCTCGAGATCGCGATCGCCTTCGCCTTTGAGGACGCCGCGCATCGCGCCCAGCGCATCGGCAACGCGGCGCCGCGCGATCTGCTCGGTGCGAATCGGATAGACGAAAGAGGTCGCAAGCACGGCGCAGATCCCGCCCGCAACGATACCGGCGAGGCGCATCGTGAAGAGCGGCACGACCGGCTCGCCCTGCGACCCTTGCAGAAGCGCGAAGATCAACGTCGTGCAAGCCGCCCAGTAGGCGTAGTTCGCCTGGCGCAGCCACATGCCGATGAAGAGCACCACAAAGATCAGCGCGGCTTCGAGTGGGCCGCTTATCGCGAAGTGTGTGACGATTGCCGCGATCAACGTGCCGCCGATCGCACCGCCCAGACGAAGTAAGCCGCGATAGATCGCGTGATCGCTTCCGAGCGCACCGCTGCAAAGAATGAACGCGGTCAGTACGACCCACGACCAATGCTGCGGAAAGACGGTCATGCCGACGGCGAACGCCAACACCAGCGCAACGAGCATTTGCAGCGCCATGCGCGTGCTAGCGGTCATGCGAAACGCTGCACCGCGAACGTACATACAAAGGCGGTGAGGCCCGCAGCGATGACGAGCAGCGCACCCGCGAGCGGAACGTGTCCCGGGTCGACGTGCACCGGAACGACCAGCATGGTGATGAAGGGAAGCGCGATGATACGCCCGAGCGCCGCGCCGCGCTCGCCGAAATTCCGCGCCCAAACCGAGAGCGTGACGCCGGTGCAGAAGAGCGCCGCGCCGAGCGGCGGTATCTTCAGAAACGCAAGCCCGACGGCGCCCGCGGCGAGCGCGACGACCGGCAGCGCCACGAGCTTGATCAGCAGCTCGCGGGTATCGAGGTGCTCGGGCCGCCGCGCGAGCCCAACCGCGAGCGCCGCGCCGAGAATCGCCGGCGATGCATCGACGCCGGCGCGCATGCAGAGCGCATACATGATACCGAAGGTCGCGAGTACGCCGAGCAGAGCGACCGCGGCGCTTTTCACGCAGCGATCGGCTCCAGACGCGGACGCTGCGCGATTGCAAGAACGATCGTGCTCGCGATCAAACAGAGTACGCCGCTAGTGACGAAGGCTTGATCGTACGAGCCGGTCAGCGTGCGCGTCCAGCCCGCGCCGAGCGCGGCCAAGCCCGCGCCGAGCTGATGCGAAGCCGCGATCCAGCCGAACACGACCGGTGCGCGTTCGCGACCGAACGCCGCGGTCGTGAGTTTCAACGTCGGCGGCACCGTCGCGATCCAATCCAGCCCGTAGAATATCGCAAACGCCGGCAGACCGATCGCAGCAAGACCGAAGGCATACGGAAGAAAGATCAACGAAAGCCCGCGCAGGCCGTAATACCAGAAGAGCAGCCAGCGCGAATCGTAGCGATCCGAGAGCCAGCCCGATGCGGTCGTGCCGAGCAGATCGAAGAGTCCCATCGCCGCGAGCAATCCCGCCGCGCGCGTTTCAGGAATGCCATGATCTCCGCAGGCCGGAACCAGATGCGTGCCGATCAAGCCGTTGGTGCTCGCGCCGCAGATGAAGAACGATCCCGCCAGCAGCCAAAACGTGCGCGAACGCGTCGCACCGCGCAGCGAAGCAAACGCTTCCGCGAGCGGGCTGCGTTTGTGCGCCGGCGCCGGTTCGATTGTGTCGCCTCCCCATGGCGGAATCCCGAGGTCGACCGGCCGCTCGCGCATGAAGAACCACGCAAGCGGTACGAGCGCGATCGCAACGCACGCCAGCACGATTGCCGAGAGGCGCCAGCCGTTGTTGTCGATCATGATGCCGAACATCGGCAGAAAGACCAGCTGCCCGGTCGCATTTCCCGCGCTGAACACGCCGATGACGAGTCCGCGCTGTTCGACGAACCAGCGGTTCGCGATCGTCGCGCCGAGCGCGAGCGCGAGACATCCGACGCCGATACCCGCGACCGCCGCCCACGGCAAGAGCTGCCACGCGGCGGTGATGCGCGTGAGGGCCAGCATCGCGAAGGCGAGCAGTGCAACCGCTGCAACGACCGTCTTGCGCACACCGTAGCGCTCCATCGCGGCAGCCGCGAAGGGTCCGGTCAATCCGTAGAGTGCGATCTGCAGCGCGAGCGCGTTGGAGATGAGGCCGTCGCTCCAACCGAATTCTTGCTCGAACGGCCGCACGTACATCGTCGGCACGGAGCGTACGCCGGCCGCGACGACGAGAACGACGAACGTTACCGCAGCGACGAGGAATGGATAATAGGTGCGCTTCGATACCGTCGACATCTCAGTGGAATGAAAGAGCCGAACCATTTGGCGTGGCGCGGTTGGCGTTGGTGCTCAGGAAGGGACTCGAACCCCCACGATGTTGCCACCACTGGTACCTGAAACCAGCGCGTCTACCAATTCCGCCACCTGAGCGCAGCCGCCCTGGATTCGTGAAACCGGGGCATTGTCCTCGGGGTTAGCGATTGGGCTATGCCCCAACTCATTCTCGACCCCTACTCCGAGGCCGTTACCGCGGCGGCGGAGCGGGTCAGCCCTTCGGTCGTCGCGATCGAGGTTCACGCCGGGCGGCGCGGCGGCAATGGCTCGGGCTTCGTTTTCACGCCCGACGGTTTCGTCCTGACCAATAGCCACGTCGTCCACGAATCCGACCGCATCTCCGTCGCCTTGCTCGACGGACGCGAACTTCCGGCGACGCTCGTCGGTGAGGATCCGCACTCCGATCTCGCGGTGCTGCGCGTCGACGCGCCGGATCTGCTCGCCGCCGCACTCGGCGACTCGGCCGCTTTACGCCCCGGTCAGCTCGTGATCGCGGTCGGCAATCCGTTCGGTCTTGCGTACACGGTGACGGCCGGCGTGGTGAGCGCGCTTGGACGTTCGCTGCGTTCGCAATCGGGACGGCTGATGGACAATATCATTCAAACCGATGCCGCGCTCAATCCCGGCAACTCCGGCGGACCGCTCGTTACCTCGAGCGGCGAGGTAATCGGCGTGAACACCGCCGTCTTTCCGGGCCAAGGCATTTGCTTCGCCATCGCCATCAACACCGCAAAGCACATCGCGGGTCTTTTGATCCGCGACGGCAAGGTGCGGCGCGGCTACTTCGGCATCGCGGGTCAAGATGTCACGCTTGCGGCATCCGCGGCGCGGCGATTCGCGCTCACCGATCCGCGCGGCGTACTCGTCGATTCGGTTGAACCGGGTAGCCCTGCTGACACCGCACGCTTGCATGCGGGGGACGTGCTGCTCGCAATCGAAGGCGAACGTATCTACGGGGTCGACGATCTACACAAACATCTGACATCGATCGACTTGCGCCGCCCGTACAAGCTCGACGTGCTGCGCAAAGGCGAACGCATCGACCCGATCATCCTGCCCGTCGAATCACCACAATGATCCGCAAACTCGTGCCGATTCTCGGCGTCACCTTCATCGATATCATCGGCTTCAGCATGCTGCTGCCGGTGATGCCGTATTTCGTGACGCATTTCGGCGCGAGTGCGTTCGTCGTGGGCGTGCTGCTCTCCACCTTTTCGCTCTGTCAGTTCATCTCCGGTCCGATCTGGGGAAACGTCTCCGATCGGGTCGGCCGCAAGACCGTGCTGATCATCAGTCAGATCGGCGCCACGATCGGCTGGACGATGCTCGCTTTCGCCGGCAACATCTTTTGGGTCTTCGTCGCGCGCATCGTGGAAGGCGTCTCCGGCGGAAACATCGGCATCACGCAAGCCTACGTAGCGGATTTGGTGGAGCCGAAAGACCGCGCGCGCGCCTTTGGACTGATCAGCGCGACCTTCGCTGCGGCGATGATCTTCGGGCCCGCGGGCGCGGGCCTGCTCTACGCGCGCTTCGGCTTCTCGGCGCCGTTTCTCGCCGCCGCCGCCCTGCAGCTCATCACGCTGATCGCGACGATCGTGCTGCTGCCCGAATCGCGTTCCAAGCAGCAAGAAGAGGAAGAGGGGCATGTCGGATACCGCGAGATCTTTGCCACGCTGCGCAACCCGCGCCTTTCGCCGATTCTCTTACAAAAATTCGCGCTCTCGCTCGCGCTCTACGCGTGGTTTGCGGTGATCGCGCTCTATCTCAAGGGACAACTCGGGAACGGTCTCGTGCAGACCACGGAGTTCTTCTCGGCATTTGCCGTCGTCAACGTGATCATCAACGTCTTCGGCGTCGGCAAGGCCTCGGAACGATTAGGCGACGTGCGCATGTCGGTACTCGGTCTCGCGATCGTCGTCGTCGGCTTCGCCTTCGTACCCTTTGCCCACACGGTTCTCTCCGTTGCCGGCATCATGGGGCTCTTCGCGCTCGGCATGGCCCTCGCCAACAACGGCATCACCGCGCAGATCTCGAACGCGTCGACCGCACGCGAGCAAGGAACCGTCCTGGGCGTAGCCTCCTCGCTCGACTCGCTCTCGGGTATTCTCGCGCCGCCCGTTTCGACCGGCATTTTGGCTCGGTACGGATCGCCCTATGCGGGCGTGGCCTCGCTCGTGACGGCCGCGATTTCACTCGCTCTAGGCGTTCGCAACACGCTGCTGCATAAACCGGTCATCATCGAAATCGAAGAGACGACGGTCGTGAGCGAGGAACTCGAAGCGACCACGTAGTCTCCGCGCGCTTACGGTTTCCCGTTCTGCGTCATCAAATAGTCGACGATCGGCGCGATGTCCGCGTCAGCGACCGGCGCCCCATAGAGCTTTTTCATCTTCACGACCTCGGCCGTCCACTGCGCTCGCGTCAGCCGCGGCTGCGTGTAGACGTACGCCGCCGAATGACAGATGCGGCAGTTGGCCGTCGCAAGATCCGCTCCGGGCCCGGCCTTGAACGGGATATTGAGGCGCGGCAGGTTGATGCTCACGATCGCCGAGGTCGCAGCCAGCAATAAGAGGATCTTCATGACACGTGCACCTTGTAGGTCTCGATGACGTTGCGCAAGTAGCCGCCCGGATTCCACACGGGCACCGTCGTCTGTGTCTCACCGCTGTTGGCCGTCGCACGGCAGGCGAGCACGTACGACATTCCGGCTTTCGCGGTGAAACTCGTCTCCCACGGCCTGAACGAATACGCTCCGTAATTCGCACCAAGCGCGGCGTCACGCCACGATGCACCGCCGTCGGTCGAGAACTCGACCTTCTTGATGCCGGTTCCGCGATCGAAGGCGATGCCGCGAATCGCTTGCGCGCCGGCGCGCAGCTTTTGACCGTCCGTTATGTTGGTCACGAACGAACGAACCGTCATCACGTTGATCGGGACGGTCGGATAACCCGTATCGGTGGGCGCGACCGTGTTTCCCGGCGTTTGCGGAATGCGATACGCGGTTTTCATCCAGAAATTATCGTCGACCCGGTCGATCGCCTCGATGTCGGCGAGCATCTTCATCCAATAGGTCGCGTACCAGCCCGGCACGACGAGGCGTACCGGATAGCCGTTGAGCAGCGGTAGAGGTTCTCCGTTCATCTCGTAGGCAACCAGCACGTCATCGCTGATGTCCTCGATCGTGAGCGCTTTGATGAAGGGCGGCGTCGTGGGAAGAATCGGCTCTTCGAGGCCGTGGAAGCGAACCTGCACCACGCCTTTTTCCAATCCCGCGCGCGCCAAGATGTCGTTCAACCGCGCGCCCTTCCAGCGAGCGTTGCCCATCGCACCGTTAGCCCACTGTCCGCCCGGAACGCGCGGCGAGAAAAATCCACGGCTGTTGCCCGAACATTGATTGACCGCAACGATCTCGTGCGGTTCGAAAGACGTGCGCAAATCCTCGACGCTGAGGCTGAGCGGATGCTTGACCTTGCCGTGTACGCGGATGCGGTGCGTTGCACCATTGACGGTCGTCGGAATGCCGGCGAGATGCCAGCGCACGAAGAATGCGTCGTTGGGCGTGAGCACGCTGCGATCGAAAACCGCGAACGGCGTTTCGAGCTGCGGCGGCCGCGGCGTCAGCAAGATCAGGCGGCTCTTCTGCGGGAACGTGACGAGCGGACGCGTTCCGTTTTGAAACGGAAGCGTGACGGTCGTGCCGGCGGCAACGGCGCCAACGAGGAAATCGAGCCGGTTGAGAATCATGGCGCAACCTCCGCCCTGAACGTACTCGCAGAGCCGGGCGCCGTCAACCCTGCACCGAGGCAGGGGTTACCGCATCCGTGATGGGAACGGTTCGTACCGAAGATCCGGAGGCCACGACATGAAGTCCAAGATCACGGGCACCACTCTTCCCGTTCTCGAGGTCGGTCTCGAGCCCGGCGACAAGATCGTCGCCGAGCCCGGTGAGTTCGCCTGGATGACCAGCAACATCCAGCTAACGACGACGCCGATGACGGCAGGCGCAAAGAGCCTATGGGGCGTACTCGGCCGCGCGCTTTCGGGCGGCGGCATCTTCATGACCGAATACACCAGCAGCAGCGGCAACGGCCTGATCGGCTTCGCCGCGAAAGTGCCCGGCGAGATTCTTCAAGTCGACGTGACGCCGGGCCAAGAATATTTGATCCATCGCCACGGCTTTCTCTGCGCGACCGAAGGCGTGAATCTCTCGATGGGTTTTCAGCAGTCGCTCGGCGCCGGACTCTTCGGCGGGAACGGATTCGTCTTACAAAAGCTCTCCGGCACCGCTACTGCATGGGTCGAGCTCGGCGGTGAGATCATCACCTACGATCTGCAGCCCAACGAAACGATTCAGGTCCACCCCGGTCACATCGGCATGTTCGACGCGCGCGTCAACTTCGAAATCACGTTCATGAAGGGCTTCGTCAACGCGATCTTCGGCGGCGACGGCATCTTCGTCGCGCGCCTCACCGGACCGGGTAAGGTGTGGTTGCAGACGCTGACGGTTCCAAACCTTGCGCACGCAATCGCGCCGTATCTCGGAAAAGAAGCCGCGACCCAGACACAAGCCGCGGTCGGCGGGGGTATCGCCGGTGGCGTTGCGGGCTCGATTCTACGCGATATGTTCGGCGGAAGCTAGCGCTCGCAAAACAGGAACCCGTTGCGATTCCCGACCGTGCGTGAGGGACACGAGCGCAAGTCGATTTGCGTCGCGCGATAACCGTTGCCCGTGCTGCATTGCGCGTAGAAGACCGTTCCGCTGATGCGCGCGTTGCCGCAGCTGTTCACCCAGCTGCCGCCGGGAAAATGTCCCGGCCGGCCCCAGTCGCCTCCGCTGTTGCCGCTCTCGCAGAACAGATTGCCGTTGCTATTGCCGAGCGCCCATCCGGGGCAATTCCGCATTGCGAACGAGGTGTTGCGATAACCGCTGCCGGCGCTGCACGCCGCGTAGACAACGTTGCCCGTCATCGTTGCATTGCGGCAACTCTGGCGCCACGAACCGCCCGGTAGATTACGCCCGTAATCCGGTTGTCCGCCTTCGCAGAAGAGCATTCCGTTATTGTTGCCGACCAGACGCCCCGGACAGCGGTTGAGATCGATCGACGAGCTTCGCCACGCGCCGTTGGCGGCAGTACACTGCGCGCTGAAGATCGCACCGTTGAGGCTCGCCGCTCGGCAGCTCGCCTGCCAACTCCCCTGCGGCCAGCCGGCGCGCTGCGCTTGCGCGGGCTCGAATCCGAAGAAGACCAGCGCGAGAGTCAGCGTGGCTGCGATGGCATAACGCATCGTCGTGCTCCTCATGCGGCAGATGTTTTGCGCCGCGATCCGGTCGTTTTCTTTTCGGCGCGCCGCTTCTTGCTCTCTTCGAGCGATTGCGCGAGCACGTCCATGAGGTTGACGACCTTCGAACGCGGCGCCGCAGCTTTCTTGGGTTTGGGAAGCTCTTTGCCTTGCGCGCGCGCTTCGATCATCGCCATGAGCTCGTCGTGATATCGATTCTTGAACTTCTCCGGCTCGAACGCGTCGACACTCATCGTGTCGATGAGCATGCGCGCCATCTTCAATTCGGCTTCTGGGAGCTTTTCTTTTCCGGGTAGCTCGAGCGTCGCCGGCTCGACGATCTCGTTCGCCCAGTGCATCAACTCGAGGACGAGCGCCTCACCAATCGGCTTTACTGCCGCGATGTACTCTTTGGTGCGAACGACGACGCGCGCGATCGCGACTTTGTTCGACTCGTTGAGCGCTTCGCGTAGCAGAGCGTAGGCGTGCTTTCCCTGTTTGCTCGGCTCGAGATAGTACGGCTTGTCGAAAAACATCGGATTGATCGTGTCGAGATCGACGAACTCGAGGATGTCGACGGATTGCGTCGCCTCGGGATTGACCTTCTTGAAGTCTTCGTCGGTAACGATGACGTACGCACCCTTCTCGTATTCGTAGCCCTTGACGATCTCGTCCCACGGGACTTGCTTGCCGTCGACCGAGCAGATGCGCTCGTATTTGATACGCCCCTCGTCTTTGGCGTGCAGCATATTGAAGGAAAGATCGTCGGTGCGGACCGCCGTGAAGAGTTTCACCGGTATCGTGACGAGCCCGAAATTGATTGCCCCGGACCAAATTGCTTGCGCCATAGCCCGAAGAGTATACCACTACCGCTAGGGCGTCAGGAAGCCGGAAGATGCTGTGGCCGCCAGGCTTTCGACCCCCATAGATCGCCCTCGCGCGCGATGCGTTTCGCGGTCGTGCGCATCGTGAACGCAGCAAAAACCTCGCTCGGCACGCCGGTGCGCTTGCGCGCAAAGGCCTCGACTTCCGACCAATCGAGCGGGGTCGAAACCGGGGCCCGGTCGCGTGCGCGAACCGAGTACGGAGCGACCATCGTCTTTCCGCGCCCAACCTGCACGTAATCGAGATAGACGAGGTGTTCGTCACGGCGGGCGATCGTTCGCTCGAGCGTCACCAGCTCCGGCTGTGCTTTGGTCAAATGACGCGCGACGGCTTCGGTGAAGACCTTGACCGCGTCGTACGAATACCCGTCCGCGAGCGGAATCGCGACGTGCAGGCCCATGCCGCCCGACGTCTTCACGAGCGGCTTGATCTTCACGGCCGCGAGCACGTCGCGCAACGCGAGCGCGGTCTGCGCCATGGTCTTGATGGTGCATTTCTCGCCCGGGTCCAAATCGAAGAAGACGAAGTCGGGATGTTCGATCGCTCCGACGCGTGAGGTCCAGACGTGCAGCACGATCGACGCGAGGTTCGCGATATAGACGAGCGAGGGTTCGTCGTCGCAGACGATGTAGGTGGTGCGCTCCCGGCGCCCTTCGGGACTGTCGAGCGTAGTGGTATGCACCCAATCCGGAATGCCCTTGGGTACGTGTTTTTCGAAGAACGACTCTTTGCCGATGCCGTCCGGATAGCGCTGCAGCGTCAGCGGGCGGCGTTCGAGGTGCGGAAGTATCGTCGCCGCGACCGCACGATAATAATCGATCAGGTCGCCTTTGGTGTAGCCGTCGCGCGGAAAGAGCACCTTATCGAGATTCGAAACCGAGAGCGTGCGTCCGTCGACGCGCAGATCGCTGCGCTTGCTAGCCACGGCTCTTCGGCAGCTCGATCGTTACGTCGCGCGCGTTCTTGTCGCCGCGCAATCCGAGGAACGCCGGCTGACGCAAGAGCAGGTCGCGCGTCAATTCGGCAAAGCGTATCTCGCAGACGAGATGCGGCTTGACCCAGTGCGGCGTCGCGTTGGCGTCGACGTCGTTGACGAACGGCGAGGTTTCGCGCGCGAGCGCGCGCAGCTGCTTGCTGATCTCGGCGAGCGTCTTCACCGAAAATCCGGTGCCGACGCTGCCGACGTACTGCAGCTTCCCTTTGACGTACGCCCCCAGCAGCAACGCTCCGAACCCCTTGCGGCTCCCGCGCGGCGCCGTCCACCCGCCGATCACGAACTCTTGCTCGTGCTGCGCCTTGATCTTCACCCAGTTCTTGCTGCGGCGCTCCTCGTACGACGAGCCGCGTTTCTTCCCGATGATGCCTTCGAGGTGATTGCGCCGAGCCTGTTCGAAGAGCTTCTTCCCTTTACCGATGATGTGCTTGGAATAGAGCACGAGCGCGTCGTCCTCGATCGCGCGCTCCAGGAGTTCTTTTCTTTCCTCGATCGGCGTCTTGCGCAGATCCCGCCCTTCGGCATAGATCGCGTCGAAGGCGACATATGTGAGCGGATGACCGTGCTCGGCATAATCCTGCAGCCGCTGAAAATCCGAGCGGCCCCTTGCGTCGAGACTGCAAATCTCGCCGTCGACAACGATCGGGACGCGCGAGAAAGCGTCGGCAAGCGCAGAAAGATCGGGAAAGCGATCGAGCAGGTTCAGACCGTTGCGCGAGACGAGTGTCAGTTTGCGGGCCGCGTCGACGGTGCAGATCGCGCGATATCCGTCCCACTTGATTTCGAAGAGCCAATCGTCGTCATCGAAGGGCGCACCGATGAGCGTTGCGAGCATGACGGACTTGAGCTTGGGAATGGGATCGCGCGCGGCGGCCGCGCGTTTGGCGGACTTCTCGCGATAGTCTTCGATCTTCTTTCCGGTTTTCACCGATTCCGGAAACTTGTCGATGTCGTAACTCTTGCGTTCTTCGTCGTCGTGATCTTTGATCAGGAGCCACGGGTCGCCGTGTTCGCCTTCCTTCGGTTTGATGCGCACGAGGCTGAACATGCCCTTGAGTTTCTTGCCGTGCAAAATGAACTTGATCTTACCCTTCGCGATCTCTTTGGCGGGATCGGTCCCTTCGGCCAGCGTGTACCAGCCTTGATCCCAGACGATCACCTCGCCCGCGCCGTACTGCCCCTTCGGAATCACGCCCTCGAAGGTGCGGTAGTCCAGCGGATGATCTTCGACGTGCATGGCGAGCCGGCGCTCGCCCGCCACGAGCGTCGGTCCCTTCGGCACCGCCCACGACGGCATCACGCCGTCGGCCTCGAGCCGGAAATCGTAATGCAGCCGCGTCGCGCGGTGCTTCTGCACGACGAAGCGCAGGTGTTTGCCGGCGCGTCCGCGCGTGCCGCTCGGTTCGGGCGTGGCGGCGAAGTCGCGCTTCTTTTTATAGGTTTCGAGCGTACGCGGCATGCTAACGCCCCAAGAGATGCGCGATCAGCGCGATCGCGCAGGCGGCGGCGACGATCGCGGCCAGGCCGATTCCGGCCAATTGGCGTCGAATCATCGTAAGCATGGGCTGGGAGCTTGCCGGCGCGTGCGCATCGATCGTCCTTGCTGCGGCTGCATTTTTTCGCAGCCGCGGTGCTGGCGGATTTTACGACGCCGAGGTGTACGGGATGACGCCAATCGCGCACCGGCGCTATGCCCTCGTCGCCTCGGCCTTCGCCTTCGCGTTTTTCGCCGCCGCGCTATGGTGGCCTCGCAGCGGCGCAACGATCTGGCTCTTTTCGGCGTTCGTGCTTTTTGCCGTCTTCTATCTCACCTCGTTTCTACGCGGAGCCCACGAAACCGATGACTGACTTCCACTTTTCGCCCCGCCCGAACCGGGCGGCGGAGATCGCGTGGCATCCGTGGGATGCACAGACCTTCGAGCGCGCGGCACGCGAAGACAAACCGGTGCTGCTCGCGATCTCCGCGGTCTGGTGCCATTGGTGTCACGTCATGGACGAGACGACGTACTCCGACCAAGAGGTGATTGCAGCGATCAACGAGCGCTACGTCGCCGTGCGCGTCGACAACGACGAGCGCCCCGACGTCAACGCGCGCTACAACATGGGCGGCTGGCCGACGACGGCCTTCCTCACGCCGGACGGGACGCTCCTGACGGGCGCAACTTATCTCCCGCCGGAGAACATGCAGCGGGCCCTGAGCGAGGTAGCCGCGTTTTACACCGAACGCAAGCACGACATCGAGGCCAAAGAACGAGAGATTCGCGGCGCGCGCACGCCGTACGAGATCGCGCCGCCCGAGCAGCTCGCACCGCCCCTGGTCGACGAGTATGCGACCGCGCTGCGTGAGGGCTACGACGAAGAGTTCGGCGGCTTCAATGAGGTGCCGAAGTTTCCGCAGCCCGAGGCCCATGCGTTCGCGCTCGCGTACTGGCGTCTTTCGAACGACGCGCGCTTCTACGAACTCGTCGCGCACTCGTTGCGCGCGATGGCACACGGCGGGATGTACGACGAAGTCGAGGGCGGCTTCTTTCGCTACTCGACCACGCGCGACTGGAGCATCCCGCACTTCGAAAAAATGGCCGACGATCATGCCGGACTTTTGCGCGTGCTCGCGCAGCTCCAGCTCTGGGCGCCGAGCGACCTCGTGCGCGCGGATCTCGAGAAGACGCTCGGCTACGTCCGCACCGTGCTGCGCGATCCTCAGACCGGCTTCTTCGCCGGAAGCCAAGACGCTGACGAAGAGTATTATGCGCTGCCGCGCGAGGAGCGCGAGAAACGCACGGCACCTTTCGTCGACCGGCGCTCGTACTCGAATTGGACCGCCGCGCTCGCAGGAGCCTTCGCGTGGTGCGGCATTGCGCTCGAGGACGACGCGCTGATCGCAGAATCGCTCGCGACGCTCGATGCGATGCACGAGCGCTTGCGCGATTCCGACGGATTGCTCTATCACGTGCTCGCGCCCGGCGAGGCCCCGCGCGTGCGCGGCTTGCTCGGCGATCAAGTCTCCTACGTGCGCGCACTGCTCGACGCGTACGAGATCAGCGGCGAGGCGCGCATGCTCGAGCGCGCGCGCGTTCACGCCGATGCGACGATCGCAGCGTTCGGTGCACGGGAGGGCGGTTTCTACGACCGCGCCGATCGTGAGACGCTCGGCCGTCTCGAACTCCCCGATCGTCCGATCGGCGAGAACGGACTAATGGCCGAGAACCTGGTGCGCCTCGCTGCATTGCTGCACGAAGCGCGCTACCGCGAATCCGCTGAGCGCACGCTGTTGCTCTATGCGAACACATTCCATCGCGCGATGACCTTCGCCGCAAGCTACGTCCGCGCGCTCGCGCGCTATCTTGCGCCCGAGATCGCGGTCCGTATCACCGGGCCGCTTGCCGCGGCAGCCTCCCTGCGCCGCGCCGCCCGCCGCCTTTCCTCGCCGTTCGTAACGGTCGCGAGCGAAAACGGCGGCGCGGCGCCCGCGGCCTACCTATGCGTAGGAACCACGTGCGCCGCGCCGGTTGCGAGCGCCGATGAGCTCGAGCGCGCTTACGACGGATTGAACTCGGCGTGGAAGAGGTAGCTTCCCTGCGTCGCTTTGCAATTCACGACCTTAGGCGAATAGGTTGAGTCTTGCGCGGCGACGAGCGTTGCTTGATCGACGGCCGCGTTTCCACTCGACTTCACGATCTTTGCGGCGGTAACGTCCCCTCTTGCATTCACCGTGACGACTACGTTAGCAGACAGAGGTCCACTTCCCCGAGCCGACTGCGGATATTTGGGCGGTGCGGCCGTTAGAACGCGCACGTCGTGATCGCAATTCGCGGCGACCTGCGTGCTTGCGGCCGGCGTCGTATCGCTTTGCGCGAACGACGCAGCTGTTTGAAGGGCGAACGCGAGTGCGCCGAAGAGCACCACGCTCGCGGCAACGACCAGACGATTGATTTTCACGTGGACAGCCTTTCCGTTGAGAAGTCGCGCGACGCGGGCGACGAGCATGCGCCGCGATCCGATCGCGCTGGGAGTGAGGAGCGGCGTCCGCGCGGGCGCGTGTCGCTGCGCGAGCCGTGTGAGGCAGGAGGCGTAACGGTTCGACTCGCCGGTCGCGACGACGACGCGATCGTCGCAGGCGGCTTCGCGCTCGCGCACTAGTGCGCGGCCGATGAGATAGACCCACGGATTGAAGAAGAGCAGTGCTTCGAGGAGGCGCTGGATCAGATTGCCGGCGATGTCGCCGCGTTCGATGTGCGCGCGCTCGTGCAGCACGATGGCCGCGAGGTCGCTGCGATCGAGCGTCGCCGCAAGCGAAGACGGAATGACGATCGAGGCATTGATGAATCCGGCCGAGATCGGCAGCGCAACGTCGTCGGAGAGGACGACGTTCGCGCCGAACTCGGGCGCGGGCCGTGCGCGCCGCAGAATTCCGCGGATGCGCGCGTAGCTGAAGCCGAGGCGCGAGAGGCAGAACGCGGCGCCGGCAAACCAGAGCAGCGTGAACCACATACCGGAAGCGACCGCCGCGCGATGCGCAACCGTTGTAGCGCCGGCGGCGAACTCGATCGGTTCGGAGGCGGGCAGGTTCGGCTGGGGCTGCCATAGCGTCGCGAGCGGAACGGCGACGAGCGCAATCAGTGCCGCAAACCATATCGCGTAGCGCGTCGCCGCGTGGCGGCGCGGGATCGGCAGCGTCATCAAGAAGGCAATCGCCACGATCGGCGCGCCTTGCCAAAGCGTATCGAGCAGCAGCACGTCCATCACGCGCCGCCCTTTCGGCTCTTGGCCAGCAGGCGTTCGAGCTCGGCCACGTCGCCCTCGCTCAGACGCCCTTCGTCGAGCAGCGTCACCGCCAGCGCGCCGGGCGAGCTGCCGAAGAAGCGGTCGAGCAGGTGGCGCACCGCGGATTTCGCCGCCTCGTCGCGCGCGACGAGCGGACGGTAGGCGTAGGCCCGTCCGTCTTCCTCGTGATCGATGTAGCCCTTGTGCTCGAGCGTGCGCAGGGTGGTGAGGACCGTGCTGTAGGCGAGCGGCGGCGGGGCGAGCGACTCGACCACGTCCGCCACGGTGGCCCGGCCGCGCTGCCAAAGCACCTCCATCAGGCGCAACTCGTGGTCGGTCAGCACGAGCGATTTCTTCCGGGACATTCGCGACCTCCAAATATTAGAAATCTAATAACACTCTACCCGAATGCTGCCGGGGTGTCAATTAGATTCATAATACTTGTCCCCTCGAAACACCCGAGCCCGCCGGGCGTAGCAAGAGATGGAGGAGCCCCTCGACTCTGCTCGGGGTGAGAAAAAAAATGACGCTGTATGCCCAGATGCTGCTCTCCTACGTTCGCCCCGAGGCGCAGGGCGCGTACGCGTACGAGTACAGCCGGTATGCCAAGGATCCCATCGTTGCGCTGGTCCTGACGACCTGCTTTGGAATCGTTGGCGGCGAGTCGTATTACATCGGCGATTGGAAGCGCGGCATCTGGATGACGATCGCGCTCTTCTCCGGCGTCGGCATGTTCGTCAGCGTGCCGCTCTGGATCGCACGCTGCTTCACGGTCTCGGGCGAGTGCGAAGCCTATAACGATTACGTCGCCTGGGCCATCGTGCATCGCTATCTGCCCAACACCACCGGCGCGGTGCAACCGCCCGAACCGCCTCCGGTCGCCAAGCGTCCGAACGTCGGCGGACTCCCAATGGTCGTACGCGCGTAGCGGCGGCTACGTCGTGCGAATGAACGAATTCCAAAACCAGACGCCCCATAACCCCGCAACGCAGGAATAAGCGATGAGCGCCTTGCCCCACACGGGCAGGCGCTCTTTGCTTGCCAGGAACATCAGCGCGACGAGAAACGGCTCGAAGTCGAGCGCGTGACGCATGCCGAATTGAGCGAAGCCGTTGACGTAGTAGATGAAGTTCGGTCCGGCGCAGAGCAGCGCCGCAGCCCAGAGCGCAATCACCCAGTTGCGTGGCGCGCGCGCAAAGAACGCAAGCACGAGCGCGGGCGACGTCCAGGTCAGCGCAACGCCGCTGATCGTCGGATTCAGCCACGGGTAGTTTGCCAAACGCTGCGGCGTCTGCACGAAAAACGACCAGAGCTCGTACGGAAAGTACTGCAAGCGAAAGGGCGAGCCGGTCGGCATCCCGGCTTGGTCTTGGTGATACCACGTGGTGTATCCGATGTCGTACCACGTGCCCCAGCGCGCGAGGTTGTAACCCACCCACACGAGCGCCAGCGGTACGAGCGCGCCCGCGAACGAGCGCAGTTGTGCGCGGTCGCGCAAGAGGTACGCGTAGACCGGCAGCGCGAGCACCAAATCGAAACGTGAAAAGATCGCGCAGCCGGCCCATAGCGCGACGAGCCAGCCGCGTCGTGCGCCCGCGAGCTCGACCAGCGCGAGCATCGTGAAGCAGACCGCGCTCACGTGCGCGATGAACCAAACATCGCCGAGCATCGCACACCAGAGCAGATCGGTTCCCGCCAGCAGGAACGCGCAGATCCAGATGTTGGTGCTCCGCGTAACGCCCAGCCGTTCGCCCAGTTCGAAGGCCGCACCAATCGCGATCGCACCGAGCACGACCGCGAGCGCCGTTTGATTGAAGGTACCGAAGACGGCTACGAACGGCAGGAGCAGCACGGCCGGCATCGGGCCCTCGATGACGTAGTACGCTCCGTTGAATGGCAGCGCGTCGATGTAGGCGCCCGGCCACTGAATCCACGTATGGCCGTGCAGCAATGCCTGCGCGAGCAAAACGTAGTTGTTGTAGGGCGAAGAGCGCCCGTGCGCGACGAGCGCGATGATGACGAGCGCTGCCAGTCCGGCAAAGATCGAAGCCTTGATCTTCACTGCGAGCCGTTCTTCTCCACGCGATAGAGTTCGGTGTGCGTCGGCATCCGTTCGAGATGGTAGCCCGGAACGCTTCCTTCGGGCGTGCCCGCCACGAACACCGGGCGCGACGCGCTCCACTGCGGAATGCGATCGATCTGATCGCCGTACCACGACGCGAGGATCGTACGATCGCCGGTCCGGTGCAACACGTAGGCGTCGTACGCGAGCGGCGGCGCGATCACCCAGGTCGCGATCACGATCGCGTCACTCGGCGTCGCCGCGACGACCTCCGCCGCCTCGCCGGCCGCGCGCCGGTCGTGCGGCTGATCGAAGAAGTGAGGCTGCGAGAGCAGCAGGTAGAGCGTCAGGATCGCCATCGCGGCCGTGACCGTCACCTTCATACGCGGCCGCAGCTCGCGGGCAAACGTACCGGCCGCGATCGCAACCAGCGCGAACGCCGGCAGAAAGTAGCGGTCGACGTCGGATTCGGCACCGAAGCCGAAGGCAAAGAGAGCGCTCGGAAACATCGTCAGCACCGCGACCAGCGCGCGCGTGAGATCGCGGCGGAACATCGCTACCAGACCAGCTAATCCGAGCAGAGATCCGGCCGGCGTAAACTCGCTCAACATCACTTGCACGAAATGGACGACGCCCAGCACGTACGCATGCGCCGTGAACCCGTAAGGTACGCCTTCCACGCCGACGTCGCGCCCGGTAACGAGCGCAGCCCAATTCGCAAAGAGCGCCGGATCGCCGTAATTCCAGAAGGCGCCGCCGCTGATGCCCAGCGCCGCGGCCGGATCGAGATGTTGAGCGTTGACGTATGCGCTGCGCAACGGCAGATAGAGAAACCAAACCGCGGCACAGGCGCACGCGATCAGCGCGGCGCGGCGAAGAACGCGTGGCGCCGTCTCGTCGGCACGCGCCACGATCGCCGCAAGGATCCCGGGAAGCGTGCTCGCGACGAGCGGATGCACCGCGACGCCCAACCCGAGCGCGGCGGCGACGGCGTAGAGGTCGCGCGCGCTGCCGCCCTGCAGCCAACGCAGAAGAAACAAGAGCACGGCGACGCACGCAAGCGCAACGAACGCATGCGGTTCGGCGCGCGTGGCGTGTGCCCACACGACGCCGCCGAAAGCGAAGAGCAGCGCCGCGGCGGTGCCTCCGGCGCGCGCGATACACCAGCAGGCGCAGGCCATGGCAATCGCGCTGAGCGCGCTCATGCGAAATGCGACGCTTCCGGCCGGCACGAGATGCGTAAAGACCCAGCCCAGCAACGTATAGAGCGGATAACCGGGCGGGTGCGCGATGCCGAGAATGTACGGCACCGTGTCCATCTCGCCGGCGTCCCAGTACATGACGTCGTGATACGAGCTCGCGAGATAGATCGCAAGCGGAAGAGCGAAGGCGAGGATCTCGCCGCGCCTCAAATCGGCGGCAGCGTCGCGTGCGGCAGCGGCCGCGGCGGCACGAAGGTCGAAGCCGGCAGCGAGCGCGGAAAGCGATAGTCTCCCCACACGATGCGCTCGCGCGCGGCCTTCCCGCCGACGCTGGCCTCGACCGTCACGTAGAGCGGAACCCAGTATTTGCCGGACTTTCCGTACACGAGCGTACCGTGGCCGTGTGCGGATCCCGACGACGTCGTAAAATCGATTTCGCGCGGCAGATACGAGATGCCGTCGATCACGAGACCGGTCGCGACGAACCTGGCACCGGTCGCGGTGAGCGGCGTAAGCTGGTAGCGATAATCCCAATGCGATCCGTCGCGAACGGTTTGCAGAAAGAGCATCTCGTACGAGGCGACGCGCGGCGCGAGGCGCGCGATCGCGTACCGATCTTCGCGCCGCCCGAAGCTGACGATCTTCGGCTTGATCGGAATGCCGTCGATCGCGATCGTCTCGTCGCGTACTTCGAGGCCGCTGCGGTAGATCACGTGCCGCTGCTCGATATCGCTTGTGCCCAACTGCGAAACGCTGTAGGTAAAGATCATCGTTTTGGGCGATTGCAGATCGCCCATTTCGAGCTCGTAACGCTCCAAAACCATCTGCGAGTCGAGCTCCACCGGCGCGGCGCCGGCGAGAAGAAGCGCCAGCGCGAGCACGGCTGCGAATCTGATCACGCGAGGACTGCGTCGCGTATCGCCCGCACTGCTGCCGGCGCGCCCGCGGTGTTCTTGCCGCCGCCTTGGGCCTGGGTCGCCGCGCCGCCTCCCTTCCCGTCGACCAGCGGTGCGGCAAGCTTGATCAAGTTCCCGGCGTGCACGCCGTTCTTGACCAAATCGTCGCTTGCCGAAACCAGCAGGTTGACCGCGCCGTTGTCGACGCCGGCCAGCGCGATGACGCCGCTGGGCAGACGGCTGCGCAGCGCGGAGGAAAGATGGCGGATCGCCTCGGCGTTAGCCTCCTGCACGACCGCGCCCACGAAGGTTCGCTCGCCTTTGCGTTCGGCGTTGTCGAGATAGCTCTGCGCCTCGACGGCTGCCATGCGCGCCTTCATCTGGCCGACCGCCGTTTGCAGGTCGCGCACTTCGCGCTGCAAACGGTTTACGCGCTCGCCCAATTCGTCGGGCGTCGTCGAAAGCGACGCCGCGAGATCGCCGACCAGCTCTTGCTGATTCACCACGAACCGCTCGGCCGATTGCGAGACGCAGCTTTCGATGCGCCGGATGCCGCTGCCGATCGAGGACTCGCTGAGGATTACGAAGAGTCCGAGCTCACCGGTCGAGTGCGCGTGGGTGCCGCCGCAGAACTCGATCGACGGTCCGGCCTGCAGCACGCGCACGCGCTCGCCGTATTTTTCGCCGAACATCCAGATCGCGCCGCTCTGTTTGGCTTCGTCGATCGGCAGCTCGCGCGTGATCACGGGCGAGTCGTCACGAATCATCTCGTTGACGCGCGCCGCAACCGCGCGGCGCTGATCCGGTGTCAGCGCGCCCGCGGGATTACGAAAATCAAAACGCATCCGGTCGATGCCGACCCAGGAGCCCGCCTGCTGCACGTCCTCGCCGAGCACGTCCTTGAGCGCCCGCTGCAAGAGGTGCGCGGAGGTGTGATGACGCCGGATCTCGCGCCGCCACCAGTCGTAGACCGCGGTGTGCGCGATCATGCCGACGACGAACTCACCGCTCTTGACGACACCGTGATGCGCGATCGCCTCACCGAGATACTGCGTATCGTCGACTTCGAAAACCGAGCCGTCGCCAAGCGTCAAACGTCCGCGATCGCCGATCTGTCCGCCGCGCTCCGCGTAGAAGGCGGTCCGGTCGAGAATGATGACGCCGCGCTGACCGGCGCCCAGCGTTTGTACGGGTTTGTCGGCCGCGAGCATCGCGACGATCTCGCCGTCGTTCTCGAGCCCTCCGTAGCCGGTGAACTCCGAGCGCACTGCCGGAAGCTCGGCCAGCGTGACGACGGCGCGCTTCGACTTCGCATCGGCGCGCGCGCGTTCGCGCTGTTCCTTCATTGCCGCCTCGAACTCGACGGTATCGACGGCGACGCCGCCGTCGGCCGCGATCTCGCGCGTCAATTCGATCGGAAATCCGAACGTGTCGTGCAGCACGAACGCATCGTGCCCGGAGATGAGGCGCGTGCAGTTCTCGTTGGCGTCCGCGATCAACCCGTCGAGCATCGCCATGCCGCGCTCGAGCGTGCGATCGAAGGTCTCTTCTTCCTGGCGCAGCGTCTGCTGTATCCGCGTGACGTTGTCTTTGAGCTCCGGGTACCCGGGCGCGAGCGACTTCACGACCGCGGGAATGAGATGCGTGAGAAACCCGTTGGGATATCCGAGCAGCTTGCCGTTACGAATCGCGCGGCGGATAAGGAAGCGCAGCACGTAGCCGCGATCCGTGTTCGAGGGATAGATACCGTCGTTGACGAGGAACGTTACCGCGCGCGCATGATCGGCGACGATGTTCTGACGCTCGCGCTTCTCCTGCGGGTGCATGGACGCCGCAATGACCGGCGGCTGCGCCTCGATCACGTCGGTAAAGAGATCGGTATCGTACATCGACGCCTTGCCGTTGCAGACTGCGAGCATCCGCTCGAGGCCGGCGCCGGTGTCGATCGATTTCTTCGGCAACTCCGTCAGCTTGCCGTCGGATCCGCGATTGTATTGTTGGAAGACGACGTTCCAAATCTCGACGTAGCGATTGCCGAGATTGGGTCCCGTGTCTTGCGGACCGCTCGAAAACTCTTCGCCCGTGTCGTAGAAGATCTCGGTACACGGTCCGCACGGGCCGGTCGGCCCCATGGTCCAAAAATTGTCTTCATCGAAGCGCGTGATGCGCGCCGCTTCCAAACCGACGTCGTTCTGCCAGATGTTCGCGGCGTCGTCGTCGCTCGTATGCACCGTGACGTACAGACGAGCGGGATCGAGCTTCAGCACCTTGGTCACGAACTCCCAAGCCCATGCGATCGCTTCTTTCTTGTAATAATCGCCGAAGCTGAAGTTGCCGAGCATCTCGAGGAAGGTGCCGTGGCGGCCGGTACGGCCGACGTTTTCGATGTCGCTCTTCGCTCCGGCGACGCGCAGGCAGCGCTGCACCGTGACGACGCGCGGCGCCGGCGGAGGTTGATCGCCCAAAAAGACGGGCACGAATTGCTCCATCCCCGCGATCGTAAAGAGCGTGGTGCTCATCTCGTCGGGGATGAGGCTGGCAGAAGGCATCAGTTTGTGCTGCTTGGCAACGAAGAAATCGATCCAAGCCTGGCGCAGTTCTTGGCTTTTCATGGGTTCAATGCTGCATGATAGCAGAAGGGACGCGGCCGCAGCAATGTGCTAACACCCCGGCTATTCGCCCAGGGCGGCGCGGAGCTTCTCCAAGGCCTTGGCCTGCAAGCGCGAGACGTGCATCTGCGAGACGTTGAGCCGCTTGGCGATCTCGGTCTGCGAAATCGACTCGTAGAAGCGCAGGTAGATGATGACGCGCTCGCGGCCGGTCAGCACGTGGAAGGCTCGTTCCAGATTCGCGCGATCCTCCAGCAACTCGAGCCCCGCATCGGTCACGCCGACCGTGTCGGCCAGCTTTTGCGCGCGCCTCTCGCTCTCGTTGACGACCTCGGAGTCGAGCGAGAGCACGTTGTAGGCTTGCCCGAGCTCCTGCGCCTCCAAAATCTCTTCTTCGCTTGCGCCGAGCGTGGTGGCAAGCTCCGCGACCGTCGGGCTGCGGCCGAGGTCGACCGACATCTTTTCGTTGGCCCGATTCACCGCGAGATTGAGCTCCTGCAGCCTGCGCGGAACTTTGACCGCCCATCCTTTGTCGCGAAAGTATCGCTTGATCTCGCCGACGATCGTGGGCGTCGCATAGGTCGTGAACTCCACGCCGCGATCGCATTCGAAGCGATCGATCGCCTTGAGCAGTCCGACGGTGCCGACCTGGATCAAGTCGTCGAGCGGCTCGCCGCGGTTCGCGAACTTCAGCGCGAGAAAGCGAACGAGGTTGAGATGTGCGACGACCAGTTCGTTGCGCAAAGCTTCGGAGCGCGTCCGCGCAAAGCGCGAAAAGAGTTCTCGCGTGTGCTCGCGTACCGAGCGCACGTCCTCGCTTCGGTCGCGCACGTTAATTCGCGAGGCGCTTGACCATGATCAGCAGCGTGCCCTGATCCGGATGGACTTGGTAATCGACTTCATCCATCAAGGAACGAATCAAGAAGACGCCGAGGCCTCCAACGCGCTCGTCCGTAAGATCGCGGGAACGAATGTGCTCGGGACGCGTGCCGCGGCCGTAGTCGCGCACGCTCAAGCGAAGCGCGCCTTGCATCGCTTCACACTTTATCTCGATAAAGGGACTTCCGTGCGCGTGCTGGATCGCGTTCGTACACGCCTCAGCTACCGCGAGCTTGATGTCTTCGATCTCATCGATCGAAAAATTGAGCCGGCTGGCCACGGCCGCAACCGAGAGCCGCGCGAGCGCCACCCACTCCGCCCGGCACGGAATGCGTAGGTCGACGATGTCGACGTCATCCGTGCTCGGCAACGGCTGCGTCACACCAGCGCCTTCATCGCGGCATCTTCGCTCTCGAAGATGCCGAATATCTTGACGAGTCCGGTGATGTCGAAGATCTTGCGGATCTGCGGATTGGTGCAGACGAGATTGACCGAACCGCCGTGCTCGCGCACGCGCTTGAGGCCGCCGATCAATACCCCCAAACCCGTCGAGTCGATATAGCGGACCTTTTCGAGGTCGATTACGAGATTGTAGACGCCGCGATCGATCAAATCACCGATCGCATCCTTCACCTTCGGCGAGGTGTAGACGTCGATCTCACCGCTGAGTTCGACGACGTAACAGTCGCCCTGCGCTTCGCGAACGTTTACCTTGATGTCCAATGTGCTCTCCATCTATTGGTCGGCCGTGTCACCCATGGTGGCGCGTGCGTTCTCGACAATCGTGCGTCCGCGTTCATAGAGATCGGCGTAGCGTCCGCGCAGATCGCCCGAGGCGTCCATCGCTAGGTTACCCGCTTCCCGCGCCTTCCCAACCAAGAGATCGCGCGTTTCCTCTTGCGTCAGGAGCATGGCAACGGCACCGCCCGCAATCGCCCCGAGGACGAAGCCTGTGAAAAAGCCTCCACCGCCGCCATTCTGGTCGCTCATGCTTATCCTTGCTATACCTCTCCGCCAGAGTTCCTTCCCGTCACGAAACGCCGCAAACCGGCCGCGATGCCGACCGCGCTCGCGGCGACGCCTTCGAGTACGTCCACTACCCCTCGTAAGCGGGCGAGCGTTTGGTCGGCGGTGTCGGCAATGCCGCTGACGTGATCCAAGGTATCGCCGATCGGCTCGCCCAGTTTCTCCATCTGTCCGTCGACGACGCCGAGCGTGACGTTCACCCGGTTGAGCGTGCGCGCGAGCGCCATTGCGGCGATCAGCGCGCCGACGCCCACCAGAAACACGCCGGCGCCGACGCCGACATCCAGTACGATGCTCCAGTCCACTCCGCTCACGTTGCTCTCCCTTGCAGTTCGGCGGTGATACGAGGCGCGAGTTCCAGAACCCGCTCGATCTCTTCCTCGGTCGTCGCCTCTCCCAGCGAGAAGCGAATGACTCCTTGGTGCCAGCGCGGATCGATGCCGAGTGCCGCGATCACGTGACTCGGCTCGAGCGCGCCGGAGGTGCACGCGCTTCCGGCCGAAACGGCAATGCCCTCCAAATCGAAACGCATCAGCAGCGCCTCGGAGTCGACTCCGGCAAATGAGACGTTGCTGTTGTTCGGGAGGCGCGGCGCGCCCGCGCCGTTGATCCGCACCTCGCCCGCGCTCGCACGCAGCCCCGCCTCGAGCCGGTCGCGCAGCGCGCCGATACGGCGCGCACGTTCGGGCTGCGCGCGCACGGCGCGTTCGAGCGCGGCCGCCAGGCCGACGGCGCCCGCGACGTTCTCGGTGCCCGAGCGGCGCCCAAACTCTTGTCCGCCGCCGTGCACGATCGGTGCAAGCACGAGTCCCTCGCGCACGTAGAGTACGCCAACGCCTTTCGGCCCATAAAACTTGTGCGCCGAAAGCGAGAGCAGATCGACACCGAGCTCGCGCGGACGCACGCCGATCAGACCCGCACCCTGCACCGCGTCGGTGTGAAAGATCACGCCGCGCTCGTGCGCTGCAGCCGCCAACTGCGCGATCGGCTGCACGACGCCGATCTCGTTGTTGGCATACATGACGCTCGCGAGCACCGTGTCGTCGCGCAGCGCCCGCGCGAAGGCCTCGGGATCGACGAGGCCGCGCTCGTCGACCGGCAAGAGCGTGATCTCGAAGCCTTCCTCGCGCAGTGCGTCGAGCGCGTGCAGGACGGCATGGTGTTCGATCTGCGTCGAAACGACGTGGCGCCCGCGCTGCGCTGCGTAGGTGCGCGCAACGCTCAGCAGCGCCTGCGTATCGGCCTCGCTGCCGCTGCCGACGAACGTGATCTCCTTACGCGCGACGCCCAGCGCAGCCGCTACGCGGTCGCGCGCTTGGTCCAGCCCCGCGCGGGCACGCCGTCCCTCGGCGTGTAGCGAACTCGGGTTGTGCCCGGCCTCGATGAAATACGGGAGCATCTCGGCGAGCACGTCGGGATGAACGGGGGTGGTCGCGGCATGGTCGAGATAGACGCGCATTTTCATCGAATTCTCAGAGGCATCTCAGCGCCTCGTTTTACCATCATACGTGTGCGAAGCTCCATTGCACACTCCGAGAAGTAGCAACGGGAACGCGGCCCGGGGGAGAAATCCCCCGGGTCGTTATTTTTCTTCGTCGTTCTCGCCGGCAACATAGTAGGTTCGGCCTCGCAGGTTCTCGGGTAGATTCTCTTGCTTGATCGAGTAGTCGTCGTGCGCGTAATGATAATCGCGCCCATACCCCAGTCCCTTCATCAAACCCGTCGGCGCGTTGCGCAGATGCAGCGGCACCGGATCGTTGCGGGTTTCGATGACGTCCTGCATCGCCGCGCCGTACGCCCGGCCGACGCTGTTGCTCTTCTTGGCGCGAGCGAGATAGAGCGTCGCGTGCGCGAGCGGATAAAAGCCCTCCGGCATGCCGATGAAGTGCACGGCCTGCTGTGCGGCGAGCGCGACTTGAATCCCCTGCGCATCGGCAAGCCCCACGTCTTCCGACGCCAAAATCACGAGGCGCCGCGCGATGAAAAGCGGATCCTCGCCGCCGTCGATCATGCGCGCGAGCCAATAGACCGCCGCGTCGGGATCGCTCGCGCGAATGCTCTTGATGAACGCGCTGATGATGTCGTAGTGCTGCTCGCCGCCCTTGTCGTAGGTCGAACCGCGCCGCTGCATCGCCTCCAGCACGAGCGCGCGATCGATCTCTTTCGCGCCGTTACGCTGCGGGGCGCTTGACGCGGCGAATTCAAGCGCGGAGAGCGCGGTGCGCGCGTCGCCGTTTGCGTAACCGATCAACGTAGCTCGCGCATCATCGTCGAGGTGGATGTTCTCGCTGCCCAGTCCGCGCTTGGGATCGGCGAGCGCGCGATCGACGATGATCGCGATCTCCTCGTCGGAGAGCGGATGCAGCACGAAGACCCGCGAGCGCGAGAGCAGTGCCGAGATCACCTCGAAGGACGGATTCTCGGTCGTCGCGCCGATCATCGTAACCGTCCCGTCCTCGACGTACGGCAAGATCGCGTCTTGCTGCGCTTTGTTGAAACGGTGGATTTCGTCGATGAAGAGCACCGTCCGGCCGCCGACGCGGCGGCGCGTTTGCGCCTCGGCCACCACGCGGCGCAGATCCGCGACACCCGCGCTGACGGCGGAAAGCTTTTCGAAATGCGCGCCGGTCGAGTGTGCGACGATCTCAGCGAGGGTGGTCTTCCCGGTTCCGGGCGGTCCCCACAAAATCATCGACGGTACGCGATCGCTCTCGATCGCCCGGCGCAGCGCGCGCCCCTCGCCGACGATCTCGGCCTGTCCCACGTACTCGTCGAGCGCGAGCGGACGCATGCGCGCCGGAAGCGGCGCGTCCGGCTTACCGAACAGCGAATCCATGGCGGGCGCTTCGCCTAGGGCGAGGAGCTCGGGCTGGGTGCGGGTGACTCGTTTTCGTGGTGGTGCCGTTCGAAGGGAAGCGGCACGTGAATCGGCCGCGGCGTTGCGACCGTCTTGGAGACGTCGCTCGGGAACTGCATCACGACGTCGCCTTCGGCGTGCGCCTGGCCCGACACGGTATTGTAGAGCACGTGATCGGCAAGCATGTTGCGTGCGCCCTGCACGATCCGCACGTTGCCCTTGAGATCCAAGTCGTGCGTGAGATCGTCGAGCACGCCGGTCTCCGAATCGACGGTCGTGTCGGCTTGTACGTAGTGCACGTTGCCGGTCGCCGTATAGATCTTGCCTTTGCCGTCGATGTGCACTTGATCGGCGGTCAGCGTCGAAGGACCCTTCGATTTTGCCGGCTTCGTGCTCGAAAGGCCCGCAAAGTTACCCTCGGTATCGTGCATCACGACGTGACCGTAGAGCGTCGCGCTGCTCGATTTGTAGTTTCCGCTGGCACGATCGGCCGTGATATCGCCGCCGCCGCGCGTCATCGTCACTTGCTTGGGCGTGCTGAAATCGCCCGTCTTGAAATTCACGTCGACGAGCGATGCGTGCACCGTCCAGACTCCCACCTGAAATGTGTCCGGGCCGGTCGAGGGCAGCGCCGACGGCGATCCCGAGGGTGATCCCGACGGCGATTGCGGCGGCGAGGGACTTGCGCTGGGCTTCGGCGTCGCGGCGACGAGTACGAACGCGACGCCCAATGCAACGGCAATGCGTTTCATCATTGGAGCGGCACCAAGGCAGCAAGGCGATCGTACGGCAGCGCGCCTTCGCGCACGAGGCGAGCGTAACGTCCTGTCAAATCCACGATGCTCGCTTCGCGGTCGTAGCGCGTTGGCCCGTTCTCGATGCTGAGATCGGGCTGAATTTTCGTGTGCTCCGCGTGCGAGACGGCGAGCGGCCCGGTCGCGTCGGCAATCGCACGCGCGAGCGGTTCGTCGGGTACGCGCAGTCCGAGCAGCGTCTCGCGCACGAGCAGCGTCACGGGTCCGGGCAGCAGCCGCTTCGACGCGAGAATCGCGAGCGGATTGCCGGGCGCATACTCCAAGAACTCCGCCGGCGTCGCAACGATCATCGCGTCGGCATCCAAATCGCCGGCGCGGTAGGGATCGCGTCCGATGCAGTAGCTCGTATCGCTCGGAAAGTGAAGCGTGCCGCCGGCAAAGATCACTTGGGCGCACGCTTCGACGACGCGCTCGAGCGGCTCGAGACGCGCGTCCAGCGTGCGCACTAGAGGTGAATGCTCATGCCCGTTCCGATCGCCACGCACGAGAGCGGGTCGTCGGCGACGATTGCGGGCACGCCGGTGACTTCCGAGAGCAGCTTATCGAGACCGCGCAGCAGCGCGCCGCCGCCGGTCAAGATCACGCCGCGATCGATGATGTCGGCCGCGAGTTCGGGCGGCGTCTTCTCGAGCACGGCTTTCACCGCTTCGACGATTGCACCGACCGGTTCGGAGAGCGCCTCGCGGATCTCTTCGCTCGTGATCTTCACCGTCTTCGGCAAGCCGTTGATCAAATCGCGGCCGCGAATCTCCATCGCAAGCTCTTGCTCGAGTTTATACGCCGAACCGATTTTGATCTTGATCTCCTCGGCCGTGCGTTCGCCGATCATCAGGTTGTAGACACGGCGGATGTAACGCACGATCGCGTCGTCGAGTTTGTTGCCCGCGACGCGCAGCGATTGCGAGACGACCACGCCGCCGAGCGAAATGACCGCGACGTCGGTCGTGCCGCCGCCGATGTCGACGACCATCGAACCCGAGGGACCATCGATCGGAAGTCCCGCGCCGATCGCGGCAGCCATCGGCTCTTCGATGATGTCGACGTTGCGCGCGCCGGCGAGCTTCGCGGCGTCTTTGACCGCGCGCTCCTCAACGCTTGTGATCTCGGCTGGAACGCAAATCGTGACGTGCGGCTTGGGCTTGACGATCGTCGACCACCACGAACGGTCCTTCATCACTTTCTTGATGAAGTACGAGAGCATCGCCTCGGTCACTTCGAAGTCGGCAATGACGCCGTCGCGCAGCGGGCGAATCGCTTGAATGTGCGCGGGCGTCTTGCCGAGCATTTGGCGCGCCTCCTCGCCCACCGCGAGCACCTTGCCGCTGTTCATGTCTTTCGCAACGACGGAAGGCTCGCGCAGCACAATGCCTTTGCCCTTGACGTGCACGAGCACGTTGGCCGTACCTAGATCGATACCGATATCCAAAAGTAACTCCAGAGTTATTGAGTAGTGACGGAATTCATCCGGCCGCGGAACTCACGCGCGGATATTCGCGCGTTTCGAAGATTCCGGCCGGTTCGACCAACGGCGTGATGCCGCTGCTGCGCTGTACTTGACCGCCGAGCGCGGAGAGCATCTCTTCCAAGCGCTCGTAGCCGCGATCGATGTATTCGAGGCCGATGATCTCGGTCTCGCCCGCTGCGCCTAGCCCCGCGATGACCAGCGCCGCACCCGCGCGAATGTCGGGCGCTTCGACCGGCGCGCCCGAAAGTTGCGCCGCGCCCTTGACGACGGCCGTGTTGCTCTCCATCGAGACGCGCACGTCGGCGCCCATACGAGCGAGTTCGTTCACGTACGAGAAACGCGCGTTGAAGATCGACTCCTCGACCACGCTCGTGCCCGGTACCGTCGTGAGGAACGAAACCATCTGCGGCTGCAGGTCCGTCGGAAAACCAGGATACGGTGCCGTGAGGATTTCGGTGCCGCCGGTAATCGTGCTGCCGTCGACGCGAATCCAATCCTCGCCGAACGTCAAATCGACGCCGCACTCCTGCAGCTTCATCATGAATGCTTCGAGATGATCGGGCCTGCAGCCGCTCACCGTCACGTCGCCGCGAGTGACCGCGCCTGCGAGCAGCAGCGTGCCGGAGACGATGCGATCGGGAATGATTTCGTATTCGCCGCCGTGCAGCTCTTTCACGCCCTCGATGACGATCGTATCGGTGCCGAGTCCTTCGATCAGCGCGCCCATCGCGCGCAGGAAGTTGCCGACGTCGATGACTTCGGGTTCCATCGCGACGTTCTTCAGCGTGGTCGTACCCTGCGCGAGCACCGCCGCGAGCATCGCGTTCTTAGTCGCGCCGACGCTGGGCATACGAAACTCGATCGTAGCGCCTTGCATGCGCTTGCGTTTCGACTCGGCAATCAAATAGCCGCGCGCGGTGCGCACGTTGCATCCAAGCGCGATGAAGGCTTGTTCGTGCATGTCGGTTGCGCGCGTGCCGAGCACGCAGCCGCCCGGCAGCGGCACTTCGGCCTTCCCGAAGCGTCCCAGCAACGGACCGACGATATCGAACGACGCCGCGAGTTTGCGCACGAGCGCGTAGGGCGCGCGATACTGCGCGACGTTGCTCGCGTCGACCGTCACGGTGTTGTCGCCTTCGTAGCGAATGCGAGCGCCGAGCGCTTCGAGCAGCGACCACATCACCGAGACGTCGGTAATGCGGGGCACGCGATGCAGCGTCACCTTGCCTTTGCAGAGGATGGCGGCAGCCATGATCGGCAACGCCGCGTTCTTGGCGCCGTGCGTTGCAACCGAACCCTCGAGGCGGACCCCGCCGCGCACCCGCAGCGTAGTCTCTAAGCGATCTAGCATTGCAAGGCCGTTTCGCTAAAAGCAGTCCTGGAACATGTTATTACGCGAAGGCTGACGGACACTAACTGCCTTTCTCGGCCCTCTCGCCCTCCTGGCTCCGGGCCTCGTACAGAGCCTCCTCGCACCGCCGGAGCATCCGGCGTTAGTGTCCCGTCAGTCGGAGTTTCGCGTTCGCGTAGTCGATCGCGTAGGGGTCGGTCGCGTTCGCCAGCTCCTCACGGGCCGCCGCGACGTCGATATCGTCGTAGCGCAGGGCCTCGTCGACCAGGATCGTCAACCGATCGGGCAGCGCTTGCATGAAGCCCTCGCGCGTGGCGAGTTCGAGACGCTCGGTCTTGCCCTCGGCGACCACGTTGGCGCGTACGATACCCGGCTTCAGCGCGGCCAAAAACGGGGCGTGGGAGGGTAGGATACCCTCCTCGCCCTCGGTCGTCACCGCGATCACCAGCTCCGCATCGCCTTCGAAGACGACCCGCGTCGGGGTGATCAACTTGAACGGAATCGTGTTCGCCACGCTCAGACCGTCGCGCCGAGCTTCTCGGCGGCAGCTTTGACTTCGTCGATGCCACCCTTATAGAAGAACGCCTGCTCCGGCAGATTGTCGACTTTGCCGTCGAGGATCTCCCGGAACGACGCGATCGTATCTTGGATCCTGACGTACTTACCCGGCGTGCCCGTGAATTGCTCGGCGACGAAGAAGGGCTGCGAGAACATGCGCTGCATGCGGCGCGCGCGACCGACGATGATCTTGTCGTCTTCGGAGAGCTCTTCGATGCCGAGAATGGCGATGATGTCTTGCAGGTCCTTATAACGCTGCAGCGTCTCTTGCACGCCGCGGGCGACCGCGTAGTGATCGTCGCCGACGATCTGGGGATCGAGAATGCGCGAGGTCGAGGCGAGCGGGTCGACGGCGGGATAGATGCCCAGCTCCGAGATGGGTCGCGAAAGCGCCGTGGTCGCGTCCAAGTGCGCGAACGTCACAGCAACGGCCGGATCGGTATAGTCGTCGGCCGGAACGTAGACGGCTTGCACCGAGGTGATCGAACCCTTGTGCGTCGAGGTGATTCGTTCTTCGAGCGCGCCCATGTCGGTCGAGAGCGTCGGCTGATAACCGACGGCTGACGGCATACGGCCCATCAGCGCCGAGACTTCGGATCCCGCTTGGAGATAGCGGAAGATATTGTCCATGAAGAGCAGCACATCGGCGCCCGCTTCGTCGCGGAAATACTCCGCCATCGTCACGCCGGTCTGCGCGACGCGAAAACGCACGCCCGGCGGCTCGTCCATCTGACCGAAGACCAGCGTCGTTTGCGCGAGCACGCCCGACTCTTTCATTTCGACCCAAAGGTCGTTGCCTTCGCGCGTGCGCTCGCCGACGCCGGTGAAGACCGAAAAGCCCTTATGTACGTTGGCGATGTTGCGGATCAATTCTTGAATGAGCACCGTCTTGCCGACGCCCGCGCCGCCGAAGAGTCCGACCTTGCCGCCGCGCGTATACGGCGCCATCAGGTCGATGACTTTGATGCCGGTCTCGAAGAGTTTCGGCGTCGGATCCTGCGATTTGAATTCGGGCGCAGGACGATGGATCGGCCACTCCGCCGTGGCCTTCACCGGGGCGTCGGAATCGATCGCTTTACCGAGCACGTTGAAGATGCGCCCGAGCGTGCCTTCGCCGACCGGAACCTTGATCGGCCCGCCCGTGTTCGTCACCGCGTCGCCGCGGCGCAGACCGTCGGTCGATCCGAGTGCGAGGCAACGCACTTGGTTGTTACCGAGTTCGTCCTGCACTTCGAGCACGAGATCGCGCGCCTGCATCGCGGTGCCGCCGAGCTCCACGCCGGCAACGTTCGCATGACCGTTGCTTCCGTGCGCGTCCTCGTTGACGCGAACGCTGAGCGCGTCGTTGATCTTCGGCAGCGTCTCCGCCGTGAACTCGACGTCGACGACGTTTCCGAGTACCTGTGCGACTTTTCCGGTGGCAGCCATGTTCTATCCCTTTACCAGTGCTTCCGCGCCGCCCACGATCTCCAAGAGCTCCTTGGTGATCGCGGCTTGGCGGGCGTTGTTCATTTGAATGGTGAGCTGATCGATCAGCTTGCCGGCGTTGTCGGTCGCGTTGTTCATCGCGATCAGCTGCGCGGCGAAGAAAGCGGCGTCGGTCTCGAGGATCGCCGAGAAGATCGTGAACTCGAGATATTTGGGGAGCAAGCGCGACAGTACGAACTCGGGTGACGGCGCAAACTCGAGCGCGCCGCGCACGCCCGGCGTTTCGGGTCGCGCGGGAGGCTCGATCGGCACCAGCGGGCGCATCTCGGGCTTCTGCGACATCATCGAGATCAGCTTCGAGCTGATCAAGACGATCTGCGAGATCTTGCCGCCGACGAAATCCTCGGTGACGCGCTGCGCGACCTCTTTGGCGACCTGCAGCTTCGACGGCGCGTTGACCGGCCAAAACGGGCGATCGCCGCGTCCCATGCGGCGCACCGCATTGCGGGCTTTGATGCCGACCGTGTACCATGCCACGCCGTTTTTCTGCTCGCGCGCGAACAGCTCGCCCGCGCGTATCACGTTCGAATTGAACGCGCCCGCGAGACCCTTATCGGCCGTGATCAAGATGACGCCGGTGGGCGCATCCGCCTTGCCCGGCTTCATGAACGGATGGTCGACCGAAGAAACGGCCGCCATCAAGTCGCGCAGCATCTCCGAAAGCGTATCCGCATACGGGCGCGCCTCTTTTTGCGCGGCTTCCGCGCGGCGAATCTTCGCCGCGGCAACCTGCTTCATGGCCTTCGTGATCTGCTGCGTATTCTTCAGCGAGCGGATTCGCTCGCGAAGATCCTTGACGCTAGGCATGGATCGCCTCTTCTCGGGAACGCCACGATTCGCGCGTCTTGCACATCAGAACGACTTATTGAACTCCGTCAGCGCTTCGTTCAATTTCTGCTTCGAGTCATCCGCGAGCTGACCGCTCGACGCGATCGCCTTGGGTACCGCGTCGTATTTTGCGTGCAGAAAGTCGATGAAGCCCTTGGCCCATTCTTGCAGCCGGGGCGTCGGGATCTCGTTGACGTAGCCGTTGGTCGCACCGTAGATGATCGCGACCTGATCTTCCATCGCCATCGGCTGGTACTGCGGCTGTTTGAGCAGCTCCGTCAGCTTTTCACCGCGCATGAGCTGCATCTGCGTCGCCTTGTCGAGATCGCTCGCGAGTTTCGCGAACGCCGCGAGATCGCGATACTGCGCGAGCTCGAGCTTGAGCTGACCGGCGACCGACTTCATCGCCTTGGTCTGCGCCGAACCACCGACACGGGAGACGGAGAGGCCGACGTTCACGGCCGGACGGATGCCTTGGAAGAACAGCTCCGGCGTGAGATAGATCTGACCGTCGGTGATCGAGATCACGTTCGTCGGAATGTACGCGGAGAAATCGCCGGCCTGCGTCTCGATGATCGGCAACGCCGTCAACGAACCGCCGCCGAGTTCGTCGGAGAGTTTCGCCGCGCGTTCGAGCAGACGCGAATGGAGGAAGAAGACGTCGCCCGGGTAGGCTTCGCGGCCCGGCGGGCGGCGCAGCAAGAGCGCCATTTCGCGATACGATTGCGCGTGCTTGGTTAGATCGTCGTAGATGATCAGCACGTCTTTGCCCGCGTACATCAGCTCTTCGCCCATCGCGCAACCGGCGAACGGCGCGATCCAGCGCAGCGCGGCCGCCTCGGAGGGACCGACGGTGACGATCGTCGTGTACTCCATCGCGCCTTTTTGCTCGAGCACCTGCGCGAGCGCCGCGACCGTCGAGTTCTTCTGCCCGATCGCGACGTAGATGCAGAAGACGTTCTGACCCTTTTGATTGATGATCGTGTCGACGGCGATCGCGGTCTTACCGGTCGAACGGTCGCCGATGATCAGCTCGCGCTGGCCCTTCCCGATCGGAATGAGCGCGTCGATCGCGCGAATGCCGGTCGGCAGCGACTGCTTGACGGCTTGGCGCTGTACGACGCTGGGCGCGACGTTCTCGATCGTGCGGAATTTCTTCGTAGCGACCGGACCTTTGCCGTCGACCGGTTGACCCAGCGGATTCACGACGCGTCCGAGCAGCGCCTCACCGACCGGAACCGACGCGATGCGCCCGGTACGCCGTACGGTGTCGCCTTCTTTGATATCTTCGTCGTCGCCCATGATCACGACGCCGACATTGTCCTCTTCGAGGTTGAGCGCGACACCCTGCAGTCCGCCCGAGAACTCGACGAGTTCCGAGGCGCGCACGCCGCGCAGGCCGTACACGCGCGCGAGGTTCGCGCCGACCTCGATCACCGTGCCGACTTCGTCCTCTTGCACGCCGCCCTTGAAGCTCGCAATCTGCTGCTTCAGAATGCCGGCGATTTCATCTGCGTTGATCATGATCAGTTACTTCCAAATAGAGTACGAGTGAGTTCTTCCAGGCGTCCGGCGATCGAGCCGTCGATCACGCGGTCGCCCATGGCGATGCGCACGCCGCCGATGAGCGCAGGGTCGAGCTTGACGCTTGCTTCGAAGCGCTTGCCGTAGATGCGTTCGAGCCTTTCGATCAGCGAGCGCAGCTCGGGCTGCGGAAGCTCGCGCGCCGTCGAGACCACGATCGGCTCCGCCCCGCGCGCGGCGAGTTCGAGTTTGCGGTATTCCGCGACTAGTGCGTCGAGCAGCGATTCGCGGCGCTTACGCACGAGGAGCAGCAGCGTATGCAACGCGATCTCGCCGGTCTTTCCACCGAAGGCCGCCATCAGCGCGCGCTCCTTGCTCGCCCGGTCGATCACCGGCGAGACGTAGAATGCGCGTACCGCTTCTTCGTTGCGGACGCCGCTCGCGATCGCGGCGAGTTCGCCGCCGACGCGTTCGACCTCGTTCGCGTCGGAGGCGAGCGAAAAAACCGCTTGCGCGTAGCGCCGGGCCAGCGTTTCGTTCTGCATCAGTTGCCGCCCCCGCGTTCGAGCGACGCTACGAAACCCTGCACCAGGCGCTCGTTGAGCGCGCCGTCGACGCGCTGCTGCGCTTGCTCGCGGGCGAGATCGAGTGCTTTGTCCGCGAGTTCGGCCCGCAGGCGTACGCGCGCGGCGGCACGGGCGCGACCGAGCTCACCCTGCGCGTTGTGCACCGCGCGCTCTCCGCTCGTCTTCGCGTCGGTCACGATCGCGTCGGCTTCGCGCTGGGCCTGCTCGCGCGCGCGTTCGCGAATCAACTCGGCGTCGCGCCGCGCACCTTCCAGCTCGCGCTGCAGCACGTCGATCGCCGCCTTCGCTTCGTCGCGATGCCGTTCGGCCTCTTTGATCATTTCGTTGCTCTTGGCTTGCGCGGCGACGACGGCGGGTTGCACGAAGCGGAGCCAAAGGTACACGATGACGGCCATGAACACGACCGCCGACACGACGTTGCTCCACTTGGCGATTTCGTCGTAGTTCATCGCCCGTTCTCCGATATCGTACGCTCGAGGATCATCTCGGCTAGCTGCTGCACGACGGCCGGCTCGTTCACGCGAGCCGCATCCAGCTCACCCGCGACCGTCTTGGCCGCGTGCTCTATCGTCGCTTGCACGTTCGCGCCGTACGACGCAGCCAGTTCGGCGGCCGTGTTTGAGGCCTCGGCGCGCGCCTTGCCGATCGTCGACTCGGCGTCGCGCCGTGCCGCCGCGCGCAGCGACTCCGCCTGCTCGCGCAAGCTCTTGCCTTGCGCCTGATATGCGTCGCGATCGGTCGTCAGGCTGTTGATATATTCGCGGCGTCTACGAATCGCGGCGCTGACGGGGCGCAAAAAGACCACGCTCAACAACGCGAAGAAGACCGCGAAGTTGACGAGTTGAACGAGAAACGTCCCGTCGAGCTGTAAGAACATCTGATCCTAGTGCAGGTGCTGCAGCAGGCTCGGAACGTTCGCGACGACGAGCAGCATGTAGAAGGCGAGGCCGAGCGCGATGATCGGGAACGCTTCCAGGACGCCGACGCCGAGGAACATGAACGTGAAGATGTTCGGACGCGCTTCGGGCTGACGCGCGATCGCCTCGACGGCCTTGCTCGCGACGATGCCGTCGCCGACCGCGGAGCCGAACGCCACGGCCGCGATGATAAGGCCGAATGCCAGCAGGGTGAGGCCTGCAACCAAAGCTTCAGAGGTCAAGACGATACCTTTCCTTGCAACGGAGGGTTAATGATCTTCCGCTAGCGCGAGCGAGAGATACACGATCGCGAGTAGCGTGAAAACGAAGGCTTGCACGGTTCCTACGAACAGGTTGAAGAATTGAATGAAGAACGGAACGACCGTCACCGCGAGCGAGAGGTCGAAGCTCCCGATCTTGACCTGAGCCTCGACGATCGACGCGACGATGATGAAAAGCAGCTCGCCGACGAAGATATTGAAGAAGAGACGCGCCGCGAGCGTCGCCGGCCGCGCTAGCTCTTCGATGATGTTGATCGGCGTCAGGAACGGACTCGGCTTGGCCAAGTGAAGGAATTGTTTGAGCCCGTTCCGGCCGAAACCGACGGCCCACGTCAGGAAGAAAACGATCAGCGCGAGCGGGACCGTGGTGTTCAAGTCGGCGGTAGGCGATCCGCCGAACGGCAGGCCCAGCACCTTGAACGGGAAGATGCCGAACTGGTTCAACAAGAAAATGAAGACGAAGAGCGCGATGAAGAACGGCACGTACGGCTCGCCCCGCTCGCCAAGCGTCGTGCGTGCGAGATCGGCGATGTAGTTGATCACGCTCTCGAGCAGGGTCTGCCGCTTGTTGACGTAGGCCGAGCGATAGCCGTTGCCGACCCAAGCGAAGAAGATCAGCGAAACGATCATCACGAGCCAGGTCGTCATGATGGTGTCGGCGTGCACTTCCGAAAGATCGAAGGGCGAATGCAGCAGCCGGCCGATGGTGCCCAGGAAGGGCCAGTGCCATAAAATGTGCTCGCCGATTTGCTCGTGCACGAAAGCTACTCTCGTCTAAACGTGCGCCCTACGGTTGCGGCGTACAGCGCTAGCGGGAGGAAGAATCCGGCGAAGTACCACGCCATCGACCACCATGGACCGACCGCGGCAAACGCCACCGGGACTATACCGAAGACCACAATTCGCAGGAAACTACTTATGACGAAGGTTCCGATTTTGTGCGTATCGACCATCCGCTCTCCGAAACGCATCGTCAGAAGGATGTTGACGACTCCGCAAATGCCGCCCGCGACCAGTGCGAGGGAGGGCACCGCGAACCAGTGCAGACCGATCAGACCGACGAGCCCGACGAGAGCGAGGGATCGAACCGGGACCGACCGCTTGAGAGACTGATACCGCAGGAGATCGGCCGCCGCTTCGGCGTCGCCATAGCTACGCGCAGGAGGCCCCGTCTCCTCCTCGTCTTCCCAGCCGCTCATAACGATCGCATCAGCAGGCGCACGGCGCTATATCCGCCGATCCCGAGGCCGACGAACAGGCCGGCCAGGGCCCAGAGCGGCTGCCGGGTCCGTTCGCCGATCGCGACGCCGAGCAGCAGCCCGCCCAGGACCGTGACCGCGAAGGTCGACCCTGCCGTTAGCACGCTCTTCATCGTCCGTTCCCCTCGCCTTCACAGGCGCCCGTCATGATGTGATCATGTCGCAACTGCATCAACGCCGCTATCTCAAGTGTCCGTACAACCGCGCCCGCGAGCTGCTCGCGGAGACGGCGGCCGTTCCTGCCGCGGCGAACGGCCAAGAACGGCTGCTCCACCTCACCTTGCCCGTACCCGGCGTCGAAGGCGCCGAGCTGGGCAAAGACGTGCGGGTTACCATCGAACCCGGCGCGGACCCCAAAGGGTTCGACGAACCCTGGAAGCTGCACTGGGAGCCGGTGAGCGGCGGTATTTATCCCGACTTCGACGGCACGCTCACGATTCGCGCCGACGAGACGTATGAAACCTCGATGCTGGAATTACAAGGCAGCTACAAACCGCCGCTCGGGGCGGCCGGCGCACTCTTCGACGCGGTGCTCGGTTCGCGCATCGCGCACGAGACTGCGCGAGAACTGCTCCGCAAACTCGGCGGCACGATCGAGGAGCGGTACCGTGCGGGCGAAGCAGCAAAAAACCATTGAGCTCTACGTTCCTCTCGCCTTGAACGCGCAATCAGCGCGGGCGGCGCTGGAGCGTGCGATGCGGCAGATAGGCGAACGATCGGGATCCTCCGATCGCCTGGCTCTGGCAATTCATTTGCAGGATTTACACGTCGACGTTCGCGGCGAGGTGCGCGTTCCGGTCGAGATGGAAGTCGAGGATCGTCCGATCCGTTGGGAATACGCGCTCGCCGTTCGCGCCGCATCCGACGAGGGATTCTTTCCGACCTTTGCCGGTACGCTCAGTATCACGCCGGTCGGCGGCGCGAGCGAATTATGGCTTCAGGGCGCATACAAACCGCCCTTCGGCGCGATCGGCGCGCTGCTCGATCGCACCGTGCTGCGCCATGCCGCGCAGCGCAGCCTGCAATCGTTTCTGCTACGGCTTGCGAACTTTATAACCGACGCCGTAGACCGTCAGGACGTACACCGGATTCGCGACGTCGGGCTCGATCTTGCGCCGTAGATTATTGATGTGACGATCGAGCGTACGCTCGAAGATCGATCCGTCGTCGCTCAATTTGTCGAGTAGCTGCGAACGCGTCAGCGCCGCGCCGGCGTTGCGCGCCAGCACTTCGAGCAAACGAAACTCCGAGGGCGTCAAGCGCGCCGGCTTCGCACCGATGCGTACTTCATGCGCCTCGACGTCGATCTCGAGATCGCCGATACGCAGCACTTCGCCGTGCGTCGAGGCACCGGCGTCGCCGGCATGCGCGCGCCGCAGCACCGCGCGCACGCGCGCAACGACCTCGCGCGGCGAGAAGGGCTTGGTGATGTAATCATCCGCCCCGATCTCGAGTCCGACGATGCGGTCGACCTCGTCGGCCCGGCCCGTCACGACGATCGCCGGAATCTCGCGCTCGCGGACGCGCCGCAGGATATCGAGTCCGCTTCCGTCCGGAAGCGTCACGTCGAGCAGCAGCAGATCGGGCCGCCCTTGTTCGAGCGCCTCGATCGCTTGCGCGTACGTCCCGCGCACCACGGCGACGAAACCGTCGGCTTGCAGGTAGCCCGCGAGCACCTCGCCGATCTGCGGCTCGTCTTCGACGATCAGTATGGTCCCGGCCACGCGTCCGCCTCCGAATCATCCAGGTTCTGAGAAGAGAGCTTCCTTACATCCGCCCGGCCCCCGGATAACGTGGTTCCCATGAAATCCGAACGAGACGACCGGGATGCGCCGCTGCCCGGCACTTTGGGATTCGTCTTTGGGATAGGCCTTGCTTTCCTCATCGGTTGGTTCGGCCTGTTCTGGTTGCTGGCGGAGCGCTGGTAAATGCACATACACCGCTACGAGCGCTGGTGGATGACGTTCGGCTTGGTCATCCTCGTTCTGTTCGCAACGACGATCTTCGTGGCCGCATTCGCCGACAACATCAATCCGCCCAGCGGTTCGCAAACGATCGATCCGGCCAAGGTGTCGTCGACGCCGCCCTTCGATCATCCGGGTCTACGCCGTCTTCCCGACGGCAGCTACGAAGCGTATTACGTCGCTCAAGTCTTCCAATTCAGTCCCGCGAAGCTCACCATCCCGGCCGGCAGCAAAGTGACCTTCTACGTCACGAGCGCCGACGTCGTTCACGGCTTCGAGATCGCACAGACCGACGTGAACATCATGGCCATTCCCGGCTGGGTGAACGACGCGAGTCATACGTTCAAGAAGGCCGGAACCTATTTGCTCGTTTGCAACGAGTACTGCGGAATCGGCCACCAAAACATGTTTGGAACGATCGAGGTCAAGTGATGCAACGGATGAATCGTTTGGTGCTCGCGCACGTCTACACGGCGACGGTTGCGGTCTGTCTGGGCGCAGTCTTCGGCGTGCTGCAAGGCCTCTCGCGCGCAGGCGCGATCGGCGTGCCGGTCTGGTTCGACTATTATCGAATGCTGACGGCGCACGGCGTCTTGATGGCGCTCGTCTTCACGACCTTCTTCATCACCGGGCTCTCGCTCTTCGTAACCTATCGCAACATCGATCGCCCCGGCCGCAAACTCGCGGTTGGATGGTTCGGTTGGTGGCTGATGCTGATCGGCACGGTTATGGCGGCGGTTACGATTCTCAGCGGCAACGCGACGGTGCTCTACACGTTCTACGCGCCGCTGAAAGCCAGTCCGTCTTTCTATCTCGGTGCGACCCTGCTCGTGCTCGGTACCTGGGTCGTCGCTTTCGAGGTTTTCGAAAACGTCTTCTACTTCCGGCGCACCACGCCCGGGACCCCGATTCCCTTACCGGTCTTCATGGCGGCGTGTACGTTCCTGATGTGGATCATCGCAACGCTCGGCGTCGTTGCCGAAATGCTGCTCCTGATTCCCTGGTCGTTCGGCTGGACGCCCGGCGTCAACGTGATGCTGACCCGCATGTTCTTCTGGTACTTCGGGCATCCGCTGGTCTACTTCTGGATCATGGGCGCGTACATCATCTGGTACACGATTCTTCCGACGCGTTACGGCGGCAGCATTTTCAGCGACGGCCTCTCGCGCCTGACGTTCCTGATGCTGCTCCTTCTTTCGACGCCGGTCGGGATCCATCACGAGTTCATGGAGCCCGGCATCAACAGCAAATGGAAACTGCTGCACATGGTAATGACCTACGGCGTTGCGATCCCATCGTTCCTCACCGCCTTCGCGATCTTCGCCTCATTCGAAATCGCGGCGATCAAAAAGGGCCGGCGCGGTTTCGTGCAAACCGTCGCATCTCTACCGTGGAACGATCCGTTCTTCTCGGCCTGCGCCTACGGCATGCTGCTCTTCATTCTTGGCGGCTTCGGCGGCATGGTGAACGCGTCGTACAGCATGGACGCGCTGGTGCACAACACGATCTGGATCGTCGGGCACTTCCATGCCACGGTCGGCGGACCGGCTGCGCTGACGTTCATCGGCGCGACGTACTGGCTGATTCCGCGGCTCACCGGGCGCGAGCTGTGGGGCAAGGGCGTCGCGCTCTGGCAGACGCGTCTGTGGTTCCTGGGCATGCTCGTGATGTCGCTCTCGATGCACTACGCCGGCTTGCTCGGCGCCCCGCGCCGCACCTCGGAGGTCGCGTACGCGAGTGCCGCGGTCGCGCAGTCGTGGGAACCGTCGATGATCCTCGCGGCGGCAGGCGGCGTGATTCTCTTCATCAGCATCTGCTGCTTTGCAGCCGTTGCCGTCGGCACGCTGTTCAAGAATGAGAAGACACACGATCAGCTCGCCGACTTCGCGCAACCCGAGCCGGGAAGCGACGCGACGCCGGCGGCGCTGCAGCATCTCTTCCGCTGGAGCGTGGTCGCGCTCGCGCTGGCCGTGCTCGCCTACAGCGGACCGTTCATCGAACTCTTCCACAGCAATGCATATCTGGCGCCCGGCATGCGAACCTGGTAAGCCACGGAGAACCGAGGAGAACTCATGTTTAAAACGATTTTGGTTGCGCTCGACGAGTCGGAGGCCGCCAAAGAAGCCTTCGAACTCGCGGTCAATGTCGCGACCGAAGATAAGGCGGGCCTGCTGCTCGTGAACGTGATCGACGTCGCGAAGCTGGTTGCCGTCTCCGGCTACGAAACGCCCTATCCCGCCGACGCGATCGAAACCATGCGCGAGTCCGGCGAGCAGCTTCTCAAAGAGATGCTCGCGGTCTGCCACGCAAAGGGATTGAAGGCGGGCACGGCCGTCGGCGAAGGCGACGCCGTCGACGAGATCCTCCGCTTCGCAGATGAGAACGATGCCGGTTTGATCTGCATCGGTACGCACGGCCGCACGGGCCTTTCGCGTCTCTTCATCGGCAGCGTTGCCGAAGGCGTGCTGCGCCGCGCGAACGCGCCCGTGCTGATCGTTCGGCCCTCAAAGCGCGCCCACACGAAAGGGCACGGGGAAACGGCTCCCGCGCAAACGCGCTAACAGCCACGCGACGATGCGCGGCGCGGCGTGACCGTCGCCGTACGGATTGGCGGCACGCGCCATGCGCGCGTACGCGCTCGAATCGGTCAGCAGACGGTTCGCCGCCGCGACGATCGCGGTTCGCTCGTGTCCGACCAGCTCGAGGGTACCTGCCTCCAGACCCTCGGGGCGCTCCGTTTCATCGCGCATCACGAGCACCGGTTTGCCGATCGTCGGCGCTTCTTCTTGTAAGCCGCCCGAATCGGTGAGGACGAAGGTCGAGGCGCGCACGGCCACGACCATCTCCGCGTAATCGATCGGACCTACCAGCACGACGCCCGGCACGTTATCCAAGATTTCATGCGCGACCGGGCGCACGTTGGGCGAGGGATGCACCGGCCAATAGATTTGCGGGCGCGAGGGCAGCTGCGCGATCTCGCGCATCGCCTCGGCGATCTCGCGCATGTACGGATGATTCTCGCGCCGGTGCGCGGTCACGACGACGATGGGCCGCGAGGGATCGAGCTTACTCAGGCGCGGCGGCGAGGGAAGGTCGCTGCGCTGCGCGGTTTCGAGAAACGCGTCGATCACGGTGTTGCCGGTGACGACGATGTCCGCGTCGCTCACGTATTCGCGTAAAAGGTGTTCGCGCGCGAGTTCGGTCGGCGCGAAGTGGTACGAGGCGATCGTACCGGTCAACCGGCGATTCATCTCTTCGGGAAACGGCAGCCAGCGATCGTTCGTGCGCAGTCCGGCCTCGACGTGTCCGACCGGAATCTGCTGATAGAACGCGGCCAGCGCCGCCGACGTGCTCGTCGTCGTGTCGCCGTGCACCAGCACCACGTCCGGCCGCGCCTGCGTGAGCACGGGCTCCATGCCTTTGAGCACGCGCGTCGTGATCTGCGTGAGCGTCTGGTTCTCGGTCATGATGTTCAGATCGAAATCCGGTTCGATCGCGAAGAGGCCGAGCAGATCGTCGAGCATCTGCCGGTGCTGCGCGGTCACGCAGATGAGATCGTCGATCGCCGGTTCAGCACGCAGCGCGTGCACCACCGGAGCCATTTTGATCGTATCGGGGCGCGTGCCGAATACGGTCATCACGCGCAGCTTTTCGTGATTCATCCTACATCGTATGCCGGAAGACGTGCGTGAATTCACCCGAGAGCGCCAATGCCACGAAGCCGAGCACGAAGCAGACGGCGTAGATCAGGAGCACCGCCTGGCGCACGTTCAGCCCGAAGCGAAAGATCAGCTGATGGTGGAAATGGCCGCGATCCGCTTGCGTGATCGCTTTGCCGGCGCTCGCACGGCGCACGATCGCGGCGGCAGTATCGAGAATCGGCAATGCCAGCACGACGACCGGCACCACGATCGAAATCGCGATGGCCGTTTTGCTCGCACCGATGATCGAGACGGTTGCGAACACGTAGCCGATGAAGAGCGAACCGGCGTCGCCGAGAAAGATCTTTGCCGGATTGAAATTATACGGCAGAAATCCGAGCGACGCGCCCGCGAGCGCGATCACGACCAGCGCGACGACGGGGCTTGCATGTACGACCGAGATCGCAAACAGAAAAAAACACGAGATCAGCGTAAAGCCCGAGAGCAGTCCGTCGAGTCCGTCGATGAAGTTTATCGCGTTCATCATGGCGACGTACCAGAACAACGTCAGCGGAATCGAGAGCCAAATCGGAAAATCGATCCAATTGGTGTGCGGGTTGTGATCGAAGGGATTGTTGATCCCCGGGATGATGAATCCGTACAGCATCGAGATGAGCGCGACGACGATCTGTGCGAGAAACTTGTTGCGCGGACGCATCTGCATGACGTCATCCCACAGACCCACGCCGAGAATCAGCATACCGCCGAAAAGCAGGCCGACCAGGCGGTGCACGCCGTCGAACTGATCGGTGATCGCGATCAACCGCTGGTGCGCGCTCAAGTGCACGATCGAAGGAAAGAGCGCGTAGGGAGAGCTGAGCGCGAAGCCGAGCACCGCAAAGAGCGCCGACGCAAAGCCGAAAAAGACCGCGATGCCGCCGATGCGCGGCGTGGGCACGTCGTGCACGCGGCGCTCTTCGTTCGTGGCATCGATGATCTCTAAATGCGTGGCGAGGCGGATGACGAGCGGGGTCGCGAGAGCGGCCACGCTCGCCGCAATAATGAAGGTGAGAAAATAGATGATGGCCGCGGTCACGGGTGCGCGCCCTCGAGCGAACTGAACGGTACGATCGCGACGCCGGCTTCGGCAAGCAGCTCGCTTGCGACCGGATCGGGATACGGCTCATCGTAGACGATCTTCACGACGCCGGCGCTGATGAGGAGCTTCGAGCAGTTGACGCAGGGCTGATGCGTGCAGTACGCGGTCGCGCCCTGCAAGCCGACGCCGTGAAGCGCGCCCTGGACGATGGCGTTGGCTTCGGCGTGCGTAGCGCGCTGGCAGTGATCGTTGACGAGAATGCAGCCGACTTCGGAGCAGTGCGCCACGCCGCGCGGCGCGCCGTTGTATCCCGTCGTGAGAATGCGATGCTCGCGCACGAGCACTGCGCCGACCGCCGCGCGCGGACACGTCGCGCGTGTCGCGACGGTGTGCGCGATCTGCATGAAGTACTCGTCCCAGCCGGGGCGGCTCATAGGTTGTGCGCGCGCACCGCAGCCGGTACCGAGGTGAGGCTGCCGAACATCCGGTCGCCCGCGTCGCCCAGACCGGGCACGATGTAGGCGTGATCGTTGAGTCCGGCGTCGAGCGCAGCGGTAACGATGGGCACGCCCGGATGCGCGGCATGCAGGCGCTTTACGCCCTCGGGTGCGGCGATCACGCATACGAACGTCAGCACACGCGCGCCGCGTTCGACCAGCGCGTCGAGCGCTGCAACCCCGGAATTACCGGTCGCGAGCATCGGATCGAGAACGAAGACGTGACGATCTTCCAGATCCGGCGGGACGTTTGCGTAATACGGAACCGGAAGCAATGATTGCGGATCGCGATAGAAACCCAGATGCGCGACGACCGCGTCGTCGATTACGTCGAGGAAGCCGGGTAAGAGCCCTAGACCCGCGCGCAAAACCGGCGCCACGACCGGACGCGTCGCGATGCGCTGCGCGGTCGTCTCGATCAACGGCGTGGTGATGCGCTCTTCGCGCGTCGGCAGCGACCGCGTCGCTTCGTAGGCGAGAAACGCGCCGAGCTCTTCGATCAGCGAGCGAAAAACGGGGGTCGGTGTGGACCGGTCGCGCAACCGCGCGAGTCGATCGGCGACGGCCGGATGGTCGACGACGTGAAGGCGTTCGCTCCCGGGCATGCAAGTCGGTTTCGTATGCGTGGACGCGATACCTGGGTGCTGCTCGCGACGATCGTCGGATCGAGCCTCGCGTTCATCGACGCGACGGTCGTTGCACTCGCCCTTCCCGAGATACAGCAGACGTTTCACGCAAGCGCCGGCGACGTCGCGTGGATCGTCGAATTGTATACGCTCGTGCTCGGTTCGCTGATGTTGCTCGGCGGCGCGCTCGCGGACCGCTACGGGCGCAAACGCGCTTTCGTCGGCGGCGTTGCCCTCTTCGCGCTCGGTTCGATCGGCTGCGCCTTTTCGTGGTCGATTGCGTCGATGCTCGTTGCGCGCGTCGCACAAGCGATAGGCGGAATGCTCTACGCGCCGGCAAGTCTCGCGATTCTGGGAAACCACTTTTCCGGCGACGCGCGCGCGCGTGCGATCGCGAGCTGGTCGGCGTTCAGCTCGCTCACGTCGACGCTGGGTCCCGTCATGGGCGGCGTGCTCATCGACACGCTCGGATGGCGCTCCGTCTTTTGGATCAACGTTCCGCTCTGCGCCATCGTCATAGCCGCCGCACTTCGCCACGTGAGCGAAAGCCGCGACGAACGCGCGCCGCGGAACCTCGATTGGTTTGGGGCGCTGCTCGCGACGCTCGGTCTTGGGGGTATGACCTACGCGCTGATTCTCGCGAGCTCGGCGGGCTGGAACGACGGCGGGGTACGCGGCGCGGCGATCGGCGGCGTCGTGTCGTTCGCGGCTTTCGTCGTATACGAACGGCGCACACGAAATCCACTGCTTCCTCCCGGCCTCTTCGCCTCCAAGACGTTCTCCCTCGTAAATCTCTCCACGCTCTTGCTCTACGGCGCGACCGGCACGCTCTTCTACGAACTCCCCTTCGCGATGATTCAGGCGCACGGCTACAATGCGCTGCAGACGGCGTTCGCGATGCTGCCGGTACCGATCGGCGTCATTACGCTCTCGCGCTTCGCGCCGCGCCTCGTCAAGCGTGCGGGCGTGAGCAACGTCCTCACCGCCGGGCCGCTCGTCGTCGCGCTCGGTTTTGCGCTCCTCGCGCTTCTGGAACCGCAGCACTCGTACTGGATCGCCTTCTTTCCCGGCGTGCTCGCGATCGGGATCGGCATGGGCATCACCGTCGCGCCGCTCACCAACACTGCGATCGGCGCGGCGGGTCCGCAACACGTCGGTATTGCTTCGGGCGTCAACACGGCCGTCGCTCGCATCGCAGCGCTGCTCGCGATCGCGGCGCTCACGGTACTGCTCGCCGCGATCTACGATCGCGCGATGCCCGCCACGCCGGTCGTGCTCGCGCAGCGCGATCGCCTGGGCGGCGCCCGTTTCGACGATCCGGTTTTGCAGCAAGAGTCACAACGCGCGTTCGAAGAGGGCTTCCGCGGCGTCGCCGCCGCTTGCGCGCTGCTCGCCCTGCTTGCCGCGTGCGCTAGACCGCCGTCTCCTGAGCCGGAACCTCGACCGCGCGATCGCTCTTCCAGCGAACTTTCGGCATGATCTGCTTGCGGTCGACGCGCTCGCGATACAGACACGCGCTTTCGATCATCGAGGCGACGGTTTCGTCGTCGAGCAGCACCGGATCGAGTCCGAGTGCGAGCAGATTGGTGTTGAGCGAACTGTAGAAGTGCGCCTCGCGTTCGACGCGCGGGTTTTCGACGTGATCGATGCGCACGTTCAGCCCGAGCGTCTTTCCGACGCGCTCGACGTGGTGCGCCAGCGCGAGCACGCTAAAGGTTTGCGTGAACTGGTTGAAGACCCGGAACGTACCGGCCGGCGCGGGCGATTCGACCGCGAGCTCGACGCAGCGCGCCGTGTCGGTGATGTTGAGAAAAGCGCGCGTCTGTCCGCCGCGTCCGTACACGGTCAAGGGATGCCCGAGCGCGGCCTGCACGCAGAACCGATTGAGCGCCGTGCCGAAAACGCCGTCGTAATCGAAGCGGTTGATCAGCTCCGGGGCGAGCGACGTCTCCGCCGTCTCCAAACCGTATACGACGCCTTGATTCAAGTCGGTCGCGCGCAGTCCCCAGACGCGGCACGCGAAGTAGATCTGATCGCTGTCGGCGACTTTCGTAAGGTGATAGAACGAACCGGGCTGCTTTGGAAACGGCAGTGTGTCACGCCGGCCCTTGTGTTCGATCGTGATGAAGCCTTCTTCGATCTCGATGTTGGGCGTACCGTACTCGCCCATCGTCCCGAGTTTCACCAAGTGCGCCTCGGGCGCGAACTCGCGCATCGCCCACAACACGTTGAGGTTGCAGAGCGTATTGTTGATCATCGTGCGCGCGGCGTGATCGCGGTCGATCATCGAATACGGCGCGCTGCGCTGCTGTCCGAAGTTGACGATTGCTTCGGGCGAAGATTCTTCGATCGCGTCGCACAGCGCCCCGTAGTCGGTGGCGTCGGCTCGAATGAACCGGATGCTGCGTCCGGTGACGCGCTCCCATGCGCGCAGACGCTCGGCCATCGAACGGATTGGGGTCAAGGTCGAGACGCCCAGCTCGCGATCCCAGCGACGCCGCACGAGGTTGTCGAGAATCGTGACGTCGTGACCGCGCTCCGAAAGACGCAGAGCGCTCGCCCAGCCACAGTAACCGTCTCCGCCGATGATCAGGACGCGCATAAAACCGTTTTCAACCTTTCCCCAAACGAAGTGAGATCATGCGCGGCCGCTCGTGCTCGCGCAGCGGCGCTGTAATCCGGCCATCGCGCCGGATCGATCACGGCTTCGATCGCCCGCGCCAGGGCGCGCTCGTCGCCGCGCGGCGCACATTCGCCCGCGTCGCCGATCCATTCCGGAATGCCGCCGACGGCATACGCGACCGCAGGCCGGCCGCGCGCCTGCGCTTCGGCACCGAGCAACCCGTAGGGCTCGGGCCAGAGCGACGGGACGACGACGGCATGCACCTCGTCGATCGCCCGCAGCAACGCGTCGCCGTCGCACCATCCGAGCGCTTCGAGCCGCACGTGCAACTGCTGGGCAAGACGCGCGCACGCATCGAGCTCACCCGTGGGCCTGCCCGCGACGCGCAATACCGGACGACGGCCTTCGCCGATCCGCGCGATCGCTCGCACGAGCGAGCGCAAGCCTTTGGCAGGCACGATGCGCCCCGCGAAGAGCACGCGCGGCACGGCGGGAGGCGGCACGATGGGATCGGCCGCGCTTGCGTCGGCAATCGGAGGCTCGAGCACGTGAATCTTCGCCGCCGCGATGCCGTTGCGTTCGCACGAGCGCGCCATGAAGCGCGATGAAACGACGAATGCATCGTAGCGGCGCGTTGCCTCGGCCGTTCGCTCGCGCCGGCGCAGGCGTCGCAGCGTGCCCGAGCGCGGCCCGCAGACGCAGCCGCGCAAAAGCGAATTCACCAAACACGCGCCGCCCATCGCGGCGTCGCACGGACGCGAGAAGTTCGGAAAGAGCCGGTCGCCGTTCGGGCAGAACACGCGATGATCGCGCACGTGAACGACGCAACGCCGCGCCTCGCGTGCCGCGTCGAGCACGGCGGCGTCGAAAACATTCGAACAGAGCACGAGGTCGATGCGCTCGTCGCGTATTTCGCGAGAAACTTCGCCGGCCGCCGCGGACGACGGCTCGTCGTTCTCGTCGCCCCACGGCAACGCTCGTGCCGGAACGCCGAATCGCGCCGAATCAGTGACGCGTCGCGCGAGGACCCGCACGTCCAGGCCTGCGCGCCGCAGGGCAGGCAGGTAGCGCTCCATTGCTGCTTCGGATCCGCCCTCGGGCCCGACCACGTCGCAGAGAACAAGTAGGCGTTCCACCATCACCCATTCTGGGCGGGGATAGCTGACGGAATCCTGTGAATCCGGTTAGGCTGCTAGGGGACGTCGAAGCGCGCGGTCAGTTCGTGCACCCGGCCGCGCAGCGCCGCAACATTGGATTGATTACCGATGTCATCCAAAGCCTCGACGATGATGCGCGCGACCTCGCGCGATTCGTGTACGCCGAGTCCGCGCGACGTGACTGCGGGTGTGCCGATGCGAATGCCGCTCGCCACCATCGGCTTCTGCTGATCGTAGGGAATCGCGTTTTTATTGACCGTAATGCCGATTTCGTCGAGATAGGCCTCGACCGCCTTGCCGGTTAGACCCTTGACCGAGACGTCGACCAGCATCAAGTGCGTATCGGTGCCGCCCGCCACGAGGCGAAGTCCCCCGCGGACGAATTCCTCGGCCATCGCCTGGGCGTTTTCGACGACGTTGCGTTGATAGGTCGCAAACGACGGCTGGAGCGCCTCGCCGAACGCGACGGCCTTCGCCGCGATCGTGTGCATGAGCGGCCCGCCTTGAATGCCGGGAAACACGCTCTTGTCGATCGCCTGCGCGTAAGCGTCTTTGCACAAGATGAAGCCGCCGCGCGGGCCACGCAATGTTTTGTGCGTGGTCGACGTCACGTATTCGGCCAGCGGTACGGGCGAAGGATGCAATCCCACCGCGACGAGTCCGGCGATGTGCGCCATATCGACCAGCAGCACGGCGCCGATTTCGTCGGCGATCTCGCGAAACGGTGCATACTCCATCGTGCGCGGATACGCGCTCGCCCCGGCGACGATCATCTTCGGTTTGTGCTCGCGCGCCATCGCGCGAACTTCGTCGAAGTCGATCAGCTCGGTATCCTTGCGCACACCGTACGCGACCGCATTATAAAGTTTGCCGCTGAAGCTGACTTTCGTGCCGTGCGTCAAGTGACCGCCGTGCGCGAGCGACATGCCGAGCACCGTATCGCCCGGCTGCAGCTGCGCCATGAAGACCGCCATATTGGCTTGCGCGCCGGCATGCGGCTGCACGTTTGCATGATCGGCGCCGAAGAGCTTGCGCAAGCGATCGATGGCGAGATTCTCGGCGACGTCGACCCATTCGCATCCGCCGTAATAGCGCTTGCCCGGATAGCCTTCGGCGTATTTGTTGGTCATGACGCAGGCCATTGCTTCGCGCACTGCGCGGCTTGCGTAATTCTCCGAAGCGATCAGCTCGAGGTTCTCGCGCTGGCGCTTCTCTTCGCCCGCGATGGCCGCGTAGAGCTCGGGGTCCTGGGCTTCGATTTGCGAGGCGGTCAGCATATCCATGGCCCGATGGTCTTTAACGCGCGAGGGACGAACTCCCGGAGGCTAAACGCAGCAGAGGCACCCGAAGGAAACGAGGTTCATCTCGCCCGCCGACCAGCCGATCACCGGCACCTCCTCGAAATCCGGAAGGCGAATGCCGCGCAGCCGTGCCGCCACGTAGCATATGCACTGCACGAGGATCAGCGCGAGATACCAGTAGAGCGTGATGCGTACGACCGGCATATCGACCATCCTTACAGCAGATTCTTGGGTGTTGCGGCGCCGGTGACCTCGCCCTTCTCGATTGCGATGAGCGTGCGCGCGCGCTGCCCGTCGTCGAACTCGAAGAGTTGCGCGACGCGATGCTTGTGACGCGCACCCGAGGGCACGTCGCCGTCGAACGGCGCGTGCATGAAGACGTCGACGAGACGCTCGATCATCTCCCAGCCCGTCAAGCGCTCGGAGAGCGCCAAGACGTTGGCGTCGTTGTGACGCCGTGCGAGTTCAGCCGAGAGCGGTTCGGTCACGACCGCGCAGCGCACGCCCGGCACTTTGTTGGCCGCAATCGAGATCCCGAGACTCGATCCGCAGACGACGATTCCGCGTTCGGCCTGACCGCTCGCTACCGCTTCTCCGACGGCGAACCCGTACTGCGGATAATCAACCGGCGTCGCGTCGTGGGTCCCGAAATCGAGAATGGTGTGGCCCTCCTCGCGCAGCATCTGCGCGATCTTGTCTTTGAATTCATAGCCGGCATGGTCGGCACCCAGGGCGATGCGCATAGCGAGTGAAACCTGCCTTCCGTGAAAGTAGCTACTTCGAGTTCGGCCTTCAGTTGCGCGTTTGACGACGGCGATCTCACGCAGCTCGAGTTCCTCGAGGCGGCCGCGCGCGAGATGGGCGCCGACGGCGTGGTGCTGGACGACCGGCACTTTCCGCGCATCGACGACGACTACCTCGCCCAAGTAAAGAAGACCGCGGCCGATCTCGGGCTGACGATCGCGGCACTTGCGAGCGACGCCTTCTTTAGCGCGCAACCCGATGCGATGCGCGCGTTGCTCGAACGTGCGGCCACGGTCGGCGCGCCGCTCGTGAGCGGGCGGCTCGCCCGCGAAACCGAGCTGTCGTGGAGCGAAGCACTGACCCGGCTCGGCGTGGCGAGCGCATTTGCGAAATCGATCAACGTGACGCTCGCGCTGCGTAACGCGCCCGGAACCTTCGCCGCGACGTCGCACGATTGCAAACGGGTGACCAAAGAAACCGATTCGGCGTGGCTGCGCTACGGACTCGACACCGGCGCATTCGACGCCGCAAGCGAGACGGCAGCGCTCGCCGCGAAGACGGTGCTCTTGTGGTGGGACGCGCAGCGTCCGGCGGACCTACGCGGCTGGGAGACGTTTCGGGGTTTCGTCGCCCTCGATCGTGCGGCGGGCGACGCAGCACGCCCGGAAATGCGCGACGCGATCCTCGGCTGGAAGATCGCGCGTCACACGGTTGAACTCGACCGCACGTAACGTCTGCCGCTGCGAGGTAACTGAACCTGCGTTCTCGCAGGTGGGTGCGGCCCGGGCGCTGGGGCGAGCAGGCACGAGGCCCAGGCCCTCCCATCGTATCCGGAGCTGATGCTCCCTAGGTTATCCAAGTCGGTTCGGCACCTATGCAGGGTGCGCGCTAGGCGCAGTCGAGCCTAACTAGAGTACCACTCGCCGTCAAGGCCTTGACATCAGCCCCCGAGAATCCGCACGAATGGCCCTGTCACTCACGATCGAGCCGCTCGACCTGCCGATAAAACATCCTTTTAAAATCGCCCGCGGTGAAGAGACCGTGGCACGTTCGCTGTTGTTTCGCCTGCGCGACGGCGAACTCGAGGGACTCGGCGAGGCGACGCCGATCGAGCGTTATCACGAGTCACCCGACAGCGTGCGTTATTATTACGAACATCACGGGCTGGCGTCGGACGATGCATTCGCGCTCGAAACGCTGATCGACTCGCACATTCCGCCGGCTGCGCGCGCCGGGCTCGACATCGCGCTGCATGACTTGATGGGCAAACGTCTGGGCGTACCGCTCTATCGCCTCTTCGGTCTGGATCCGGCGCGCACGCCGTACACGTCGTTCACGATCGGCATCGGCGATACCGAGACGACGCTGCGCAAGCTCGAGGAAATCGGCGATCATCCCGTGCTCAAGATCAAGCTCGGGCTGGGAACCGCGCGCGAGCAAATCGAGACGATCGAAGCGATCCGCAGCAGGTACACCGGCGCGATTCGTATCGACGCGAACGAAGGCTGGACGGTCGATCGCGCGATCCACATTCTCAACGAGCTGTCGCGCTACGACATCGAGTTTTGCGAACAGCCGATTCCCTCGGGTTCGCCGCAAGGCCTGCGCGCGATTCGCGACCGCACGCGCATTCCGATCGTAACCGACGAGGACTCGATCGACGCACGCGATCTCTCCGGATTGCTCGGCTGCGTCGACGGCGTCAACGTCAAGCTCGCGAAGACCGGCGGCATTCGCGGTGCGATCGCGATGATTCACACCGCGCGCGCGCTCGGTTTCAAGATCATGCTCGGCTGCATGGTGGAAAGCGCGATTGCCGCTACCGCGGCAGCGCACATCTCGCCGCTCGTCGATTGGGCGGATATCGACGGACCGTTCCTCACCGCGGACGATCCGTTTACCGGCGTGCAGTACGATCGAGGCAAGCTCGTGCTTCCCGAAGCGCCGGGCCTGGGCGTGCGCGAACGCGCGCTCGCATGACGCGCCGTTACGCAATACTCGCTCCCGGCCATTTCGCGACCGACGCCAAAACCGCACACGGTGTGATCGCCTATAGCGCGGATGCGACCGTCGCCGTCGTCGATCCGCAAAGCGCGGGCATGCGCGTGCGCGACGCCGTCGCGCATTTGCAGAGCGACGCGCCGATCGTCGCGACCGTCGCCGAGGCGCTGCGCCACGAACCAACCGCTCTCCTCATCGGAACCGCGCCCCAAGGAGGCGCGCTTCCGCCCGAGTGGCGCGCCGAAATCCTCGCTGCAATCGAGGCAAAACTCGAGATCGTGAGCGGATTGCACGACATGCTCGGTGAGGATCGCGAGTTCAAACTCGCTTCGCAGCGCGCAGGCACTACCATTTGGGACGTGCGCGACCCGCCCGAGGTGCCGCTCTTCTCCGGCGCCGTTTACGGCGTCAAGAGCCCGACGCTGCTCATGGTCGGCAACGATTGCGCCGTCGGCAAAATGACGGTCGCGCTGGAACTCTGCCGGGCCGCCGGGCGCGCCGGCGCGCGCGCGGCCTTCGTACCGACCGGGCAAACGGGCATCATGATCGCCGGCTGGGGCATCGCGATCGATCGCGTCATCTCCGACTTCGCACCCGGCGCTACCGAGTCGCTCGTACTCTACGCCGCACAATCGCAACCCGACCTCATCGTCGTCGAGGGGCAGGGTGCGATCAATCATCCTGCCTATGCACCCGTGACGCTCGCGCTCATGTACGGCGCGGCGCCCGATGCGCTCGTGCTCGTCTGCGATCCGGTACGCGAGCGGATCGGCGGGTATGACACGCCGACGCTGCCGTACCGCGAGCTCATACGCCTGCACGAAGCGTTGCTCGCCGCGGTCAAACCGGCGCAGATTCTCGGCATCGCGCTCAACACACGCCATCTCGACGCGCAAGCCGCGCGCGCGCAGATCGAACGCGCGCGCGAGCAGACCGGGCTTCCCGCCGACGACGTCGTGCGCAACGGCCCCGACGCGCTCTACGTCGCGATTGCGGGTGGGATTCGAAAAAACTCGCCGTGCGTCGCCTAATCGCCGCGCTCGCGCTGCTGCTGCTCTGCGCGTGCGCGCGTCCCGCGTCGATTCCGGGCGTGCTGCGCTTGGGCGAGCAGGACGAGCCCGATTCGCTCAACCTCATGTTCGCACATTCCGCAGCAGCCGATGAGGTCGACGCGCTGCTCTTCACGCATCTCTTTCGCTTCGACGCGGACGGCGCGATGATTCCCGATCTCGCGCTCGCCGTACCGACGACGGAAAACGGCGGCATCAGTGCCGGCGGCAAGACGATCACGCTGCACCTGCGTCACGGCGTCACGTGGTCGGACGGCGCACCGCTCACCGCGAACGATTGGCTCTTCACCTACCACGCCGTGCTCAATCCGCGCAATAATACCAAGTCGGACTACGGCTGGGACGATATCGCGTCGGCGAGCGCGCCCGATCCCTACACGCTGATCATTCGCTTGAAAAAGCCGAGCGTCGCGGTGCTCGGTATCCTGGGCATGGGCGGTGACGCCTATCCGCCGCTGCCCGCGCATCTCCTCGCCTCGCTTCCCGACATCAATCGCGCGCCGTTCAATCAGAACCCGATCTCGAGCGGACCGTATCTGCTTGCGCAGTGGAATCACGGCTCGTCGCTCGTCTTCGTTCCGAATCCGCGCTACTGGCGCGGCGCGCCGAAGCTCAAAAAGCTGGTCTGGACGGTCATCCCGGATTCGAATTCATTGCTTGCCGCGCTGCAGACGCACGCGATCGACGTCTACCCGAGCGTCGACGTCAACGCGGTCGGCGCGCTCGCGGCAATTCCCGGCATTCGTGTGCTCCATCGCACGGTCGCGAACTGGCGGCATCTGGGAATCAACATGAGCCGTCCCGGCCTCTCCGATCTGCGCGTGCGCCAAGCAATCGCCGAAGGTATCGACTGGAGGCATCTCAACGACACCGTCTATCACGGCTACAATCGCCTGGCCGTCTCCGATATCTTCCCCGGCTCGTGGGCGGCGCCCTCACTGCCGCCGTATCGCTACGATCCGCAGCGTGCACGCGCGCTGCTCGCGGCGGCCGGTTACACGCCGGCGCACCCGCTGCACCTGACGATCTCGGCAACCGTGTCGGCAAAGAGTAACGAGCAGGCCGAAGTGGTCATGCAATTCGCGCTGCGCCCGCTCGGAATCGACCTCTCGATTCGCAATTATCCGGCGAGCTTGCTCTTCGCGCAGAACGGTCCGCTCTACAAAGGCACCTACGATCTCGAATGGTCGATCGACACCAACGCACCGGATCCCGATAACGCACCGGACTGGAACTCGGCCTTCATTCCTCCGAGCGGCGCGAACACGTCGTGGCTGCGCGACCCGGTCGTCGACCGTACCAGCGCCGCGGCGGCGGCGACCTTCGATCGCTCCAAACGCAAAGCGCTCTACCAAATCGAGGAGGCGCGTATACGCGCGCTCGTGCCGGCGGTATTCTTTTACTGGGAGACGGCCTACTACGGCGTAAGCGATAAGGTGCAGAACTTCGAGCCCTCCGCCTATCTCACGGTCACGTGGAACGCGTGGCAATGGAACGTCGAGTGATGTTCGCACAAAAGCTCGACGCGCGCGGCGGCGCGACGCTGCGATTCGAACCCGTGCGCGGCGGCGTGATCAGCTGGAACTCGCACGCGCCCAGCGGTACGTTGAGCTTTCGCGTGCTGCGCGCCGGCATGCCCGCGAGCGCGTGGTACGACTACGTGCAGTGGCATCCGACCGGGCGCAAATCATTCAGTCCGGCGAGCGACCGGGACGGCATCGCCGTCGATATCGACGTGCTCACCGCCGAGCAACCCTTTGACGGCATCGAGTTGCAAGCCGCGGAGATAGACTTCGACCTTCTCGCGTTTGCCGCGCCCGCGCGCACCACGCCTTCCTCTCCCTATGCGCGCGGCGCGTTGATGCTCGACGTGCCGGCGCGTTCGCAATACGTCGTCGACGGCGAGCGCGGATGGTGCAGCGCCGCAAGCCTCGCGATGGTCAACGCCTATCACGGCATCGACCGTCCGGTCGAAGCGACGGCGCGCGCCGTACTCGACCGCGCCTACAACGGCACCGGTAATTGGGCCCTCAACACGGCCTACAGCGGCAGCCTCGGGTTGCGCGCCGTGGTCGCCTATCTGCAGAACCTCGATCACGCCGCACGCCTGATCGAACGCAATCTGCCGCTCGTGCTCTCGTATTCGTGGCACGAGGGCGAGCTGCCCGGTGCGCCGCTCCCGCATTCCGACGGCCATTTGGTCGTGCTGCGCGGCTTCACGGAAACCGGCGACTGCGCGATCAACGATCCGGCCGCGCCCGGCGTGCGCGTCGTCTATCCGCGCGGCGCAATCGAAGCGATCTGGCTGCGCAACAACGGCGTCGCCTACGTAATCGCTCCGCCCGGCGTCGATTACGCGAGCGCGCTCGCGTGACGCAGCCGCGGGAACGCGTGCGCAGCGTCGACGAGGTGGCCGCCGCACCGCTGCACATCGCTCTGGTCGAACCGGAGATTCCGCCCAACACCGGCAACGTCGCGCGCCTGTGTGCCGCAACCGGCTGCGCGCTTCATCTGGTCGAGCCGCTCGGCTTCTCGATCGACGATCGCGAGCTCAAACGCGCCGGCCTCGACTACTGGCATGCAATCGACGTGGTGCTGCATCCATCGCTCGATGCTTTTCTCGAGGCAACCGCGCAGCGCAGCCGCTGGTTCCTCTCCGCGCGCGCGCAGCGCTCCTACGCGCAGGCTACCTTCGCCCGCGGCGACGTACTCGTCTTCGGCCGCGAGACGAAGGGCCTGCCCGGTCCGCTGATCGCACGCGAGCACGAGCGCGCGCTACGCATTCCGATGCGCGAAGCGAGCGTGCGCAGCATCAATCTCTCGACGGCGGTCGGCATCGTCACCTACGCCGCGCTCGCGGCGCTCGGGTTTCCGGGCCTCCAATGACGCGCGGCCCCGATTACGATGATTTCAACGCGTTCTTTCGCGCGGGCGCCTTCGGCAACTACGACATCTTCACCGCGCGTTCGTACGCCGACTTCGTGAAGCGCAACGATATCGACCTCGCGCATGCGATCGCCGTTCGCGAGGAAGGCCGGATGCTGGGCGCGCTCGCCTTCGGCGTGCGCGGCACGCGCGCGTGGTTTGGATTGATCGGCGTCGATCCCGACCGCCGGCGCGAAGGTTTGGGCGCGCGCATGCTGACGAACGCAATCGCGGCCGTACAAGCGCAGGGCGTGCGCACGATCGAGCTCGAGGTCTCGCAGCGCAACGCCGCGCCGGTCGCGCTTTGCACCGGATTCGGTTTCAAAGAATCCGGCGAGCTGCTGGTATGGGCGCGCGAGGCGCGCTCCGGCGACGACGCGCTCGCGGCGGCCCGCCGCTTTCCCGAGCCCGCCGTTCGGGCGATTACACCCGCCCTCTCCGCCTGCTGGCAACGCGAGCCGCGCAGTATCGCGCGCGCCGGGCCGGTTCATCTGCTCTCGATACCCGGCGCCTACGCATTCGTTCGCACCGGCGGCGAGTTCGCCAGCATCCTGGATGCAAGCGCGATCGACGTGCCGCGCGCGCGGGAGCTGCTGCGCGAGCTCGACGCACGCGTGCCGCACGACCTCACCCTGAACAACGAGCCCGCGAATTCCGCTCTCGGCCAGGCATTGCGGGACGGCGGGTGGCGCGTCGTCGAACGGCAGTATCGCATGGTACGCAGCTTGTGAGAAGCCAGGCCGTCTACGTCGGCAACGACCGCGTGCTGCTGCGCACGAAGAGCGGCTACAAGATGTTCGTCGATTCGCGCGACGTTTCGATCGCGCCGCACCTCATTCTCGAAGGCGTCTACGAAGAGCACACCGATGCCGTGCTGCGCAGATTGGTGCGTCCCGGCATGCACGTCGTCGAAATCGGCGCCAACGTGGGCCTCTTCACGATGCTGATGTGCCATCGCGTCGGGCCGGCGGGTTCCGTGTACGCCTTCGAATGCGACCCGGTCCTCGCGCAGATCGCGCGCGACAACCTCGAGATCAACGGCTTCTCGCGTATCGGCAGGATCGACGAACGCGCGGTGAGCGACACGGAGGGTCCGCTCGCGTTTCGCGCGGCGGTTCGTCACCGCGGCGGAGGCACGCTGGTCGCCGGATTGCAGCAGATTCCCGAACTCTCCGAGAGCGAGCGGCAAACGATCGGCGTGCAGGCGACGACGCTCGACGCGTTTCTCGCGGAGACCGGCCGGCGCGTCGACTTCATGAAGATCGACGCCGAAGGGGCCGAGAGCGCGATCTTGCGCGGCGGCGCCGGCCTCTTCGCGGAGCGCAGCCGGGCGCTCGTCGTCATGATGGAGTTTGCACCGCAGTTCATGCGCGAGGCCGGCGCCGATCCGGCGAGAACGCTCGAGAATTTGCGCGAGGCAGGCTTTACGTTTGCACGCGTTGACGACCGGCGGCGGCGCGTAGCGCCCGTCGACGCCGCCTATTTACTGGCGCAGCCCTTCTCCGACATTGTGATGACCCGCCGATGATTTTTACGACTCTCTTGCTCGCCGCGCTGCACGCAACGCCGGCGCCGGGCGCAAACGTGCAGAGCGAGCCCTACATGCACGCGCAGCGTCTCGTCGACATCGGAGACGGACGGCGCTTGAACATCTATTGCATCGGCGCCGGGTCTCCGGCGGTGATCTTCGATTCCGACGCCGAGGTAGGCAGCGGGACGCTGCCGTGGAGCCGGGTGCAGCCTGCCGTCGCCCGCATGACGCGCACCTGTTCCTACGACCGCGCGGGTTACGGCTTCAGCGATCCCGGACCGCTTCCGCGCACCTCCGATGCGATCGTCGGCGATTTGCGCACGCTGCTGCAGCGCGCCGGCGTACCGCCGCCCTATCTCCTCGTCGCGCACGGGATCGCCGGACTCTACGCGTCGCTCTTCGCCGCTCGCTATCCAAACGACGTTGCCGGCATGGTGCTCGTCGATCCATCCACCGCCGGCGAAGAAGAACTGCTCAGCACCGAGTATCCCAAGTACGCCGCAAACGAGCAGCAACGGTTGGCGACGATGCGTGACTGCGGCGACGATCCCACGCGCAAGCAGTGTCTGCAAACCCCGGGCCCGCACGCACTTGCGCCCGCGGCCTGGAGGGATCCGGCCTCGGAGCTTGCGAGCATCGGTGAAGACGGGGCCGAGCTGGACAGCGCGCTGCACGGCTACGGAGCGATGCCGATCCTCATCCTGACCGCACTCGACGAGAGCAAAAAAACCGAGGCGTCGATGGGCGCGACGAGCGCCGAGGTCGCGTCGGTGCAGGGCGGTTGGACGGCCTTGCACGATCAACTCGCGGCACAATCGACGCGCGGCGCCGACTGCGTCATCGCGGGCGCCGGACACGCAATGCAAATCGACAAACCCGAAGTCGTGATCGACGCGATCCGTCAGATCATGACGTTGATTCCAACCGAAGAAAAACCGTCGTGCGCGGCCTGGCCCTCACCGCGCCCAAGCGCGACGCCGCATTAAGCGGCTCCGCGTAAGGCAGCGGGCTTCGGCATTGCGAGCGAGCCGGCGAGCGCCAGCACCGCGAAAATCGCGATCGTCAGAAAAACGCTGACGAGGCCGAAGATGTCGCCGATGTGACCGAAGGCCGGAGCCGCGATACCGCCGATCGTGTTCGCAAGCCCGAGCGTCACGCCTGAGGCTACGCCGATGCGTTTGGGCAAGTACTCTTGCCCGAGCACGACGAGCACGCCGGCCGAGAGTCCAAGCGCGATGCCGAAGCAGAGTGAGAGCGCGATCGTGAGCGGCAGAAGCGCAAGCGATCCGGTGTACGCGACCGCCGCTGCAAAGAGCGCCGTGAAGAGCAATGAGATCGAGATGATGCGCCGCCGGTCGACGCGTTCGCCGAGCAATCCGCCGAGCATCGTACCGCCCGCGCCGCCGGCGAGCAGTGCGACGAGCGGGAAGGACTGGGTGAGCGCGTTCGCGTGCACCACGCGCATCGCGAAGACCGGCAGAAACGTCACGGCCGCGAGAAAGGTCGTCGAACGCAGTGCGACGACGAGCGACATGACCGAGAAGCCGCGCCAGTCGTTGCGTCCCGGACGTTCGCGATGCGCGCGCTGTGCGCTGCGGCGCACCTCGTTGAAGCGCGGCAGCGCGCGCACGAGAAACACCGCGACGATGCACGCGGGGATCACGAGCAACGCAACGCCGTGCAGACCGAAAGCGAGCAACAGGGGCGTCGCGACGATCGGTCCCGCCGCAAGCCCGATATATCCGCCGACCGTGAAGAAGCTCATGCCCGACGAGCGTTTGCGACCGGCGAAGTAGTTCGAAAAGCGCGAACCTTCGGGATGAAAGGCGGCGACCGCAAAACCCATCAGCATCGCGCCGCCCAGCATCAAAGGCAGGGTCGCGGCAAGGCCCACCAGCGCGGTCCCGGTCGCAGCCACCACCAGGCCGGCCGGAATGATCCAGGTGGTCGCGTGCCGGTCCGAGAGGTGACCGAAGAGCAACTGCACGACCGAGCCCAAGAGATTCGAGGCCAAGACCAGGGTCGCCGCGACCGCGAGCGTGAGGTGACGCTGCGTGACGAGGAACGGAATCATCACCGGCAGCACGCCTTGGTTCAAATCCACGAAGCCGTGGGCCAGCGTCAGCAGGCGGAGTCCCGCACGGTCTCCGTGCGAAGCGAGGGGGGCCGGGAGCGGTCGAGCAAGCGTCGTCACGCTCTCAGTCTCTCAGAGACGCCTCCATAAGTCCAATAGATTATTAGACTCGATTTGATAAGATGAACGCATACATGGAGATTCGCCAGCTGCGCTCTGCCGCCGCAATCGCCAGGCGCCTCAGCTTCACCGCCGCGGCCGAAGAGCTTTCGGTAGCTCAGCCCGCGCTCTCGCAGCAGATCGCCGCGCTCGAACGCGAGTTAGGCGTCCGTCTCTTCGAACGCACGAACCGCCGGGTCAGCCTGACCGACGCCGGACGGGCCTTCGTCAAGCGCGCCGAACGGATCATCGCCGACGTCGACGCCGCAGCCGAGGAGATGACCGCCTACGCGGGCGGGCTGCGCGGCCGGGTGGTGATCGGGACCTATCAGTCCTTCGCGGAGTACGTGTTGCCCAAGCTGCTCGGACGCTTCCATGCGGCCAACCCCGGCATCGAGGTCGCGATGCGCGAGGGAATGGCCGACGCGCTCTTGGCCGGGCTACGCGACGGCACGATCGACATCTTCGTCGGGCATCTCGCCGACGCGAGCCTGGCTACCCAAAGCTTCCGGATCGAACCGCTCTACGAAGACGAGCTGGTGATCGCGGTCTCCGCACGCCACCGCCTGGCAACTCGCCACAGCGTGCGGATCGAAGAGCTGCGGGATGAAGCCTTCGTCATCTTCCGCCCCGGTTCGGCGACGACACACCGCTTGAACGCCGTCGCGCGCGCGGCGGGCTTCGAACCGCGCGTCGCATTCGAGAGCGAGGATTCGCTCACCGTGCGTTCGCTCGTTGCGGAGGGCCTTGGTGTCGCGCTCTTTCCGCGCACGCTCGGCAACAATCCAGGCCCCAACGTCGCGCTGCTCTCGGTCGAACCGCAGCGCATCATGCGCACGATGGCGCTCGTGACACGCACCGAATCCTACGGGCCCGCGGTGAGCCGGTTCGTCGGCTTCATCCGCGACGCGCTGCACGCCTTATGAGCGTACCGTCATTGAAATCGATCCAGCGCAGGATCGCCGGCTGCGAGCGCTGTCCCGAACTGCGCGCATATTGCGCGCAGGTCGCGCGTGAGAAGCGCCGTGCGTACGCGGATCAGCGCTACTGGGGAAGACCCGTGCCGGCGTTCGGCGATCCCGCTGCACGCGTCATGCTGGTCGGGCTCGCACCCGGCGCGCACGGCAGCAACCGCACCGGACGCATGTTCACCGGTGACGCCTCGGGTGATTTTCTCTATCCCGCGCTCTATCGCGCGGGCTTCGCCTCGCAGCCGAACGCGACCAGCGCGCGCGACGGGCTCCAGCTGCACGATTGCATCATCACCGCGGCCGGCCGTTGCGCGCCGCCGCACAACAAACCAACCCCGCAGCAGCTGCGCAACTGCTTTTCGTATCTGCTCGAGGAGTTCGACGCTCTACCGGACCTGCGCGTGATGATCGGCCTCGGCTCGATCGGCTTCGACGCGATTCTGCGCACGCTGCGCGAACGTGGCTTCTCGTTCGAGCGGCAACCGAAATTCGGACACGGCGCCGAATTCGACGCGCGCAACGGCGAGCGCCGCATGGTAGCCGTCGCGTCATACCATCCAAGCCGTCAAAACACCAACACCGGCAAACTCACCGCGCCGATGTTCGACGCGATTTTCAACCGGGCGAAGGTGTTGCTGAAGGAGTAAGGCTCGGCGTCGCGCTCGGCATGACGGGACGGCCGCACATGTCGGTCAATTGCGTCAAGCCGTCTTTGTACGCTTCGATCTTCGTGCGCGGATCGATATTCGGATCGCCGAAATCCTTGCGCGCGTCTTGAAAAGCCTTGGCGCGTGCGTCGTCGCTGGGCGCACGGACGACTACGATCGAGGCCGGCGTGCCGTCTGCGTTGGCGACCACCACGAGGTCGGCGCCGTCCAGCGAAAACTCGCGCACTTCACACGCGCGCAGCGGATCCGGTGTCGCTTGAGGTGAGGGAGAGGTGTCGGTACTCGCGCGCCCGCCGGCGCATCCTGCTATCGCAAGAAGCGCTAATGAAACGAGAGCGTACGCCCGCACGAGTCGATTGCCTTATCAGGAATCATCATTCCGCCGCTTCCACCTGGTTTGAACGAGACGATTCGCAGCGGCGGGGCGTCGACCCCCTCCGGTCCGTAGGCTTTCTCGAGATCGAGCTTCATGTCGTTGGCGTTCTCAGGATTCTCGTGGTCGTCGACGATCACGTATTGCTGTACCGCACCGTTTTTCGCCCAGAGCACGCGGATCTGCAGCCCGTCGGGATTGGTGAAGAGTTTCTCACCGCAGGACGGTCCCATCGCGGTCGCACCGGCGGGCAGCCAAAGTAGACCGGCGAGCGCAAACGCGCCGACGGCCGCTGCAACACCGGCGAGACGAACGTACACCGTACGATTATTTGCCGCTCGGCTGCTGGGGCGCTTCACTTCGAAGGTAAAGATCTCGCAAGAGGGCCTCCGGAACGGGGGTCGGCGCGTCCATCATGACGTCGCGAGCGACCTGGTTCTTCGGAAATGCGATGACCTCCCGGAGGTTCTCCTCTCCGCACGCCAGCATCACGATCCGGTCGATGCCGAGGGCCATCCCGCCGTGCGGCGGCGCCCCGTACTCGAGCGCGCGCACGAAAAATCCGAAGCGCTCCTCGATCTGCTCGTCGGTCATGCCCAGCATCTCGAAGATCTTCCGCTGCAGTTCGGGTTTGTGGATGCGGATCGAACCCGACCCAAGTTCCCAACCGTTGAGGACCATGTCGTAGTGCTGCGCCCGCATCTTACGCGGATCGGTGTCGATGTATTGCCACTGATCCTCGCCGGGCGAGGTAAACGGATGGTGCGACGGCACCGGCTTCCCGGTCTCCTCGTCGATCTCCAGATACGGGAAATCCAGGACCCAACAGAACGAAAACGCGCTTGGATCGCGTAAGCCGCAGCGCTCGCCGACCACGTTGCGCATCTTGCCGGCTACCGCGAGCGCGAGCGCGCGTTCATCCGCAAAGAGCAGCATCGCATCGCCGCTCTCACTTCCGGTCGCGGCGCGCAGCTTCGCGACGTGCTCTTCCGTAATGAATTTTTGCGCCGATGATTTCGTGCCGTCGGCAGCAAGTGCGATCCACACCATACCCTTGGCGCCGAATTGCTTGGCATCGTCGGTGAGCGCGTCGAAATCGCGCCGCGAGAGCGACGCGCCGCCGGGATAGCGCAGCGCGACGATCGCGCCACCGCTCTCGATGACCGATTTGAAAACGACGAATTCGGTGCCCGCAAACACGTCGTTCACGCTCGCGAGTTCCAGTCCGAAGCGCAGATCGGGTTTGTCGATGCCGTAGCGCGCGATCGCCTCCTCGTGCCGAAGGCGCGGAAAAGCGCCCAGCTCGATGCCGAGGCAGCGCTTCCACACATAGCGGATGCACGACTCCATCGTCTCGATCACGTCCTCTTGCGTGATGAACGACATCTCGACGTCGACCTGCGTGAACTCCGGCTGCCGGTCGGCGCGCTGATCCTCGTCGCGCATGCAGCGCGCGATTTGCATGTATTTCCCGAAGCCCGCGATCATCGTGATCTGCTTGAGCAGCTGCGGCGACTGCGGCAGCGCGTAAAACGCTCCCGGATAGAGGCGCGAGGGCACCAAGTAGTCGCGCGCGCCCTCCGGCGTGCTCTTGATCAACATCGGCGTTTCGATCTCGATGAATTCGCGCTCGTCGAAGAAGTCGCGCATCGCCTTCACGATCGCGTGGCGCATGCGGATGTTCTGCTGCATGCGCGGACGCCGCAAATCCAGATAGCGATACTCCAGACGCAGATTTTCGTCCACGTCGGTATCGACGTTGATCTGAAACGGCGGCACCTGCGAGCGATTGAGGATTTCGAGCGCGTCGACGCCGATCTCGATCGCGCCGGTCGCGAGATTCGGGTTCTCGGTTCCCGCGGGCCGCGCGCGTACGACCCCGCGCACGCGCAGGACGTCCTCGTTGCGCACGTGCTCCGCCGCAGAAAAATCAGCCTGCTGCGGATCGAACACGATCTGCGTAACGCCGTCGCGGTCGCGCAGGTCGATGAAGATCAAGCCACCGTGGTCGCGACGCCGGTTTACCCATCCGTTCAGCTCGACGCGCGCGCCGACGTCGCCGGCGCGCAGAGCGCCGCACGAAAACCGCTTAGCCAACATTCCGATCCTTCAGGGCGTCCTTGACGCCGGAAACGTAGTGATATTGCTGCACGAGATCGCGTGCGAACTTCGAACGTGACGAGCGTGCGTCGAAGAAGGCGAGCACGCCGGGCATACGTTCGAGCACGCTGTGCAAGCCCAGCGAGACGGGCGTCATGCCCAAATTGAGCCGCACCCCGAAATCGGGATGCTTGCGGTAGAAACGCACCGTCGAACGCCCCGCCAGCCGCATTTTCTCCTTTTGATCGTCGTGCGGTACGTCCTGACAATGGTAATTGATCGCGTTGCGTTCGTAGAGAATCGTGATGCCCGCACGTTCGAGACGGTACCCGAGTTCGAGATCCTCGTGACCGTAGCCGGTGAAGCTCTCGTCGAAGCGTCCGACGCGGATGAGATCGGCGCGCCGCACCGACGCGTTGCCGGTCAAGAAGTAGAGCCACGGCAGCTGCTTGCGCGCCGGCTTGTGCAGAAAGCCGCGCGCCTGCGGGTGATCGCGCTTGTAGGCGTAATCGTCGAAGTCTTTGACCTGCACTTCGAGCCCGACCACCGCGATGTCGCGCCGCGCGCGATGATGGCGCAGATGCTGCGAGAGCAGATCCGGCGACGCGAAAATGTCCGAGTCGTTGAAGAGCACGACCTCGCCCGCCGCCGCGTCGATACCGGCGTTGCGCGCCGCCGCGCGACCGCTATACGCTCCGGGAAGATGACGCACGTTGCCATGCTTCTCGCGCATCGCCGCGAGAAACTCCGCCGTACCGTCCGTCGAGTTCGAATCGCAAACAAGCACTTCGAACTCGCTCGGCGCAAGGTCTTGCGCGAGCAGCGTAGGGAGTACGTATTCGAGCGTCTCCAACCGGTTATAGGTTGGAACGACGACGGAAATCTCAGGCATCGATCAATTCACGAACACCGCTGACGATCTGCGCGCGGAACCCGGCGAGCGCGGCGCCGTCCTCGGAACCCGGCTTGCGCACCAGCACGCTCGGCACGCCGTACGGCGCCCATTCTTGCGAGTTGAGCCGGAAGTAGCGATGTTCGAAAGCGACCAGCGTGGGCCTGCGCACCGCGCTTGCGACATGGGTCGCACCGGTGTCGACCGTTACGATGCAGCACGCCCGTTCGAAGAGCGCGACCCAGCGGTGAAACGGCTGGTTGCGCGCGACCAGATGGCCGCGCGACTCGAACGCCTGTGCGTACGCCTCGGCTTCGGCAGCGCAGCTGACCACCATCGGCACGCCGAGATCGCGCAGCTCCCCGGCAAGGTCGAGCGTGCTCGCGAGCGTGCTGCCGCTCGTGAACCAGCGTTGCCCGACGTGCAACACGATGGGATTGAGCGGGAAACGCGCGACGGCGGCGCGATCCTCATCGCAAACGTCGAGACGAAGCGCGGTCACGCGTTCGCGTGCCCCGGCGAGCGCAACCAGCTCGAGCAGCTGGTCGACTTCATGCGGAACGACGCGTTGCGGATCGCGCTCGCAAAGATCCGGATCGGCCGGACTGATCATCACGCGATTGAGGGAGAGATGGGCCGTGAGCCGCGCGAGCCAGCGCCGCACGTAGGTGTATCCGACGCGAACGCGCGCGTGGGTCGCGCCGACCAAGCTGATGTCGGTGGCGCGCGGGGCGAGCGCGACCGCGATGTCGTAGCCGCGGAAGCGCGAACCGAAAAACTTGCCGTGCACTTCGCGCGGTAATTCCACGAGTTCGTCGACGTCGGTGTTACGCTCCATGACGACGCGGTTGTAGGGACTCGTCACCATCGTCACGTGCGCGTCGGGAAAGGAGGCGCGCACCGTCGCGATCGCCGGCGTCGAGAGAATCAAATCACCGATGCGATCCGTCCGCGAGAGCAGGATCTTCATCGCGCGCGAAGGGCCTTCTCCAACTCATCGAAGTACGCCGCGTTCGCAAGACCGCGCGCCGCCGCCAGCTCGCGATCGCTCAAGGCACGATCCGCGGCGAGATCGCCGACACGCGCGCGCAGCGCGCGCTCGCTCCGTTCGCCGCCGCGCAGCCGTCCCCAACCGCGCTGCAGCGGATTAATTCCGGTCGCCAAGTACGTGCGCCAGTGCGGATGGATCGCCGCGAGCTGCACGGCCGTGCGGGCCTGCGCGCGCGCCTGCGCGATCATCTTTTCGACGTTGCCGCTGCGCGGACGCGGTTTGTAGTGATAGACCAGCGCCTTGGGATTGAAAACGGCGCGCACGCCGCCGAAGCGCAGGCGCAGGCCGACGTCGATGTCCTCCCAACCGTACTCCGAGAACGACTCGTTGAATCCGCCGATCGCGCGGATCGTCGCGAGCGGAACCGAAACGTTGGTCGTCCAGAAGAAATTCGCGCTGTAATCCTTGATGCTCCAAACCGGAGGCGGAAGATCGTCGAAGCTGGCGACGTTGATCGCGCCCCCGCGTACGACCGCCTTGGGTGCGCGAGCGTGCGAGCGCAGATGCTCTTCGACGAAGTTCGGCAACGGCAGCACGTCGTCATCGATGAAGATGATCCGCTCGCCGCTCGCGCGCGCGATGCCCGCGTTGCGGCCCTTCGCCAAACCGCTGTTCGCCTGCTCGATGACCTCGAAACGGCACGTCGCGCGCGTCCGCGCGCGCGCGATGACCTCCGCAGTCGCATCGCGCGACCCGTCGTTGACGAGCACGACCTCGTACTCGCCCGGATCGGCGGTCTGCTCGAAGCAGCCGTCCAGCACGCGCTCGAGCAGCGCGGCGCGATTATACGTGCAGAGTTGTATCGTGGCGCGCACGAGCACCTCCGATCAACGACTCGGCGGCCGCCAGGACGCGCTCCACGTCGAGCTGCGCGATGCAGGCGTAGTCGCGGCACTGCTCCTTCGTATCGCCGGCATGGCAGGGATAACTCGCGCGCACGATCGCGGTTCGTTCGCCCAGCGGCGCCCAGCGCTCCGGAAAATCGCTTTGAAAAGGAAAGATACCGACGGTCGGCGCGCCCGCGGCTGCCGCAACGTGCATCGTGCCCGTCGTGATGCCGACGAACGCTCGCGCGCGCTGCGCGAGCGCGCCGAACGCGCCGATGCCGAGCTTACCCGCCAAATCCGCGACGCGCTCGTCGCGCGCCGCCTGCAGAATCGCGAGGTTGATCGCCGCGTCGTCGGGTGCGCCGCTCAGCAGCACCTTGCAGTCGAATCGATCCGCCAGCGCGCGCGCCAGTGCAGCCCACCCCTGCACCGGCCACACGCCGCGACGCGACGCGATCGCGTTGGTCGGATGGAGAATGATGCAATCGGTCCCTCGACTACCCTGCGCCGTACGCGGGACGACGAGGTCCGCTTCTGCAACGTCTTGCGCCGTCGGAACGAACGACGGAATGCGGTCGGCTGTGTCGCACGCGAGAGCGCGCGCGTAATCGAGCAAGATATCCGACCAATGCGAGGTGACGTCGCCGTGTTCGCTGCGTACGGAGACGCGCGTCGTGAAGGCGCGCGAATAGAGGCGGCTGGCTTGTCCCACGCGGACCGGAATGCCGGCGCGTTTCGCCACACCTGCCGTGCGCGCCGTCGCCCACGTCACGACGCACGCCTCGTAACCGCGTTCGCGCAACGACGCTGCGAGCGCGTTCTCGTCGCCGCCGTCATCGACCAGGACCTCGTCGAGATCGCGCACGCGCTCGAGCGTCGCGCGATGCCCCGGCAGCGTCAGTGCCTCGACGCGTTCGAAACGCGCGTGCAGTGCTCGCGCCACCAGCGAGGCGACCAGCGAATCGCCGATACCGCCGCCCGCGCAGTAGAGCAGCGCACGCTTCATCGGGCAGGCTCGTCGAGCACGCGCACCAGTTCGCGCGAATACATCCCGTCGAGAAACTGCGCGCGAGCGAGCGAGCGCAGCCAGCCCGGCGCATCCTCGCTGGTCGCGATGCCGGCGTAAAAGGCGAGCAGCCCGTCGGGAAGCAGATAGCGCGCGCGCAAAAGGTTCGCCGGATGCGCGCCGGTCGCCATGCGGGTGCGCGACGAGTCTTGCTTGGCGAGAAAATGCTTCGCCATGCGCGCGCGCTCCATCGCTTTGCGCGTCTCCACTTCGAGCGTGTTGTGCGAGGGCGCCTTGATGTGCCAGAGATACGCATCCCATGCGAAACGCCAGCGCATCCCGGCCTCACGCAGCCGGACGCCGAGTTCGGTATCCTCCCAGCCGTAGAGATGAAACGCTTCGTCGAAACCGCCCACCGCGTCGAGCGCATGCCGCGGCAGCGAGACGTTGCACGTGCAGAGAAACGCGCGCGAGTAATTCGCCGCTCCCGGTTTGGGCCGGTCCTCGTACGATGCGACGTTGAGGATCGGTCCGTTGACGACCATATTGCTCGTCGTATGCGCCGCTTCGTGTGCCGCGAGAAAACCCGGCGGCAATTGCACGTCGTCGTCGGCGAAGAGCACGAGATAGCCCTGCGCGGCTTCGATCCCGCGATTGCGCGCCTTACCGCGATTCGGCTCGGGTTCGAAGACGTAACGTACCGGATAACTGCCGCGCGCCGCCTGCGCCTCGACCACGGCCTTCGTGTCGTCGCTCGAACCGTTGTCGGCGACGACGACCTCGAACGAGGGCGCGTGGACCTGTGACTCGAGCGACGCGAGCGCGCGCGCGACGTACGATGCCCGGTCCTTGGTCGCGATGACTATCGAGATGCGCATAGTTCGAGCAGCGATTCGGCCATGCGGTCCGCCGCCCCCACGTGATCGGCATAGAGCGCGGCGAGCCGTTCGCGGCTGCGCGCAAGCCAGCTCTGGTCGTCGTACCGTTCGAGCGCGACGCGTCCGACGCGTCCGGGGGTGAGCGTTCCGTGCAATTCGCAGACCAGAGACTCGCCCGCGTCCATGTTGGGTTGCGTGTGAAAGACGAAACGGCGCGATACGCCCACGGCGACCGCGCGCTTGAGCCGCGCGCCGACCAGCGGAATACGATCGAGATAGGTGAGCGGCCCGTTGAACGTGATCTTCTCCGCCGCGTTGAGCGGTGTGATCGCGATCATCGGCACCCCGAGCGCCGCGAGTTCGATCGTCTTCGTGCCGGGAATCGTGACCACGAGCCGCGAGCGCAGCGCCGCGGCGAGGGCGTTGCGCAAAATCGGAAAGCGCGGCGCGCCGCGCTCGGGCGCCAGCCACGCGCGCTCGCCTTCTTCGATCAGGAGGCCGCGCTGCGCCCAGACGCGAGGATCGCCGCCGCGTTCGATCGCGGCGCGCACGTCGGAGAGCGGCGTAAAGGGCGAGAGGCCGAACGCTACCGGAATTTCCGGCCGCTCGCGCGCGATGCGCAGCGCCATCGTGAAGAAAAACGGAATCAAGTTGTCGACTTCGTAGTCGCGAGAGCCCGGCATCACGAGAATACCGCCCGTGGGCGCGCCGTCTTCGAGCGGCTGCTGCGCTTCGAGCAGCGCACCGTCGATCGCGAGATTGCCGACGCGCACGATGCGCTCTTGCGCCGCGCTCGACGCGCGCAACTGCGTAACGTTCTTCTCATCGACGGCGAAGAAACGCGTGAAGCGATCGCGATAGCCTCGCTTCGAAAATTTGTAGGTCGACGCGACGCCGTGCAGACGGGCGCGCACGCGCAGCGCGTGCATCAAGTCGCCGCCCAGATATTGCACCACGTCGACGCGATCCGGCAGCTCCGGCGCGTTTGCGCCGAGCGCGACGCGCAGATAGGTTTTGGGATCGTAGACGTGCGCGCTTGGAAAGAGCCGCTTGGCCAGTTGCGCCTCGTAACCGGTCGCGTAGTCGTCGGGCACGCAGAAGAGATGCACGTCGAGGCCGGGATCGCGTTCGTACAAGCGGCGCACGAGCGGGCGGAACCAGCCGGCGACCTCGCCCGGACCGTTGGCGGTGAAGGCGATTCTCACGCCGCTACGCCCCGTAGCGCGCGACGATCTCGCCGATGATGTCGGACGTGCTGCGTCCGGCGCGATGCGGCGCGAGGCGAATCTCACCGCCGTACGCGCGCACCACCGCCGCTTCCGGCAAATCTTCTTCGCGGTACTGCGCGCTCTTCACGTGCACGTCGGGGCGAATGCGCTCGAGCAGCGCCTCCGGCGTCCTTTCGCCGAACTCGACCACGGCATCGACACTGCGCAGCGCGCGCAGCAGCACCGCGCGTTCCGAAAACGGCACGATCGGGCGCTTCGCCCCTTTGATCGCGCGCACCGACGCGTCGCCGTTCACGCCTACGATCAACGCGTCACCCTGTGCTCGCGCCCACGCTAGATAGTCGACGTGGCCCGCGTGGAGCACGTCGAAGACGCCGTTGGTGAACACGACGCGCCGCCCGCGCGCGCGCTGCTCCTCGCGCCACGCCGCGGCGGCGTCGGCGTCGAGCAGCGCTCCGAAAAGCTCAGGCGCCGCCATGTTCGATCAGCGCGATGATCTCGTCGCCGCTCGCGGTCGCCGTGCCGAGCTTCTCGACCACCGCACCGGCGGCGAAATTGGCAAGCTGCATCGCGCGTTCGATGGGAGCTCCGCCCGCAAGCGCGAGAGAGAGTACGGCGATGACGGTGTCGCCGGCGCCCGAGACGTCGTAGACTTTGCGCGCGACCGACGGAATGGCAAGGCGCTCTCCCTGCGAGCCGAAGAGCGACATGCCGGCTTCGCCGCGCGTGATGACCACGTAGCGGCAGCGCAGCGCTTCGAGCAGCTGCGCGCCCGCGCGTTCGAGCGACGCCTCGTCGGCGATCTTGATGCCGGTTGCAGCCTCGGCTTCGTGCACGTTCGGCGCGACGCACGTGACGCCGGCGAAGAGTGCGACGTTCTGCGGTTTGGGGTCGGCGAGCACGAGCGGACAGGCACGCGCCGCCGCGACGATTTCGGCCGAGAGCAGACCCTTTGCGTAATCGCTCAAGATTACGGCATCGACGTGCGGCGCCCGCTCGCGCACGAAGGCGGCGACGCGCGCACGGTCACCCGGACGCAGCGGAGCCGCGTCCTCCCAGTCGGCGCGCACGACCTGCTGGTTGTGCGCGACGATGCGCGTCTTGCGCGTCGTCGGCCGGTCGCTCACCGCGAACACGCCGCCGTCGTCGACGGCCTCTTCACGCAGCATGCGCCGTACGTCATCGGCGAACGCGTCCTCGCCGACCGTACCGACGAACTCGACCTTTGCTCCGAGCGAGACCAAATTGTTCGCGACGTTGCCGGCGCCGCCCAGCGTGAACGAATGATCGGTCACCGCAACGACGGGAACCGGCGCTTCGGGAGAGATGCGCGTGACCGCGCCCCAGATCCACTCGTCGATCATCAAATCGCCGATGACGAGGATCGTACGCCCGCGCATGTGCTCGACGAGCGCGCGCGCATCGCGCGTCAGGAGCGCGGTGCTCACGCGATGTGATCCTCGAATATCAGCTTCTGCTCGACCAGGTCGCAGACGATGTGCGCCATCACCTGATGCACCTCTTGCACGATCGCGGCGTAGCCGTCGGGACCGATCAAGGCAAGGTCGCTGTATTGCATGACCGTGCCGCCGCCGTTGCCGGTAAACGCGATCGTCGTCGCGCCCTTCTTCCTGCCCGCTTCGAGTGCGCGCACAACGTTGCGCGAGGTGCCGCTCGTCGTCATACCGATCAACACGTCGCCCGGTTGTACGAACGCTTCGACCTGCCGCGCGAAAATGTCGTCGTAGCTGTAATCGTTGCCGATGCACGTCAACGTCGAAGTGTTGACCGAGAGCGCTTCGCTGTTGAGACCGGGGCGCTCGCGCAAGTAGCGTCCCGAGAGTTCGGCGGCCATATGCTGCGCTTCGGCGGCGCTGCCGCCGTTGCCGCACCAGTAGATCCGCTTTCCCGCGCGCAGCGCGCCGACGACCACGTCGACGATCGCAAGCACCTGCGGTTCGTAGCTCGCCATGTCGCGGAGCACCGCGCGATCCGCGAGCAGTTCGTCGAAATTTCGTCGTGCTTTGTAGTCGATGGTCACGGTGCGATCCAAAAGAGTTCGTCGCCTTGCGAGACGAGCTCGCCGTTTTCGGGAATGATGCGCGCGATCGTGCCGCTGTAGTCGCTTTGAATCTCGTTGAAGAGCTTCATCGCTTCCAAAATGCAGAGCACCGCCCCGGCCTCGACGCGATCGCCGGGATTGACGAACGCGTCCGCATCGGGCGAAGGCGAGCGGTAAAAGACGCCGGTCAGCGGCGCGATGACGCGTTTGACGTTGGCAGGTGCGGCCGGAGTCGCGGGGGCGCCGTCCGAGGGCGGCGCGTTCGGCGCTGCAGCGGAGACGACCGGTGCCACGATCTGTGCACCCGCCTCGCGGCGCACCAGCTCGTAGACGGCCTCGCCGACCTTCACTTTGATGCGGTCGAGGTCGTGCTCGTGCATCACGTCGAGCAACGACTGGATCGTTTCCGCTTCCTCTTCATATCCCATCAGTGCGCCCTTTCGGCAAGCGCGCCCGCAACGTCTGCCGCGCGCAGAGCGACCCGGCTTTCGGTGCGCGCGTCGAGGTCGCGCAGGACCAGCTCGCCCCGGGTGAGTTCCTCGCTTCCCAAGATCAGCGCGAAGCGGGCGTTGTTCCGGTCGGCGATCTTCAGGTGCGCGAGCACTTTGCGATCTTCGTAATCCATGAAGACCGGTTGATCGAGCGCCGCGCGCAACTGCGCGACCAGCGGCACGAGCACCGCGCGCGCCTGCGGGCCGAGCGCAATCGCCTGCACGCCGTGACGCGCTACGCTTCGCTCGCCGTGCGTCGCGTCGAGCATCATCAAGAAGCGCTCGATGCCGAGCGCGAATCCGACTGCAGGCACGTCGGGACCGCCGAGCGAGCGCACGAGTCCGTCGTAGCGCCCGCCGCCGCAGACGGTGGACTGCGCGCCGAGTGCGGTCGACGTGATCTCGAAGACGGTGCGCGTGTAATAGTCGAGCCCGCGTACGATACCGGAATCGACCGTATGCGGAATCGAGGCCGCGTCGAGGTAGCCGCGCAGCGCGTCGAAATGCGCGCGGCACGCATCGCACAGCACCGAGAGAAAGGTCGGCGCGCTCGCGATCAGCGCACCATCGCGCTCGTCTTTGCTGTCGAGCACGCGCAGCGGATTGCGTTCGAGGCGGCGCTGCGAATCGGGCGAGAGCTCCGCGACGTGCGGACGAAAATGCGCGAGCAGCGCTTCGCGATAGCGCGGCCGGCACACGTCGTCGCCGATCGAGTTGACGCGCAGCTGCGCGTCGGTGATCGCGTAGCCGCGCACGAGCTCCCACGCAAGTGAGATCACCTCGAAATCGGCTTCGGGTCCGGCGTAGCCGGTGCACTCGACGCCGAACTGGTGCGCTTGCCGGTAGCGTCCCTTCTGCGGACGTTCGTAACGAAAGATCGGCCCGACGTAGTAGAGACGTTGTGGTCCTTGCGCAAAGAGATTTTGTTCGAGCGCCGCGCGCATGACCGGCGCCGTCCACTCCGGGCGCAGCGTCATGCTGCGTTCGCCCTTGTCGGTGAACGTATACATCTCTTTTTCGACGATGTCGGTCGTCTCACCGACCCCGCGCACGAACAACTCGGTCGACTCGAACATCGGAGTGCGAATCTCGCCGTAGCCGAAGCGTTCGGCGAGGGCGTGGATCCGCGTTTCGAGTTCGAGCCAGGCGTGCGATTGCGGGGGCAGGACGTCTTGCGTGCCGCGCGGTGCGGTGATCTTCGAGGGCATGCCGCTCTCGGGGTTCGCAGGGCGACCCGACAATCCTAGGATGGCTGTATCGCGCAGCTAGATGAGCGCCGTGCATCGTGGGATGGATCAGCGTGCGCCCTGCGATCTACGTCGCTCTCACGATCGCGCTCGCCGCGATCGCCCCGCAAACCGCGATGGCACTTCCGGCCGCCGCCGCGAGCGTCGTGCTCGAGTGCCTGCCGTTCCTCGCGCTTCCCGCCGCGATCGCGCCTTTCGCCGGTTGCGGCTGCGGCGCCGGCCCCTCGGCGCGCTCGATCCCGGCCGCGCTCGCGACCGCGGCGATCTTCGGCATGCCGGCTGCGCTCGCGCGCCCGCTCGCCGCGACGCTCGTTGCGCGCATGCGACCCGTGCACGGCCACGCCGCGCAGAACGATCCGCTCGCAGGTTTGCAGCGCCTCGCGCCCGCTGCGCTCGCCGCCGCAACCATCGCCGCATTCGCACCCGCGCTGCCGCTGCACGCGATGCCGCCGTTGCTCGCCTTTGCAGCCGGTGCGGCGCTCGGCATGGTCGCGTCGCCGTGTGCGCTCGGAGGCGTCGCGCTCGCGGCCGCGCTGCGCGCGAGCGCGCCCTTCGCGGCGACCGGTTTGCTCTGCACGGCGGGCATCGTCGATATCTACGCATGGCGCCGTGCCGCTCGCGATGAACGCGCGCGCGATCCGTGGGCCTGCACGATGCTCGCCATCGCATGCGCGCTCGTCGCACTGCGCGCGGGTGGTGCGTTCGTGCATCCGCGCATGACCGTTCCGCTCGCGCTGACGGCGCTGTTCTTCGGCTACCTCGCGTGGCGCTCGCGCGGCGAACGCGCACCCTCGGCGCGTTGGATCGGCGCAGCCGTGTTAGCCGCCGTCGTGATCGGCGCGCCCGCGCCGGTCTATCGTGCGACCGAGACGACGCTTGCCGGCGCGTTTGCGGGCGAGCGCGTCGACTTCACCGGCGTCGCGGTCGCAGATCGCACGCTGGTACGATACGCGATCACCTGTTGCCGCGCCGACGCCGCGCCGGTCGCGCTCGTACTCGATCGCAGCGTCGCGCGTGACGACGGCCGCTGGATGCACGCTAGCGGCGTGCTCGCCGAAGAGAACGGCATGCTGCATCTGCACGTCGAGCACATCACGCTCGTCGCACCGCCCCTCGACCCGTTCGTCTATCGTTAGGAAAGCACCGCGGCTTTGCGCTTCTCGAGCACCTCGACGGGAATGCCGTTCGGATCTTCGATGAACGCGATCGCGCGCCGTCCGCTGGGCGAGCGATAGACGTCCTTGAGAATCTTCACGCCGTTCCCGCGCAGCTGGGCAATGTACGGTTCGAGCTCGCCATCGGCTTCGATCGCGAGATGTTCGTAACGATTGCCGATCGCATACGGCGGATGCTCTTCCAGATCGTAGACCAGTTCGATGTACGCGTTCCAATCCGAGCCGACGAACGCCATGTCGGCGTTTCCCGGATAGTGGAACGGCCCGTCGAGCAGTTTGAGTCCGAGTTTATTGACGTAGAAGTCGATCGACTCGTTCATGTCGTTGACGAAGATCGAGGTATGCAGAAAGCGTGGCATGAGACCTCCCCTAGTGCAGAAAGTAGCGGTAACTCGAAAAGACGAATGCGACGCCGAGGCGGTCGGCCGCGGCGATGACCTGCTCGTCGCGAATCGAGCCGCCCGGTGCGATCACCGCGCTGCAGCCGGCCGCGGCCGCCGCTTCGAGCCCGTCGGAAAAAGGGAAAAAGCCGTCGCTTGCGCAGGCAGCGCCCTGTGCGCCTGCGCCCGCGCGATGCGCTGCGATCTGCACGGCGCTCACGCGATTGGTCTGCCCGGCGCAGATGCCGCGCGTCGTCCCGCCGTTCGCAATCACGATGCCGTTCGATTTGACGTGCCGCACGACGTCCCACGCGAAGGCGAGATCGTGCCACTCCTGCGCGCTGGGTTCACGCTGCGAAACGACGCGCCAGGTTTCGGGGGGCGCCGCGGGATTGTCGTCTTCGGCCAGCACGCCGCCGAGCGCGCTGCGCACGCGCAGTTCGCGCGCGAGTTCGTCGGGAAGCGAGGAAGCAAAACGCATGATCCGCAAATCGCGCAGCTTCTTCGTGTTCGTCAGCACCTCGAGCGCGTCGGGCGCAAAGCCCGGAGCCGCGACGATCTCGAGGAAGAAGCGCGCGAGCGCATTCGCCGCCTCGAGGTCGACGATCGCGTCGGTCGCGACGATACCGCCGTAGGCCGAGACCGGATCGGCCTCGAGCGCGTCATAGATTGCCTTGCCGACGCGCGAGCGCTGCGCGACGCCGCACGGCACCGTATGTTTGACGACGGCCGCGCGGACGAAGCGTTCGTGCTCGCTGCCGAACGCAGCGCCGATGGGCGCGCGCGAAAGCAGGCGCAGCGTCGCGTCGAGATCGAGCAAATTGTTGTACGAGAGCGCCTTGCCGTGCAGCTGCTTGGGCAATCGGTCCGGCCGGTCGAGATAGAAGGCCGCGCGGTTCTGCGGATTGGTGCCGTATCGCAGCCGCTGCGCGAGCGGAAGCGTGACGGTGAGCGCGCCCGGCAGATCGCTCGGCGATACCGAGCCCTCGGCCGCGATGTAGTGAGCGATTGCCGCGTCGTACTCCGCGGTGCGTTCGAACGCGGCCACCGCGAACTCGCGCCGCATCTGCACCGGAACGTCTTCTTTCTCGAGCGCCGTCACGAACGTATCGTACTGCGAAGGATGCGTCAGGACCGCGACGTGATCGAAATTCTTGGCCGCCGCGCGCAAGAGTGAGACGCCGCCGATATCGATCTGCTCGATGGCTTCGGCGTGCGTGGTGCCTTGCCGCGCGACCGTCGCTTCGAACGGATAGAGATTGACGCAAACGGTCGTAATCGGCGCGATCGCATATTTCTCGGCTTGCTCTTGGTGTTCGCTGTTGTCGCGATCGTAGAGAATCGCGCCGAACACCTTGGGATGCAGCGTCTTGACGCGCCCGTCGAAGAGCGGCGGAAAGCCGGTCATCTCGCCGATATCGTGCGCGGGAACCCCATGATCTTGCAGATAGCGCCGCGTACCGCCGGTCGCGTAGATCACCGTGCCGCGATCGTGCAGCGCGCGCGCGAGCTCGACCGATCCCGTTTTATCCGACAGCGAAAAGAGCGCCGCCGGCTTGGTTCGGTCAGGCAAGCGCCAGCTCCGGATGCCGTTCTTGCGTCAGCGTCGCCGCGATGATCGTACTGACGCCCGGCTCGCGCATCGTCACGCCGTACATGCGGTCGGCCAGTTCCATCGTTTTCTTATTGTGCGTCACGATGATCATCTGCGAACCGCCCGCCAGTTCGCGCACCATCTCGGAGAAGCGTTCGACGTTGGCATCGTCGAGCGCCGCATCGACTTCGTCGAGAAGATAGAACGGCGACGGCTTCACCGCGATGAGCGCAAAGATCAGAGCCGCGGCCGTCATCGCGCGCTCGCCGCCCGAGAGCGCGGTGAGCGACATCAGTTTTTTGCCGGGCGGCTGCACCGAAATCTCGATACCCGTCTCCGAAAGATTCTCGGGATTCGTCTGCCACATCTTGGCGTCGCCGCCGGGGAAAAGCTTGCCGTACATTTCCGTAAAGGCGCTCGCGACTTTTTCAAAGGTTTCGTTGAAGAGGGCCTGCGATTGCGCTTCGATCTCTTTGATCGATTCGAGCAGCGTCTCGCGTGCTCTCGCCAGATCGTCGAGCTGCGTGCGCAAAAACGTTTCCCGCTCGGAGAGCTCCTCGCGTTCGGCTTCGGCATTGAGGTTGACGTTTGCTTGCAGGCGCGTGAGCTCGTCGCGCAAACGCGGCAGCTCCTCGACGACTTCGTCGCCCTCGCTCGCGAAGCGCGTCTCGACGTCGCGGCATTCGTCGTCGGTCGCGGGATTCTGCGCGAACTGCGAGACCAGCATGCCAAGTTCCGCTTCGATCTCGGCCAAGCGCATGCGATGGCGTTCGCCGCCCGCGGCCGCCTCGCGCTCGCCGTTTTCGGCGGAGCGCAGATCGGCTTCGAGCTGCAGCTGTTCGTTGGCCATCCTCTCGCGTTCGCGCCGCGCGACGTCGAGTTTGACGTCGAGATCGCTCACGCCGCGGCGCAGGCCTTCGAGGTGCGCGTGCGCATTACGGGTCTGTTCGGCGAGCGCGCCGATCTCGGCGAGCATCGATTCGCGCGCGATTCGCGCCCGCTCGCTATCTTGATCGAGCATGCCCAGACGCCCGCGGGCCGCGTCGCGCTCGGCGGTGAGCGCCGCAGCGCGTTCGCGCAGATCGCCCGCGCGATGACTCGCGTCGAGCTGCTCCCTCTCGGCATTCGCGATCTCTTCGCGCGCGCGGGCGAGCTCGGCTTCGAGGCTTGCGCGTTCCTCGTCGTTCTGCATCGCTTCGGGTTCGCGGGCCTCGAGCGCATGCTCGCGCTCGCGTGCGGCGCGCGCCTGCGTCAGCACCTCGCCGACGTGCGCGTGCGCGCGCGTCACTTCGCCGTGCATCCGCTCGAGCTCGCCGGCGAGCGCCGCCATCTCGGTGCGCAGCTCCGCGATCTGCAGCTCGAGCCGCGCGAGCGATTCACGCGCGGAATCACGCGCGGCGACGGCTCCTTCCACGCGCACTCCCGCCTCGCCGGCGGCACGTTCGAGCGCGTCGAGTTTCGCACGCATGCCGGTCAGCGCTTCGCGCAGGGTCTGCGCTTGCACGCGCCGCGAGAGAATCGAACGCTCGCGCTGGAAGCGGCCGCCGGTGATCGCACCGCCGCCCGCGATCTGCTCGCCCGAGAGCGTGACGATCGTATCGCGCAGGCCGCGCTCGCGCACCAAATGGATGCCGGTCTGCAGCGTATCGACGACGAGCACGCTGCCGACCAGGAAACGCACGACGCCCGCGTATTGCGGCTGCGTACGGACGAGCGTGTGCGCGTAGCCGATCACGCCCTGCGTGCGCTCCAGCTCCGGATTCATGCTCTTACCTTCGCGCGCACCGAGCGTATCGAGCGGAAGGAACGTCGCGCGCCCTTGTTCGCTGCGGTTGAGAAACTCGATCGCGTGCTCGGCGTCTTCGGAGGTCGTCGTGATGATGTTCGAGAGACGCGCGCCGAAGGCGACATCCATCGCGCGCGCGTAGCGCTCGTCGGTGTCGATCACGTTCGAAACGATGCCTTCGATCCCGCGCAGCTCGCCGCGCTGCCAAGCCTCGACGACCGCGCGCGTACCCGGCACGTGGCCCTCAAGCGAATTCTCCAGCTCTTCGATCGTATGCAGCCGTGATTCGGCGGCTTTGACGTCGCCGGTTTGATCGCGATGCGCCGCGAGTGCGTTGCCGAGCGCGCTCTGCGCGTGCGCGAGCGCCGCTTCGGCGGCCTCGGCCTTCTCGCGGCCGTTCGCAAGCTGCATCTCGAACGCGCCAAGCTGCGCTTCACGCTCGGCATAGCGCTGTGACGCGCTCCCCGCGGCCAGTTCGAGCTGTGCGACGTGCTCGCGTGCGGCGTGTGCCTCGCCTTCCAGACGTCCCGCCTCGGCGCGCAGGTTCTCGCCCTGCACGCGCCGTTCGGCGCGTCGTGCCGCGGACTGCGCGGCGTGCGCTTCGACCTCGCGCAGCCGCGTGAAGATCGCATCGAGCTGCGCGCGCGCTTGCGCGAGCGCGGTCTGCGCGGCCAGCTCCGCCTCGCGGCCGGCATCGAGATCGCCCGCCAGCGGCGCGAGACGCGCATCGAGCCGTTCGATCGTGACCGCCAGCGATTCGCGCTCGGCTTGCACGCGCGCGGCATCTTCGTGCGTCTGCGTCGACTGCGATTCGAGCGCTTCACGCCGTGCGAGCGCCGCGGCGTAATCGGCCTCCAGCCGCGCCAGCTCCGCCCGTTTGCTCTGCGTCGCGCCGCGAATCTCTTCCAACGCGAGCTCTTGCTGATAGGCGCGCGTACGCAGTTCGGCGAGATTCGCACCCAGCTGCGCGACTTTGGCGGCGGCCGCGCCGCGCACGTCTTCTTGCTTTTCGAGCTCGACGCGCAGCGTCTCGCGCTCGTTGCGCCGCGAGGCGCTGGCGCGCATGTACGAAAGAATCTCGAGATCGCGTACGCGCGCGCTCACCTTGCGGAAGCGCTTCGCCCGGCGCACCTGCGTATCGAGCTCGGGAATACGCCGCTCGAGCTCGCTGATCAGATCGTTGATGCGGATCGCGTTGGCTTCGGTCTGTTCCAGACGGCGCATCGACTCGTGCTTGCGCGCGAGAAATTTGTTGATGCCCGCCGTTTCCTCGAAGAGCGCCCGCCGTTCGGTCGGTTTACTCGTGAGAATCGAATCGATCTGTCCCTGCGAAACGATCGCATAGCTGCCCGGTCCGAGGCCCGTGCCCATCAGGAGCTCGACGATGTCGCGCAAGCGCACTTGGCTGCGGTTGATGAAGTATTCGCTTTCGCCGGCGCGGTAGGCGCGGCGCGTAATCTCGACTTCGCTGAACTCGATCGGCAGTCTGCCGGTCGTGTTGTCAAAGGTTAGCGAGACCTCGGCCATACCGAGCGGCTTGCGCTTCTCGTTACCGGCGAAGATTACGTCCTCGAGTTTGCCCGAACGCAGGCTGCGGCTCGACGTTTCGCCCAACACCCAGCGAAACGCGTCGACCAGATTCGACTTGCCCGAACCGTTCGGCCCGACGATCGCTGTGATGCCGCCGGCAAAATCCAAACCCGTTGCTTCGGCGAACGTCTTGAACCCGAAAGCTTTGATCTTCTTTAAATGCATCTCAACCCAAGTGGATTCAGCTACGCTCTAGTCCTTAGCGTTCGGTCCCGCCGGACCGAGCCGCAGCGATTGCAAGGCTGCTTGCGCTGCAGCTTGCTGTGCGGCCTTCTTCGATGGACCGCTCCCCGTTCCCAACGTCTTGCCTTTGACCTGCACGCTCGAGTGAAAATGCGGCTGCTGCGCGGTGCCCGCGCTGCGGTCGCGGTAGACGGGCGTCGCGGCAAGGTGCTCCTGCGCGTAGTGCTGCAGCCGGGTCTTCGGATCGAGCAGCGCGTCGGGAGCGTGATCGAGCTGCTCGATGTGCTCGCGCACGACGAACGTCCGGGCCTTCTCCACGCCGTAGCGCAGCGCGAGCGCGGCCACGAACGCCTCGAAGGCGTCGGCGAGGATCGAACTATTCTCGGAACCGCCCGCATTACGCATCCCCACGCCAAGCTCGATCAGGTCGGGAAAACCCAACCGGCGCGCCGTCGAGGCCAGCTGCGCGTCGTTGACGATCGCAGCCTTGCGCACCGTCAGCCGGCCCTCCGGTTCCTCGGGAAAATGCTCGTAGAGCCAGCGCGCGGTGACCGAACCGAGCACCGAGTCGCCGAGAAACTCCATGCGCTCGTTCGAGGCGCCGCCGCCTTCTTTCGCACGGCTCTCGTGGACGAAGGCTTGCTCGATCAGCGTCATGTCGCCCGCAGCGCGCACACCCGCCCGGGCGAGCAGCGCCCGCAGACGGCGTCTGCGATTCTCACCGGCCATGTCGCGTGCGGCTAGCGCACCTTTCCGAAGACGATGACGCTGTTGTGTCCGCCGAAGCCGAACGAGTTCGAGAGCGCGACGCGCACCGGCGCCTTACGCGCGACATTCGGCACGTAATCGAGCGTGCACTCGGGATCGGGAAATTCGTAGTTGATGGTGGGCGGCATCACGTCGTTCTGCACCGACATCACGGTCGCGACGCCTTCGAGACCGCCCGCCGCGCCCAGCGCGTGGCCGTGCATCGATTTGGTCGAACTCACGCCGATCTTGGGTGCGTGGGCGCCGAAGGCTTTCTCGATGGCCTTCGATTCGGCCGGGTCGCCGATCGGCGTCGACGTGCCGTGCGCGTTGATGTAGTCGACGTCGTCGGGCGTGATGCCGGCCGACTTGAAGGCCCGGTCGAACGCGAGCGCGACGCCGTTTCCGTCGGGATCGACCGCCACCAGGTCGTACGCGTCGGCGGATTGGCCGTAGCCGAGCACCTCGCAGTAGATTTTCGCCCCGCGCGCCTTCGCGTGTTCGTATTCCTCGAAAATCAAGATGCCTGCGCCCTCGCCGAGCACGAAGCCGTCGCGCTCCCGATCGAAGGGACGCGACGCCTTGACCGGATCGTCGTTGCGCGTCGACATCGCTTTCATCGAACAGAAGCCGCCGACGGCGAGCGGCGAGATGCACGCCTCGGTGCCGCCGGTGATCATGACCGGCGCGTCGCCGTGGGCGACGAGATTATAGGCCGTGCAGATCGCGTCGTTGGCCGACGCGCACGCGCTCGCGGCCGAGAAGAACGGACCGCGAAAACCGTAGGCCATCGAGATGTGCGCCGGCGCCGCGTTGGCCATCAGCATCGGAATGAAGAACGGCGACGTCTTCGTCCAATTTCCGATTTGGTTGGCTTTGAGCGACTCGTACCAAAAGGTTTGGATGCCGCCGATTCCGCTGCCGATGATCGCACCGACTTGATTTTTGAAGTCCTGATCGTCCGGCAGAGCAGCGTCGGCGATCGCCTCTTTGGTCGCGACGAACGCGTACTGCGCAAAGCGATCCATGCGGCGCGCAAGCTTGCGTCCGATCAGCTCCTCGGCGTTGAAATCCTTGACCTCGGCGGCAAAGCGCGTGGCAAACGCGCTCGCGTCAAAGGTCGAGATCGTCGCGACTCCTGACTCACCGGCGACCAGCCGCCGCCAAAACTCTTCGCGGGAATTTCCCAAGGGGGTCACGGCACCCATGCCCGTGACGACAACGCGTCTTCTGCTCAAAACGCCTCACCATTACGGCCGGGAGCGCAGTCAACCTCTTCCGAAGAGTAGCTGCGTGAAACGCCTCGTTCCCCTTCTCGCGTGCATCGCGCTGGCAGCCTCGCTGAGCACCGGCGCCGCCGCGCAGCAGAAGGTCTTCATGACCATGAAGGCCGCGCCGAGCATCCCGCCGACCCATTCGCCGCAGCCGATACCGGGCAACGTCTATATCAACGCCTGCGGCGGCAAGAAGAGCAAGAACTGCAAGGGTCGTCCGACCGCCAAACCGAGCGCTAAGCCAGGAACGAAAAAACCGGCGCCGGGTAAAGCCGCTCCGCGGCGATCGCCTGGACCGTAGAGAAGAGCCGCAGAAAGTTGCCGGTCTGTACCGGCAGCACGTACGAGGGGTTGGCCGAGGGCGGGAACGCCGCAGCCGACTGGAGGGCCTGGTAGACCGGCTTGGCTGCCTCGCTCAGGTTGAGGCCCGATTGGGCAAAGCGGTAGGGCGAGCTTTCGAAGGCGGGGGCGGCGACCAGGTTCTGGGCCGCGGTCGGGGAGACCGGCGCCGGGCTCGTCAGGAACGCTCTCCAGGCATCGAGATTGGAAGAGGCCGAGGTAATCGCGAGCGCCATTTCCTTGATTTTGTACCCCCGGGCGGTCCTTGCCAAGCCTCCGGACCCTTTGCTATACTCCTCCGGCTATGTTCCAGTTCGACCTGCAGCTTTTTGCGTCCAAGAAGGGCGCCGGCTCTACCCGTAACGGGCGCGATTCGAATGCCCAGCGTTTGGGCGTCAAGCGCTTCGGCGGCGAGCGCGTGCTCGCGGG
>DATJOG010000033.1:0-21743 GCA_035507275.1 Candidatus Acidiferrales bacterium
CCTACGCTCGGGATGACAGTGCCGCTGTCCCTCGTCCCTCGACTACGCTCACTGCGTTCGCTACGCTCGGGATGACAAAGCGCTGCGCGCCTACGCTCGGGATGACAGGGTCGTTGTCCCTCGTCCCTCGACTACGCTCACTGCGTTCGCTACGCTCGGGATGACAAAGCGCTGCGCGCCTACGCTCGGGATGACAGTGCCGCTGTCCCTCGACTACGGCGCTTTGCGCCTACGCTCGGGATGACAGTGCCGCTGTCCCTCGTCCCTCGACTACGCTCACTGCGTTCGCTACGCTCGGGATGACAAAGCGCTGCGCGCCTACGCTCGGGATGACAAAGCGCTGCGCGCCTGCGCTCGGGATGACAGGCGTTATCGTTCGTATAAAGTCAGCGCGCGGGTGTCGACGCGTTCCCAGCCGGCGCGTTCGAGTTCGGGCGTGTCGAAATCTTCGACCGGATATCCCACGCACAGATATGCGATGAGCTTCCATTCGGGCGGCACGTCGAGCGTGCGCGTGACCAGCTGCGGCTCGAGAATCGAGACCCAGCCCGCGCCGATGCCGCGCGCGCGAGCTGCGAGCCAAAACGTATAGACGGCGTTCGCCGCGGAATAGGCGAGCATCTCCGGCATCGTTGCGCGTCCGAGGCCTTTGCCGGTCGTGGTGGCTTCGTCGCAGAAGACCGCGAGATGAACCGGCGCGTCGCGCAGACCGGCGAGTTTCAGCGACGCGTACTTCGCAGCGTCGTCGCCGTTGTAACCGCGCAGCGCGTCGGCATTGGCGCGTTCGAACGAATCGGCAATCGCCTGGCGGCGCTGCGGCGTAACGACGCGCACGAAACGCCACGGCTGCGCGTAGCCGACCGAGGGAGAGAGCGCGGTCTCCTGGACCAGCTGCGCGATCGTCTCATCGGCAATGGGCTCGCTGCGGAAGTGGCGTACGTCGCGGCGCCAGCGAAAGAGATCGTGCAGCCGCGTTTGAAACGTTTCGTCGAAACGCGGGGCATTCACGAGGGCGGGAAGGTACCTTCTTTGACGGCGGTCGCGTAATCGCGCAGCGCACTGGTCGTAGCCGCGCCGATCTCCGCGAAGCGCTTCGCGAAGGGCGGCGAGTTCGGATACATGCCGAGCACGTCGTGCAGCACCAGCACTTGCGAATCGCAGTGCGGACCCGCGCCGATGCCGATCGTGAGAATCGACAGCTTCTGCGTTAGCTCCCGCGCGATCTCGAAATCGACGACCTCGAGCACGATCGCGTATGCGCCGGCTTCTTCGACCGCAAGCGCGTCTTCGAGCAGGCGATCACGATGCGTGCGCATGCGATAGCCGGGTCCGAGGCCGGCCGTTTGCGGTGTGATGCCGATGTGGCCGACGACCGGAATGCCAGCGCGCCAGATCGCGCGAATGCGCGCCGCGACGTCGCTGCCGCCTTCGAGCTTGATCGACATCGCGCCGCCCTCTTTCACGAGGCGGATCGCGTTGCGCACGGCCTCTTCGTCGCTGACTTGATACGAACCGAACGGCATGTCGGCGACGATGTGCGCGCGCGACGTGCCGCGCACGACGGCGTTGGTGTGATGCACCATATCTTCCATCGTGACCGGCGTCGTTTCATCGAAGCCGAGCACGACGTTGCCCAAGCTGTCGCCGACGAGAATCCAATCGATGCCCGCCTCTTCGGCATAACGGCCCGACGGCGCATCGTAGGCGGTAATCATCGGAACCGTGGTCGTTCCCTTGCGGCGCTTTATCGCACCGGCCGTTACGCGCCGCAGCGCCGGTCCTTTGGCCGGCTCGTAGGGGCGCGCTTCCTCTTTACGTTCGCGGATCTGTGCCATAGCTCAAGGGCCTTCTGTGTCCCCTGGGCCGGGGCCCCTTACGTCGAGGTGGTCGAACCGTCGCAGCGCGGGGAAGAGGCCGAGCCAAGCGAGGACGACGATAACCGTCGCGCATCCGCCCAAGACCACCGACGCAACCGGGCCGAGCCATTGCGCGACCGCGCCCGACTCGAACGAACCGAGCTGATTGGACGCACCGATGAAGATGTTTTCGAATGCGCCGACGCGTCCGCGTATCGCTTCGGGTACACCCAGCTGCGTGAGCGCATTACGAATCACCATGCTCACCATGTCGAATCCGCCGACGCCCGCGAGCGCGAGCAGCGAGAGCGGCATGTTGCGCGAGAGGCCGAAGACGATGGTCGAGAGGCCGAAACCCGCGATGCACCAGAAGAGCCAGCGCGCGCCGTTGCTGCGGATCGGCCGCCGCACGAGCAGCAAGCCAACGCACGCCGCGCCGAACGCGGGCGCTGCGCGCAAGAGTCCGAAGCCGGTCGCGCCGACGTGCAAGATCTGCGTCGCGTAGATCGGAAGCAACGCCGTCGCGCCGCCGAAGAGCACCGCGAAGAGATCGAGCGAGATCGCGCCGAGAATGATCTTGCGCTCGATGATGAAGCGGAAGCCGCCCACAGCGGAGGTCCAGAGCGACTCACCGGGCGGCGGTTGTTCGTGCGGGCGCAGGAAACAGAAGGCGATCAGCATGACGAGCTGCAGCAGCGCGGCCGCCGCGAAGGCAAGCGCCGCGGCAAACGCGATGAGCACGCCGGCAACCGCGGGCCCGGCGATCGCCCCGAACTCCGAGACCGACGAAATCAACGCGGTTGCGCGCAGGTAGCGCTCGCCGGTGACGATCGAGGGAAGCATCGCGCGCAGCGCCGGGACCCCGAGCGCGTCGGCGATCGAGTAGAGCGAAAGCACGCCCAGATATGCGCCCACCGATTGCACGTGCCGCGAAGCCAGCATGAAGAAGAGCATCGAACCGGCGAGTGCACCGACGCTCGTCGCGATGACGACCGTGCGCCGGTCGAGCCGATCCGCGATCAAACCTGCCGGAATGGCGAGCAGCAGCTGCGGCAAAAATGCGATCAGCCCGACGAGTGCGAGATCGAAGGGCCGATGGCGAATCGCGTAGACTTGCCAGGCGATCGTCGCGTCGGCGATCGCCTCGGCGAACCATCCGGCTTGGCGCGCCGTGAAATACGCTACGAACTCGATGTGCGTCCCTCGTCCCTCGACTACGGCGCTTCGCGCCTACGCTCGGGATGACAATGTGGCAATGCTACGCTCGGGATGACAATGTGGCAATGCTACGCTCGGGATGACAATGTGGCAATGCTACGCTCGGGATGACATGAGTTTTCCGTTCGCATGCACGACGGGTGCGCCGGCGAGTGTTTCGACGAGCGAGACGAAGGCGCGAACCGGTGTGCCGGTCGGGCCTTTGGCTTGCCAGGCCGATTCATTATCGAGATATGCAGTGCCGGCGATATCGAGATGCAGCCACGGCGTCTTTTCTTCGACGAAGGCTTTGAGGAACGCGGCCGCCGTGAGCGTGCCGGCCGGACGTCCGCCGGTGTTCTTCAGATCGGCGATATCGCTCTTCATCGCGGTCGCGTAGTCGTCGTAGAGCGGCATCTGCCAGTAGCGTTCGCCGGTCGGTTTCGCGGCGGCGAGAAACTCGTTCGTGAAATCCTCGTGCGTTCCGACCGCCGCGCTTGCCGCGTGGCCGAGCGCGATCACGCACGCGCCGGTGAGCGTCGCGGCGTCGACGATCTTGGTCGCGCCGAGTTTGTGCGCGTAGCAGAGCGCGTCGGCGAGAATCAAACGGCCTTCGGCATCGGTGTTGATCACCTCGATGGTCTTACCGTTCATCGCCTTCACGATGTCGCCGGGTTTGGTCGCTTTGCCGCCCGGCATGTTCTCGGTCGCGGGTACCAAGCCCACGACGTTGAGTTTGGGTTTGAGTTTGCCGAGCGCCCACATCGTCGCGATCACGCCCGCGCCGCCCGACATGTCGTACTTCATCTCTTCCATGCGCTCGGGCGGTTTGAGCGAGATGCCGCCCGTATCGAACGTGATGCCCTTGCCGACGAGCGCAAGCAGTTCTTTGCTGCCCGGATCGCCGCTGTACTTCATCACGATGAACTTCGGCGGCTGCACGCTGCCCTGCGCGACCGAGAGGAACGAGCCCATGTGCTCCTTGCGAATGCGCTCTTCGTCGAAGATCTCGACCTCGACGCCGGCATCTTTGGAGCTCTTCACCGCTTCGTTCGCAAGCACGGTCGGCGTCATGTCGTTGGCGGGCGTCACCGCGAGGCGGCGCGCGTAGTTCACTGCGTCGCCGAGGACGATGCCGCGCTCGACGCCGGCTTTGACGGCCTTTGCATCGAAGCCGTGATCGAGGATCGTCACGCGCGCGACGGCCATACGTTTTTCCGGCTTCTCTTGATAGATCGTCGTGTCGAACGATCCGGTGATCGCGCCTTCGGCGGCAAACGACGCGCACGCCGTTTCGCTGCCCTTCGCTTCGTCGGGCAGCGCGATCGCGACTTCGTCGACGTTGCGCCGTCCTAGATAGCGCACCGCCGCGCCGGCGTAGCGCGCGAGGTGCGCGGGCTCGAACTTCGCGCGTTCGCCCAATCCGACGACGAGCACACGATGAAAAGGCTGATCTTTCGCGTGCAGCAGCGCGCACTCGGCGAGTTTGCCTTTGATTTCCTCGGAGGCCAGCACGTCGGCGATCGCGCCGCCGAGTGCAGAGTCGAGCGCCTTCGCGGCGCTGCTCAGTTCGCCGCCCGTGAAGACCGGGACGACGAGCGCACCGGTGCGCGCGCCAACCGGCGCATCGTGCGCGATGAGAACTTGCATGGGCTACCTTTCGATGAGGGGAAGTAAGGGCAGCTAGAGATGGCTAGATTTGTGGGCTCTACGCGGGAGGCCTGGTGAGCGACCAAAGTAGTACGGAAAAAGACGCGTACGCGCGCGCCGGTGTCAGTATTGCGGCCGGGAACGAGGCGGTTTCGCGCTATAAAAGCGTCCTGGGCGCGTGGCGCCACCCCGATCAGCTCGACGCGATCGGCGGCTTCGGCGGCGTCTTCCGCCTGCCGGGCGACGGCGAGCGCGCGCTGGTCGCGTCGGCCGACGGCGTGGGCACGAAGATTCTGATCGCCGCGGAGTTGCAGCGCTACGACGGCGTCGGGCGCGACTTGGTCAATCATTGCGTGAACGACATCCTGGTGGTGAACGCAACGCCGATGTTCTTCCTCGACTACTTTGCGACCGGGAAACTCGATCCGGCGGTTGCGGCGGCGGTAGTGGAAGGCTGCGCGCTCGCGTGCCGCGCGCACGATTGCGCGCTGCTCGGCGGCGAGACGGCCGAGATGCCGGGCCTCTATGCGCCGGGGCATTTCGATTTGGCGGGCACGATCGTCGGCGTCGTGAACGTGAACGATTTGCCGAAACCGGAGAGCGTCGAACCGGGCGATGCGATCGTCGGTCTGCCGTCGGTCGGTCTGCACACCAACGGGTACTCGCTCGCGCGCTCGCTCATTCCGCCACAGGAGTGGAACGCGCCCTTCGACGGCGGCACGTATGCCGACGCGCTGCTTGCCGAACATCCATCGTATTTCAACGCGGTGCGCGCGATTCAGAAAGTCGCGCGCGTCAAAACGATGGCGCATATCACCGGCGGCGGTTTGCTCGAGAACGTGCCGCGCACGCTTCCCGACGACGCGAAAGCGATTTTCGAAGCGGCACGCTGGAGCGTCCCGCCGATCATGGCGGAGCTGGTGAAGCGCGGGCAGCTCGACGACACGGAGAAATATCGCACGCTCAACATGGGTGTGGGCTACACGCTCATCGTGCCGTTCCTCGACGCGAGCAAGGCCACCGCTGCGGTGCCGGGTGCGAAGGTCGTCGGATGGATCGAGAAGCGCGAGGGGAACGAGCCGTCCGTCGTGATTCATCCTTGATCAATCTGATCGTAGATCTCGGCGAGCGCTATGCAAGCGATGCATCCGCGCGCGAGCGTATAGCGAACGCAGGCTACGAACTCATCGTCACCAATGAAGCCGACGACCGGACGCTGGCGTGGATCGACGAAACGTTCGGCGGCGCTTGGAGCAGCGAGGTAGCGGTAGCGACGGTTGCGATTGCGACGCGCGACGGCGCACCGGCCGGCTTTGCGGCCTTCGATCCGATCGGCTTGTCGTTTGCGTGGCTGCGCGGCATTGCGCGCGAACCCGACGTCGGCATCTTCGGCCCGTTCGGCGTAGCGCCCGACCATCGCGGCGGCGTACTCGGTCCGGCGTTGCTGGAGATCGCGCTGTGCGGACTGTGCGCGCGCGGGTATCGCATGGCGCTGATCGCGGCGGCCTCGCACGGGCTGCTGCCGTATTACGAGGAGCATTGCGGCGCGCGCGTGATCGAAGAATATGACCCGCGCGCGTTTACGCCGCGTCCGGTGCGCACCGTCGTGCTCGCGTCGGGCAGCGGCACGAACTTCGAAGCGGTGATCGATCGCGTGGCAAAAGGGCTGCCGCTCGAACTCTGCGCGCTCGTTTCAAATAAGGATGGCGCCTTTGCGCTCGAGCGTGCACGCCACGCGAACGTGCCGGCTGTGACGGTGCCATGGGTGCGCGGCGTGCAGTCGCGCGAAGCATACGACGCGTCGCTGCGCACGGTCGTTGCAGGATACGCGCCGCAGCTCGTGCTCTTGCTCGGCTGGATGCATCTGCTCGACCCCGCGTTCGTCGACGCGTTTCCCGACATGCTCAACGTACATCCGGCGTTCTTGCCGCTCGATCCTGAGGCGGACAGCGTGGGTATGCCGGACGGTACGACGACGCCGGCTTATCGCGGCGCGCACGCGCTGCGCGACGCCCTAGCGGACGGCAGCCGGTGGGTCGGCGCAAGCGTCCACGAAGTAACGATCGATACCGATCGCGGGCGCATCTTTGCGCGAAAGCCGCTGCCGGTGTTCGCTGGTGAAGCCGAAGACGTCGTGCTGGCGCGCCTGCATCCGCTCGAACATCAGCTGGTAGAAACTGCGATCAAGCGCTGGCTCTACGAACGATAGAGAAGTCCAACGACCCCTGGACGACCATGGGGATTCCCGGCTCCAAATCTTCGAGTAGCGAATCCTTTCGACACAGCAGTTCGTCTCTTGTGTGAATTGCTTGGATGCGAAAGGAGAACAGACGATGAATGACCTGTCGGGCAAGACAGCGCTCGTCGTTGGGGCGAGCCGCGGCTTGGGCCGCGGAGTTGCGAGCGCGTTTGCAGACGCAGGGGCTCGCGTGGTTGCATTCGCCCGCACGGAGACCGCCCTTGCGGAACTTGCTGCCGCCAACTCAAACATTCGGGCCCAGGTTGCTGATGCGGCCGATCCGGCCGTGGCGTGGAATGCGATCGACCAATACGCGCCGGAGATTCTCGTCCTCGTTGCCGGCGCGAATCCCGTAACGCGCGCACTGCAACACCACACCTGGGAAACGTTCTCGATCAACTGGCAGACCGATGTGAGGATCGCTTTCAATTGGTTGCGCGAGTCACTGCTAAAGCCGCTGAAGCCGGGGAGCAGGGTCGTTGTCGTGAGCAGCGCAGCTGCCCTTCGGGGATCACCGGTAAGCGGGGGATATGCGGGAGCGAAGGCTACGGAGCGATTTATCGCGGCATACGCTGCCGACGAGTCGCAACGCGCCGGACTGGGTATCACGGTTACCGCCGTGCTCCCGGGCATGACGCCGTTGGGCGAGGTTGGCAAGCGAGGCGTACGGGCTTACGCGGCGCGCAGCGGCCAAACCGAGGAGGCGTTCATAAAAGATATGGGGCCGCTCTTGACGCCCGAAATCGCCGGATCGGCGCTCGTCGGCCTCGTACAAGCGGACGCCGCGGGCATCGCTCCGGGATACCTCCTCACCGCAGCCGGCTTAGAGAAGATTTCATGACCTCACGACGTCGGCGCTTTCCATCACATACCGTGCGTAGCGGAAGTCGCGAATGTCGAGTACCTGATCCCCGGTCCACTGCAGAAGGATGAAGTAATCGATCTTCCCTGTCTCGTCGCCTGGTGCGCTGACGACGATCGCAGGGCGCCCTTCGACGAGACCAAGTGCGAGATTCCAATCGTCGTGGCGGGAGTAATTCGTTACATATCCCGATACGGCAGGCTTTCCATAGCGGTGTTCCCTATTCACGAGCTCGAGCCTCACTTCAGCCGCGAGCATTTCGCGAATCTTTTCGAAGTCGCGAGCGTTAAAACGATCGATATACTTCGAAAGCAATGCCCGCTGGTCCGACGGTATTTCCGCAGGAGGCGCATCGTGCCAATCGCGCGCTAACTCGCGCAACCTCACACGGCCGCGATGCAGCGCCGATTTCACGGCCGGCAAGCTCATCCCCATGATATCGACGATTTCTGTTAGCCTGTACTGCAAAACGTCCATCAAAATAACCGCACCGCGCTCTGCGGCGCGAAGTTGCATGAACGTGCTTAGGCTCGCCGCGACGATCTCGGGATCGTCGGTGGGGGCTTCCGTTTCGGGCAAAAAATCCAGATCTGCACCGACGCTGAGCGCTTCGGCACGCGCTCGTCGTCGCAAAAAATCGATTGCGACGTTGTGCGCGATGCGGAAAAGCCACTTTTCAAGGTTAGCGATGTCGTTCTCCTCGGTGCTCATGGCTGCAACGGCCTTCATCAGCGTGTCCTGCACGACGTCTTCGCCGTCAATAACAGAGCCAGTCATGCGGGCGCAATAGCGATGAAGCTTCGGGCGAAGCTCCTCGAGACGTTGCTCTAAATCGGCGGTCATGTTCTTACTCCGCAGACGTTTGGCGAGGCAAAAAGGATTCAGAATCCTTCAGCCGCTCCCGTTCGTCAGAAAGGCACATCACTAAGACAGTCGGGAGAGAGAAATGTTACTCGAAAATAAGGTTGCAGTCATCCATGGCGGCGGCGGTTCGATCGGAAGCGTTGTCGCGAAGACGTTTGCTCGCGAGGGTGCAAAAGTGTACCTCGCCGGGCGCACCCGCTCGCGCCTTGACGAGGTTGCGAGTGCAATTAACGAAGCGGGCGGTTTCGCGCGGGCCGCAGAGGTCGATGCACTCGATCGGGATGCGGTAAACGCGTATCTCGCCGCCGTGGTACGGGAGGCAGGCCGCGTCGACCTCTCGTTTACGGCGATCGGTATTCCTCAGGAGGGAATTCAAGGCACGGCGTTGCTCGAACTTTCGACGGAAAGCTTCATGAAGCCGATCGAAACGTACGCGAAGTCGTACTTCATCACGGCAACTGCCGCCGCTCGGCATATGGTCCAGCAGCGTTCGGGCGTCATCCTCGTCCACACTCCTGAGGTAAGCCGCCTTGGAATCGCCTTTTCCGGAGGCATGGCGCCGTCCTGGGCGGCGATGGAAACGCTCAACAGAAATCTTTCGATGGAACTTGGGCAGTTTGGCGTCCGTGCCGTGACATTGCGGTCCACGGGACTCCCTGAGACGAAGACGATCGACGTCGTCTATAACCTTCACGCCAAGGCGCTCGGCATCACGAAAGAGCAGTTCCAGCAGTTTCTCGAAAGTATGAATCACATCAAGCGCTCCACCACGCTAAAAGAAGTCGCGGAAGCCGCGGTATTTGCTGCGTCCGACCGCGCCAGCTCAATGACGGCCGCCACCATGAACCTCACGGGCGGCGCGGTGGTTGACTGGTAAGCACCACGGCGTAACCGCCCCTCAAAGAGTAAAAGGCAGAGGGCGGCATCCTGTTCCACCCGTAGGGCTCATTCTATTCCTGTGATCACGCTGAAGAACTACGTCACATAAGTATGCGGCGAGGTGGGTAGAAGGGCGGCATGAGACACCCATTATTTACCCTGACAATGACTGCCGCGCTGGCCGGGGCGATGGCCCTGCCGGTCTTCGCGCAACAGGATCCCAATACGGATATCGCAATCCCCTCGAGCAACGCGGGCACGCCGCAGCGTGCGCGCATCCACGGGACGATTACGTTCGTGCGCGGGCACCTGGTTACGCTACAACTCGCCGACCGCACGATCGTCATCAACGATCAGCCGGCGCTCGATCGCCGGACGAGCGGCCGCGTGGCAGTCGGCCGTCAGATCATTGCCTACGGCTTCTGGCGCGACGGCAACTTCTACGCAACGCAGATCGTCTAGCTCCATGAACTCAGCCAACCGGCCAGGCCCGGCATCACAACTGCCGGGCCTGCGCGTTGTATGGTCGAACGAGGGAGCGCATGCGGGAGGCGAGGGTGATAGTGCGGCGATTTTTCGCTGTGATCGTTGCGTCGATGGTGCTATCGAGCGGCGCAGTTGCGCGCGCGGCCGATCAGGCCGAAACGCTCTCGGATGCGTGGTGGACGGGGCCGCTGCTCGCACCGAGTGCGGGCACGCTGTCGCGCGGGCACGTGCTGGTGGAGCCCTACGTGTACGACGTGATCACACCGGCCGCGCGTACCCATGCGTATGGATCGCTGACCTATCTGATCTACGGTGTGACCGACCGCTTCAACGTCGGGTTGATACCCACGTTCGGCTATACGGCGATGAGCGGCGCGAGCGGCAGCGCGCTCGGATTGGGCGACCTGAGCGTGATGGCGCAGTACCGGCTGCTGACCTTTCATCCCGGTTCGGCGACGCCGGGCATGGCGGTCAACGTCGAAGAGACGCTGCCGACCGGGCGCTACGATCAGCTTGGCGCGAATCCGAACAACGGGGTCGGCAGCGGCGTGTACGCGACGAAGGTCTCGCTGTACATGCAGGACTACGCCTGGCTCGCCAACGGCCGCATCCTGCGTCTGCGCTTCAACCTCTCGCATTCGTTCTCGGGCGCCGCAAACGTGCGCGGCACGAGCGTCTATAACACCGGCAACGGATTTTCAGGGTCGGCGTATCCCGGAAATGCGGACGTCGTCGACGCGGCGGCTGAATACAGCGTCACGCGGAACTGGGTTGCCGCTTCGGACGTCGTGTACAGCTATAACGGGCGCACCTACGTCAACGGAAACAGCGCGATGACGCTCGGGAACAGCGGCTCGTTCGCGTTCGCGCCCGCGCTCGAGTACAACTGGACCGCGAATGCCGGAATCATTTTCGGCGTGCGGATCATTCCCAAAGGCTTTGACACCTCATCGTCGCTGACGCCGGTGGTCGCGATCAACATGGTTCGCTGATACCCGCGGACGGGCGCTTCCGGCAGCGTTGACATCAGTCCATTTTTGTTATATCAATAATGGATATAGTGGAGGCTCGACGATGCGCGTTTCCGGGGATCCCCGTGCTTTTTTGCCGCTCAGCCCAAGTGCGTTCTACATCCTGTTGGCGCTGGCGGCGGAAGAACGCCACGGGTATAGCGTTGCCAAAGAAGTAGAAGAGGCGACGAACGGCGCGGTGCGACTCGGGCCCGGCACGCTCTACCGGCTCATCAAGCAGATGGTGACCGACGGCTGGATCGTCGAAATCGATCGCGTCGACTCCGAGGATCCGCGCCGCCGCTACTACCGTATGACACCGTGGGGCCGCCGCATTGCGACCGCGGAGGCCGAGCGTCTCGCCGACGCCGTGCGCACCGCCCGCGAGCGTCGTCTGCTTTCCGCGAGGACATTCGCGTGATGCGTGCCGCGGGCAGCAGCATGGATGTCGCGCGCGCGAAACCTCGAGGGATTCCTCGCGGCGCAAGCATCGCACTGATCGTCGTACTGCTGCTTGCTGCCGTCACCGCGTTGTTTTCGTTGACGCGATCCGGCGGAGGCACCGCCGTCGACCGCGCAAGCCTCGTGACCGACGTGGTGAAACGCGGCACGCTCGAGCGATCGATCTCGGCGGCCGGTGCGCTTGCGCCGCAAGAGATACATATCGTCGCGGCGGTGCAGCCCGGCGTGATCGATAGCGTCTTCGTCAAACCCGGCGCGAGCGTAGTCGCCGGTGCGCCGATCGCCAGGCTGAGCAATCCCGATCTCGATGCCGATGTCATCAGCGCGCGTTCCGCGGTTGACGTCGCGCGGGCCGACCTCGCGAGCGCGCAACAGCAGGCCCGCGCATCGGCACTCGCGCAGCGATCGGCGTTGGGCGCAGCGCGTGCACAGTCTGAAATGGATTCGACCGAAGTGTCAGCCGAAGCCGCGTTGCACCGCGAAGGCTACGTCGCAGATCAAACCTATCGCATCGCACAAATCAAAGCTGCGCAATCGCAGGATCAGCTCGCGGTTGCACATTCGCAGATCGGCGTCGATGCGGCAGAGCAAGGGGCAAAAGTAGCGGCCGCGCAAGCGCAGCTCGATCAAGCAGAGGCGCAGCTGCAGGCAAAAGTGGCCGAGGTCGAAGCGTTGACGGTACGCGCCCGCTCTTCCGGGGTCGTGCAATCGGTAGCGGTCGATCCGGGCGCCCGCGTCGACGCAGGCGCAGAGCTTGCGCGCGTCGCGAACCAGCACGATCTCAAGGCCGTGCTGCAGGTGCCCGAAGGTCAAGCGCATGCCGTCGTAATCGGGATGCCGGCGCGCATCGACACCGGCAACGGCATCGTGATCGGCCACGTGGCGCGTATTGCGCCATCGGCGCAGGACGGCAGCGTGGCCGTCGATGTGAATTTCTCGGCTGGTCTTCCGCCCGGCGCTCGACCCGACCTCAACGTGGACGGCACGATCGACCTGCAGACCTTACACAACGTGCTCTCGATCGCGCGTCCGGCAGGCGCCGCCGACAACTCCACGGTCTCGCTCTATAAACTGCTTCCCGGCAGCACCCAGGCGCGCTTGGTGCAAGTCACGCTCGGCGTCGGATCGACCGATCGCATCGAAGTGCTCGGCGGACTTGCCGCCGGTGACGTCGTCATCGTCTCGGATACCTCGGCCTACGCGGGCTCACCGCTTCTGCGGCTGCATTAGAAAGGACGCCTCATGCTGCTCGAACTTCACGGCATCTGCAAAAGCTACGACACCGACGAGGTGCAGACGCGGGCGCTTCGCGACATCGATCTGGGCATCGAGCGGGGCGAATACGTGTCGATCGAGGGCCCGTCGGGGTGTGGAAAATCGACGTTGCTCTCGATCATCGGGCTGCTCGACGCGCCGACGAGCGGCTCGTACGTGCTGAACGGCCGCGCCGTCGATACGCTTTCCTCGGGCGAGCGGGCCGCAATCCGCAATCGCGAAATCGGCTTCATCTTTCAGAACTTCAATCTGATCGGCGATCTGACCGTCGAGGAGAACGTCGAGCTGCCGTTGACCTATCGCGGCGTATCGAAAGCGGAACGGCGGCGTCGCGTGAGCGAGGTGCTGGAGCGCGTCAATGTGGCCCATCGCGCACGTCACTTTCCGGCGCAACTCTCGGGCGGTCAGCAGCAGCGCGTTGCCGTCGCGCGCGCCCTCGCGGGAAATCCATCGGTGCTTCTCGCCGACGAGCCGACGGGCAACCTCGACAGTACCCATGGCGAAGCCGTCATGGACCTGTTGGCGGAATTGCACGAGGGCGGCTCGACGATCGTCATGGTCACGCACGACCGGCGCTTTGCCGCTTGCGCAAAACGCACGATCGGTCTTCTGGACGGCTGTATCGCCCAGAGCCCGCAGCTCGTCGAAGCGCAGCTGTGAGGGCATGGCACACGCGGATCGTCCGCGACACGGCCGAGGTCGTCGCGATCATTCTTGCAGGCGCGTGGGCGCTGTACGTCTTCGTGTTCCAGAATGTGATCGTGCCGGAAACGACACCGCCGACGCCGGTCGTCACCGTGACGATGAAGCACGTGGGAAATGACGGACCGCTTGCGGTCGTTCAGATCGACGAAGTCTTCAAAAACCCCGGAGCGACCACCGTGGTATTCATGGCGTGGGCCACGACGGTGTTCGGCATGAAAGTCGTTCCCGAGACGACTCCGCAACGCGCGTCGGGTTCGGACATCGAAAATGAATTGCAAGCGTATTACCGATTGTCAAATCCGGTGGTAGTGTTTCGTGACGCGCATATCACGTATCGCGGCAACGGCCATAGCCCATACGGACTCTGGCTCAATCCCGGGCAAGTATCCGAAATTTCGCGCGAATTCTTCGTCCCGCGCGCGCGCTTCCCGTTCCTTGCGGCGCACATCGTCAACGTCTACAGCAAGGACACGAGCCACGTCATTCCGACGACGTTGACGATCGAATCCTCGGGGCTGGCGCGCCCGCAAACCGTGGTGCCCGACACCGCCATCCAATCGAACGTCGTCGCGGCCGAGCTCGATCTTGCCGCTCAATGAGGCTGGGGATATCATGATGCGCGTGTTGCTGCGTATTGCACTCTTACTCGCGCCCGGCGAATTTCGCGCGGAGTACGGCGCGCAAATCGATGCCGCGACCGAGGGCGAGCTGCGGTTCGGCGACGTGCTGGACGTTGCAGTCACCGGCGTCGGCCTTCGAATCGAGGAGTTCGCGCGCGATCTGACTTACGCGCTGCGGCGCTTGCGCGCCGCGCCACTCTTCGTGGGAATCGTGGTGGTCACGTTTGCGCTCGGCATCGGCGCCAACGTGGCCGTCTTCAGCGTGCTCAACGCGGTCGTGCTCAAACCGCTGCCGTTCGCAGATCCAAGCCGCATCGTGATCGTGAGCGGCAGCAGCAAAGGCGGAACCGCGGACTGGCAAAACCTCGCGCTGAACGATCCGCTCGACATGCGCGGCCTTTCCGCGTTCGACGGGACGGCCGCCAGCACCGAAGACGGGGGAACGATGCTCGCGCACGGCCGGCCCTTCGCCGTCGCCGGCTTCGACGTCATCCCCGATTACTTCGGCATCCTGGGTATCGACGCAGAGCTCGGTCGCGTGCTCGTTCCCGCCGACGGCGATCCAGGCGTTCATAACATCGTGATCTCCGACGAAATCTGGCGCGCGGATTTCGGCACCGATCCGGGTGTGATCGGCGAGACGGTGAGCCTGAACGGCACGGCGGAGCGGATCGTCGGCGTTCTACACCCGAACCAGCCTTCGCTCAGTACCGGCGACGGGCTGAAAGCTCAAGACTTTTATGCTGCGCTTCCGGAGGGCGCGAACCCGGCAGAGCGAGGAATGCGCTTTCTCGATGGAATCGCGCGACTCGCGCCGGGCGCCACCGTCGAGAGCGCAAATGCGCAACTCGCGCTGCTCTCAGCGCGCTTGCGCAGGGAATTCCCGAAGACCGATCATGGTTGGACGCTCTCGGTCGCGTCGAGCCGATCGGTTATTCTCGGCGCAGCAAGCTCGGTGCTATGGATCATCTTCATCGCTGTCGTCGGCATCTTGCTCATCGCGTGTGCGAACGTCGGTAACATGCTCGGTGCGCGCTGGTCGACACGCGACCGCGAACTGGCCGTGCGGCGCGCGCTGGGCGCGTCGTCGCGGCGAATCGGCATGCAATTGCTCGTGGAAGCCGGGTTGCTCGCGTTCATCGGCGCGGCGGCGGGAGTTGCGCTCGCGTATACTGGTCTGCACGTGCTCGCCGATCTATTGGCGAGCGCGGTTCCGCGCGCATCGACGATTCACATCGACGCGTGGAGCCTGCTCTACGCCGCCGGCGTCGTAGTCGCGGCGACGTTCCTTGCGGGCATGACACCGATGCTATCGCTTGGGAATCCGGATCTTCAGACCGTGCTAAAGACCGCGGGCAGGGGCGGCGACGCATCGTCGCGCCACCGTCTGCGCTCGTCGCTCTTAGCGCTCGAAATCGCGCTCGCGCTCGCGCTCGTCGTCATCTCCGGTTTGACCGTGCGCAGTTTCATCGACCTCGTGAATACACCGCTCGGTATTCGCCCCGCCGGCGTCGTCGCGAGCGACCTTACGGTGCTGCCCGAGAAGAATCTCGGAACGCTCGCGGAGCGCACGGCGATGCAGCGCGACCTGCTCGCACGCCTGCAGGCGCTTCCAGGCGTAAAGTACGCGGCGCTCACGGTATTGTATCCGCTCGGATCGGTCACCATGCGGTCCAACCTCACGATCTTGGGCCGGACGTATCCCCCCGGCACCGAACCGAACGCGAGCGAGAACAGCGTGACGCCGGACTACTTCCGCGTGCTGGGAATTCCGCTCGAGCGCGGCCGCGCCTTCACGGCCGGCGATACGGCGAACGCGGCGCCGGTTGCGATCGTGAATCAAGCGTTCGTGCAGAATTATCTGCAAGGGGTGGATCCGCTCGGGGTGCGGATTCAGAGCGCGGGATGGAACGGAACCAAGACGCATTGGGCGACGATCGTCGGGGTCGTTGGCGACGAACGCGACGAGCTGACGCGCCCGCACGATCCGGAGTACTTCATTCCGCTCGCGCAGGCGCCGGCACCCTACACGTCGGCGCTCGTCTATGCTCCAGGCGTCGACCCGGCAGCGATCGGGCGCGAGATGCAGGGAGCCTTCGCGGCAACGATGCCGACGGTGACGCCGCCGGTCACGCGCACCGTCGCGCAACTGGTTGCGGGCCGCACGGGGCAGGAGCGCTTTGCCACCATTTTGCTTGCAGCACTGGCCTTTATCGCGCTCGCGCTTGCGCTATCGGGCATCTACGGCGTCGTGTCGTTCTCCGTGACGCAGCGCACGCGCGAATTCGGGGTGCGCATCGCACACGGTGCGACCGCGCGAAACATTCTTGCCGACGTGCTGCGGCGGACGCTGAAGACAACGGCCGTCGGAGTGACGATCGGCCTCGTCATTGCGGCACTCGCCGCGAGAGCGATCGCGTCGCAACTCGGTAGCGTGTCGCCGCTCGATCCGGCAACGTTCCTTTGCGTCGTCTCGCTCGTCTTTCTCTCGGCAGCGCTCGCCTCGCTCTACCCGGCGGTGCGCGCGACGCGCGTGCAACCGGTCGAGGCGCTTCGCTACGAGTGAGGCGCATACGCTCGGGATGACAGCGGTTCGCGCTACGCTCGGGATGACAAAGCGCTTCGCTACGCTCGGGATGACAGGGGTTCGCGCACGCTCGGGATGACAGGGGTTCGCGCTACGCTCGGGATGACAGTTCGCGTAGTCGCTTCTCCAGGAAGCGGCGTTCGGCGTCCTGCGTGGTGAGGGCGAGCGCCATTTCGTAGGCGGCGCGCGCTTCGTCGCCGCGGCCGAGACGGCGATAGAGATCGGCGCGCGCGGCGTGCGCGAAGCGATACTCGCGCAGATCGTGGCGCTGCAAGAGCGCGTCGACGAGCGCGAGACCGGCTTCGGGACCGTCGCGCATCGCGATCGCCGCGGCGCGATTGAGTTCGACGATCGGCGTGGGCTCGAAATCGAGCAACGCGTCGTAGAGCTGGACGATGCGCGCCCAGTTCGTTTCGTCCGCGGTGCGCGCGTCGACATGCAGCGCGGCAATCGACGCCTGCAGTGCGTAGCGTCCGCTGTGCGGTTTCTGCAGCGCGCGTTTGAGAAAATCCTTGCCGCGCTCGATGTGGGCGCGATCCCACTGCGTGCGATCCTGATCGGCGAGCAGGACGAGGTCGCCTGCCGCATCGATGCGCGTCGCACGGCGCGCGTGATGGAACGTCATCAGCGCGAGCAGTGCGTAGACCTCCGGGTCGGGTAGAATTCCCGCGATCAGCGTCGTGAGGCGAATCGCTTCAGCGCAGAGATCGACGCGCAGGAGCGCCGGACCGCTCGACGCCTCATAGCCTTCGTTGAAGAGCAAGTAGATGACGCTCAATACCGCGTCCAGGCGCTGCGGAAGTTCGCTTGTGGGCGGAAGTTCGTAGGGCAGGCCGGCGTCGCGTATGCGCTGCTTCGCGCGCACGATGCGTTGCGCGATCGTTGCTGGCTTGCTCAGGAACGCGGTCGCGATCTCCTCGGTTTTGAGGCCGCACGCTTCGCGCAGGGTCAGCACGATTTGGCTGTCGACGCTGAGCGCCGGATGGCAACAGAGGAAGATCAGGCGAAGGTCGTCGTCGGGAACGTGATCGAGTGCCACGTCGAGTTCGTCGTTGGGTGTCATGTCAGCTTTCAAGCGGGGCTCGAGCTCGGTGAAGCGTGAGCGCCGGCGCATCGCGTCGATGGTGTGAAATCGCCCGGTCGAAATGAGCCACGCCCGAGGATTTTGCGGAACACCATCGTGCGGCCAGCGTTCGGCTGCAGCGAGAAACGCATGCTGCAGTTCGTCCTCTGCAAGATCGAAGTCGCCGAGTAACCGGATGAGTGTCGCCAGCACGTGGCGAGACTCATCGCGGTAGAGCGTTTCGAGCGTCTCGGTCACGGATCGAACATCGGGTGAATGTCGATCGCGTCGCCCTCGGCGAGCGGGTGCACGGCTACCAAGCGCAGCGCTTCATTGAAATCGCGCGCCTCGAGCACGAACACGCCGGCCATTTGTTCCTTGGTTTCCATGAACGGCCCGTCGGTGGTCGTGATCTTGCCGCTGCGATTGCGCACCGTCGCTGCATCGGGCTTGAGGGCCTGGGAGAGCGTGAGCAGACCGCGTTGCCGCAACTGCTCGTGGTAGCCGAGGATGTCGGCAGCGTATTTCTCGAGCTCGCTCTGCGAGAGCGGGTTCTGGGAGTTGCCGTCGCCGTAGATGATGCAGAGGTATTTCATATTGCTGCGAATTCGCGTTCCATGGCTTTGAGTGCTCCGTCGCGCCACGGCGCCGCAAGCGGCGCGGAGGAGGGATCGGGGAAGATGTCTTCCTCGCCGTTATGGAGGCCGTCGAGCAGCGCGGCCGCGACGGATTGCGGCGATGCCTTCGGCGCGTCGAGGGTTGCGGACATCTCGGTATCGATCGGACCAGGGAAGCCGATTGCGACCTTCACCTGACCGCGCAAGCGCGCCCGCAGCGACTGCGAGAATGAGAACGCGGCGGCTTTCGAAATCGCATACGAGGGAATGATCGGGAGCGCTGCGAGAGCGGCCGTCGAGAGCACGTTGAGAATGACCGCGTGTTGCGAACGCTTGAGCACGGGTAGGAACGCGTTGATCACGGTGAACGGCCCGAAAAGGTTGACGGCCAGATGGCGCTCGAGCGCAGCGCGGTCGGTGAGGTCGTCGTCGCCGGCGTACCCCGCGTTATTGATGAGGACGTCGAGCGCCGGAACCTGCCGCGCCGCCTCCTCAACCTGCGCTTGATTCGTGATGTCGAGCACGAGGTTGGTGACCCGCGGATCGGGATGGCTATATGGTTGACGCGTGGCCGCGTAGACGCGGGCGACGCCACGCTTGAGTGCTTCCTCGACGAGGGCGGCGCCGAGCCCGCGGTTGGCGCCGGTAATCAAGATATTCATGCCCCTAGACGAACGGGTCTGGGGGAAATCGACATGTCGATTTGGGCCGCAGCTATTCGACTATAGCTGTCGATGCCTCGTCGCGAGGCGTCAGAAAGGCCGGAATCCATCATGAAAACTCCGCCAGTCGTCACGCCCGAGGAGTGGGAGGCCGCGCGCCAAGCGCTGCTGGTGAAGGAGAAGGCGATGACGCGGGCCCGCGATGCGCTCGCGGCGGAGCGCCGGCGCATGCCGTGGGTGCCCGTCGAGAAGAGCTATCAGTTTGATGGGCCGCATGGCAAGGCCGGTTTGCTCGAGTTGTTCGAGGGCCGCAAACAACTGATCGTATATCGCGCGTTCTTCGAACCGGGCGTCTTCGGGTGGCCCGAACATGCGTGTCGCGGGTGCTCGCTCGGCGCCGATCAGGTCGCGCACCTCGCGCATCTCAACGCGCGCAACACGACGCTGGCGTACGTCTCGCGCGCGCCGCAGGCCGACATCGCGCGCGTGAAGGCGCGCATGGGTTGGACGATGCCGTGGTATACGATCACCGACGGCTTCGACGCCGACTTCGGCGTTGACGAATGGCACGGCCACAACGTCTTCATTCGCGACGGCGAGAAGATCTTTCGCACCTACTTCATCAACGATCGCGGCGACGAAGCGATGGGATCGACCTGGAGTTACCTGGATATCACGCCGCTGGGACGTCAAGAGACGTGGGAAGATTCGCCCGAAGGCTATCCGCAATCGCCGCCTTACGAGTGGTGGAACTGGCACGACAACTACGATACGAGCGCGCCGACGGACCCGCGCTGGACCGAGGTGCTGATCAACGCCGGCGCGCCGCTGGAGCGTCCGTCATGACCGCATTGGCCGCGATGATGGCAGCGATGATGTTGCCCGCCGCGGTGCCCGCAACGGTGCAGCGCGCGCGAACCAGCGTGCGCGCAGCGTTGCTCTTCCTCGCATCGTATCTTGCGATGTGGGCGGCGATCGGTGCGGTGATGCACGTGCTCTATCGCCCGCCGAGCGTCTTCGTCGCGGGCTTGATCACGATTGCCGCAGGACTCTACGAGCTTACGCCGCTCAAGCGGAGTTTGCGGGTGCAGTGCCGGGGGCACGTCTCCGGCTTGCGGTTCGGCGCCGCCTGCGCGGCGTCGTGCATCGGGCTGATGGTGATGCAGAGCGTGCTCGGGATGATGGACCTGACGTGGATGGCAGCGGTCGCTGCGATCGTCGCTGCGCAGAAGATTCTGCCGCCGATGCGCATCCTCGACGCGTCGCTCGGCGTGGCGATCGTTGCGCTGGGCATGCTGATCGCGTTCGCGCCGTATTCGATCCTGGCGATCACGCTGCCGGTGTTCTTGGCGTCGGGCAGTGTCTGCGGTTAAGAGGGCGGCGAGCCGCCCAGGCGCGATGCGGGAACTCCGAGCTCGGTTCGGAAGGGAACACGAATGTCAGAAGGTGCTCGAAAGTTATCCGCCCGCGCCGTCACGTTCGTCGCTTCGTTAGGGCTCCTATCGGCTTGCGCGGCAAAAGCGCCGCAATGGGAGTTCGATACCCAACCGGCATTTACGGTTGCCGGGCCGCGCGGAGCGTTCGTCGCGGACCCGTCACTCGCGTGGACGCCGGGCGGGCGTTTGTATGTGGGCGTGTCCCAGACAAACGGAGAATCGGCCGGATACAACTTGTACAGCACGACCGCTGACGGGGACCATCTTGTGAAAACCGGCTCGGCGCCCGTGGGTCCGAGCATGATCACCGGCGGGCAAAGCGGTCCGGTCTTCATTATCGATCGCGACGAGCACAAACATCTGCTGTGGGCCGACGAAGTTTCGGGCACGCACCATTTAACCGCAATGCAGCGCGGATGGGATGCCCCCGAATGGTTTATCGCTGATGTGCGCGATAAAAACATATCGCCGAAAAAGTCGATCGCCTTCGGCGGAATCTCAACCGGGCCGCACGACGACGTGTATGTCAGCTTTTTAGACGAGCGCAACAACAAAGTGAAGGACGAGGACGTGAGTCAGGTGTGGTTCGCTCGGGCAGCCGGCGGCGAGCCGTTCGCGCGCAACGTGCGCATCGCCGGCCACACATGCGCCTGCTGCAGGACGGCGACTGCAGCAGCACCCGACGGGAAGACCGTTTACGTCGCGTTCCGTGGAAACTACGAAACCGACGTGCGCGATATGGCCGTGGCTACATCACACGATGGCGGCCGTACCTTCGGAAAACCGGTGCGCCTTGGCCCGGATGGATGGAAACTTCACGGTTGCCCAGAGTCTGGGCCGTCGCTTTTAGCACAAGGGAAGCGCCTGTACGTCGTGTGGTTCACGCTCGGAACGGAGCTAAAGCCGACGATTCGCCTTGCGGTGTCGGATGATCTCGGCCGAACGTTTTCGCCGGCGAAAGTCATCTCGGGCAACATATTCGACGCCAACCACCCGAGAATTGCGGCGCTCACGAGCGATACCGCCGTCGTCACGTTCCAAGGCAAGGATCCATCGTATCTCGACGGCTTCGGAAAGACACAGGCATGGGTTGAGACGGTCGAAGGACTGAACGCCGGCGCGCCGAGCGCCGCGACCCCTCGCGGCATCTCGATTCACGACCCCGTCATCGCGGCAGCAAACGCGCAACTCGTCTTCGTCGGCGCCGTCGCGGGAGATCATGTCATCATCACGCGTGGCCGGTTGCTCGGGATGACAGGACTTCGCTACGTTC
>DATJOG010000034.1:0-16849 GCA_035507275.1 Candidatus Acidiferrales bacterium
CTGATGCGATCGCGCTTGAGCGCCGTGGTCAGGATGCCCGTGCCCAGCGGCTTTGTGAGGATGAGCACGTCGCCGGGACGCGCGCCCGCATTCGTGACGACGCGCTTCGGATCGACGATGCCCGTCACCGCCCAGCCGTACTTCGGCTCCTCGTCCTTCACCGTATGTCCGCCGAGTAACGCAACGCCGGCTTGCTTGGCGATTGCTGCGCCGCCTTCCAAGATTCGCGCAAGAATCGCAAGGTCGACACTCTCCACCGGAAATGCACATATGTTCAGCGCCGTCAGCGGTTTGCCGCCCATGGCATAGACGTCGGAGAGCGAGTTCACCGCCGCGATGCGTCCGAAATCAAACGGATCGTCGACGATCGGCGTGAAGAAGTCGACGGTCTGCACGAGCGCGAGATCCTCGCGCAGCGCAAAAATGCCGGCGTCGTCGGCGGTGCCGAAGCCGAGCAAGACTCGATCGTTCGTGGTCGAGGGCAGGCCGTGCAGCACGGACGCGAGTTCGGCTGCGCCGAGTTTGCTCGCGCAGCCGCCGCACGAGGCGAGTGCCGTGAGGCGAACGGATGCTGCTGTGTCCATCAAGAAGACCCCCGCATGAAGAAGACGCTTCTGCTGCTCCCGGGCCCCGTTCCCGTCGCGCAACCTGTGCTGGAAGCGATGGCGTGGCCGATGATCAATCACCGCGGACCCGAGTTCGCCGACCTGCTTGCGCGCCTCGAACGCGGGATGCAACCGGTCTTCGGTACGAGCGGCGACGTCGTCTTCCTCGGCTCTTCTGGGACCGGCGGATTGGAAGCGGCGGTTGCAAGCAGCTTCTCGCCCGGCGACCGCGTGCTCTCCGCTCCGGTCGGCGTCTTCGGCAAGCGTCTGGCCGAGATTGCACGCGTGCACGGCTGCGAGGTCGAGGTTCTCGAAACGCCGCTCGGCGCCGCGCTCGATCCCGCCCTCTTGCGCGCGCGGCTGCAGAAACCGGATGCGGGCCAATTTCGCGGCATTTTGCTCACCCATAACGAGACCTCGACCGGCGTGCAGAACGACATGGCGGCGATCGCCCGGGTCACGCGCGATCTGGACGCGCTAACGATCGTCGATTCCGTGAGCGGCTTGGGCGCGTCGGCGTTTGCGATGGACGCGTGGGGCTTCGACGTCGTCGTGACCGCTTCGCAAAAGGCATTCGCGGCGCCGCCTGGCGTGGCAATCGTTGCGGCAAGCGATCGTGCTTGGAGCGCGATGGAGAGAGCCAAGGCGCAGCGGTTCTATTTCGATCTTGGAAAGGCGCGCGAGTTTGCGGCCAAAGGGCAAACGCCGTGGACGCCCCCGATCTCGGTGTTCTACGCATTGGCGATTGCGCTCGAGCGCTATCATGCAGACGGGCTCGAGGCAAACTTCGAACGTCACGCGATCTACGCGCGCGCGGTGCGCGCAGCGTTCGAAGCGCTCGGCTGCACGATTTTCTCGCGCCCGGACGCACATTCGGTAACGGTCGTGGCAGCGTATCCGCCCGACGGCGTCGATGCGGCGATGTTCCTGAAGACGCTGCGCGAACGCTACGGTGTCGTGATCTCGGGCGGTCAAGGCGAGCTGACGGGCAAGATCGTACGCTTCGGCACGATGGGTGACGTCGGAGGGAACGATCTGCTCGGCGCAATCGGAGCCGTTGAGCTGGCGCTCGCCGATTGCGGCGCGTCGGTGGTGCTCGGCAGCGGCGTCGGCGCTGCGGCAACGGTGCTTAGCGCAGGATCTCCACTAGCAGCACCCACGCGTTGAAGACCCCGTAGACGAGTCCGTAGAGCACCGCAGCAGCAACGAATGCGGCGCCGTTACCGTACGCGAGCGTCGCGACGGATGCCGCGAGCGCGAGCAATAAAAAGACCGCGTTGAGTTCGAAAAACGCGGTCCACACGACGCTCATAAGGTCTTCGCTCCGATGCAGGCGCAGAGCGCCTCGAGCTGATTGATTACCGCATCTTCGAGGGTGCGCGCGAGCGCTCCGTCATACCGGCGCAGCAGCCGCAGCAGGGCAATGAATTGCAGGCGGTTGTACTGCGCAATCGCGTCAAAAACGTAATCCGACTGCGAAACGCCGGCGCGTCCGGTGAGGGTGCGGAAGATCGCGCGGGGAAGGTCCTTAGCGCTTTCGATGCCGAGCACGAGATGCGAAAGTAAGATTTGATCGCCGGAGGTACTCACCGTTGGAACGCGCAAGTTGTGTTCGACGGTCTGCTCGAGAATCTCGCGCGCGATCGAGAGCCGCATGCTGCCCGGGAGCGTGATCGTGGCGCCGACGCTGTACGCGATGGTCGCGGGCGCGGCGAAGCCGTAGTTGAGCGCGATGCTCCACGCGTCGTTCGGGCTATAGCAAACGAGCACTTCATCACGGAAGGTTCCCGCGACGCCGTAACCTCCGCCGACGACGTAGCCCGGAACACCGCCGGAATGATTGACGAGGTCGATCAGCGGCACGATGTAAAACTCGCCGTCGCGCAAGAACCTGCGCGATGCGAGATACTCCGAAAGAGCGAGCGCGTCGTCGGGCGGGAGAAAACGCTGCGCGGGCCGGGCGAGCGCCCCGGTCTCCCGAATTGCGGCGACGACGCCGGCGGGGAGGGCGTGCCAAGCCGCCTGCTTCGCGTAGCTCTCTTCGTAACCGCCTGCTCCCCAGCCGAAATGGGCTTCGTACGCTTCGAACAGGCTGCGCACGCGCGGATCGTATCCCGCGTCTTTCACCGACATGTGCCGGCCTTGCAATTCAATATCTGCAACGCGCACGTGAAGTGCGTCGGGGGCCCAAAGGCGGGCCGGTGCGTTCGCGTCGATCGGGAAAATGCCGCGGCCGAACGGCCCGTCGCCCAAGCGGACGTTGTCGGCGATGCCGCCGAGGGAGCGAAACGCTGCGAGCAGCTCCTCCCACCTCATCGTCGTGCGCTAGAGGTGATGCCGGTGGAAGTACGGCCAGAGTGCAGGACGCGCGAACCACGGAATGACCGATTCGATGACGCCGTCGATCTTCGGATCGGCTTGCACGAAGAACGGCGCCAAACGAGATTCGTGCAGGTCGGAACGAATGTCGCGCGAGAGCGGGAAGTAGAGCGCGATGAAGAGCACGAGCCAAATGAGCACGGCGCCCTTTGCCAATCCGATCGCCGCGCCGCCGAGCGAGTTGCCGATGTTGAGCAGCGGCAGCTTGGCTATACGGTTGAGCGTCCACGCGATCGCGAGCACGATCGCGTAGGTGATGAATCCGCAGAGAAACATGCCGATGACGTGCGCCGATCCCGGGCCGAGCTTCGTGCCGCTCTCGATCCATTCGTCGAAGGAACCGTTGTAATACCAAGGCGTGATCAGCGCGGCCGCGACGGCGACGGCACCGCCGAGCTCGGAGACGAAGCCGCGCGAAAATCCCTTGTACGACGAGATCAGGAGAATGATCGCGATGATGATGTCCGGCCAGGGAACCCCGAGAATCACTGCCGGATCGTCCCTCCGAGTTCGTCGCGCAGCGCCGCGATCGCACGCGCCGTCGCCGCGTCGGCCTCTTCGTCGGTGATCGTCGTGTCGAAACGCTGCATCGTAGCACGCACGGCAAGACTCTTGCGCCCCTCGCCGACCTGCTTGCCCCGATACTCATCGAAGACCGTTACGCCGGTGCAAAGCTCGCCGATCGCCGTGCGGACGACCGCGCTCAGACGATCCGCGTCGACGTCGAGCGCGACCACGACCGCTAAATCGCGATAGGTCGATGGAAATCGCGAGGGCGGATGATAGACCGGACGGTGGTATTCGGGCACGTTGTCCAAGTAGACGTTGCACATGTAAATGGGTAGACGAGAGCTAAATGCCTTCGAGAGGCGCGGATCGATCTTTCCGAATGCGGCGACCTCGCGGCCGTGATACATCGCGACGGCGCTCTTGCCCGGATGGTAGCCGCCGCGCACGTCGCGCGCCGTCTCCACCTCGACACCGGCGATCGCGCGAAGCAGCGCCTCGACGTCTCCCTTGAGACGCAAGAAATGACGGTCGCGCCACGCGGGTTCGTCGAGCGGTTCGGCAGCGAAGCCGAACGCGAGCGCCGGCTCTTCGTTGACGACGCCTTCGTCGAGTGAAAAGACATGGCCGATCTCGAATACGCTATAGGGCCGATCGAGTTTGGCAAAGTATTCGAAGATGCCGGGCCCGAGCGCCCAGCGCAGCACGCGCTGCTCCTCCGTCATCGGATTGAGCACGTTGACGATGCTATGGCTTGGTTCGAGCCCCGAGCGCGCGACCGAGTCGAGCACCGTGCTACCTTGTAATGCGTACGTCACGATTTCGTGATACCCAAGTGCAGCGAGGGTTGTTGCGATTCGGTCTTCGAGTTCGTACTGAGCGCTCGAGATTGCGTGCGTGGGAACCGACGGCTCGACGGCTTCGATCTCGTCGTAGCCTTCCATGCGCGCGACCTCTTCGACCAGATCGGCGGGAATCGTCAGATCGCGACGCCAGGGCGGGGGAATGACGTGCAGCGTCTCGCCGTCGATAGCAACCTCGCAGCCGAGCAGCTGCAGGTGCCGTGCAATTTGCGCCGCGCGAAGATCGATGCCGAGCAGGCGCGGAATGTCGCGCGCGCGCAGGTCGATCGTCTCGGCAGGTGCGGGCGTCGTGCCAAAAGCCTGCGGTGCGTACGCATCGGCGCCGAGTGCGATCAGCAATTGCGCTGCGCGCGCCGCGCCGATGTCGGTAAGCGCGAGCGCGAGTGTCTTCTCGTGCCGGGACGACGCCTCGCTGCGCAGCGCGAGCGCGCTCGACATGCGCCGCACGCGCGCGCCGGCGAAATTCGCGGCCTCGAGGATGATGGCGCGCGTCGCATCGGTTACTTCGCTTTCGGCGCCGCCCATCAATCCGGCCAGACCGAGCGCGTGCCGTTCGTCTGCGACGACGAGCGCTTGCGGCGTGAGCGTTCGCTCGGCTCCGTCGAGCGTCGTGAGCGTCTCGCCTTCGCGCGCGTCGCGCACGATGAAGTGCCGGTCCGCCACATATGCCTCGTCGTAAAAGTGCAGCGGCTGACCGGTCTCGAGCATGACGTAGTTCGAAACGTCGACGAGATTACTGATCGGACGCTGGCCGCAGAGCGCGAGGCGCATGCGCATCCAGGCAGGCGCCGGCGCGACCGCGATGCGATCGAAACGCTGCGCGACGAAGCGCGTGCAGTCGGGCGAGGCGATCGTGACGCGCGGCGGCGTAGGGTCGCCGGCGGTGCCGGGATTCTCAAAGGACGGCAGGCGTAAGGGCACGCCGTAGGAGGCGGCCAACTCGCGCGCGAGCCCGATGACGGCCATTGCATCGACGCGATTGCTCGTCACTTCGACGTCGAGCACGTCGTCGTTGAGGCCGAAGAAGACGGGGACGTCTTCGCCCAGCGGCGTCTGCGGGTCGAGCTGAAGGATGCCGTCTTCGAACCAATCCGGCGGCAGCGCCAGCTCGTCGGCCGAGACCATCATGCCCTCGGAATCGATGCCGCGCATCTTGCGCGGACCGATCGTGAGCTGTGGGAGTTTCGCGCCGATGGTCGCGACGGGAATCGTCTGGCCCGCCGCAACGTTGGTTGCGGCGGTCGCGATGGTCAGCCGGCGTTCGCCGCCGACGTCGATCGACCCGACCTGCAGTTTATCGGCATTCGGATGTTTTTCGAGCGTAACGATCGTGCCGGTGACGACACCGGTAATGCGGGGACGGCGCACGATCTCCGCGACGGGAAAGCCGAGCATGGCCAAGCGGTCGGCGATGGCTTGGGAATCTTCGGGGAGATCCACGTACTCACGCAACCACGAGATAGGAACGCGCATGGGTGAAGCTGAGTTGTCCTTGCTTAGGCGAGTTGCGTCAAGAAGTCGGGATCGCTGTCGACGATGCGGCGGATGTCGTCGATTTCGTATCGCGCGAGTGCGATGCGTTCGATGCCGAACCCGAACGCCCATCCCGTGTAGACTTCGGTATCGTAGCCGACCTCGCGCAAGACGTTGGGATGCACCATGCCCGAGCCGCCGAGTTCGATCCAACCCGAGCCGCCGCACATGCTGCAGGTATCGGCGAGGCCTTTGCATTTCGGACAGGTCGTGTCGAACTCCGCGCTCGGTTCGGTGAAGGGGAAATACGACGGGCGAAAACGTACGATCTGATCCTCGCCGAAGAGCTCGCGGCACATGCCCGTCAGCATACCCTTGAGATGCCCGAAGTGGATGCCCTCGGCAACCAGCAGACCCTCGATCTGATTGAATTGAAAGAGATGCCGTGCGTCGACCGCGTCGCGCCGATAGCAGCGCCCCGGCGCGACGATCGCGATCGGCGGTTTGTGCGCGAGCATCGTGCGAATCTGCATCGGCGAGGTGTGCGGACGCAGCAGCATCGCCGGCGTAACGAAGAATGAATCAAAACCTTCACGTGCCGGATGCGTCGGCGGGATGTTGAGCGCATCGAAATTGTAGTAGTCCGGCTCGACTTCGGGGCCCAGCACGACGGCGAAACCGCGCCGCTGAAAATACGCGGCGGTGTCGCGTAATACGGTGCGAATCGGATGGACGGTTCCGGTTGCCGGCATGATCGACGGATAGGTGACGTCGATCGTCTGCGCAAGGTCGTCGTCGAACGCGCGGTTCTCCAGACGCCCTTGCGCGATCGCGAGATCCTTCTCCATGCGCTCGACCGCGACGTTGATGAGCTTGCCCGCTTCGGGGCGCTGCGCGGCAGGAAGTTGACCGATGCCGCGCCGCAAGGCGGTAACCTCGCCGCTGCGGCCGAGAAACGCGACGCGCACGTTGTCGAGCTCTCGCTCGTCTGCAACCGTCGCGAGCGCCGCTTCGAAGCGGCTCTGCAAATCAGCGAGTTGCGCGGATAAATTCAAAGCGCCCGGGTCCATATACCGGGCGCTTCGGGAATACTATCCGGACTTCTTGGTCAGCCGGGACTCGGAACCGGGTGGATCCGACGGTAGGCAAGATAGGCACTGATCGAGCCCGTTTGGGCGAAGAGATTCCAGAAGAGATCGCTGGTTGCCATTGCTTGCTGACGTCTCCTTCCAGCCGCGGAAATCGGCCTAAAACCCGTGGGAATGCCGAGATTGTACCATGCGACTTTTAACGCGGGAAGTCTTGACTTTTCGAGCCTTCGAGGCTCTCTTGACAGCGTTGCGCAAGCACGTAAAGGCCTATAGAACCAGCAGTCGCTGCGTTGAGCGAATCGGCCGGCCCGTGCATGGGTATGCCCGCCGGACGCATTCCGGGGGTCTCCCAGGCGCCCAGGCCGCGGCGCTCGTGGCCGACCACCAGCACTGCCGGCGTGCGCAGCGGCACGCTCGCGAGATCGGGCCCCTCGGCCAGCAGGCCGATCGCCTCCGCCCCGCCGGCCGCGAGCGCGGCTGCGAACTCGTGGGCGGCGGCTACCGCGATCCGCAGCCGAAAGAGCGCGCCCATCGCCCCGCGCACGACCTTGGGATGGTAGGGGTCGACCCCGAGCCGGCCGAGCACCACGCCGCCGATCCCGAAGGCCTCGGCCGAACGCAGAAGCGTCCCGACGTTGCCGGGGTCGTTCAGGTCGGCCAGGGCGAGGGAGAGCGGGGCGGCGAGCACCTCTTCGAGCCCGGCGCTGCGCTGCTGCGCGACCCCGATCAATCCGGTCGGGGTATCGAGATCGGAGATCTTGCGCAGGGTACGGTCGTCGATCAGATAGACGGGCGTCCCGCGCGCGTCCAGCTCGCGGACGGCGGCATTGTGCGCGAGCACTTTTTCGGTTACGAAGAGCTCTTCGATTGCAAGGCCGCTCTGCAGCGCTTCATCGAGCAGGGTCGGTCCCTCGAAGACGAAACGTCCGTGCTCTTTGCGTCCTTTGACCGTTTGGAGTTCGCGCGCGCGCAGCACTCGCTCCGCGTGCGCACCGGTCAGCGTCGCCACCGCGCGCGCGTCACGATCATGACGATTGCTGCCAGGCCGCCGGCAAGTACGTTGGCCACGATGTAGTTGAAATGGTGCGGTACCAGAAGAATGTTGAGCAGATAGACCAAGATCGCGAAGATCACGATGAAATAGGCGAGCCAGCCGATCTCGGCGAGTATCGAGGAGCGTTGCACGAAAGGGACGTTTATGGATGATACGCCTCAAGTCATCTCATCGCAGGAGCGCTTCGTAGGACGCGTCTTTCGCGTGCGCACCGACGAGATCGAATTTGCCGACGGCGGCGTCGCGCGGCTCGATATCGTCGAGCATCGCGGTTCCTATGCAATCGTCGCGACCCCCTCGCCCGATTCCGTCGTGCTGGTCCGTCAGTACCGCCATCCGGCCGGCCGCGAATTATGGGAGATTCCGGCCGGGACGGCCGAACCCGGGGAAGGCATTTTAGAGGGGGCACTGCGCGAATTGGCCGAGGAAACCGGCTACCGCGCAGCATCCGCCCGCCCTCTGGGCAGCTTTTACGTGACCCCCGGATTTTGCACGGAAGTACTGCACTTCGTCCACGCCGAGGGGCTGACGCCGGGCAGTATGGACCTCGACGACGACGAGCGGATAGTTGTCCGAAACTTTACAATCGACGAAATGCAGCGTCTCGTAGAAAGCGGCGAAATTGCCGACGCGAAAACGCTGATCGCCCTTATGTGGATGCGTGGTTTGAGGGCTGAACTTGGGCCGAACAGTGCCGATAATTGAGGTACGGGTTTGAACGGCTGTGATGTTCGATAACACATCACGGTCGTTGAACATGGAGGAAGTCGTGGAAGTACCTCGCGACATCGACGCCGTATTGCGGCGTCTTTTGGAAGGCTCTCTCGAGGGGCCCGAGCAATCGGTGCTCGCGCCCGAAGACGAGTCCTATCTAACGTCGCTGATCGCTTCGGTCCGCAACGGCCGGCGCGCAGTGCTCATCGTCGAAGACGCCGACGAACGTTTGCGCTACATGTTCAGTAATACCACGCGCGCGGAAGCCGTCACGATGCTCGGTAAAGTCGTCGAAGCAACGGGCCGCCGCTTGGCCGACGGCGACGACTAACCGTTGCCGGGCGCCAAATAGATCTCGCTGATCTTCCCGTCGGGCGTCAGCCCGAATTTATAGATGAATCGTCCGTTTTGAAAACGGACCAGAAACTCGTAGACCGTGCTCCCGTTTACTTGCACGCTGCCGACCGGTATGAAGTCGAGCGGCTTTCCGAGCGCCGCGAAGTTCGATCGCGCAACCAGATCGTCGGTGAGATAGGCCGAGAACTGCGACGTGAGTTGCGTGCGGTCGATGTTCCTGGTGGCGAGGCGGCCGAGCCATTCTTTGGCACGGGCAACGATCGCGTTTTCGACGTGGGCGCGCTGCGGCGGCGCGACGATGTCGAGGATGTCGGCGGCGACCTCTTCGGGCTGCACGACTGACGACGAGCGCAGCGAGTCGACGTTCGCGAGTACGATCACCGCGATGTGATCGTCGGGAAGCAGCGCATTCATTGCGTGATAACCGCCGATTTCGCCGTTGTGCCAAATGTATCGCTGCCCGAAACGCTCGTCGATCACCCAGCCCAGGCCGTATTTCGTCGCGCCCGACGCACTGCTCGGCGTGAACATGTCGCGCTCTGCATCGACGCGCAGCAAGAGCGGCATGCCGATATCCCATTTCGCGAGATCGTAGACGTTGGTCACCAGACTGCCGGCTCCGAAGAGCCAAGCCGGATCCCACGGTTTGGTTGCGATGAAATCTCCGGCCGATCCGGTATAACCGGCTGCGCGATCGGGCGAGATGCCGTTGTCGCCGGCGAGGAACGTCTGATTCATCAAGAGCGGAATGAAAATGTGCTGCTGGAGGTAGTCGGAGAAAGGCACGCCGCTCACGCGCTCCACGATCAGCGCGGCGATCGCGTAGTTGAAATTATTGTACTTGAATTGCGTGCCGGGCACGGATACGAGCGTCATCTTGTTCATCGCGGCGATGAGGTCGGCGAGTTTGACGCTCTTGGTTCGATCTTGGTCGATGCCGCGAAGGTCGAGTTCGTCGGGAAGGCCGGCCGTCTGATCGAGCAGATCGCGGATCGTGACGCCTTTGGCGATGGTGAGTTCGGGAACGTAACGCGTGACGGGATCTTCGAGCTTGAGCTTGCCGTCTTGCTGTAAGAGCAGCAGTGCCGCGGCGGTAAACTGTTTGGTGATCGAACCGACGTAAGTTTGGGTCGACGGCGCGAAGCGAGCGTGCTTCGCGAGATCGGCATAGCCGAAGCCGTGCGCGTAGACGATGCGGCCGTCCTCGACCACGCCGACCGCGAGTCCGGGCGAGCGTTTGGTCTCGACGATGCGGCTTCCGAGATCGTCGATCTGATGCTCCATCGTCGCCGTGAACATGAGCGCGCTTAAGGCAATGCCGAACATGCCGCGCCCTTTCGGCTAGAAAACGAGCTGGGCCTGGCCTACCATACGCCCGTCTTGCATGAGGGCGAGCTGATCCATGCGGTGACTCTTGGGCAGGAAGAGAAGCGCTACGTTGCCGTGCGGGACGGCCGTTCCCAGCATCGTCTGCGTGCCGTCGTGCGGCCACATCACGTGCAGCGGGGCGGTCGCGTTGCGGATCACGATACAGTACCAGGACCCGTCGGGTCCGTACATCACGCGGGCGTCGGTGCCGGTGAAGGCGACCGTCCGGTGCGGGTTATTCGCGACCGCTGCGATCGCTTGCGAATCGGCGAGCATCGAGTCGCGCATTGCGATGTTCGATTCGAGCAAGTAACCGATCGGCAGCAACGCGATCGCGACGGCCGCCGCTACCGCGATCCAGCGCTGCCGCACGGGCGCAGCCTGCGCCGGCGGAGCGTGCAACCGCACCGGCGGTTCGAACTGCGGCTGGGACGCCGCCATCGCCGTCACGTCGGCTTCGGCTTGCGCGAGCAGCCGCCGGCACGCGTCGCAGGTTGCCAGGTGGTCGTCGGCGTTCTGCTGCTCGTTCGTATCGAGCAGGCCGAGCGCGTACAGTGCGGCGAGTTCGCCCAGGTGATCGGTCATTCGCTCGCCCCCAGCGCCGTGCCGAGTTTGCGCAAACCCAAGGCGATGCGGCTCTTGATCGTGCCGAGCGGTTCGTTGAGTTCACGCGCGATCTCGACGTGCGTTTTGTAATCGAAATAGGCGAGTTCCAGCGGCCGGCGCTGTTCGGCCGGGAGCGTACGCAGTGCCGCGTGCAAACGGTCGCGTTCGATGACGTCGACGGTCGCGATCTCGTCGTGCTCGGCGGGCTGCGCGGCCACGCGCTCTTCGAGCTTGCGGCGGCGCGTGCGCGAGCGTAGTCGCGTGATTGCCTCGTTGCGCACGCAAACGGTGAGAAAGCTGCGCACCGCACCGCGCGAACGCATGTAGGAATCGGGCGAACGCCAGACGCGCGCCAGCGCGTCGTGCACGCAGTCCTGTGCATCTTCGGCATTGCCGAGCACGTGATACGCGGTCGAATACAGCAATTTCCCGAACCGCGCGTAGGCTTCGTCGAATGCCCAGCGCTCTTTGGCCGCAAATGCAGCCGCCAGCTCCTCGTCGCCCGAAACAGGACGCATAGAGCGGGGGCGTTCGACGTAAAATGCCGTCATCACCTAGGGAACGCCCCGTCGATGTCGATGGATCACTTATGGGACTTCGGGCCGTCGTGCTGGTTGCAGCGCTCGCAACGGGGCAGCCGGTGGGACCGCATCAGGTCGGCTGTAACGCGAATGAGGTGCTCAACGAACACATTCACGTGCATCTGGCGATCGAACACGCAGGGAAGCCGGTTACCGTTCCTGCGAACATCGGGATCGTGCAGGCCGCGGGCCTCGTACTCTGTCTGTATTGGCTGCACACGCACGACGACTCGGGCACGATCCACGTGGAAGCGCCGGGCGGGAATTTCACGCTCGCCGATTTCTTCGCGGTTTGGGGCCGGCCGCTTTCGCCTACCCGGCTCGGCCCGTATCGCGGTCGCGTGCGCGCGTATGTAAACGGCGCGCCCTACAAGGGCGCGCCTCAAACGATTCCGCTGCTCGACGGCGAGCAGATTTTGCTGCGGATCTAGAAAGCGCCGGCTCCGTTGGGCGATCCGAGTCCGGTCGGGCCGCTATAGCCCAGCCCTGACGTACAGAGATAGGTCAAGCAGAGGCCGTTCGCTCCGAGGATGATGTTGTTGAGCGATGACGAGGACGCGCTGTACAGACCCTGCGCACTGTTGACGCTCTTCCCGTTTCCTGCGAGTGCGTACATGCCGGCAACGATCGGCGTTGCCACGCTCGTGCCGCCGAAGACATTCCAACCGCGATCCGAGCTCGATGTGAAGTACGTGTCGTACACGGCGACACCCGGGACCGGATTGGCAATTGCCGAGACGTCATTCACGGTACGCTTCTTGCAGAGTGAGTCATGCTGCCACGACGGCTTGGCAATATAGCCGCTACAGCCGCTTCCCGTATCCGACCACGCCGTTTCGAGCACGGCGATACCGTCGAGAATCGGCACCAGTGTCGTGCCGCCGACAGCCGTGACGTACGACGAACTTGCCGGCCAGCCCACGCCGTAACCGCTGTCGCCTGCGCCGGCAACGATCGGCACGCCCGGATGATTCCACTTTTCATTGTCTGCGGCGGTAGCAGACGTTTCCGGTGTCGTGTAGCTGTTGCTGACGACGGTTGCGCCCAGCGAAATCGCGGTTGAAACCGATGTCGTGAGATCTTCGATGTTCGACGAATTCGCTTCGACGACGAGGAGATTGCAATGCGGGCAGATTGCCGAGGCCATGTCGAGATCGACCGACATCTCTTCGCCCCAACTTTGATCGCCGGCGGGAAGCGTCGACGAACCACCCTCTGCCGCGAAGCGCAGACAACCGCTTGCGGTCGTACACGCCGGCAGCCCCATCGTCGAGCGATAGACAGCGAGATCGGAAGCCGCGTTGGGATTGTTCATCGCAACGACGATGCCGATGGTTTGTCCCGCGCCTTGCGTGTACGGAACGCCGTAGGCAAGCCACAAGTCCTGCGGCTGGAAGCCGGCGATGAGCGCGGGCACGAGATCCAATTCGGGCACGACGTCGAGACGGCGAATCGCGGTACACGATCCCGAGCCGGTCAGGAGTGCGCACACGAGCGAGGTTGAGGGCGATGAGGTCGAGTTGGCGGGCAGATTACGGCCGACGATCGGAATCGCATTGGCGATGATCGGTATCGCATTTGCCGTAATCGGAATTGCGTTGGCGGTGATCGGCCGCGCGCCGGCCGGCAGTGACGAACTGCTGTCGGCTTTCGACGACGACTTTGTCGCCGTCGCTTGCTGCGCCGCCGACTGCGATGCAGACGGAAGCATGCCGCCGCCCGAGCAAGCAACCAAGCTCGTCAGGACCATGAGACCCGTAATCCGTTTCAAAAAATGGCTCATCGCCCACGTCCCTATAGACCTCAAGCAAGTTACCACACCCTCTTCAAGTATCGAGCCGAGCGAGGGTTATGTGCCTTAAGTTAAACCTTATGGGGAGCGGTCTTTACAGAATCTCTACACAAGCCGGTGGTCGGCGACTATCGCAACCATCGCTTCCACGATCTCAGGATCAAAATGGGTCAACTGATGCCGGCGTAATTCCTCGAGCCCAATGACCGGTGAAAGTGGCGGGCGATAGGGGCGTCGCCCGATCATGGCGTTGAAAACGTCGGCAACGGTGACGATACGGACCTCGATCGGTATTTCGCCCGGCCCGAGGCGATCGGGGTAACCTTTACCGTCGAGCCGTTCATGGTGCGAGCGCACCATCGACATGTAGCGAGCAAGCGAGGGCACGTCTACAACGATCTCGGCGCCCTCGACCGGGTGGCGTTCGATGACAAGGCGCTCCTCTTCGGTAAGGCGCCGGGGAGCGTTCAAGATCTCATTGGGCGTCGCAATCTTTCCGATGTCGTGCAGAAGGCCGCCACGCTGCACGAGCAACGAAAGGTCGTCGTCGAGATTGAGTTTGCGCGCGAGTCGCACGCACCACAGCGAGACGGCCTGCGAATGTTCGCCCGTGAGCCGATCCTTATCGAACAGTCGCGCGATGAGATTGTTGATCGTCATGTCGATGTCGTCGATCGACTCGCCGGAGGCTTCGATCGTAACCGAACGCGGCTGGTGGATGGATCGACCGATTGCGCTGGTTACTTGCCGTAACGCTGCGGGGTCGTTTAGCCACCCTTCACGTTGACCGACGTCGATGAGCGCGAGGGTTGTGCTTTCAATGACGCTCGGCAAATATGCCAGTGCGCCGAAGCGCTGAAACGTTTCCTCGAGCCACGCCTCGAGCTGCGTTGTTTCACGTTCCTCAACGGCATCGGCGATGCGCTTGCAGAGTTCTGCTGCGACGATTTCGGCCGCGACGGTGCGGTGCGCTGCCGGGCCCTCACGCGCTAGTACGCGCCGAGCAACGTCGGCGCCGACGATTCGAACCTGGCGCGCGATCTCGACCGTCATATCGCAAGATCCACGAGGGCATGACGGGAGGGCAGTGACTCAAAGACGCGCGCGAACCCGCCGAGCGAATGTGCGTGAAGCGTCTCGAGCGCAGCCGCTACGGCGCGATGATTCTCCGCCCCGAAAGCGTAGTCGCAAAGGGCTGAGATAGCCTCGCCAATTTCAAGAATGCGATCGGGGACTTCGGCTTCCTCGTTGACATCGCGCAAGAGCGCTCGCGCTTCCGGCTCGCGTCCTAAGAAGGCGAGCGAGAGAGCCAGAAGCAGTCGGGCTCGCGCGGTGCGCGCCCCCGGAGCTGTACTCGCTTCAAGCGATAGGTTCGCCTGCTCGATGGCGCGCAAGGCTTCGTCGACGCGCAAGCAGCCCACTGCGTAGAGCGCCACCTCCGACCAGCGCTGCGCTCGGCGCTCATCCGACGTTTGATGCGCAGCCGTCGGTTCGAGCAGGCGATACGCGCGCTCGAAATCACCGCGAGCCGCAGAGCGCATCGCATCGCCGGGAAGAAATGCTTGTTCCGACGCGATAGCGCCGAGATAGAGATCGAAATCAGCAAGCGTTTCATCGATGCGCGCGATTGCGGCGGTATTGTTACGCTCGACCTCGATTTCATACATGGTCGCGAGGCAATAGAACTGAAACTGAATATTTCCGCTCTTGAGACAGCTCTCCATCAACTGTTCGATATGCCAAAGCGCTGCGTCGATGTTGCCGAGGTGCGATTCTATGACATAGAGGACGCTGTGCGCGCCGGCCGCTACGGTGTAGGCCGAGGACTCGCTCGCAATCGAAGCGGCGGTCGACGCATAGGAGCGCGCGGTCGCGTAATCCTCCTGCAGATGCAGCACGAATGCTGCCCTGGTCAAAATGCGAGCGTGCAGCTCTGCATCGCCGATCGCGTCGTCGAGTTCGATGGCTTTCTTTATGGCACGCAGCGCGTCTTCAGGCTGATGTTCGAGTTGCAGCGCTTGCGCGAGCGCTGAGAGGATGCCGGCTCGCAGCGACTGCGAGACGCGCGGGTCGTCCACGTGCTCGCGCAACAGGCTGATACAGTCGACGCGTTCGCGGTGCAGCAAATCGCACGCGTACAAGTACTTTATCTCGATCATGCGTCCGTCATCGCTTTCGGACATCGCAATTGCCTGGTTAAACCAGGCTTCCGCCGTGTCATAACGGCCGAGTCGTGATTCGACGATTGCCCGAAGCGCGATCGCGCGCGCAGGCAGAGCGACACCCGCCTTGTCAATTCGCACGATTGCCGCCTCGACGAGATCGAGTTCGCCGCGCTCGAGCAGTCCGATGCCGTGTTCGTCGAGCGCTTTCAAGAGGCCCGACACGCCGCCGCCGAGTCGAAAACTCAAGACATCGACGTAGCGACCGTACGCGAGCAACGCGTCCATCGCGCGCTCATGCTCGCGCTCGTGAAGCGCGGGATCGGCTTCACGGCTTCGTTGTTGGAGCGCTTCGCGGAATTGCTCGTGAAAGCGCAACGCCGGCGGCGTTTCGACGAAGAGGAACGAAGCGCGAGATCGCAGCTTCTCGATTTGCTGCACGAGCGCGTCTCCGCCAAGCTCGAGAAGCACCTCCGGAGCGAGATCGGGGAGATGCGAGGCGAGTTTGAGGCCGCGCATCTCACCGGGGGGGCAATCTGCGAGCGCATAGTCGACGATCGGCTCGAATCCGCGCGCCGAGCCGCCATACGGCCGATGCGCCGCGATCGCCTGGATCAGAAAGGCCACTCCGGTAGCCCAACCGTCGGTTCGCGAAAAAACATCGAGTGCTTCCGCTGCACCGAATGGTGCTTGGCGCTCGTACGCGAGTTGTTCGATTTCGCCCGGTGTAAATGCGAGTTCGTCCTCTTCGACCGGGAGCCCCATGCGCGTTGAAGCGAGCCAATTTGCAACCGGAAGATAGTCACACGAGCGGCACGCGATCATCCAACGCAGGCCGGCACCTCCGCGATCGATCAGGTGCGCCAGGAACGACTGCACGAGCACGCTCTCCGCGTGGTGCGCATTGTCGATGGCAATCGTGAGATCGAGATCCTTGATGTGCTCGTGCAGCCAATGCGCGAGCGCCATCGCCGGTTGTTGCGAAAGGATCGCGCGCTCGTACGCACTTGCGAACGCGACGCGAACGCCCGGTGCGTGCGCCGTCAGCACCTCGGCAAAGCCGGCGACGAAACGCGAGAGTGTTGCCTGCTCCTGCGCAACATCGTAAATGACGTGCGGGCGCGACTCGCTTCGCAAGGCATCGCGCAGCGCAAAGCTCTTTCCGCAGCCGGCGATGCCCTGCAGTATCGCAATCGGGAATTGTGACGCCTTGAGCATCCGCTCTCTGACGCGCGCTCGCTCCACCTATCCTGTATCGGAAAAAGCGGGCGGCAGATTATGCGGCAGATTTTGCGAA
>DATJOG010000035.1:0-93490 GCA_035507275.1 Candidatus Acidiferrales bacterium
TGTCGTTGCCCGAACGCGCCGAGGAAAGTGCTCGCGACTACCAAGATCGTTACGAACACCATAGCTAGGCGACGCAGCGAAACAGGTCGCGCAGTTACCGTCAAGTAGATCACTGCCAGCATACTATCGATCTCCCATAGCGATTGAATCACGCATACGATCGCGCGACCGCTGCCGGCGCAGGTTTCGCTCTGCCTCGACGCGCGCGGCATCAGGAATGTGACGGTACTGCTGAGCGACTGCAACCGCGAGCTGCCCCAGCGACGCCGTCGATTTGCCTGGATAGCCGTCGATCCGATCGACCCCAACCCGCTCCAGTACATTAAGCTGCTGCTCGACCACTGGGGCTCTCTCGCGAAGTGCGACACGAGCGCCGTTCATTTCTCGCTCTAGCGCCATCGATGCGCCGACATACTCCTTATGACGCCTCTCTTCCACGGCTATACTTCCCGCGATCTGCGGAGCCTCACGAGTTTCGAACTCAGCCATTGCTTTTGACACGGAAGCCGCCTGCCGCGCTCGTAGCGTCTCACGCAAGACGGCCTCACCCTTCGCTGCTGCTGCTCGCGTCAACGGATTCCAGGAGCGTCGTTGTTCCGCAAGTCTGTTCAGTTCGGCCCGCTCCTCGCTCGTGAAGGCCGTTGAATCGACAACGCTTTTCTCCAAACGTTGCCGCTCCGCCGACAGCACTTCATCGAGCGGTCGTGGGGGCTCGACGGGCGATAGACGCGCGCGCTCGACGCGTGCGCGTTCATAACGTGCCTGCTCTTCCGCAGCGATTACGGCAAGACGCGCACGGACTTCGCCGATCGCGACCGAGCGCTGTTCGTCCGAAACCACCCGCTGGCTCGGGTCTTTTCTTTGACCCGTCAGTGTCCTGAGCACGCGCTGCGCCGCGTCGTCGCCGGCGCGCGCCTTCTCCGCAACGAATGACCGATAATCCATGGGTTTCTCCTTGCGCACGTCGGCGCGCTCTGATGCGAATACGATCTTGGCCGACTCCCAACGAACGCGCGCCGCATCGTATTCCTGTGCGCGGCGCCGTGACATCATCGCATCAATCGACCAGTAGGATAGATGGCGTGCGACGATACCGTGTGTTCCCAAGCGCGCCACGTTGCGCAGGAGCTGCCGCGTCTGGCGCCGGCACAGTGCTTCGCGCTGACGTTGCGATCGCTCGCGCTCCCACGCTGCGGCGTATCGAGCATCGACGAGGTGCGCGCGCTCGCCGAGGAAACCATTGCGATAAGCAGCGTATTCCGATTGCATGCGCGCATGGTCGACGATCGCACCAGCTGCATGTACTGCTCGATGGCTTCCCGTAGCACTGTTCCGCTTCTCGCCAGTTGGAGGCTCACTCTCGCGGCGTTGCGGCTCCTGGTCGGTGAACGGACCAAAGCGTCGCTCCAGCGCTGCTTTCTTGCAGCGCGAATCGATGCGCGACGCAGCGCATCCCGGTGCATCCGGGCTGTGTCCTTGCGCAAATGCGAGACCCTGCACCCGTCCGCCGCGCGCTACCAGCTTTATCACGACGCCGTGCCCGGCGAGCTTCTGCTTTAGCTCATCCCATGAACGCGCCTCATCGACAGCGTGCAAGACCGACGAGCGAACCTTGTCGACCCATTGCTCCGGTCGTTCATTGACCGGCGTTGGCTGAAGAGGAGTGAAGGGACCGAAACGCTTCTCCAGCGCCGCCATCGCGCAGCGTCGATCGATGCGCGACGCCGCGCAGCCTGGCGCTGTGCGATCGTAGCCTTCGGAGAACGCTAGGCCCTGTATCCGTCCACCGCGCTCGACGCGCTTAACGATAACTCCGTGCGCAGCTAGCCGCCGGTGCAGGTCGCTCCAATTAGATGCGCGATCCGCTGCATCGAGCACATACGGCCGTGCGATGTCCTCCCACGGCGGCACACCGTCGTTGTGCAGCCGGCGATACGCACCGTCGCTCATGCGCCGTTCAGGTTCAGCCGGCTGATCGTGAAGACGTTCGATTCGCTGCACGATGTCGCGATTGTGGCGTCCGGCGACAATATCCCAACCGCGCTCCGCCGAGATCTCCGCGCAGACGCGCTCGCGGATGATCCGCTCGTGCCACAGGTCATTGGCGCGACCATCCGGCCCGACGCGGTTCGCGATGACGTGCGCGTGGAAGTCGTCGGTGTCTTTGTGCGCCGCCAGCACATACTGATTGCGCTCCATGCCGATGGCTTTCAGCAGCCGCTCCGCATCGCTGACAACCTGTTCGCGCGTCGGGCGCTCGTGCTTCGCGTACGCGATAATGAGGTGATAAACGGGATCGCGGCAGCGCGAGGAAAGCGCAGCCACCGCTTCCATTTCGAGCGCTGCCGTTTCGATCGAGCTGACGCCGCGCAAATGCACCCACGCCGCCTTCTCCGGCGCACTCGCGTAGTTGACGCCGCCTTCGAACGTAGCGCCGGCGGCCGCCACGGCGCGCTGGTGTGTATGGGCCGTCACATAGTCGATACCGATCGCGAAGGTTCGGGTGCGCGCTCGCGCGGGAACCGACTTGCTAATCATGCGGCCACCCCCGCGATTGCGGCCTGTACCCGCGACAGACATGCGCGCACTTCGTCCGCAGGAATGGTCTTGTTCGTTTCAGCGAGTGCGAGTAGCCGGCGAAGCTCGTCAGCGATCGCGCTGAGTTGCCGAATCGTGGCGGCGGCTTCGATCGGCAGCGAGCGGCGCCCGGTCGGTGCCCGCAGGCCGGCTCCGCGCAGCACGGTCTTCCGTACGAAATCCGACACGGATAGACCCCGCTTGTCTGCGAGGAACGCGACCTTCTCAGCCTCCTCCGTCGTAAGGCGCACGTAGAGCCGCTCGTTGCGGCGACGCACCTCGTTGCCGTTCATCGGGCTCCGTTCGGGTCGGTGTCGGGCTGAGCGAAGCGACCCCGACACCGGGCCGTCCCAATGCGGGCTGAGCGCGGCCGAAGGACGCGCGACCCCGCTCCCCTGGCTGGGCGGACGACGCCGCAGGCGTTGTACGCACAGCCACCGGCTTGCGTCGTGAAAAATCGCTGAAGCGTGAAGCCTGCCTGCTGCGTGGGATGTGGGGCCATGCTAGAATCATAACAACCTCCATAGGAAAGTCAATCGTTTCGTATGAGAGTGAATCCACGGCAAGAATGAGGCAAAAATGCTATCCGATGACTTGATCGCAAAGATCGGCGACGGTCTCGACGCGATGCCGCCCAGACCCGCATCGCGCATCGAACTTGATTTGCTGCTCGGCCGAATCGCAACGAAGATTCGCACGGCGCAAGAACGCGGCGCCACATATGCCGAGATTGCGAAGCAAATAAGCGACAGCGGCTATCCGGTTAAGACGAGTACGCTGCGCCTAGCATTGCAACGGCACCGCAAGAATGAACTGGGCGCGAAACCGGCTCGAAAGAGCCGCAGAACGAAAAAGCCGGCCGCGAGCAAACCCGTCGTCAAGACACCCACGCCAACGCCGCCGGCGGCACCACCCGCGCAAGTCAAGAAACCGGAGCACGCGTGAAGGGTAGGCTATCGTGGCCCGTCATCGCGACGCTAACGCTCATCGCCGGCTGCGCGCACGGCTCGAGCGGCGACCAGCTCATCGGAACGTGGACGAACCATCGCGTGGTTGCAAAGCATCCGGCGATCGTATCGGTGGAGTTCTTGCCGCAAGACACGATAACGATCGTCGCAGTGGACGCGCTTGCGGCGGCTAGCTGGCATCACGCCACGACGTCAACCGGGCAATACGAAGTAATTGCCCCGAGCAAGGTCAAGATCACGGAGGAGCTGGGGAGCACGGTGCTCGACTATCGCGTCGACGGCTCGGAGCTGGTGCTGTCGGGAGAGGGCCTTGCACAGATATTGGGCAAGGCCGCACCCCCACAGACGCTCGACAAGACCGGGCAATGATGCTCGCCCGCGCAAGGCGGAGTACGTCGGCTTTAAGGGAACGGATTGCGGCGCAGCGCCACCTTCGCCTCGGCGATGCGGGCCGCATGGATGCGGCAGATGCTGCATTCGAGCGCGTCGATCGCACATTCGCTGCGGTGTGCGTCGCGCGCCGCACGCCGGATGGCAAGCTCATGCGCGGCGTGAAGAAACGCCGTCGTGAGACCGGGAACGCGGTCCCGGATGTTCACCGGGACCGCTTGTTCTTCCATCACTTGCTCTCGGCGCTGCCCGCGGCGGCGACTTCGAACTCCTCACCGCATTCGACGCACGCGGCACGGCCCGGGTCGTCCTCGTAGGCTTCGACCTCGTCGTGGAGGCAGACTTCATCTTCGTCTTCGCTGACCGGCGTCGGCGTGACGTTCTTCGGGCCGAGCGGATCGTCGACGATGCTGTATCCAGCCAGGACCGATTCGTCGAGACCCTTACGGCCGATCGTACTGCCGACGCCAACGTAATCGCGCTCTTCCACGGGCGCGAACAGCTCCAGCGCGCGCTCCGTCGCGAGATGCGAGCTGAGTTCGCCGATGATGTCGCCGAGCTGTTTGGTGAACTTGGAGACCTTCGGCTCGGTATCGGCGCCGTACTTGAACTGACGGGCGCCGATTGCCGCGAAGCGCGCCTGCAACTGCTGCAGGTCGCGAAGCAGCGACGCGTCGATGCGATCGGCTCGCCCGTACTCGGTTTCGAACTGGCGAATGCGTTCGTCGCGCTGCGCACGCGCGTCGTGATAGAGCTCTTGCGCGCGCTGCTTGAGCAGCTTGTTCGCCTCGGAGCGCGAGATGGTCGGGAGCGCCGGTGGTTCGACGGTCGCGATCGCGGTGCCGCTGGCGCCGTTCTTGTGCGCTCCGTTGGCGCTGGGTTTATGTCCGTTTGAACGAGAGTTTCCGTTTCTTGGCATGTTTTTCTCCTATGATTGTGTGGTGTGAAAGGAACTGCGGCGCTCGTTGTCGAGCGCCGCAGAGCGTGAAGGCGCGACGGCACGATAGGCCAACGCGTCAACCTTTTTTAACGTCGCGGCGCACGTGCTGCGGGATCTCGACGTTGAGAATCCGCTCGACGTACGAGTACATCTCCGGCTGCAACCGCTGAAGCCGTGAGCGAGTGGCCTTGGGCCAATGCGAGCTGTGGTCGTTGCATTCCACAAATGCGCGAACTGCCTCAGCCCAGAACTCGTCGATGCCCGTGGCTTGGTAGGGCGTGACGAAGTTGCGTGCCTCGGCGAAGAGCCGGCGCTGTTCCGGATCGATGCCGCTACGGTAAACGCCGTTTCCGAGCGCGCAATCTAAACCGTGTGCGAACTCGTGCGCGATCGTCATGCTCGACTGCGAGCGTAAGTAGACCATGCGCTCCTCGACGACGAAGAGGCCGGCGGGGGGCGCGGGCCACGCATCGACGTCGATGCCCAAGCGCACCAGCGCCGGCGATGCGTCGCAATAGCGCTGGCGGCGCGTCAACAGATGGATGCGAATGCCCCGATCGTGCGCGTAGCGCAACGCGGGATAGGCGAACTTGGTGAGCGTTGCATCGACCGATATACTCCGCGCGGATCGCGTCGCGTAGAGCGCATCGATGACGGCGGCGATCGCTACATCCGGTTGCGCCGGGGAAAGAGAAGAGCCCGCCGATTCGGCGGGCTCCGTGAGCGTGATGGCCATGTCGCGCTAGGCTGCGCGACGCCGACGACGGCGGGCCTGCTCGCGCTCTTCGAACTCCGCGGTATCGAACACGGCGGATTCGGCGTCCGGCTGCTCGACATCGTCGAGTGGATGCACGCCGAGGACGCGACGCACTGCGTAGCCGGCAGCGAGGAGTTTGGAGGCCTCGGCGCGGTCCATGTCGTCGATCGCCACCGGCTTCTCCGCGGGATCGAACCCCCACGCAAGAGCGCCTGTGCCGTCCGTCACCATCGCCTGCAGGGCTTCGCGCATCGCGACGGTCGGACGCGTCACGCGGTACAGTTCGGCTACCGCGTTTGCGTGGTCGTCCTGATCGCGGAAGATCCACTCGCGGGTTACCGGATTCCACTCCCCGCCATTGGCTTTCATCGCTGCGCGGCAATACACCGTACGTTCGTCTTTGATCGTAAACAGTTGAGCCATCTTCGATTCTCCTTTCGCGCCCGAGGCGCACGCCGTTGATGGGTCCGGCAAAGCCGCGACCGGCGAGGCGGGCAAGGACGGAGCGAAGCGGAGAGGCGTGGACCGGAACGCAGTGAGGACCGGAAGCCGGTCCTTGCGCGCGTCGACGGACGTGGCTAGGATCCCATCGTCAACGGCGAGGGACTCGGGCGTGAAAGGCGCGGATTTTCTGAAGTCCCGCGGACGGTCGATTCATCAGATTACCAGTGTCCACGCCCCCCCAGGGAGCCGGCCCCGGCCAGAAATGGGCCGCGGGCCGTACAAGCGTTCGAGTCAGGCAGGAGTCGGTTACCAGCACGCTGAATACTTCCTCATGATTCCCGATGTGCAGTATCGAGGAGTATTTAGCCAGCGAGACCTCGCGGAACGGCATGCTGCCCAGATTCGTGCCCACTTTGCCCTGGAGGCGTCCATCTGGAATCTTCCGGAACCGGACATAACAGCTCTCGCCGCAGCAATCCAGCCCGAGCGTGGTCCCGACGATAGCTGGTCAGTAGTCTGGATACACCCTCGTGCGCCGCAGGGACGGGCGGTGCTGCGCGTGCCAGCGATGGGCGCCGCCGATCTTGTGCTGCGCCACGCCTTTGCGCCGCGTACAAACTACGCACGGCTTTGGCATGCGTTTCAAGCTGTCCATGATCTAGCGCGAGAGAACGGCCTCACGCTCCTCGACGAAACGGATATGTTTGGATACGACTGGCTGCGCTGCATCGAGACCGGCTACGCGCTCGGCATCGTAAGCGCAGCCGGCTATCCGCTGCAAAGTTCCTACATACTATACCTCTGGGCGCCGCGCGCGAACGTACCGCACGACGTATCCTCGTGGTCGGCCGATCGCATCGCTCGCGAGGGATTCACGCCAGCGCGCACATCGCTACGCCAACTCGCTCTCGATGCGCTATGTAACGTCTATACACCGGTCCCGGCGACAGAGCTGCGCGCACACCTCGAGGCCCGCCACGGCCGCCGAACGACGCCTCGCGAACTTGCCACCGTAATCGCAAAAGAAGCGTTCGCATTCGGCAAGTCCCTCCGCCGAGAGTACATCGCTCCCGCACTTGATGAACGCGGACGGCCCGTGCGCGGATGGTATACGCGCTCCGACTGGGCACTCGGCGACCGCTTAGTGATTTCGGGAAGTACCGACGACGCCCGCCGTCGCGCGCAGACTGCACTCGCAGGGGAGCTAGCGCCTCCGTGGGCCGCCGGCGTCGCAGCACAAATCGACGTTGCCACACAGATGCTTAGCGCGTGGTCGTGGCGCGAGAGGACCTTCGGCATAAAGGGCACGGAAGCATGACGACCTACTGGAGATTGCGTTGGATGTAACACCACGACGCCGTCGACAGCGCGACGACTTTCCTCAACCGGTTTCGCGCCTGCTCGCAGAGCGCGTCGGCTATCGCTGTTCGCGTCAGAGTTGCCGTCACGCGACAGTGGGTGCCGGACAGGCAGCAACGACCGTCATTCGGATCGGGGTTGCCGCGCACATAACCGCGGCTGCTCGGGGTGGACCTCGCTACGACGAGAGTTTGACTCCCGCGGAACGCAGCTCCGCTGAGAACGGCATCTGGCTCTGTCAAACCTGCAGTCGCATTATCGACCGCGACACCACGCGCTATACAGCACGGCTACTACAAGCGTGGAAGGCCGACGCAGAACGCACCGCCGAACTCGAGGTTACGCACGGCGCGGTACCCGACATCGCCGCGGACATCGCCGCGCTACTGTTGAACACGGAGCGCACCATCGGTAGCGCCGCCGTCGGGCGAACGATCTCGACGCCCGACGCGGGCCTGCTGCATATCGACCGGGCGGTCGTGCGAGATGTGGTGGCGGCGCTGCGCGATGGCAACTTGCTTCTCGTGTCCGAAGCTGGCGCAGGGAAGACCGCCGTTCTGCTTGACGTCGTAGAGCAGCTTCATACCAGTAACGAACGCGTAGTGTTCCTCGACGCCACCGATCGCCGACTTCTTGACCCGCGATCGTGCTTCGGCCTCAACCATACACTCGAAGAAGTGCTGTTCCGTTGGGAAGAAGGCGCGCAACCGGGCTTCTTGATCATCGACGGTCTCGATGCAATGCGTGCGAGCGCCTCGTTTGACACGCTCTTACGCGTAATCCGCGATGTTCGAAATGGACCGACGCCGTGGCACGTCCTAGCGGCGACAAGGGACTACGACCTTGAAAGCGCCTTGCAGCTTCGCGGGTTATTCCCCGTCGACGGGTCTGCCCCGATTCGTTCTGATCTGACCGACAATCGCTTCTCCGATGTAGCGCATGTCGTGGTGCGGGGCCTTGGTGACGACGATTTTGCAGCGCTCGCGGAACAAAGCGCAGCGCTTTCTTCGCTCCTATCAGGGGCGACGGCCGACTTAAGAGACCTGCTGCGTAATCCGTTCAACCTTGGCATTGCGGCGCGACTTGCGGCAGTTGGCCTAACCGTGGATCTCTCTCATATTCGCAATCGCGTACAGTTGCTTGATCTCTGGTGGACCGCGCGTGTCCGAGCGCGTACCGAAACTGGGACCGCGGCGCAACGCGAGTCGCATCTTCGCGGAGTGTGCACACTGATGCTCTCGCGACGGGAGCTTCGAGCACCGCTAGAAGATTTTCCGAGCGACAACGCAGCGGAAGGGCTCTTCTCAGATGGCGTACTTGCGAAACTTGGACGGTACGACGAATATGGGGCCTTCGCTCACGCAATCATTTTCGACTACGCCGTTTATCGGCTATCCCTGCAAACGGGATCGATAGCGCACTTTCTCGAGCGCGACCGCGAACTCGCCCTCTTTGCTTTGCCCAGCATCCGACTGCGCTTAGCCGATCTGTGGGAACGGAATCGCGCAAACTTCTACGACGAGCTGCGCGACTTGTTCGTGAGTCGGCAACGCCGTACACTACTGATGGCTACCACACGTACCGTCGTCGAATGTAGCCGCGACCTTCAGGATGTCGAGTGGCTGCTAGCACATACCGATGACGCCGGCAACATGGCAGTCCGATACCTCGTTCGGAATCTGATATATCTGCATCAGCGCGGTCTACCGATTGTCGGTTCTTCTGCCGGTCCGTGGACCGGACTGGCATTAGCGATGGGGCGACAACTTCCAGATCACGAACACGACGGGCTGCTGCTACTGCATGAGTGCCTCCGCGACGCTAGCGCAACTACCGAGCAGCGCGTCGACCTCGCACATGCTGCGCGACTCTTCCTTCGTCATCAATTGCGTCCCAACTCGCATGATCCGGTGCTCACGGGCATGGCGATCAGCAGCTTCATCAAGACGTATGATGTTGCACCACGGCGTTCGCGACCCTATCTCGATCGACTGTTGGATCGCCAGCGGATCGAACGACACGGTCGCTATGAATTGCAACCTCTAGCCTACGAAGTGAAGGCGCTACACGATCCGGAGGCTCTCGTCGCGATTTATTCCGCTGTCTTTTCGAACATTAGCGTAGGCGAGGGTAAAATTGATATCGGCCGGCGCTCAGCGGTAATGTCAATGGTGCAAGAGGCGTCGCAGACACTTTCAACCGCGCGATGGGCGCTCGGGGAGCGCTTCCCACGATTTCTGGAAGAGTCCCCGCAGCACGCGGTGCAGGCACTTGCGCTTGTGCTGGATTACGAAGCGCAGCATCGCCGGCAGTATCAGACCGTGACGGTCCGCACCGGTGATCGAAACATCGTTCTTGGCCATGATCACAGCAATATTCGCGACACAGCGACGTACGCGCACGACCCCTGGTATACGATGATCCGCAGCTTCGAAGATCGCTTGCGGTCCAGCCTTTCGGCAGGGGACGCTGCGCTCTTTCGGCTCACGTACGATTCCCTTTCCGCTGACGTGCACGGAATGCACATGTGGCGGGTGTTGCTGCTTCACGCCGGTCTTACCGATGAGACCGCAGCCATCATCGCGCCGTTAGTCGCCTGTGAGGGCGTCCTTCTTGCTCTTGAGCTCGGCGAACCGGTGGCAGAATACCTTCGCCTGGGATATCCGCGCTTGACACACGAACTGCGTGCCGCGATTGATGCCGCACTCCTAGGGATCGTGCATGATGGTCTCGAGGGAGATTACGTCGAGTATCGCAGTCGTCGACGCGCGCAATTCGCCCGTGAACTTTCGCTTGAGGCGATCGTGACGCCGGAACTTCGGGCGATAGCGGAGGCATCCCATGCTCAAGCCGCTTCGCAGACGTTACGCGAACGAGAGCTTACCCTGTCTGGGAGCACCTTGTCGGGAACATGGGCGTTCGCGCCGCGACTCAGCGAAGGAGCGCGTAGCGCCGGGGCGAGCGATGCGTTGTCCCGCTCCATTGATGCAGCGCGGCCTCTCCTCACGTTTGCCAGTGGACAGAACCCGCCGGATGGCACCGCGATATTGCCAGCAATCGATCGTATTGAGACCGCCGCCGTGGACGCACCGCCGGAGGCTCGCGGCCACGCGCTCGATGTCATCTGCGCCCTCATTCGTGGTGGCCTCGAACACAAACTTTTAACTCTGGAAGATCACCCACGATTGATTAACCTACTGGTTCAAAGTATCGCTCATCCGAATACGGACCCGGTCAGCGTCGACGTCGAACGCGATGAAAACGAGGAGACGCTAAGCTGGGGATCACCGTGGCGCTTTGCGGACGGTGCGCTCGCACTCGGATACCTGTTGCAACGGGGATATGATCCGCGCATCGTCGACTGCCTACGGCAACTCACGAAACACCCGCGTGCAAATGTTCGGAATCTAGCGATTCTATCGTCACGTGCACTCGTAGCCATCCGACCAGACGAGGCTGTCGAGTTCGCCGAGTTAGGCGTGAGTGACCGAGCGATCGGTGTCGTTCATTCGGGCCTCGATATCGCACTGCGCCTAAATCCAAGCCGCCCCGAGGTCAGTCGCAGGCTGACATATGCGGCATACGATTGCGTCGTCGAACGTCCCGATGGCGCGGAAACCACGATCCGCAGTGTTCTTAACGCGATGGTCTACTTTTCGAGGAGTGGAGGTCATGACGATGGGAGCCGTCTCGCCGACCTCGCTCGTGAACCGTGGCGACGCCCGCACGTCGCCGTGCTCCTCGCTGGAGTGCTTGCCGACAACCTCCATGAATCCAGACCATTGGACGAGCGGCAACATGCGCAGCCCATGCTACTAGAGATCATTACTCGCTGCGAAGTTCGCATTCAAGAATTATTAGTAGCGAACGGCAATAACGTGGACACCTACGGAGATGGTGATCGGCGAACGCTCGAAGCCTGCATCCGTATCGTGAGGAACGCCGCTGAACGGCTTTACTTCGCGTCGGGCACGATGGAACGCGGCACGCCGACGGGACTGTTCTCCGACAGCGGGCATATCGACGCGGAGCAATTTGCACTCTTGCAACCGCTACTTGAGAAATTAGCCTCAGTTCCTTATGCCGGGACGGCGTACCACGTTGTAAAGACATTACTCGGCGCCATCGAGGCTTATCCTAGCGATGCGCTGAGGATCGCGGCGTTAGCGATTAGGAGCGCGGCCGGGAGTATCGAGTCCGATCACCTAGCCGAAGATGACATGCGGGCGTTTACGCTACGCTACATCCGCGAACATCGGGGGCTCCTTTCCACCGATCTTGCCGCCCTCTCTGGTATCATGGACATCGTCGACGTGTTCGTCGATGCTGGGTGGCCACAGTGGATCGACGTCTTCTTCGAGCTTGACCGAATCTATAGAGAGTAAAGCCAGGCGCGTTCGTTCGCGTCAGCTGTGTCTACGAATCCTCCGGAGAGAAGTGCTCGTCGACATACTCGTCCGCGAGTTGCCCGAGAGACTTATGCTCTCGTTTGGCGTAATCACGCAAAAGCGCGAGTTTTGCAGGCTCGATCGTCGTCGTTATGCGGACCCTCCGCGGACGTCCGAGTTTTGGGCGACCGGCCTGCGCTCGATCGAGCGGCGAATCAATAGGAACGCTGTCGTCAGGAAGCATCGGGCAGGCTCCGCGCATAGTCGTCGAATACGTCGGCGAGCGTGAGCCCCTGCTTCGCGAGCATCTCCCGCGTTCGTTGCGCAATCGACGTTTGCACGTAGACGCGCACTTCCGAACCGATCGTCGGCCGGCCGATTCGTGGAGACGTGCACTCCTGAGGCTGAGCCGCCTGGCGGCTCTGGACTTTCTTTGGGTGACCGCGCCTCCGGCGGCCGCGTGAGCCAGTTGTGCGGACCTTGACATCGCGCCGCATCAACTCTTGAATCGACGGCTCGCGGTCCTCGCCGTCGTTGACGCCATAGATCTCGTCGTCAGGCACGGTCGGGAGGCTGACGATGATCCGGCCTTTGTGGTCGATCTGTACACCGTGATTGCGTAGCCAGTCAAGTTGCTCGTGGTGTGCCATGTTACACCCTCTGCTCGTCGGAGAGGCGCACGACTTGCGCATTCATGCTTCTCGCTCCAAGCGAAGCAGCAACGCCATCGCCTCGATTTCATTTAACGCCGTAACTTGGTCGGCGCGACCTTTGGTCGTGGCTCGAATGAGCTGCGCGACGGCCTCGGGCGGCAAAGCGGCACGCTCCAGGGCACGTGTGACGTCATCGCGTTGCTCTTCGGATATCGGCGCCGCGCCGGTAATCATCCGCGAAAGGATCCGATCGAATAGATGCTTGCGCATCGCGTCGATCTCGCCCTGATAGGCGCGCGTCAGCTCGACGTGCTCCTCCTCCGTCCAGCGCAGGCGCTTCTCGGTAAAGCGGATCGCCGAGCGGAGCTGCTCGTCGCTCAGTTGCGAGTAGTCGCCGGGATGGGCGGACGGGCCAGGGCGGCCATTAGAATCCATATCGAACCATGCCTGAATGTGGAGGGAGGCAGGGGCGCAGCCCGGAGAGGCATGGCGTCCTCTTACTTCTTGCCCGTATCATAACAAAGTCAGGATAAAGGTCAATAAGAAACTATTGACCTCTTATGGTATCCTAATCCCGTGGCAGTTGCGAGTTTCAGCAAACGCTTCAAAGAGCTTGTCCGGGGTCTGAACGACACCCAGTTGGGGTTCGTCCTTGGCGTATCCGCCGACGCGGCTCGCAAGATGCGCAACGGCGACATCAAGAGCCTAAAGCTTCAGGCGGCACTTCGGCTGGCAAAAGAGCTCAAGGTCTCGCCCTGGTACCTCGCCGGCGAGCCAGAACCGCCTACGCAGCTGGCGGCGCGTCCTCCGGAGGAAAGTCGTGGGCGTCGGAAGGGCCGGAAAGCCGCTCCGGCTCTTGAGCAGGCTCAGTTGGAAACCGCAGAGGGCGCTCTCCTTCTCCACGACGAGGTAGTCGAACTACGCGCTCGAGTGCGTCGTCTCGAAGCCGCTGTTGAAGAATTGCAATCGCGCGCAGCAGCTTCGTCCTCGCCGTAGCGAGGCGGTCGGTTGGTCCTCCGTCCATGCCTCGTCTTTCCGATCGAATTCACCCGAGCGATCGGATGGGAGCTTGTCATCGCGACCCTCCTTTTAGCTCGCTTGGCTTTGCTCGTTACATTGAATAACGTGCAGGCATGCAAAATGTTACACAAGCTTCCTTAAAACGAAACTCCGAATCGGCGTATTCTAGTCGATTCTCACGGTGTTTTCAACGATGACGGCTCCGTCACCTAACGCGTGCGTACCACCTAGGCTAGGGCATGCTTGCAAACATGCACGCACGAAATCGAGCGGAAATATATAAGGCGCCGCCATCCGAAGATGCGGGTAGTATCCGCCCTTCGTACATAACCGGCCTTTGCCGTTACGCCAATCGAAGATTCCAATCGCGCCGTCAGTCTGAACGATGATGCGGTCGTCCGACGTCGGCATAACAGTCCACTCCCGCAACTTGCGCATGCCGGCGATCTTGGCTCTGACTGTGTTGTCCATTGCTTTCCTCCCGCGGCACCTGCCGGTTGCCGCAAGAAGATGTCAATGCTCACGGCTTGCGCGCGCAAGGCCGAAGCGAAGCGGAGCCGCGAAGCGGTCGCCTTGCGCGCGCAAGCTGGGTGCGTTAGCCTTGGTGGCGGGAAACCGGCTTGTGAAGAGCGCGTACCGCTTTAGTGGAGCGACATTCGAGAGGGTTGACGTTGGCGATGCGACGCGGGATAATATCGGTACACACTAACACTCAACTTTTACCCGCAAAATATTGCGGGCAAAAACCTCGGGCAGCTCGGCTCGGGGTTTTTCATTTCTTGCGAGCCGCATCATGAAAGCAACCACTTCGCTCACCGAATTAGGTGAGATACTCACGCCGGCGGACGTTCAGCGCGTTCTCGGGATTGGGCGCAACGCGACGTACGAATTGCTCGCTTCCGGCAAGCTGCCGTCGATCCGTGTAACGACGCGGCGCATCATTGTGACGCGCCAGGCGCTCGAAGCATTCCTCGGCCTCGTGGCGAATACATCCGGTGCCGGGACCCCGTAGGAGAAACGTCCTTGGGGTACCTTAGGAAAATCGGAGACAAGAAGTTCCGCATCGTGTACGACGTCATTTCGGCAAACGGAAAACGCCGGCAAAAGACCGAGACTCTTATCGGAGTCACGAAGACGCAAGCTGAAGCGCTTCTCGCGAAGCGCAAAGCTGCCGTCTTGGCCGGTGAAGTAACCGTGAGCGCCGACATGACGATGAACGACCTGTTCGATCGCTTCATGCAAGCCAAAGAGAATCGCTTGGCCCCAGCAACGCTGCAGCGCTACGATGGCCTGCTGCGCTTGTACCTGCGGCCGGCGTTTGGAACAAAGAAAGTCGCCGCCGTCAAGGCGGTCGACATTCTCGCAGCCTACGCTCAATGGTCAAAACGATCGATCAGTCCGCGCACCGTCCGGCACGCCGCGGAACTTCTGCGCAACGTTCTCCGTCGAGCCGTAAAGTGGGAAGTCATCCTTCGCAGTCCGGGAGCATCGCTCGATGCCGACGATCTGCCGAAGGTGGTCAAGCCCGAATCAGCGGTTCTGACGGAGTTCGAAGTCCACCACCTACTACGAGAGGCTCGTAATCCAACCAACCGGTGTACCGCACGTCACTACATCACGGCGTCCACTGCGTTCTACCCTGCGGTGGCGTTCGCGCTCTACACCGGAGCCCGCTTGGGCGAAATCATGGCGATGCGCTGGGGAGATATCGACTTCCGCCAGCGGGTCATCACGATCAGCCGATCGCTAAGCGATACGAAACGAGCAGGTAGCATCTACAAACGACCCAAGAACGACAGAGTTCGGACGGTGTGCGTCGCGGAGCCGCTGCTGGCGATTCTGCAAAGCCACAAGGCGGTGCAAGCCGGCGAACGGATCGCGATGGGTTCGGCGTATCACGACGAGGATCTGATCTTCGCCAAGCCGGACGGCACAGCGATCGCACCGTGGCTCTTCAGCTCAGCCTTCCGCAACTTCATGAAGCGGTCGGCCGTGCGACGGATTCGCTTTCACGATCTCCGGGATACCCACGCCTCACTGCTTGCCAAAGCCGGCGTACCGATCGAGGTGATCTCCAAGCGCTTGGGTCACAGCGACATTAGCATCACCTACGACCGCTACATCACGGTCTACCGCGACCGAGATGCAGAAGCAGCGGAGGCGTTCGCCAAGATCGTGGCTTAAACGCGCCCGCTGCAATCCGTTAGACGGCTGTTAGATTTGAGGGTCTAATCGCCGCGAATGGTGCGAAAAACCCTTACAGCGTAGGGACTATTTTGGTAGCGCCAACGGGAATCGAACCCGTCTTTGCCACGTGAAAGGCGGCTGTCCTAGCCGATAGACGATGGCGCCACAGGGTGCCCTTGCCCCTTCGAGGCTCGCTGCGTTCGCACCTCAGGGTGATGCGCAGCCAAGGGAACATGACGTAGGTTACGCGACCGCGAGGGGCCTGTCAACCGCAGAGGACGCCCGACCGTGCGAGCGAAGGCCGCCTTCATGAAGAACGCTTGCGCATTACTCCTTTTTTTTGCTTTGGCGGCTCCCGCGTACGCGGCAACGCCGGCGCCCCAGGCTCAGCAGCAGCAGGCGAGCGTGGCCGTTACCGGCTGGCGCCTCGAGTGCGACCCCATGAAGAGCTCGCTGCTCTGTCACGCACGCGATCAGATCCTCCAGTCGGGATCCGGGGCGCTCATCATCGGTTTCGACCTCACCCCCGCGCCCGACGGTAAGACGAACCTCACGGTCAACGTGCCGCTGGGTACGTCGGTGCGCACGCCGGTCGTCGTCAGCATCGGCGGCCCTTCGCAGAACTTCTCGTTCCTCACTTGCTCGCAGCAAGGCTGTTTTGCAACCGGCGTCATCAACGGCGACCTGCTCGCGGCGATGCGCGCGGGTAAGGGCGATATGAAAGTGACGTACGCGATTCTCGATAACAATCTCGGCGAACACGCGGTCACGGCGTCGCTCTCGCTCGCCGGTTTCTCCGAGGTTTACGACCGCCTCAAGTAGGCTTAGAACTTCGGCAGCGCCGGCGGCTGCGCGCCGACCTTCTCCGAGAGATTCAGATACAGCGTGCCGCTGTGCAAGTGGTTGCTGAACTGATAGTTGCCGCCGAGGCGCAGATCGAAGCCCTTGGCGCCGCCGATGTCCACTGTCGGCGCAACGCTCATGAACGTGTGATCGATCGCGTTGTTGAACGTCAGCGCGCCCAGCCACGCCGGCTGGCCTTGCAGCAGCGACGGCAAGCCGACGTTGTTGTTGCCGATGAAATGCGTCACGGAGAAATCGACGTGCGGACGGATCTGCCAGCGCTTCGAGTTGAAGACGCCGCCCAGCTCGAAGCCGGGTTGGATCGTCAGGAACGAGTCGGCCGAGTAGGTCGTATCGATGCTCAGTGCACCCGCGCCGTTCTCCGACATCGGGCTCAAGCTCATGCGCGATTCGTCGAGCGAAACGTACGGCGTGAACGCAAATCCGTCGTAGAGCGGCATGTATTTATCCGCGCGCAGACCGCCGCTGAAGACCGCGACCGAACCGCCGCCCAGCGGCGTCACCGGCGGCGTCGAGTAGTCGCCGAAACCGGTCGTTCCTTCCGACGTCGAGATCTCGGGGCTCGGGAAGATGATCGTACGGCGCGTCTGATAGTTGGCCGAACCCGCGGTGATCGAGGCAGAGTACGTCCAGCCTTTGAGCGTCTCGCGTTTTGCGAGCACGCCCGCGAGGAAGCGCGTGCCCCACATCGACGCGCTGTTCGCATACAGATTGTCGTTGCCGAAGGTGAATGCCGCTCCCCACAGCGTGCGCCCGTCGCGGCTCGCCACGTTCTGGAAGCCGTAGCTCACGCCGGTCTGATATTCGTTGTAGCCGACCGCCGAACTGTTCTCGACTTGCGTCGATTGCATCGTATCGAGATTGCCCCACACGCAGCGGCCGCGCGAAATCGAAGCGAAGTCGGTCTCCGGCGCCTTGCACGTCATCATCTGCTGCGAGAAGTCCAGCGAGTTGAGCAGCGTCGAAGCTTCCATCGGACCGAAGCTCGCCGGCGTCAGCTCGTTGTAGATCTGCGTGAGTTGCGCAGGCGTATCGGCCGCGAAGATCTGCGCGATCATGCCGGAAAGTTTCGCCGACGAACCGCCGCCTTGCAGCTTCGCGATGTAGTTGCCGAACGACGCCGTATTGCCGGTGAGCGAAGCGGGCGAGAAGTTCACGACCTGCCGCAGCGTCATGTCGCCGCCGTCATTGATCAGCGAGTAGGTCGACACTACCGAAGCCGGCACGACGAGGTTCAGCGCGGAGGTCAGCGATCCGCCGGCCGTCACGATGTTATACTCGTGCACGCCGGGCGCGACGTCGGCGATGTTCAGCAGCGAGAGCGAGAGCGTGCCCGCCAGATTGGCGTTGCCGCTCACGTTGATCTGATCGTAGGTGCTGTTCTCGAAATTGAAGTTGATGTCGGCCGCGATCGTGCCGGTCGAGGTCTGCGTCAGGTTGCCGGTGAGCGTCGTCGTGCCGATGTTGCCGATTCCGGCGGGCGCGAGCACGCCCGCGTTGGTCAACGTTCCCGCGCCGAGGTTCACGATCGGCCCCATGATGAACGTGCCGTTCTGCGTGTTGGTGAACGAGTTGTTCGCGCCCGCCGCCAGCGAGACCGAACCGACCATCACTCCGTTGTTCGTGATCGCGGTGTCGCCTGCGTTCGCCACCACCGCGTAACCGCCGATGCCGGTCAGCGTCGTGATCACGCCGTTGTTCACGAGCGAGTTGTTCATGCCGCCCACGAAGTCGATCGCGGCGCCGCTTGCAATCGAAGAACTCGAGCCGCTGCCGTCGGTGCGCGATGCATCGGTCTGCGTCTGATAGTTGCTCTTGCTGCTCCCGCTCGTCGACGGATTCGTCGCGCCAGCGCAGCAGTTCGAGATGCCCGCGCCGCCGCCGCCCACGATCACACCGTTGGCCGCGAGCGTAACGCTGACGTCGCCTTGGCCGGCGCTGCCGGTGCTCTGCGCCAGGATGCCGATCGCGCTCGGTGAGGTGACGTAGATCGAACCGTTCACCGTCACGTCCACGTTGCCGCCGGTCCCGCTGCCCGCCTCGCTCTGCGCAAAGATGCCGTACGCATTCGCGCCTTCCGTGATGATCGTGCCGTTCTCGGTTACGTTCACGTTGCCGGCGTTTCCGGTTCCGCCGGCGCTGCCGACGGTCGTTGCCGAACCCGGCACGCCCGCAATGCCGCCGCCGCCGGCGATCGACTGTGCGAAGATGCCGTCGGCGCCGGTACCGAGCGTGTCGACATCGCCGGTGTTGAGGATCGTGATGTTGCCGCCGTTACCGCTGCCGCCGGTCTGCATCGCGGTCGTGCCCGCGCTGATCGCCGCGCCGCCGCCGCCGCCGATCGATTGCGCGAAGATGCCGTACGAACCGTCGCCGGTCGTTTGTATCGTGCCCGAGTTCGTGATGCCGACCGTGCCGCCGTTGCCGGTCGCGCCGTTGCTGCCGCCAAGCGCGACGCTGCCGCCGCCCGCGTTCAGCGTGCTCGCCGCGTAAACGCCGCCGCCGCCGCCGATCGACTGCACGAGAATGCCGGCCGCGTCTTGCCCGGTGGTGAGCACGCCGCCCGTGTTCGACATCGTGATCGCGCCGCCGTTGCCTTCGCTCCCGTTACCGCCGATCGTCAAACTCGCGTTGGTCGCACCGGCGTAATCATTGTCGAGCGTGCCGCCCCCGCCGCCGATCGACTGCGCCAAGATCGCGTTCGAGAGATTGCCGGCCGTCACGATCGTGCCGCCGTTGGTGAGGTTGAGTGCGCCGCCGTCGTTACCGGTGCCGCCGGTGCCGCCGATTCCCGCCGTCAAATCATATGTACCGACCGCGGAGCCGATCGCGATAACCGCCGAACCGCCGCCGCCGCCGATCGATTGCGCGAGCACGCCGTCGGACGCGTCGTTGCCGGTGTAAATCTCGCCGCCGCTGTGCGCGATCGTCACCGCATCACCCGTATCGCTCGAACCGCTCGAACCGAGCGTCACGTTCGTTGCGATCGTTGCACCGGCGCTGTTCGAACCGCTCGCGCTCTGCGCGTCGAATTCGACGATGCCGTTGCCGCCGCCGCCGCCGAGCGATTGCGCTTCGACGCCGTTTGCCGCAAGACCGAACGTGGTGATCGTGCCCGAGGCGGTGATCCCGACGGTGTTGCCGCTGCCGATTGCGCCGCCGACGACGTCACTGATATCGGTCGTCGTCGCTTCGCCGCTCGTGCCCAGCGCAACGTCGGCAATCAACGCGCCGTTACCGCCGCCGCCGCCGATCGATTGCGCGAGAATTCCGTCGGACGCGAAACCGGTGCCCGCGCTCGTCGAGCCGGTTTGAATCGCACCGCTCGCGTCGATCGTTACGCTTGCGCCGTTGCCCTCTTCTCCATTCGTGCCGCCGACGCTGACCGCGGCGTTCTTGGCCGTGCTGCCCGCGAACGCGCCCGCAACATCGATGCTCGCGTTACCGCCGCCGCCGCCGATCGATTGCATCTCGATGCCCGACGAGAGATCGCCGGTCGTCAGCACGGTGCCTTGATCGCTCGCGTTGACGGCCATCGCGTCGTTCCCGGTCGCGCCCGAGCCGCCGACCGCAACATCGAATTGCGTCGCGGCGCTGCTGGTCGTGAACGTACCGTCGGCCGTCACACCACCGTTGCCGCCGCCGCCGCCGATCGATTGCCCGAAGAGGCCGACCGAATATTGTCCTTGCGTTTGCATCGGCGCGGTGTTCGTAATCGTCACCGTACCGCCGGTGTCATCGCTGCCGGTGCCGCCGATATCGATTGCGAGGTTCGCGGCTTTCGCCGTCGAGCCGAGATCGGTGGTCAAGCCATAACCGGTGTCGCCGCCGCCGCCGCCGATCGATTGCAGCAGCAGTGCATCGCTGCCGGCGCCGTCGGTGAGCGTTTCGCCGCTGTTGGTGACGCTGATGTCGGCGCCGAGCGAATCGCCGCCCGCGTCGCCGACGTTGAGCGCGAGCGTTGCGTCGTCGCCCAGTGCGTTCTCGAGCGTTCCCGCCAGACCGCCGGTGCCGCCGCCGCCGCCGATCGACTGCAGCAAGATGCCGTGTGAACCCGCGCCGGTTACCGAGATGATGCCGGTGTTCGTCACCGTCACGACGCCGCCGTCGTCGTCGCTCGTGCCGTTGGTTCCGCCGAGTCCGATGCTGAGGTTGCCGCCGTCGCTGCTGTAGCCCGCCGCAAGCGCGATACCGCCGGTGCCGCCGCCGCCGCCGATCGACTGCGCGATGATGCCGTCGGAGAGAGCGCCGCTGGTCACGATCGTTCCGGCGTTGGTCACGGTGACGTTGCCCGACGTTCCGCCCGCCGAACCGTTACCGCCCAGATCGAAGTTCACCGCGCTTCCGTTATCGAGCGAACCGCCGACGCTGAATCCGCCGTTGCCGCCGCCGCCGCCGATCGATTGCGCGAGCACGCCCACTGATTCGAATCCCGACGTTTCGATCACGCCGCCGTTCGCGTTGTTGGTGACGGTGACGTTGCCCGCGTTACCGCCGACGCCGCCGCTGCCGCCGATGCCGACCGTGAGCGACGACGATCCCGTAACCGCACCGGTGACGCTGAAGCCGCCGTTACCGCCGCCGCCGCCGATCGATTGCGCGATCACGCCGTCGGAATAATTTCCGGTCGTGCCGATGCTGCCGTTGTTCGTCACGGTGACGTTGCCCGCGTTACCGCCGCCGCCGCCGTTACCGCCGATCGCGGCCGCGAGCGCACTCGATTGCGTGAACGAACCGGCGACGCTGAATCCGCCGTTACCGCCGCCGCCGCCGATCGACTGCGCGATCACGCCCGCGGCGCTCGTGCCGCCGGTCGTGATCTGTCCGCTGTTGGTCACGGTCACGTCGGATGCGTTGCCGGCTGCGCCGCCGCTGCCGCCAAGGGCCGCCGTTCCGGTGACCGAGGTACTGCCGCCGCCGCTGACGTCGAACCCGCCGTTGCCGCCGCCGCCGCCAAGCGATTGCGCGAGCACGCCGGTCGAGAAATCGCCGCTCGTCGCGATGATCGCGCCGCTCGTCACCGTGACCGCGCCCGCGTCGCCGCCGCTGCCGCCGCTGCCGCCCATCGAGAATCCGAGCGAGGGACCGCTCGAGGCCGCACCGGTGACCGCGAAGCCGCCGTTACCGCCGCCGCCGCCGATCGATTGCGCGATTATGCCGTCGGACTCCACGCCCGTCGTTTGAATCACGACGCCCGCGGTCGACGTGCCGGCGTTCACGGTCACCGTGTCGCCCGTACCGCCGCCGCCCGCCGCGCCCCCGAAGGCGAGCCCGAGCGAACCGCCGCCGGTGAAGCCGGCGCTCAAACTGAAGCCGCCGTTGCCGCCGCCGCCGCCGATCGACTGCGCGATGACACCGCTCGCGTTATTGCCGCTCGCGATCACGTCACCTTCGGTATCGACGCTCACCGTGCCGGCGTCCGCACCGCTTCCGCCACTCAATCCGTATGCAACCGTCGCCGAGTTGCCCTGATCGAGTGAAGCCGCAATCGCGAAGCCCGCGTTGCCGCCGCCGCCGCCGATCGATTGTGCAACGATACCGTTTGCGGAGTCGCCGGTCGTATAGATCAAACCGCTATTGGTAACGCTGACGTTGTTTGCGTTGCTGCCGGCGCCGCCCGCGCCGCCCATCGAAACATCGCCGGCGAAACTCGTCGAGCCGGTCGCAACCACCGCGAATCCGCCGTTACCGCCGCCGCCGCCGATCGATTGCGCAATGATGCCGCCGGAAAGCGCGCCCGCCGTTACGATCTCGCTGCTGTTGCTCACCGTCACGGTGCCGGCGCTTCCGCCGGTACCGCCGGAACCGCCCATCGCAACGCCGATGCTCCAACCCGCCGAAACGTTGCCCGCAACCGCAAATCCGCCGTTGCCGCCGCCGCCGCCGATCGATTGCGCGAGAATGCCGTCGGATTGCGAACCGGCGGTGTACACCAGCGACGACGTATTGGTCACCGTGACGTCGTCGGCGTTACCGCCCGAGCCGCCGCTCGAGCCAAAGCTGTGCGTGAGCCCGCTCAATCCGCCGCCCGTCGTCGTCAATCCCGCGCTCACCGAGAAACCGCCGTCGCCGCCGCCGCCGCCGACCGATTGCGCGACGATCGCGCCCGCTTCGTCGCCGTACGTCGCGATGCTGCCGGAGTTGGTGACGTTCACCGTACTCCCGTTGCCGCCGCCGTCGGAACTGCCGTAGTCCATGCCGAGCGCCGACGCGAGCGTGCCGAGAAGGCTCACGCCGCCGAAACCGCCGCCGCCGCCGATCGATTGCGCGAGAATGCCGGTCGCGTTTTCACCGGTCGTTTGAATCGTACCGCCGCTCGTCACCGCGACCGCGCCGGCGTCGCCCGCAGCTCCGCCGCTGCCGAATCCGAACGAGCCGCTTGCACCCGACGTGGTGAGCGAACCGCTCGCGTTGAACGCTGCGTTACCGCCGCCGCCGCCGATCGATTGCGCTGCGATAGCGACCGAGGCTTCACCGCTCGTCGCAATCGTGCTGTAGCTCGTGACCGTCACCGCGCCGGCATCATCGCCGGTTCCGCCGCCCCCGCCGAGCGCGAGCGCGAGCGTCTTTCCTTCGCTCACCGTTCCGCCGACGCTGAAGCCGCCGTTGCCGCCGCCGCCACCGATCGATTGCGCGAGAATACCGTCGGAAGAATCGCCGCTCGTGAAGATCGAGGTTGCGTCGCTTGCTGTGCCGCTCGTGACGGTAACGCTCGACGCGGTGTTGCCGTCGCCGCCGCTGCCGCCGTACGCGAGCGCAAACGATTTACTTCCGCTGACGTCGCCGCTGACGCTGAAGCCGCCGTTGCCGCCGCCGCCGCCGATCGACTGCGCAACGATTCCCGCCGAATTCGAACCGAGCGTTGCAATGTCTGCGTAGCTGTCGACCTCGACGCTGCCCGCGCTAGCGCCGCCGCCGCCGCTGCCGCCCAAACCAATCGAGAGCGAGGTACCTTGCGAGACCGTGCCGGTAACGTCGAAGCCGCCGTTACCACCGCCGCCGCCGATCGACTGCGCGAGAATGCCGTCGGACGAATCGCCCTCGGTCAGAAGCGAGACGATGCTGCTCGTCGATCCTGCGCCGACGCTGACGCAGGTGGCAGCGCTATCGGCGGTGCCGCAGCTCGCGCCGCCGCTTCCACCGCTGCCGCCCATCGAAAGGCTGAGCGAATTTCCACCGCTCAAACCGGCGTCCACGACGAAACCGCCGTTGCCGCCGCCGCCGCCGAGCGATTGCGCGACGATCGCGCCCGCCGATTCACCAAACGTCGCGATGCTCGCGGTCGTCGATACGTCAACCGACCCGGAGGTTGCACCGCTGCCCGCCGTGTTGCCCCATGCGATGTCGGTGTTGTTGCCTTGATCGATGCCGCCCGCGACGACCCAACCGGAGTTACCGCCGCCGCCGCCGATCGATTGCGCGAGAATACCGACCGACGTTTCACCGGTGGTGACGATCGTCGCGCTGTTGGTCACGCCGACGTCGTCGCTGTAATTTCCACTGCCGCCGCCGCCGCCGATGCCAATGTTTGCAGCGGTTCCCATCGAGCCTTGCGCAGCAATCGCAAAGCCGCCGTTACCGCCGCCGCCGCCGATCGATTGCGCGGCAATGCCGACCGACGCATCGCCGGTCGTCTGAATCATCGCACTGTTCGCAACGCTGACCGTGCCTGCATATCCGCCGGCACCGCCGTCGCCGCCGAGCGCGAGATTGAGTCCCCAGCCCGGCGAGATATTACCCGAGATCGCGAAGCCGCCGTTACCGCCGCCGCCGCCGACCGACTGCGCGAGAATCGCGTCGGAGTTCGCACCCGACGTCGCGACTTGCGCTGCGGTGTTGGTGACGCTGACGTCACCTGCGTAACCGCCGCTGCCGCCCGGCGCACCGATCGCTTGACCGATGTTCGCCACGACGCCCGATTCGCTCGAGAGCCCCGCGCCGATCGCAAATCCGCCGTCGCCGCCGCCTCCGCCGATCGATTGCGCTTCGATCGCACTCGAGTTCGCGCCGCCGGTTTGAATGTTGCCCGAGTTCATCACGGTTACGGCATCGCCCGTGCCGCCGCACGAAGCGCACGACGCGCCGCCCAGATCGAATCCGGTGAGGCTCGATGCTTCTGCTTGAATCGTTCCCGCGAGCGAAAGTCCGCCGTATCCGCCGCCGCCGCCGATCGACTGCGCGAGGATGCCTTGCGAGTTATCGCCTTGCGTGAGAATCAGGTTGGTGCTCGTGACGCTCACCGCGCCGGCGTTCGCACCTGCACCGCCGCTGCCGAACGCGAACGCGCCGGCGCCGGCGCTCGGGGAAAGCGAACCGGCGACTTGGAAGGCGGCGTCGCCGCCACTTCCGCCGATCGATTGCGCGGTGATGCCGGCGGAATTCTCGCCTTGCGTCCAGATCACGCTACCGTTCGTGACGGTCACGCTCGATGCGGTGCTGGCATCGCCGCCGTCGCTGCCCAGATTGAGCGGGAACGAGAAATCATCGCTCGTCGACGCAACCGCTGCAACTGCGAAACCACCGTTACCGCCGCTGCCGCCGATCGACTGCGCGACGATACCGCCGGAGTTTTCACCGCTCGTATAGATTACGTCGTTCGCGCTGCTCACGGTGACGCTCGACGCGCTGCTGCCGTTGCCGCCTTCACCGCCGAAATTCAGCGCGAACGCGTTCGACGTCGACAAATCTGCTGCGACGCTGAATCCGCCGTTGCCGCCGCTGCCGCCGATCGATTGCGCGACGATACCCGCCGAAGAATCGCCCGCGGTCGTAATGTTCGCGTTGCTCGTGACGACGACCGATCCGCTGCTGCTGCCGTCGCCGCCGTCGCCGCCGTAGCCCAGCGTGAACGAACCGCCCTCCGCCATCGTGCCCGCAACGTCGAATCCGCCGTTACCGCCGCCGCCGCCCAGCGACTGCGCGAGAATGCCGCCCGATTCGTTGCCGGAGGTGAGAATCGTAATCGCGCTCGTCGCCGTTCCCGTCGTAACGCTCACGCAGGTCGTCGTGATGCCGCCGCAGCTCGCGCCGCCGTCTCCGCCGTCGCCGCCGAACGCCATGCCGACCGATTTGCTTTCGCTGATCGACGCGTTGACCGCGAAGCCGCCGTTACCGCCGCCGCCGCCGATCGATTGCGCGACGATCGCACCGGCGTTCGAGCCGAAGGTTTCGATGCTCGCGGTGCTCGACACGCTCACCGTCGACGCGTTGCCGCCGCTGCCCGCGCCCGATCCATATGCAATCGACGCGTTGCTGCCGGTGTCTGCGCTCGCCGCAACGACGAAGCCCGAATCACCGCCGCCGCCGCCGATTGATTGCGCGAGAATTCCTTCGGCACCGTCGCTGCCGTTCGCGGTCCACACGTTGCCGACGAAACTTCCGCCGGTGAGAATGACGCCGCTGTTGACGACGGAGACCGAACTGCCGTCACCGGCCGAACCGCCGCTTCCGCCGACCGCCACGTTAGCAGCAAGACCTTCGGAACCTTGCGCCGCAATCGCGAATCCGCCGTTGCCGCCGCCGCCGCCGATCGATTGCGCGACGATGCCGCTCGAAAGATCGCCGGAGGTTTCGATCGTGCTCGCGTTCGTCACCGCGACGCAATAGGTCGCGCTCAGCGTTGCACAGCTATCGCCGCCGACGCCGCCCGAACCGCCCATCGCGAGATTCATGCCCCAACCCGGCGAAACGTTGCCCGAGACCGCCCATCCGCCCGCACCGCCGCCGCCGCCGACCGACTGCGCGAGGATCGCGTCGGATTGCGAACCCGCGGTCACGAGAAGCTGCGCGGTGTTGCTCACGCTCACCGCGTCGCCGTTGCCGCCTGCGCCGCCCGGCGCGCCGATCGCTTGTCCGATGTTCGCGACGACACCCGAATCGCTCGAGAGACCCGCGCCGATCGCGAAGCCGCCGTTGCCGCCACCGCCGCCGATCGATTGCGCGATGATCGCGCTCGAGTTATCGCCGCCGGTTTCGATCGCGCCGGTATTCGTCACCGAGACCGCGCCCGCGTTGCCGCCGCACGATGCGCACGTCACGTTTGCGGTGCCGAGATTCAATCCGATGTCGTTGGGTGCGCTGCCCACGCCCGAAGGCAAGAGTCCCATCGCGGTGTCGGCGAGCGATGTTCCGCCGAATCCGCCGCCGCCGCCGACGGATTGCGCGAGAATACCATTCGAGTTTTCACCCGAGGTTTGAATCGTGTCGTAGCTGCTTACCTCGACGACGCCCGCGTCGCCGCCTGCGCCGCCGCTGCCGAAATTGAACGCGCCCGCGATCGCGCTCGTCGCGACGGATCCGCCCGCGTCGAATGCGGCGTTACCGCCGCCGCCGCCGATCGACTGCGCCGCGATGCCGTTGGATTCGTCACCGATCGTGACGATCGCGCTGTTGCTCGCAACCGTGACGCTCGACGCGGTGGATCCGTTTCCGCCGTTGCTGCCGAGCGCAAGACCGAACGTGAACGAATCGCCGCTGGTCGCGCTTAGCGCAACGCCGAAGCCGCCGTTGCCGCCGCCGCCGCCGATCGATTGCGCGAGAATGCCGTCGGAGTTCGTGCCTTGCGTTTGAATCTGCACGGCCGATTGCGCGGTGCCGCTCGTCACGAGCACCGTCGACGCGGTATCGCCGTCGCCGCCGGTTCCGCCGAACGTGAGCGCGAGCGAGGTTCCGGTTCCGAGCGCAGCACCGACGCTGAAGCCGCCGTTACCGCCGCCGCCGCCGATCGATTGCGCCACGATGCCGGCCGATTGATCGCCGTAGGTATACAAATCGGTATTGCTCGCGACGGTTACCGATCCGGCGGTGCCGCCGTCGCCGCCCGCTCCACCGTAATTGAATGCGAGCGAAGTGCCGTCGGCGATCGACGCGCCGACGTCCCACCCGCCGTTGCCGCCGCCGCCGCCGACCGACTGCGCGAGAATCGCGTCGGATTGCGCACCGAACGTTTCGATCACCAGGCAGCTCGACGGATTGGTCGTGCAATTCGTCGATGACAAACCATTGGTGACGTTGACGGTCGATGCGTCCCCGCCGTTGCCGGCGTTACCGCCGAGACCGATCGTCAACGAGTTGCCGCCGCTCAAGCCCGCGCTTACGTTGAATCCGCCGTTACCGCCGCCGCCGCCGATCGATTGCGCGACGAGTCCGGCCGACGACGTACCTTCACCGCTCGCGTCGACGGTGAGCGTCGAACCGTTGTAGATCGCGCCGGTGATGATATCGTTGAGATTCGTGACGTAGACCGTACCCGCGTTACTACCGCTGCCGCCGCTGCCGCCCAATCCAATCGAAAGCGCGCTGCCTTGCGTGAGCGTCGCTTGCACCGAGAACCCACCGTTGCCGCCGCCGCCGCCGACCGATTGCGCGAGAATGCCGTCCGCCGAATTTCCCGCCGTGTTGATGAAGCCGGTGTTGACGACGTTGACCGCGTCGGCATACGTACCGGAACCGCCGCCGCCGCCCATCGAAAAACCGACCGCGGTGCCGGTCGTGCCTTGCGCGGAGACGGAGAAACCGCCGTTGCCGCCGCCGCCGCCGAGCGATTGCGCGACGATTCCGCCGGAGAAATCGCCTTGCGTGAGTATCGTGCTCGTGCTCGTGACGCTCACGGTGCCGGCGTATCCGCCGCTGCCGCCCGTGCCGCCCATCGCAATGCTGAGTCCCCAACTGCTCGAGCTGAGATTCCCCGCAACCGCGAAGCCGCCGTTGCCGCCGCCGCCGCCGACCGACTGCGCGAGAATACCATCCGCGTTTGCACCAAGTGTCGATAACTCGCTCGCGGTGTTCGTAACGCTTACGCTCGACGCGTCACCGCCCGCACCGCCCGCGGCTCCGAATGCGGTCGAGAGTCCGCTCAAACCACTGCCCGATGCCGAAATACCGCCCGAGATCGCAAAGCCGCCGTCGCCGCCGCCGCCGCCGATCGATTGCGCGACGATCGCGCCGGCAAAGTTTCCGGTGATCGTGCCGGCATCGTCGAGGCCGGTCGAAATGCTGCTGCTGTTGGTCACCGAAACACTGCCGGAATTTCCGCCGCCGTCGGTGCTTCCGAACGAAAGACCGACTGCGCTTGCGATCTGACCGACGATTCCGATGCCGCCGTATCCACCGCCGCCGCCGATCGATTCTGCGAGAATGCCGTCGGCGTTATCTCCCTGCGTCGTTATGCCCCACGTTTCCGACCCCGAGCTGCTCGTCACCGTGACCGCGCTCGCATCGGCGCCGCTGCCGCCGCCGCCGAATCCGATGCTCGCCGACGCGCTGGCATTGCTCAAACTCAGCGATCCCTTGACGTTCATGCCGCCGTTGCCGCCGCCGCCGCCGATCGATTGCGCATCGATGCCGATCGAGGCGTTGCCGCTGGTCGAGATGATCGAATCGCTCGTAACGCTGACCTCGCCCGCGGTGTTGCCCGTACCGCCGCTGCCGCCGATTGCGAAACCAAACGACGTGTTGTTCGCAGCCGTACCGGCAACGCTCAAACCGCCGTTACCGCCGCCGCCGCCGATCGATTGCGCCTCGATACCGTCGGATTGATCGCCTTCCGTCGAAATGATCACGGCCGTTCCCTGGCCGCTCGTCACATTGACCGAGCCCGCCGTACCGCCGCTGCCGCCGCCGCCGCCGAGCGAAAGAGCAACCGTCGACGCAGTTGAAACCGAGCCCGCGATGCTCATGCCGCCGTTGCCGCCGCCGCCGCCGAGCGACTGCGCGAGAATTCCCGTCGATTGTTCGCCGGTCGTGTAGATGTTGCTATTCGAAATGACCGTGACGGCTTCACCGATACCGCCGCCGCCGCCGGTGCCGCCGATGCCGACGTTGAGCGACGATCCGTTGTTCGCCGACGCAGCGACGGCGAAACCGCCGTTGCCGCCGCCGCCGCCGATCGATTGCGCCTCGATGCCGTCGGATTGATTGCCGCTGGTCGAAATCGTAACGACCGTGCTGCTGTTGCCGCTCGACAAGAAGACGACGTTGCCGCTTCCGCCGTCGCACTGCCCGGTGAACATGATGCAGCCGCCGAGCGATACGCCGACCGATGCGCCATTCGAAATTCCGCCGGCGACGCTGAATCCGCCGTTGCCGCCGCCGCCGCCGATCGATTGCGCGACCAGACCGCTCGAGGAGTCTTCGGTTGTCGTGATGTTGCCGACCGATTGGAGAACGACCGACATACCGTTGCCGCCGCCACCGCCCGAACCGCCGACCGTCAGATTCGCCGACGGTCCGTTGGTAATGCCGCCCGCAACGCTGAATCCACCGTTACCGCCGCCGCCGCCGAGCGATTGCGCGAGAATGCCGTCCGCGCCGACGCCGTCGGTCTGGATGTCGCCGGTGCTCGTAACCTGTACGGTGCCGCCGTTGTTACCGCTGCCGCCGTTTCCGCCCATCGAGAGCGACGCGCCCGCGTCGTCGGAGACTTGTCCCGCGATGCTGAAACCGCCGTCGCCGCCGCCGCCGCCGATCGACTGCGCCTCGATGCCCATCGAAAGATCGCCGTCGGTAGTGATGTCGCCGGTGCTGGTCACTTGCACGCTGCCGGCGTAGCCGCCGCTTCCGCCGCCGCCGCCCATGCTCGCACCGAGCGCGGCTCCGCCCGAGATCGCACCCGCGATGCTGAATCCGCCGTTGCCGCCGCCGCCGCCGATCGATTGCGCGAAAATACCGTCGGCCGAACTACCGAACGTCTCGATCGTGCCGACGCTCGTGACTTGCACCGAGCTTGCATTTCCGCCGCCGCATGAACCCGTGTAATTCAAACAGCCGCCAAGCGAAACGCCGGCGCTGAAGGTTCCGCTGACGCCTGCCGCGATGCTGAATCCGCCGTTACCGCCGCCGCCGCCGATCGATTGCGCGATGATACCGGCAGCGTTGTTATTGCCGTCTGCAGTAACGGTCGTTCCGCTCACGGTCGCGCCGGTGAGAATGTTGTTGGTGCTCGTGACGACGACCGAACCGGCGTTTCCGCCGGTGCCGCCGTTACCGCCGACGCTTCCCGCGAGAGCGACGGTTCCGCTCACCGCAGCGCCGACGCTCCATCCGCCGTTGCCGCCGCCGCCGCCGACCGATTGCGCCAGAATGCCGGTCGATCCGTCGCCTTGCGTCGCGATGTTCCACACCGACGTATCCGTGTTCGTCGACGTAACCGTTACCGAGCTCGCGTTTCCGCCGCCGCTGCCCGTGCCGCCAAGGCTCACGCCCGCACCAAAATCCGCGCCGATGCCGGCCGCGACGCTGAACCCGCCGTTGCCGCCGCCGCCGCCAACCGATTGCGCGACGATGCCCAGCGACTGCTCGCCGGTGGTCGAGATGTCGCCGGATTGTGTAACCGTTACCGTGTTTGCGTTGGCGCCGCTTCCGCCGTCACCGCCCAAACCGACGGAGGCAGCCGCGCCGCCCGAGATCGTCGCCGAAACATCGAAGCCGCCGTTACCACCGCCGCCGCCGACCGATTGCGCGAGAATGCCGTCGGAGAGATCTCCGCTCGTCATCAGCGTGCCGGTGCTCGCAACCGTCACCGTATTACCCGTGCCGCCCGAGCTTCCGGCGCCGCCGATTGCGAGCGAACCCGATGCATAAATGCTGCCGCCGCCGGCGATGCTGAACCCGCCGTTGCCGCCGCTGCCGCCGACCGACTGCACGAGAATCGCCGCGGAGTTTGCGCCCGACGTCGAGATATTCGTAAACGACGTAAGTCCGACCGAACCGGCGGTGTTGCCCGATCCGCCGCCGCCGCCGATCGAAAGGCCGAGCGTTCCGCCGCCCGAGATTCCGCCCGAGATCGCGAAGCCGCCGTTACCGCCGCCGCCGCCGACCGATTGCTCGAAGATTCCCTGTGAGTTGTCGCCCTGCGTGATGATGGTCGCCATGCTGGTCGCAGAGACGCCGCTGTTGACCGTGACGGTGTTCGCCGAGCCGCCGCTTCCGCCGCCGCCCGCGACCGCTCCGGTCAACGAGACGATGCCGCTCGCACCGCCGGCTACTGCGAACCCGCCGTTGCCGCCGCTGCCGCCGACCGACTGCGCGAATATTCCGGCCGAGCTGTCGTCGGTCGTCTGAATGATATCGGCGCCGTTCGTGAGCAACACGGTCGAGGCCGTGCCGCCGGTCGCGCCATTCCCGCCGATCGAAAGATTCGCCGTGCCGCCGACCGCAAGCGAACCGGAGACGGCATAGCCGCCGTTACCGCCGCTTCCGCCGATCGATTGCGCGAGCAATCCGATCGAGTCGACGCCGCCCGTCGTAATGTTTCCGTCGCTCGTGAGAACGACCGCGCCGCCATTACCGCCGCTGCCGCCGTTGCCGCCGAGCGAGAATCCCGCACTCGCGAACGCGCTCGCCGAACCGGAGATCGCATCGCCGCCGTTTCCGCCGCCGCCGCCGACCGATTGCGCCTCGATGCCGATGGCGTCGTTGCCGCCGGTCTGCACGCTGCCGACGCTGTTCAGCGTGACGCTGCCGCCGTTTCCACCCGCGCCGGCGGTTCCGCCGATGGCGACGCCGCCCGAGACGCCCAGTGCCGCCGCGGCTGCGATGCTCGTGCCGCCGTTTCCGCCGCCGCCGCCGACCGACTGCGCCAAAATGCCGTACGAATCGTCACCGGTCGTCGTAATGTCGTTGTACGAGTTGATTGCGACGGTGCCGCCGGAGTTGCCAGAGCCCGCGGTTCCGCCCAGGCTGACCGATGCGGCGGCAACGATGCCGGCCGAGACAGCGATGCTTGCGCCGCCGTTCCCGCCGCCGCCGCCGACCGACTGCGCCAAAATGCCGTCGGACTGGAAGCCGCTCGTCGAAATCGAGCCCTCGGTTCCGCAGCCGCTCTGACACATATAGACGTTGCCGCCCGCACCGGCGCTGCCGCCGCCTCCGCCGAGTGCGACCGCGATACCGGCTCCGCCGACTGCAACCGAGGTCGCGGCGCCGCCGTTGCCGCCGCCGCCGCCGACCGACTGCAGTTGCACGCCGGCCGAGAAGTCGCCGGTCGTCGCGATGCTGCCGCCGTTCAAATTGACCGTGACTTGTCCGCCGGTGCCGCCCGAGCCGCCGTTGCCGCCGACCGCCATTGAATAGAAGAGGCCGGCCGAGAACGAGCTGCCGCCGTTTCCGCCATCGCCGCCAACCGACTGCGCGAGAATGCCTTGCGAGAACGCGGCAGCCGTCGAGAGATTCCCGCTGTTCGAAACGAAGACGACACCGCCGTCGCCGCCCGAACCGCCGCCGCCGCCGATCGAATCGATCAAGCCGCCGGATGAACCGCCGTTGCCGCCGCCGCCGCCGACCGATTGCGCAAAAATCGCTTGCGCGCCGACCGAGGTTCCGTCGTCGCCGTTCGTGGTGTAGGTCGCGATGTTTCCGGTATTGGTGACGGAGACGTAGCCGCCGGCGCTTCCCTGACCGGCATCGCCGCCGACCGAGACCAGACCGCCCGACGATCCGCCGTCACCGCCGAAGCCGCCGACACTCTGCGCGAAAATACCGACCGAGACGGCTCCGTAGGTTGCGATGTTCGAGCCGTTGGTGACGGTTACGGTGGAGCCCGAACCGCCCGACGCGCCGCTGCCGCCCGCAGCGACGATGCCGAAACTGCTGCCGCCGAAACCGCCGCCGCCGCCGACGCTCTCGGCAATGATCGCGTCGGCATCGTTGCCGAGCGTAACGATCGACGTGTTGGAAGAATTGTCGACGGTAACGGTACCGCCGACGCCGCCGTTCGCACCGTTGCCGCCGTAGGTGAGCACGCTGCTGCCGCCGTTGCCGCCGAATCCACCGATGCTCTGCACGAGCATGCCGATCGACCCGGTTCCGGTCGTGAGGATCGATGCGCCGGAGAGCAGCCCGGCGCTTACATCGCCGCCTTCTTGTCCGACGCCGCCGCCGCCACCGCCGCCAACCGACGCCCAACTCGTACCGCCGTTGCCGCCGCCGCCGCCGACACTTTGCGCCCACACGCCGAACGAGTCCGTTCCGGTGGTGTAGATCTTACTCTGCACCTGCAGATCGATCGTGCCGCCGTTACCGCCCGGCGCGCCGTTGCCGCCGCCGCCGAAGCTGAGATACGATCCACCGCCGTCGCCGCCGACACCGCCCGAACTCAGCGCATAGACACCGGCACTATCGTTGCCTTCGGTGATGATCGCAGCCGGAAGAACGGTCGCGAAGATGTTGCCGCCGTTGCCGCCGTTACCACCGCCCGAACCGCTGGCGCCCGCGTATCCGCTTCCGCCGTTACCGCCGTTGCCGCCGTTGGAAATGATGTAGACGCCCTGACCGAAGGTATAGTCGGTGAAGATCGATGCCGGCACGCTCGAGGTGTTGAACGTTTGGAACGACGAGGAGCTTCCGATATCTCCACCGTTTCCACCGGTGCCGCCCGAGCTGGACGAGACGAAGAGAGCGCCCGCGTGTCCGTTGCCGCCGTTGCCGCCGCTGGAATTTTGACCTGTCGCACTGACGACCGGCGTCGGGGCTGTCGTCGGCGTCGCGTAGATCGACACTCCGCTGCACGAGATGACGTAGTTGCCGTTCCCGTTGGGACCCGTCACCGAGCACGATTGCGCAAACGCCGCTTGCGGGCGCGCAACAAAAAGCACTACGGCAATCGCCGCGCTCGTTGCAAGCAGCCACGATTGCCGCGCGGTCATTGCACGACCGTGATCGACGTCGGGGAACTCAGGCCCGAGAATCCCGGCGAAAGTGTTTGCGCGTTGCCGCATTCATCGTACGCTACGATCTCCGAAGCGTTTGCAACATAGATCCAGCGCTGGTAAGGATCGAAGGTGATTGCGGTTGGAGACGAGATCGTCGCGAACGACGATGCGGACGTGATCGTCCCGGTCGGACACGAGTTCGTCGTCAAGGTGCCGGTAGCCGAATAGAACGATGCCGTCGTTCCGCTGACTACGATTATTTCACTGAGGTTCGAATCATACGCAATACCCGATGCGGAAGACACACCGGTAAACGTCGTCACTAGCGCACCGGCCTCCGTGTAGGCGGAGACACCGCTCGACGAGCTCACGTACAGTTCGTCGTTCGCACTATCGAATGCAATCCCCGTCGGGTTACTAATGGTGGGGGAGGAAAGGCTCACTGCGCTGCCGAGCAGCGAGTACGCCTGCAGCGACGTTCCGCTGGAATTCAGCGCGTAGATGTTGCTGCTGTTCGAATCGAAGGCGAGGCCGACCGGTACCCCGATCCCTGAGAAGGCGCTCCCGCTGAACGTGCCGCTCGGCACCGCCGATCCGTTTCCGACGATCGGCGTGATCGAGCCCGTATACGTCGTCGGTCCGAGCGTGTTCGTTCCCACCGGCGACGGGATGGGCGTCGGCGTCACCGGCGTCACGTCCGCGATGTAAAAGTAGGCCGGAGGAGCCGTCGACGAGGCGCTCGGACTCGGGTTCGGCGTGCTGATACCCTGGCCGTACACGATCGCCGTGGGCGAGCTCAACCCGCTTGCGATCGGAGCGGGAGACTGCTTGTTCCCGAATTCATCGTACGCGACGACGGTTCCCGAGGACGTCGTCACGTAGATCCACGGCGAAAAGAATTGCAGCGAGTACGTCACTGCTCCCGGATTCGGGCTGGTGCTCGGATTGGGCGAAGCCGCAACCTGCAGCTGTGCATATCCCTGCACGAAGGGTGAGGTGGACGTATAGGACGAGGTGAGCGTCCACGTGTTGCTCGTGCCGCCGGTGAGCGTCGCGGGCGGTGAGGGCGAGGTCAAAAGCGTCGCGGTGATCACCGGTGCGCCGTTGCCGACGATCACGTTGTTGTCGGCATCGTACGCGTTGACCGTCAGCGACACGGCGCGCGGACCGTACACGTAGTAGATCTGCTGCGTCGCCGGAGCCGGGGTCACGAAGTTGTTACTCGACGAAGCGAGGCTGAAGTACGAGACCACGCCGCCGAGAACGATCGTCGGATTGTTCGCCTGCCCCGCGACCAGCGTATAGACGTAGTTCGTCACGTCGGAGAGCACGTTCGGCGGCGTCGCAGAATCTTCGAGATAGAACCCGAATGTGTGCGTGCCTGGCGCAACGTAGAAGTTGACGGTGCAGGTCAGCGGCGAGCCGGTGCAATTCGGATTCGACGACGTCAAGTTGACATTCGATTGCGCAACGCCGTCGAGCGTCCATGCGAGCTGCGTCGTAGACGGCGAAACGTATGCCGGACGGCGCTTCCCATTGGTGGTTTTTTCGGGGATGACGATGTGCAGCGTCGCTTGCGCGAACGTGCCCTGCGAACCGCCGCCGCCGCCGTTCGTGCGCGGGATGCTCGAACCGCCTCCGCCGCAGCCCGCGAGCGCGCCGGCGCCGATGAAGAGCGCGAAGATCGCCGTCCGCATGAGCCTGATGTTCATCGTTCGATTATCGGACCGAAGGACGTGTAGGTAATGATCACGTTCTGGGTCGAGCCGTTGAACCCGTCGAGCGTGATCGTGCAGGTTCCCGCGACGGGCGACGCGATCGCGGTTACGGTGAACGTGCTGCCGCTCTGCGCGATCGTCGCGAAGGTGCTGCAGGCCGACCCGCCCGTATAGGTGATGTTGCTGTAGCCGGCTTGCGTCGCGGTGAACGTGCCGGTCGATCCGGTCCCGCCGCCGAGCGGCGCATAGAGATCGATCTCCGGATTTCCCGAGCCGTTGAGGTTTCCGGTGTACACGATAGCCGCGCTTGCCGGCGTGAAGGTTACCGAGTTGCTCGTCGCACCGGTCGCCGACGCCGTGATCGTCGCCGACGTTATCGCGTTGCCGTTATACGACATCGCGAGCACCGCCGCTTGACTGTTGCTGGTGATCGTGACCGAAGACGCCGGCGTACAGTCCGAGAGCAGGCACAGCGTAACCGCGCTGTTGTTGCTCGATACGGTGACCGCGTGCGAGAACGTCTCGCTTCCCGAGATTGCAGTTCCCGATGAGTTGAGGCCCTCGAAGCCGTTGACGAGCGAGCTGCTGATCGGCGTGCCCCACGCGCCGCTCGGCCAGGTGCCCATCGCGAACGACGCGACGGCTGCGGTCGACGAAGGCATCGGGGTTGGACTCGGACTCGATGAGGGGAATGCCGTCGGCGATGCCGTTGCCGTCGGCGAACTCGTCGGCGCGAGCGTCGGCGAACTCGACGGCGAGGTCGTCGGACTCGTGGTCGGCGGTGTTGTCGGCGAATTCGTCGAGACCGGAGAACTCGTCGGCGACGCGCTTGCCGCGCTCGAGGATGTTGGTCCCGCACTCGGCGAGGTCGTCGACGTCGGCAACGGAGACGCGGAGCCCGATGGCGCGACCGACGGTACGACGCCGCCGGTATACAGACAGAGATAAACCGCCGTGGTCGGCGTGATGACCAGCGACGGGAAGACGGGCTGCAACGTTACGCTGCCGCCGCTCGGCGAGACCGGACCGGCAATCGTCGTCCACGTCGTACCGTTCTCGAACCACGCGAGATAGAACGGGCCGTTCCCGGCGCCGCTCGGCAACGTGAACGTAAATCCCGGGAACCCCGAATCGAGTCCGCTCGACTGCGTGAAGACGACCTGACCGCTCGTGACGCTCAATGTAATGTAGATCAGCGCCGTAACGGAACTCGAGTCGAGCGGATGTCGCAACAGACTCCGATGCGCGATCGATCCGAGCGCCGGAATCGCGGGCGTCGGCGTCGGCACCGTACTCGAAAGCACCATGAATACTTGCGTCGCTTGCTGCGCGGCCGGAATGATGATCGTGCCGCCGTAGCCGAGGAGCGCCGGCAACGCCGTCGCACTCGGCGAGGGTTGCGGATAGAATTGCCCGGGTAGTGACGCTTCTTGCGTGCAGCCCGGCGGATTTCCGACGTAGCCGCTCGGACACGGCGTCGGCGAGGCTGCGGGGAGAATCTGTCCCGGCGCGCTCGAGGAACCGCCGCCGCCCCCGCCGCCGCACGCTGCAAAGACGCCGGCACCAGCCAGCGCAATAAACGCAAAAAGCGTGCCCCGAAACCACAGACGTTGCAACGAACCCTCGGAACGGAATTGAGCCGACCGCTTGTGCGTTCTACGACAGGCCTTGCGCGCCTCTGGTTCTTTCGTCGTTATCGCGACCGTGGATGTGGCATTCGCTTGCTTGATTGCCAAAGGAACACCGACTGCGGTCATCGCCGAATGCGCGGAATGTGGGCCTGGTAGGATTCGAACCTACGCGCAACCAGTTATGAGCCGGCCGCTCTACCGCTGAGCTACAGGCCCCGGCGGACTTCCGGCCTCTTCTGCTTGGTTGGCCGTATCCCCCACGCGGTCGCAAAAGCGTGCGTAGTCGCGCGCAACCTGTTCGGCATAAACACGCGCAAAACGCGTCATGCCCGCTTCGAACGCGTCGCCCGAGCCCAAATAGGCGGCGATCGCCTGCGGATCGCCGGTACGCGCGTGCGCGCGTGCCAAAACCGCGCCGCAACGGCGCGCGTAATCGACCATTTGCTCCGCGCTGATGCGCTCCAGATCGAGCGACGCCTTACCGTCGCGCAGTTGGCGCACGTAGAAATCGTGGCCGTTCTCGCGCGTCCACCCGACGAAGAGATCGCTTGCGGCCTGCATGTAATGCTGCCCCATGATCACGCGCTCGCCGTGATTGCCGTAGGCCGACGCGCCGAGATACGGCTCCAGCACCGAAGCCTGCGCTTCTTTGATTTGCAGATAGAGCGTTTCGTTCTCGCGCGCCTCGAACTTCGCGATGATCGTCAAGAGGCCGACACTGCCGACGCCGACGGGATGTTCGAAGAAATCCACCGGATGATAGCGCTCGAGCACCGAGCGCACGTACGGCGAGAGCGTCTTGCGGTACGCGGCGAGCGTGCCGCGCGCGACATCTTCGTGCTGCGGCGCCGGCTTGACGTGCGTCGCGTCGCGGGGCGGCGTCAGCTCGCGCGCCAGCATGCCGCGCACGTCGACGTGCGCATACCAAATATCGAGCGGCGATCGCCGTGCCAAGGCGCGCATGTATCGGCGGTAGGCGCGCGCCGCTTCGTAGGCTGCGTCTTCGCCCGCACGTTTGCCGAAATCGCGCACCTGCGCGAGCAGCGGTGCGCTCGCGCAGAGCCGCGCCACGTCCCACTCCCACGGCCCCGGCAGCGTCTCGTCGAAATCGTTGACGTCGAAGATCAGATTGCGCTCGGGCGTCGCGTAACCGCCGTAATTCATCAGATGCGCGTCGCCGCCGAGCTGCACGCGCAGTCCGGTGACCGGATGTCCCGCCAAGTCCGCCGCCATCAGCGCGGCGCCGCCGCGATAGAACGCAAAGACGTCTGCGCGCATACGCTGATGACGCAGCGTCAACAGCTCCGCAATACGTCCGGCTTCGGTGCGATGGAGCAGTTCGAGAGGGTCTTCGCGATCGGGAGCGGGCTCCCAGTGCGCAAAGCTCGTGCGGGGAACCTTCTTGCGGAGCTCTTTCACCGCGCCGGGTAGCGCGCTGCGGGCCCGAGTTGCTCCTCGATCGCCATCAGGCGATTGTATTTGGCGGTGCGGTCGCTGCGCGAAAGCGAACCGGTTTTGATCTGACCGGCGCCGGTCGCGACCGCGATGTCCGCGATCGTCGTGTCTTCGGTTTCACCCGAGCGATGTGAGATCACGCAGGCATAGCCTGCCTTGTGCGCCATGTCGATCGCGTCGAGCGTTTCGGAGAGCGTGCCGATCTGATTCACTTTGATGAGGATCGCGTTGGCAACGCCTTCCTTGATGCCGCGCGCGAGGAATTCGATGTTGGTCACGAAGATGTCGTCGCCGACCAGCTGCACCTTCTTGCCGAGCGCTTCGGTGAGTTTCCGCCAGCCGGCCCAATCGTCTTCTGCCAAACCATCTTCGATCGACACGATCGGATAGCGCGCGCAGAGATCCGCGTAGAGTTCTACCATCTCGCCGGAAGAGAGCCCGTGCGTTTTGTCGTGCGCGTAATACTTGCCGCCTGAGTAGAACTCACTCGAAGCCGGATCCAGCGCGATCGCAATATCGGTTCCCGGTTGGTAGCCGGCGCGCTCGATCGCCGCGACGAGCAGCTTCATCGCATCGTCGATCGAGTCGAGCGGCGGCGCATAGCCGCCCTCGTCGCCGACCTGCGTGGGCAGGCCGCGATCGTGCAGCAGCTTGCCCAACGCGTGAAAGACCTCGGCGCCGTAACGCACGGCTTCCGTAATACTCGGCGCGCCCGAGGGCACGATCATGCACTCCTGAAACTGCAGCGCGCCCGACGCGTGCTTGCCGCCGTTGATGACGTTCATCATCGGCACCGGCAGCAGCGAAGCCGATGGTCCGCCGAGATACCGGAAGAGCGGCAGCGAGAGACTCGATGCAGCCGCGCGCGCGACCGCGAGCGAGCAACCCAGTATCGCGTTCGCGCCGAGATTGGCTTTGTTCGGCGTGCCGTCGAGTTCGATCAAACGTTCGTCGATCTCGCGCTGCGCGGTCGCGTCGAGTCCTTCGATCGCGGGTCCCAGCGTTTCGTTGACGGCCGCGACCGCGCGCAGCACGCCTTTGCCGTTGTATCGCTTCGGATCGCCGTCGCGCAACTCGACCGCTTCGTGCGCGCCGGTCGACGCGCCCGAGGGTACGAGCGCCTCTTCGACCGAGCCGAAGCTCGTGGCGACGCTCACCGCAACCGTGGGATTTCCGCGCGAGTCGAGCACCTCGCGCGCGTGTACGCCTTCGATCAGCGGACGCCCACCGCCGCGTAGCGATTCGATCGACATTCTACCGCTTCGCCCGGTCGATGTCGTGTTTGCGCGAAACGAAGTCGCTTTCGGTAAAGAATATCTTCAGCTCGCGCGCGGCCGATGCGGGCGAATCGCTCCCGTGTACGAGATTGGTTCCGATCGCAGTCGCGAAATCGGCGCGGATCGAACCCGGCGCAGCTTTGAGCGGGTCGGTAGCGCCGACGAGCTGGCGCATACCTTCGATCGCGCTCTCACCTTCGACCGCGAGCGCCACGAGCGGCCCGCTGGTGATGAAGTCGACCAGCTCGCCGAAGAACGGCTTGTCTTTGTGCTCCGCGTAGTGTTCGCGCGCCTTATCGCCGGGCAGCTGCATGAGCCGCATCGCGGTAACGAAGTAACCGCGGCGCTCGATACGCGCGATGATTTCACCGACGAGATTCCGCGAGACGGCGTCGGGTTTACAGAGGATGAGCGTCGTTTCTAATGCCATAGCAGGCCCCGAATACGTCGCAGGCGCACGCTCCACCTATGGGGTCAGCCGAACACCCGTACGAAGAGGTCGAACGCGATCTGCGCGGCACCGCGTTCGCGCGCATCCGCTTCGAGGAATCGACCGCGAGCACGAACGACGACGCGGCCGCACTGCTCGGCGATCCGGCGTACGCCGGCATGACGATCGTCGCGGAGGTGCAGACGCGCGGCGCCGGACGAAAGGGCCGATCCTGGATCGCGCAGCCCGGCAGCTCGCTGCTGATGACGACCATCGCGCCGCACGAAATTCCGGCTGCCGCGCTATGGATCGTTCCCTTCGGCATCGCGATCTGCGTGCGGCGGGCGCTTCGCGCAAACGGCGTGCGCAGCGATTTGCACTGGCCCAACGACTTACTCGCCGGCGGTAAGAAGATCGCCGGCATCTTGTGCGTTTCGCGCATCACCGGCGATCGCGCCTGGGTCGGCGCGGGCGTCGGCATCAACGTGCACCGCTTGCCCGGAGCGGGCGATGCGATCGAACCGCCGCCCGCCTTCTGCGACGATTTCAACCCCGCGATCACGCGCGGCGATCTCCTGCGCGAGATCCTCCTGCACTACGACATTTGGTCGCAGATGCTCGAGATGCCGCAGCGCATCGCGCGGCTATGGGAACGCATGGCGCACTTGCCGCAGCGCTATCGCATCCTGCGGGATGGCGAAAGTGAGCCGATAAACGTCACCGCCGTTGCTCTTTCGAACAACGGCGGTTTGGTCGTGCAGCACGATGACGGCCGTCGCGAGACTATCGCGTTAGCCGATGCTCGCGCGTTGCGCTGACCTTCAGGGTGAGAGGACCGAATCGTAAAACTTGTCCATGTCGCCGTGGAATTTCTCGAGCGACGGGACGTGCAAGTAGATCATGTGCCCCGATTGGTAGTAGCCGAAGGTGATGTGATCGCGCAGTCCGGCGTGCAAGCCGAGATGCGAGAACGTCCACTCGGCCGCACCGAACGGCGTAGCCATGTCGAAGTAGCCGGCTGCGACGAAGACGCGGAGATGCGGATTCAGCGTCATCGCCTGCATCAGGTCCCCGCTGGTCGTCGGTGCGAGCCACGGAAAGACCGACTTGCGCGTGAAGTCCCACTGTTGGAAGACGTCGCCGCTGCACATGTCGTAGACCTCTTCACTCTTCCAGTCGAGGTCGTTGCGCACATAGGAGAGGAAGGCCGACTGAAAGCCGATGGTCGACGTGTCGGCCGGATCGTAATCGGCTGAATCGCCGAGCGGATCGAGGTCCGGGCCAACGTAGCGCGCGTCGAGCCGGCCGATGTTATCGTTCGATTCGCGCAGCAGCTCCTTTTCGAAACGCTCCGGGATGATGCGCAGATCGGCCTTTTCGATGTAAGCGGTGCTCAGGCCGATCAGATGCGACATCTGCGTCGCAATCTGGGTGAACTGCGCGCGCGGCAGGCGATCGCCCTGAATCAGCGCGCTCGCGTACGGACCGTTCGCGAAACTCCGCGCCTGATCGACGACGCTCTCGAGCGAACCTTTATTCGGGGCTTTCGAGTGATACCAGTTGACCGCTGCTTCGGTCGGCAGATAGGTCACGTACGCGACATCGTTGCCCGGTCCGGGTTGGATCGTGTCGAAGTCCAGCACCGACGAGAGCAAGATCACGCCGTTGAAGGCCATCGAGTAATTGTTCTGGAGATAGTTCACGAGCACGGCCGAACGCGGCGTGCCGTAGCTCTCGCCGAGCAAGAACTTCGGCGAGTTCCAGCGATCGTTGCGCGTGACGTACTGATAGATGAACGAACCGAACGCTGCCGCGTCTTGATCGATGCCGTAGATGGTCTTGGGGTCGACCTTCGGCAGCAAACGGCTGTAGCCGGTGCCCGGCGCGTCGATATAGACGAGATCGGATTTGTCGAGCAGGCTGTATTGATTGTCGATCATCTGATACGGCGGTCCGACGTTGGGAGCCGCGTTCGGGAAGAGCACGCGGCGCGGTCCGAACAGGCCGATGTCGACCGGAACGCTCGCGCAGCCGGGGCCGCCGTTGTAGAGAAAGGTCACGGGACGGCGATTGCGATCGGCGCCGTCTTCGGTATATGCAATATAAAAGACGCGCGCTTCGGGCACGCCTTTATCGCTTTTGATCGTGATCGTTCCGGCGGTCGCGGTGTACGCGATCGTGCGTCCGCCGACGGTTACCGTGTGATGCGTAACGGAAGTGTCGCTCGCGCCCGCGCGTTCGGGCGCGGCGCTCGGAGCCGGTGCGGGCGCTGCGGCAGCCGCGATCGACGGGACGGCAAAAAACGCGCTCAGCAGCGCGATAAGAAACGGTCGTGCTTGCATGGGCAAGAGCATTGCGCCCTCGGGCGCGATGCCCTGCTTAGGCCGCGCGACCCAAACGCGCCAACAGCGCCGGTACGTCGAGAAGGAGCGTGAGGTGTTCGTCCGCGCCGGCGGCGACGCCGCGCACGAGCGAGCCTGCATCTTCGAGCGGAAGCGGTTTGACGTCGGATCCCGCGATACGCACGACCTCACAGACGCGATCGACGGCCAATCCGACCGAACGGCCGCGCACGTTGACGATGATGCAGACCTCGGAAGTGCCGCGTTCGCGGCCCAGAGCGGTACGCAGATCGACGATCGGCACGATCTCGCCGCGCAAATCGATGATCCCGGCGACCTCGTCGGTGGTTCCGGCTAGATGTGTCGGATGATCGTTGCGGCGAATCTCGCGTACGTCGAGGATATCGATGCCGTATTCCGAGCTGTCGACCACGAAGCGGAGATATTGGAGCGATGCGCTGTCGGTGTACATGCCCCAACGGTAGCGGGGGCACGTAACCAGCGCCTAACCGGCTTTGCGCGTCTCGAGCAAACTCGCTAACTGAACGCTGGTCTCGACGCCGTAATCCGACTTGAGTCGCTCGGCATATTGACGGAAGCGCCTCACCGCTTCGGCGCGCTCACCCGCCGCGTCCAGTGCCCGCACCAGCAGCTCGACCGCGGGCTCGTCGTAGGCATCGACCCCAAGCAGCGCCTCTGCCAGCTCGGCGGCACCGCTGGGATCGCCGTTGGCAAGCGCGTCGCGACCGAGCACGACGCCGAGCGAATGACGGATGCCGGCGATGCGCGTCTCGATCTGGCCGTACCACGAGAAGCGGCTGCTCACCGAGAGCGCGGGCGCCGCGAAGATCCCGAAGAGCTCGCGCAAACGCGTGCGCTCGTAGGCGCCGAGCGTGGTCAAGCGACGGCAGGCGGCGATCGTGCGTTCTGCCTCGACGATGTCGCACGAGATCATCTCGCCCGCTCGATAGCCCTGCGGCGCGCGCTCGACCGCCCCCGCTTCGCCGAGCTGCTTGCGCAACCGGTGAACGCTCATGCGCAGCGCGGAGAGCGCCGCCTCGGGCTCCGCCTGCGGCCACACCGCATCGCAGATCTCCTCGACCGAGATGGCGGCCGGTGAGAGCGCGAGCAGCGCCAAGATCTCGAACTCGCGGGCGCGCACCGGCAGTGCGCCGTTCCCCCGGCTCACCGCCCCGTCGACGATCGAGACACGTACCTTGTTTGCCCCGCGCAGCAGCGGGGAGGCCGCGATCAGACGCTGCAGGTTCTCGAGCGGCCCCGATGCGGTCTTACCTTGCGCGATCGCGCGAACGTCTTCCAAAAAGCGCGGCGCTTGCGCGCTTTGTGCGATCGCGAGCGCTTCGTCGAGCAAACGCTTGCGATCCGAGCCTGGCGCGCCGGCGCGCGCGATGCGTACGAGCGCTCTCCAGAACGGACGCCGCGTGCCTTCGACGGCTCCGATCACGTCGTCGAGCAGCGCGGCGGCGACCGTCAAATCCGCGCTGCGGTACGCCGCGTCGATCGAACAGAGCACGTCCATCTGAAGCGGATGGACGCCGCGCTCCGGCGCGAAATCGCCGTCGTTCGCGCGCCGCGCCGCCGGTACTTTCGAAACCGGCGCTGCAGCCTCGCTCACCGCGCGGGAAAACGTCTCGCGATCGAGCGCGAAAAACGTGGCGACAGCGTAATAGCTGCGAGCGAGCCGAAGAGCACCTTCGTCAGACAGCGGTTTGGCCCGCGCGACGAGCGTCTCGCCGTAGGCAAGCAGCTCGGCAGCGGGACCTTCGTAGAGCAGCCGGTTGAACTCACAGATCATTATTTGCAGCGGGTAGAACTCGGGCTCCGCAGCATCGAGAAGCGCGTTCGCATCATCGAGGCGGCCCAGTGCGGCCGCGAGCGTGGCGCGCTCGCCCAGGAAATAATGCGCGAGCAGCTCGCCGCCCGGCGGCGTTCCCGACGCGACCAGCTCGCGCTCGCGCGCGATTGCTTCGTCGGTTGCGTTGGTAAGAGTCGCACCGAGAAAAAACGCGAGATCGAATCCGTAGCGCGCCAAGAGATTCTGCCCTTGATCCCAGCGCGCCAGCGCCTCGCGCGCTCCCCGCAGCAATCCCTCGGGATCGGCGCGCGTCGCCGCCGAGGAAAGCAGCCAGATGAGGAGCCGCGGCGAACCGACGACGCGGTCGAACGGAAGCGCGCGCACGAGCATGCGGGTTTGACGATCCACCGGCAGATCCGGGATTCGTTCCAGCGCTTCGACCGCCGTGTCCCAGGCACCCGACGCTACCGCAGCGTGCGCCGCGCGGTTATAGAGCCCGCGCTCCAAGAACCAGGCCGCCGCATTGCGCGCGACGTTGCGCACGCCGCGCTCATACTTCGCGCGAACGGTGGCGCCGACGAAGCGCGTGAGTCCGAAACGGCCGTTCTCGTAGGTAATGTACGGCGCGTACTCTTCGCGCTGAATCTCGATGGCCTCGCTCGCGCCGGGCCCCACCAGCGCGTCGAGCTCCTCGGGCGCGGCATCGCCGAGCGCGGCGATCGCGACGAGCGCGTCGACAACCTCGCGAGAGAGGCGCTCGATGACGCGCACTTTGATGTATTGATGCAAGTCGCCGAAGTCCACGCCGGTCGGATCGCGCAGGCTCTCGGCCAGGCGACCCTCGCGCGCAAGGCGCAACAGAACGAGCGTCGAGACCGGCCATCCGGTGCCCGCCTCAAATGCCAGATGCGCGGACTCTTCGTCGCAGCCGGCCGCGGCGAAAAGCTCGACGACCTCGCGGCGCGTGAAGATGAGATCCTCACGGAGCAACGTGAGCGTCTCATGGGGTGCAGCGAACCAGGAAAAATCGTAGCGGGGCGGCGTTCGAAAGAGCAGCATCACGCGCGTCTCGTCGCCGAGCCGGCGCAGCAGACGGTCCAGCGGCGCCCATCCAATGCGTTCGAAGGCGCTGGCTTCGTCGACGACCAGGAGATCCGCCGGGCTCCCGTCGGCATAAAAAGCGTCTCCGATGATGCGATCGGCGTCCTGGGGGTCGAGCACGTCGCGCATGTCGCAATACGAGGGATGCGTCGCACGAGCCAGCAGCTGGCGCGCGAGGTACGTTTTCCCATTACCGGAGCCCGCGATCATCAAAACGACACGCGGCTCTAACTGGGAAATGCGCCCGATCAGGGCGTCGCGGGATACTCTCATTGCGACCTCTATCGCAGGTGCGCGCCTTCTCCCGGCGCGTGGTTACGTCCTGGTTATGTGCGGCGCGCGGCGGTAAACGCGGTGAAAATGCCGGCAGGCTACCGTGGTGGTGTCGCTATCACGCTCTCAAGGAGATCTACCGTGCGTTACACCGTCGGCCGCCAACTTGCCGTCGTATCCGCGATCCCGCTGCTGATGCTCATCGTGCTCAGCGCAGCTACGCTGTGGGGTTTCGCCCAACTCGATAAGTCCAAAGGCGCGCTCAATACGGCGCGCACCATCGCGGCGCTCTCGAGCCGCGTTCCCTACGCCACGTTGATGGTGCGCACGATGTCGAAAGAATTCGGCTTCGCGCCGACGCCCGCCAATTCCAAAGCGGTCGCCGACGCGCTGACGAAGGTCCACGCGGCGGTCGACGCACTCGCAGCCGACAAAGACCCGGTGGCAATCGCACACCTCGAAAAAATCCGCCAACTCATGGTCCCCTACGACCGCGATCTCGCCTTCGTCGCAAACAGCAAGCCCGCCGATATTCTCGTCGCCTACAATACCAACAAAGGCCTCATCGCACGCACGCGTGACGAGCGGATCGCGATCGGCAAACTGATGGACAAACAGGCCGCCGCGATCATCAAGGAGTCCGACCTCTCCGTGACGCGCGCCGACGCGAATTTCGCGCAAACGCTCAAGGCGATCGTCGTGACGATGCTGATCTGCACCGTGCTCGCCCTCGTCTTCGGGCTTGGAGCGGCGCTGCGCGTCGGCCGCCGGTTGACCGCGCGCATCGGAGCGGTCTCGAATGCGCTCGAAACCGTCATCAACGATGATTTCGGCAGCCTCACCGAAGCAATGGTTCGCCTCGAACAGGGTGACTTGAGCACCCGCTTCGTGCTCAAGGCAAAGCCGATGGCCGCGAAGGGCAGCGACGAAGTTGCCGAGATCACCAAGAGCTACAACGCGCTCGTCGGCGGACTCGAAAGCGTGGGCGACAGTTGGAACGCTGCTACCGTAGAGCTCTCGACGACGATGGACGAAGTCCGCGCCGCCTCTGACGAGCTGAACGAAACGGGTCTTTCGATCTCGGCCGCGACGCAACAGGCGCGCATCGCGATCGGGCAGATCTCCGAAGCGATCGAAGGCGTCGCGACACTCTCGCGCAAGCAGTCGGTCGACGTGCAATCGTCCTCGACCGCGATCGAAGAGCTGGCCGCAGCTGCGGCGCAGATCGCCGCCGGCGCTTCCGATCAAACCAACGCGATCGAACGCGCCGCGGGCCGCATCAACGAGCTCGACGGACAGGTCATGACCTTCGCCGAGCTGGGCAGCAAACTCGCACAGCTCGCTCGCGAGGCCAGCGCCGAAGCGACACGCGGCAACGCCGCCGTGGCCGAAACCGCAAGCGCCATCGAACGCCTGCGCGACGTCTCGGAGCGCACGATCGGATCGATGCAGAAGCTCGTCACGCGTTCCGAAGAGGTCGTGCGGATCGTCTCGACGATCGACGACATCGCCGATCAAACCAACCTGCTCGCGCTCAACGCCGCGATCGAAGCGGCACGCGCCGGCGAACACGGACGCGGCTTCGCGGTCGTGGCTGACGAGATTCGCAAGCTCGCCGAACGTTCGACCAGTTCGACGTCGGAAATCGCCACGATCCTCAACGGAATCCGCAACGAAACCCTCGGCGTCTCGACGAGCATGTCGCAAACGCAAGAAGCGCTCGACAAAGGCCTCTCGCTCGCTGCAAGCGCACGCGATTCGCTCTCACGCCTCGCGGAGTCGACGCAGACCACGACCGACACCGCCGACGCCGTCGCGACCGGTTCGACGATCATCCGCGCCGCGTCGTCGGAGATCAACGCGATGATCGGCAGCGTGTCGAGCGTCATCGAAGAGAACGCCGCGGCCGCCGCGCAGATGCAGATCAGCACGACTTCGGTCACCGGTCTGATGCTGCCGATCGCAACCGCCGCCGAGTCGCACGCGGCGACGGCCGAAGAGGTCAGCGCCAGCGCCTACGAAACGTCGGCGCAAATCACGGAGCTGAACAACACCGCGTCCACGGTCCTCGCGCAATCCGAGCGCCTGCACCGCGTGCTGGAAGGCTTCATCGTCGGCGACGCGTTGCCGGCCGCCCAGAAAACTCCCGCCCTGGCGGCATGACCTTCATGGCTATGCTGATGGGGGCACGTATCTCGTCGCTCGAACTGCGCCTGGAACCCGTCCGGGATGCCGCGAGCGGCGAGATCGTCGGAAGAGAGACGCGTTGGGAGCTCATCGACGGCGAGCAAACGGTCGACGCCGAACGCATGCTGCGAGACGAATACGCTCCCGAAGAGTACGGACTCGTCGACCGCTGGGCGCTCCGCAGCGCCCTCGCGATCGCAAACGAGTTCGCGCACGAACGGCCGACGACGCCGGTGCACGTCGACGTCCGCAGCGTGGCCGACGCCGATCAAGCGCGCGAACTCTACCAATGGCTGCGCGGTCAAGGTCCGCAGCTGCGCGATCTCGCGCTCGAGATCGACGAACGCTTCGTGAATCCGCACGCCGACACGCTCGGCGGATTCGCCCGGGCGGTACGCCGTCTCGGCCTCGAAGTCATCGTCGACAACGTGCGCTGCGCTCGCGAAATCGAGACCGTGCTGCGGAGCGTTCAGTGCGACGCGCTGAAGATCGACGCCGATTTGGTCTGTGGTCTAGCGGGCGAGTGGGCCGCGCGCGAGGCGGCGGCCCGAATCGTGCAGCTCGCGCACGGGCACGGCATGTATGCGATCGCAGCGGGTGTGAACGACCGCGAAACCTGGGAACGCGCGCGCGACATCGGATGCGACCGCGTTCAGGGTACGGGCGCGTTTCCTACTTGATCACGCCGCCGAGCGCCACGCCCGCCCCGGTGAGGGCGGACTTGGCTTGCGTCTCGGCGCCCCCGTCGATCGAGAGGCAGAGATTCGAAGCCGTATTGACGCTCGCCGGTTTCGGAATCATCTTCGCCGATATGCCGGCGTCCTTGAGCGCCTTGGTAGCAATCATCGTGTCGGCATTACTGGCAAAGAACAGAATCAAATCTGACATGATTCGCGCGCCCCTACCCCGTTTCTCCAGTCACGAGTTGCGTTAGCGCGGCCGCGACCTCGTTCAGCTCGGAGACGCGCTTCGCGGCGTGCTGCATGCGGTTGCTCATCTCTTGCGAGAGCGTGTCGATCACGATGACGTCCCCGTGCAGCTCCTCGTTGACCGCCTTGAGCTCGGTGAGCTTCGGCGAGGGGCTCTGCGCGGCAATCTCATCGATGAGATGTGCGCTCTTCTCGACCGCGGCCTTCGTCATCGCCACGTGATCGCCCGAGACTTCGCTTCCGACGATCGCGACGCCGAGTTCCTTCGCGGCGTTGCGAACTTGCTTGCTGCGCTGGTCGAGCGTCGAGGAAAGCACTTGTACGACCACGACCCCGAACGCCAGCGCGACGATCGCCGCGATGGTGCCCCAGAGAATCACGGTCGAGGTCGTGTGATTGATGATGTTATTCAGATTCGCCAGCGGCGTTCCGTACCAGCGTGCGCCGATCACGTGCTGACGATCGTCGAGCACCGGGTCGATGCGCACGAGATACTGGGTGCCGCCCTCGGTATCCACGCCCGTGTAGGGCGTGCCCGTCTTGAGCACGCTTGCCGCCGGACCGACCTGCTGATCGACGGTGCGCGTGCCGTCGGGCTGCTGAATGGTGCTCGAGATGATCGCGTCGCCTTCGAGAATCGCCGAGGCGCCGCCCAGCGCCGCCGTCGCCTGGTCGACGAGATCGTAGAAGTGATTGAGCAGCACACCGCCATAGATCGCGCCGATGGTGCGTTCGTTCTGGTCGCTGATCGGCGCCGCTGCGACGATCGCGAGTCCCCGATCGATGTGCTCGGCCGAGGCCTTGCCGTCACTCGAGCGAATGTCGGCCTGCGCTTGCGGTGCGAGGCCCTCGCCCGCAAGTACGCTTGGATCCAAGAGCGTCGCCGTGCTGACGGTCTCGCCGGTGAGCGCGCGCTGCACCACCGGATTGCTGCCGAGCGAACCCTTCTGCGCACCGTTCGCGCGCGCGATCACGCGCCCGTTCGCGTCGACCACGGTCAAGAACGAGAGCCCCGATGTGCGTGCGATGTTCGAGAGCTGATCGGCGAGCGCCGCGACGTTGTTGGATTGCAGGCTCTTGCGGAGCGCGTCGCTGACCGCGTCCTGGGCGACCAGCAGCCGAATTTGATCTTTGCGCGAGTCCCAATAGCCGGCGAACGCGCCGCCGCCGTTGGTTACCTGCGTCTGGCCGAGATTGGCGAGATCGTGCTGCAGGACGATGCGCGTCGCAATGACGCTCACCAGAAAGAAAAAGACAATCGCGCCGACGATCGTTCCGAGAAGGCGCACGCGAAGACTGACCCTCATGCAGTGACTTCCTCCGTCCCTGATTCACTGACTTTGTATTGCGAGAGCCGTGAATCGATCTTGCCCGCCAGATCGTTCATCTGATCGACCGAGCCGAGCATACGCTGCGCAGCGTCGGTGACTTCCTTATTGACATACGTGAGCACCTCGACCGACGAGGCGTTCTGCTGTGAAATCGATGAAATGTCGGAAAATGCTTTGCTGACGTCGTCGGACTGACGCGTCATCGACTGCGTCGCCTTCAGGTTCAGCGCCACCGATTTGGTGATCTCTTCGATCTGACGGATGACTTGATAGGAGTTCGCGCTCATCGCGCGCGTGACCGAGCTGATCTCGCCGATCTGCTGGTTGGCGGCGAGAACCGCCGATACGATCTCTTGTAGCGCGCCCGAAGCCGAACTGGTGCTGCCCGTGCTCTCCTCGACGCGTTCGGTCAAACGCTCCATCGCGTTGACGACCTCGGCGATGACGCCTTGCGTCGAGCTGATGTGTCCGGCGATCTCCTTGGTAGCCTGCACGCTTCCGTCGGCGAGTTTGCGAATCTCGCTCGCGACGACGGCGAAACCGCGTCCGTGCTCGCCGGCGCGCGCCGCCTCGATTGCTGCGTTGAGTGCGAGCAGGTTCGTCTGCTCGGCGATGCGGTCGATGACTTTGACGATATCGCCGATCTGCTCGGAGTTGTTGCCGAGCTGGCGGATGTCTTCGGCCAGATCGCTGATCGTCATGCGAATGGTATGCATGCCGTCGACGATCGTGCCGATCGCCGATCCGCCGCGTTCGGCGGTGCGCGAGGTTTCGGCGGTGCTGGTCGCGAGCGAATCCACCTGCGCCGCGACTTCTTCGATCGAGCTCGCCATGTTCGAAACCGCGAGCGCCGTCTCGTCGAGGCTGCGCGTCTGCTGCTCGGCCGACGCGGCAATCGTCGAGATCGCTTCGGCGAGTACGACGACCTTCGAGGTTGCCTCCTCGACGATGCGCGCTTGCTCTTGAATGCCTTCGTCGAGCTGACCTTGCGCGACCGCCGCGCCTTCGATCACGGCAAGCGCGGTCGAAGCGGTGGTTCGCAGATCGGAGCCGGCGCCGCCGAGATGCGAAGCGTTTCCGTGCAGCTGGCGCAGAAACTCCCGCATACCGAAGATCAGTTTGTTCAGCGCGATTGCGAGATCTTGAAGCTGCGTATCACTGACCGCGATGTTCTTGGTGAAGTCGCCTTGCGAGACTTCCCGTATTCCCGACGCGAGCGCAGCGATGCCGGTCGACATGGCGCTGCCGTTGCCGGCCTCGCCGCGCGGCAATGCGGCGCGCGCAGCCGAGCGGAACGCGAGCTGGCCGGGAGCGACCTCGCCCATCTCCTCGATCGGCGTGACCTCGCCGTAGAACAGCGCGCTCACGATCGCGCCGCCGAGAAAAACGCAGAGCGCGCCGATCAGCGGATCGCCGGCCCCGTGCTGGCTACGCGAGTAAAAATCAACGGCGGCTGCGAGCAATGCGCATACCGCCCCAAACGGAAAACCGGTCGCGGCAGCGACCACGGCGAGGACGACGATGAGGGGTGCTTCGACGGGGAGGGACGACCCGAACCACGCCATCAGCGCACACACCGCTACGCCAAGTGCGGCCAGGCCTAAACGGGTCGGCATACCCAGCCGCGCCCGGAGCCCGGCGAAGTAGGCAGAGATCACAACGCTCCCTTCAGAACGATTTCGGCGTTTAGATGATTGACGGTCGAAAACGCCGTGACCTTTAGCCTAATTACCCGTCAATTCCGGCTCGGACGCGCGCCCGCGACGAGCTCGTCCAGCGCGCGGGCAACCTCGCTCAGCCGCTCGACGCGGGCCGCGGCGTCTCGCATCCGGTTCGAGAGTTCGGCCGTGAGCGTGTCGATCACGACCACGTCGTCGACCGCCCGGTGCGCGAGGTCGCGCAGATGCTCGACACGGGTCCCGTCGGGAGGGCTGGCGACCAGCTCGCGGATCTCTTCTAAGGTTTCGCGCGTCTTGACGACGTGATCGCCTGAGACCTCGCCCCCGACGACCAGCACCCTGAGCTCCTGCGCCGATTCGTTCACCTCTTCGCTGCGCAGTATGATCGCGCGTCCGATGCGCGAGGCCGAATAGCTTCCCGCGATGAGCGCGAAGACGAGCCCGAACGCGCCCCAAAGCGCGATCTGTCCGAGCGTGTGGTCGACGACCGCGTCAAACTGCGCAAAGGGTACGCCGAACCAATACGCTCCAATCACTTTTCCGTCGAACGACGCGAGCGGTGAGATCTTGGCGTAGTACTCGACGCCGTCGATCCTCTGCTGCCCGCTAAACGTCGTGCGATTGACGACGACACCGGCGCCGGGAATCGTGAGCCCGGTCTCCTTCACGCCCTCTTTCGTCGCGATCGAGGTCGCGACGAGCGAGCCGTTCACCGCGATGCCGGTCGCGCCGCCCGTCAAGTGGCTGACGTCATCGACGAACTTCGTGGTCGAGTCGAGAATCGAACCGCCGTAGAGCGCGCCGACTGCAACGCCGTTCACGTTCACCGGCGAGGCCGTGACGATCGCGATCGCCGGCGGCTGCGCCGTGACGCCGAGCGCGCGCAGCTCCGAACCCTCGAGCAGCACCGGACCGCCGATCAAGCTCCCGGCGAGCGCGCTTTGCACGACGGCATCGTTCGCAACCGATCCTGAAGCGGGCCGGCTCCCGGCGAGGACGTTGCCTTTCACATCGGTGACGACGACGAAAGAGAAGCCGCCCGAGATGGCGGTATCCGAGACCGCGGAGCCGAGCGCGGCCCGGTCGTTCGTCTGCAGCGCGTGCGCGAGCGACGGCTGCGCAGCTGCCTGAAGGATCACGGTACGCGTTTGCTCGACACGCGAGGCAACCGCGCCCGCGAGGGCGTTCGATCCGGCGTCGACACTCTGCCCAGCGAGCGTCGTAACGTCGTTACGCAGGCCGAAATTCACGCCGACCAAGACCAACGCGAAAGCAAGAACCAATACGATCACGAGCGTCGTGATCAGGCGCGCACGCAAACCCACCAACCCACACCTCGATTGCGGTAGCGAAGAGGACGCCTAGAGCGTAGGGTCGCGAAGTAAAGGGTCCGCTAACTGCTGCTTATCGCGAGTTTAACGGAACGTTCAGCGTTCGTTACGCGCGCGGCTTATGCGCTTGTCGCAGGCTTCGCAAAAATACGGCATCTTGTTGTCGGTCTCGAAGATCGAGTTCGAATAGTACATCGCACAGCGCGCGTTGTAGCAGTGCCGCAAGCCGAAAGCGTGACCCAGCTCATGAACGCACTCTTTGAGCGTGCGCTGAAAGAGCATGTTCGCGTCGGGTTCTTCGCCGTAGTATTCCGAACGCAGACGGTGCAGCGAGACCGCCGCGACGCCCTGCGCCTCGTCGGCATCACCATAAATGAAGCGATGCGAGGTCTTGTAGAGATCGTACTCGGTGAGCGCCAGGTAGAGTCCGGCATCGGGATGCGCGCGGCGCACGCGAGCGATCAGCGTCGAAAGGAAGAGCTGTGCGCGCGTCGCGTTGAGCGTGCTGCGCGGAACCGCGAGCGAACGCTCGATCTGCACCGTCGAGAGAAACCGTTCTTCCAAGCAGACCGCGAGCCGGTCGAGAAAGGCGCCCTCCATGGCGTTGATCGGAACGATGCGGATCGGGGACTCCATCTTGAGGCGTTGTGCTTCGACGCGAATTGCCGGAACACCGCCCGGCGTCCGCGAAGGGCGCAGCATGATCGTCGGCATCGGCATCGACCTCGCCGAGGTAGAACGGTATCGCTTCGACGAGCGCGCGCTGGCGTGGTTCGCTCGTAAGATCTATACCGGCGAAGAGATGGCGTACGCGATGCGCAAGCGCCACTGGCCCGAGCGTCTCGCAGGATTCTTTGCAGCGAAGGAAGCGACGCGCAAGGCGTTCGGGCACGCGATTCCGTGGCGTCTGGTCGGCGTCTCGCACGAACGCAGCGGCAAGCCGATCATTCGCTTCTACGGTAAGGCCGAAGGGCTCGTGGCCTCGCGCTCGATCGCGTCGATCCATCTGACGATCACGCACTCCGCGACGACCGCCGCAGCGGTCGTCATCTTAGAGCGATGATCGACGTCCTCACGCCGGCGGAGATGCGCGCGGCGGACGCGCAGGCCGTCGCCGCCTCGGGCGTCGAGAAGCTGATGCGCAATGCGGGCGGCGCGATCGCGGCCTACGTGCGCGAGCATCTGCCGCGCGGCAGCCGCATCGTCGCGTTCGCCGGTCCGGGCAACAACGGCGGCGACGCTCGCGCCGCCTTCGCGCAACTCGAAGGATACGATTGCGCCCTCGTCGCTCCCGATGAGATGCCGCACGACGACGCGTCGGCGCGCGCCATGCTCGAAGGCGCCGCGCTCGCGATCGACGCGCTCTTCGGCACCGGCGCCCGCCTGCCGCTGCCCGAACGCTACGCACCCGCGATCCGCGCGCTCGACGCACGCGAACGCCGCGTGCTCGCGATCGATATTCCAAGCGGCGTCGATGCGCTCACCGGCGCCGTGCCCGGCGATGCGGTACGCGCGAGCGCGACCATCACGCTCGCCGCGATGAAGCCGGGCTTGCTCTTTCCTCCCGCGCGCGAGCACTGCGGCGAACTCTGGATCGCTCGGATCGGCATCGACGAGGCAACGCTGCACGCGCACGCGGCAAGCTTCGCTGCGCTCGACGACGCGGGGCTGCTTGCACTCCTGCCGCATCGCGCGGACGGCGCCGACAAGCGCAGCGCGGGTGCGCCGCTCATCATTGCCGGTTCGCAACAGTTCCCGGGCGCGGCCGTGCTCTGCGCACGCGGTGCCGCGCGCGCCGGAGCAGGGTATGTCACGGTCGCGACGGCGCCCGGCGCGGCCGCTACGCTTCGCACGCATTTGATCGAGCAAGTCGTGGTCGAGATCGCAGACGACCTTCTCGATATCGCACAGCGCAACAGCGCCGCCGGCATCGGCCCGGGGCTCGGGCTGGACGATCGCACCGGCGAGATCGTCCGCGGCTTCGTCGAGCGCTGCGATCTGCCGATGGTCATCGACGCGAGCGCGCTCTTTCACTTCGGCAAGCACCTCGATCTACTGCGCGGCAAGCGCTGCGTGCTCACGCCGCACGAGGGCGAGTTCGCGCGGCTCTCCGGCCTCGGCACCGTAGCGCCCGGCACGCGCGTCGAACGCTTGCGCGAGTTCACGAGCCGCACCGGCATCACGACGCTCCTGAAGGGGCCCGCGACATTGATCGACGACGGCGCGCGCACGTATATCAACGCGAGCGGAACGAGCGTGCTGGCGACGGCCGGAACGGGCGACGTGTTGACCGGCATGATCGCGACGCTTCTGGGGCAAGGGCTCTCGCCGCTCGATGCCGCGTGCGCGGGCGCGTACTGGCACGGGCTCGCCGCGCGTTACTGCGCGAGCGCGCGGCCGGTCGGCGTGGTCGCCGGCGATCTGCCCGAGGCGCTTGCTGCTACGCTACGCTCGTTAGCGCCGACAACAGGCGCTCTTCGACGCGTATACGCTTGAGAAGATTGCTCACCAGCGTCTCGAGTTCGTCACGAAATGACTGCGAGAGCAGCATCTGCGCGTCGGCGCGCTCCCAGCGCGCGCAAAGTACGGCAAACTGCTGTGGAAAGAGCCCCTGATCTTGGATTACGCGTTCGGCCATGCGCCGCACGAATTCGCTCTGATGGCGCATGAGCAGGCGATATCCGGCGTTGAGATCGACGCTGAGATGTAAACGAAGATCGCGGATGAATCGCGTGAAGAGCGAGCGCACCGACTCTGCATCGCGGTCGTCGAGCGCACGAAAGAGCGCTGCCGCGTCCTCGTGAAGCTGCGTATGCCGAAGCAAAAGCTCGGTCTGGCTGCCGACCATAGTACCCCACCCCCGTACGAGCTGGCCGTGAGCAGGCTACTCCTCTAAGAGCCGCCGTAACCCCTCTTCGTCCAAAATAGCGATGCCTAGCTCCTTCGCCTTGGCAAGCTTGCTGCCGGCTGCTTCACCGGCGATCACGTAATCGGTCCTGCGGCTGACCGATCCGCTCACTTTGCCGCCGCGTGCTTCTAGTAACGCGCCGGCTTGCTCGCGCGTGAGCGTCGCAAGCGTCCCAGTGAGGACGAAGGTCTTGCCCGCCAGCGGCCCGGCGCCGCGTTCGCGCAGCGCCCCCTCCATCACGACGCCGGCCTTGCGCAGACGCTCGATCATCGTACGGTTGGCGCGCTGCTCGAAGAACAGACGCACGCTCGCAGCTACTTCGGGTCCGATGCCTTCGCTGAGCTGCAGCTCCTCTTCGCCCGCCTCCGCAATCGCCGCGATCGAGCCGAAGTCGCCGGCGAGAATCGCCGCCGTCTGTTCGCCGACGAAGCGAATGCCCAGGCCGGCGAGCACGCGCGCGAGCCCGCGTCTCTTCGATCCCGCAATCGCCGCGAGCAGGTTGGCGATGCTCTTCTCGCCCATACGCGGAACCTCGGCGAGTTTTGCGGCGTCGAGCGCATAGATATCAGCGATGTCGCGCACGATGCCGGCGCTCGTGAGCTGCTCGGCAAGCACGTCGCCGAAACCTTCGATGTCCATCGCGCCGCGCGACGCGAAGTGGCGCACGCGCTCGAAGACCTGCGCCGGGCAGGCCGCATTGGTGCATCGCGACATCGCCTCACCGGGCGGGTGATCGACCGCGCTGCCGCAGACCGGACAGCGGTCCGGCATCACGAAGACACGTTCGTTGCCGCTGCGCTCGTCCACGATCGGCCCGACGACGCGCGGGATCACGTCGCCGGCGCGCGTGACGAGCACGGTGTCGCCGATGCGAATGTCGTTGCTCGCGATGTAGTCGGCGTTGTGCAGCGTGGCGTTGCGCACCGTTACGCCGCCGATCTGAACCGGCTCCAATACGGCGTTGGGATTGAGCGAGCCGGTGCGTCCGACCGTCACCGTGATGTCGAGCAGTTTCGTACGCGCCTCGCGCGGTTTGAATTTATAGGCGATCGCCCAGCGCGGTTCGCGCGAAACCGCACCGAGCTGCTCTTGCAGCGCGAGATCGTCGACCTTGACGACCACACCGTCGATCTCGTAGTCCAGACTGTCGCGCTGCGCCTCCCAGCGGCGGCAAAACGCGATCACCGCGTCGATGTTCGCGCCGGGTTCGATGTGATCGTTGACGGCAAAACCGGCATCACGCAGATAGGCGAGCGCGTCACTCTGCGTTCGCAGCGCCGGCCCTTGCGCAACCGCATAGGCGAAAAACGAAAGTCTGCGCTGCGCGGTGAGCTTCGGATCGAGCTGACGTACGCCGCCCGAAGCCGCGTTGCGCGGATTGGCGAAGACCGGCAGGCCCTCGCGTTCCCGCCGCGCGTTGAGCTTCTCGAAATCTGATTTCTTGAGATAGACCTCGCCGCGTACTTCGAGCGCCCCCTTGCCGGGGACGCGCAACGGGATGCTCGGGATCGTGCGCAGATTCGGTGTGACCTCCTCGCCGATGCGCCCGTCGCCGCGCGTGCCGCCGCGCACGAAGAGGCCGTCGCGGTAGTCGAGCGCGATGGCAAGTCCGTCGATCTTGAGCTCGCAGACGTAGCGCAAGGGCGCATCCGCGAGTCTGCGCGCGCGCTCGTCCCACGCGCGAAGCTCTTCTTCATCGAACGCGTTGGCCAGACTCAGCATCGGCTGCGAGTGTTCGAAGGGTTCAAAGCGTTGCGAGGGGGCGGCGCCGACGCGCTGCGTCGGCGAATCCGGCGTGCGCAGTTCGGGGTGCGCGGTTTCGAGATCGATCAGCTCGCGCAGCAGCGCATCGAATTCGGCGTCGGTTATCGAGGGATCGTCGAGCACGTAGTAGCGGTGATTGGCGTCCTCGATCTTCGCGCGCAACTCCGCTGCGCGCGCGCGCGGAGTCGTCACCCTGAGGTGCGACGCGAAGCGTCGCCTCGAAGAGGAGAGCCGATCTGGATCGGATACCCGTCGGGATCGCTGATGACCGCGATCCGCAGCTGCCCCTCGATATAGGGATACTGCAGAATCGGCACCTTCAGGGTGCCGCAATCGGCGACGAACTTGTCGACGTTGTCCACCGTGAAGCCCAGCTGCAGCGAGCCCGGCCGCACCGCGAGCAGTTCGCTGCCTTGGTGCAGCCCGAACGTGATGCCGGGCTGCAGCTCGAACTCGACCCAATGCGGGGACCGGTCGGAGAGCAGCTTGATCCCCATGACGTTTTTGTAAAAATCGCGCGAACGAGCCAGGTCGTTACAGACCAGCATCACTACCGAGAACACTGAGCTAAGCTTCTACGGCTACGCGCTCACCCTTCGCGAGATCGTTAAGAGCGCGCATATTTTCGCGCTCCATGCGTTCGAGCGCTTTGTCGTCGGGCCGATGATGGCCGACCGCTCGCTGGTCTTCGAGCACCGGCACGAGATACGCGCCCGTATACGACGACGGATTGGCGGCCAGCTGCTCCGGTGTCCCGGTGCCCACGATCGTCCCGCCGCGATCCCCGCCTTCGGGACCGAGATCGATGAGATAGTCGGCGGTCTTGATCACGTCGAGATTGTGCTCGATTACGAGCACGGTGTTACCTGTTTGCACGAGGCGCTGCAGCACTTCGAGCAATTTATGAATGTCGGCGAAGTGCAAGCCGGTCGTCGGCTCGTCGAGCACGTAGAAGGTGCGTCCGGTCGAACGCCGCGAGAGCTCGGTTGCGAGCTTCACGCGCTGCGCTTCGCCGCCGGAGAGCGTGGTCGCCGGCTGGCCCATCTTTATGTAGCCCAGTCCCACCTCGCAGATCGTCTTGAGCTTGTTGTGGATGCGCGGAATCGAGGCGAAGAGTTCGGTCGCCTCGTCCACACGCATCTCGAGCACGTCGGCGATGGTTTTGCCCTTGTATCGCACTTCGAGCGTCTGCGCATTGTAGCGTTTGCCTTTGCAGACTTCGCACGGCACGTAGACGTCGGGGAGGAAGTGCATCTCGATCTTGATGATGCCGTCGCCCTCGCACGCTTCGCAGCGTCCGCCCTTGACGTTGAACGAGAAGCGGCCCGGCGTGTAGCCGCGCATCTTCGCTTCAGGCACCATCGAGAACAGCTCGCGGATGATATCGAACGCGCCCGTGTACGTCGCGGGATTCGAGCGCGGTGTGCGCCCGATCGGCGACTGATCGATCACGACCAGTTTGTCGAGCTGTGCGGCGCCTTTGACCGTCCCGTAGGTTCCGCCGGCGGGCTGATCGTGCAGATGCTGGTTGAGCGCGCGCACGAGGACCGCATTGACGAGCGTCGACTTGCCGCTGCCGCTTACGCCGGTCACCGCGGCGAAAACGCCGATCGGAAACTTCACGTCGATGCCGTAGAGGTTGTTGGCTGTGGCCTTTCGCACGTCGAGCCAGCCGCGCGGTTCGCGGCGCTGCTTGGGAATCGGAATGAATTTCCGCCCGGAGAGATAGGCGCCGGTCTCGGAGTCGGGATTGGCCAGAATCCGCTCGAGCGTTCCGACGGCGAGAATCTCGCCGCCTTCGGCGCCGGCGCCGGGCCCGATGTCGACGATCACGTCGGCGGTGCGCATCGTATCTTCGTCGTGCTCGATCACGATCAGGGTATTGCCCAAATCCCGCAACGTCTTCAGGGTCGCCAGCAGCCGGTCGTTATCACGCTGGTGTAACCCGATCGACGGCTCGTCTAAAATGTAGAGCACGCCGACGAGCGCGCTTCCGATCTGCGTCGCGAGCCGAATGCGCTGCGATTCACCGCCCGAGAGCGTCGTCGCCGAACGCGCGAGGGTGAGGTACGTGAGCCCGACGTTGGTGAGAAAGCCCAGCCGCGCGCGAACCTCCTTGACGATCTGGTGCGCGATCTGCTCCTGGCGCTGGGTGAGGACGATCTCCCGGAAGAAGGCCTCGGCGTTTTCGATCGAGAGGCGCGTGACCTCGTCGATGTTCTTACCACCCACCGTCACCGCGAGTGCTTCGGGCTTGAGCCGCGCACCCTTACAGGTCGGGCACGTCGACGCCGACATGTACTTCTCGATGTCTTCCTTGACGTAGTCGCTCGATGTTTCGCTATAGCGCCGCTGCAGGTTGTTGATCACGCCCTCGAACGAGGCGCGGTACTCCCACGTCTTGCCGGCGCGCGACGTGAACGCAAAATCTTGCTCTTTGTCGGTACCGTAGAGAATCACGTCGACGACCTCGTCGGGCATATCCTCGATCGGCGTCGTCATCTTCACGCGGTACTTTTTCAGTACGCGTTCGAGCTGCTGCAGATAGTACGGGTTCATCGAGGGGAAGCGCCCGCCGCCCAGACTCTTGCTCCACGGAACGATCGCCCCGTCCGAAATCGATTTGCTTCGATCCGGAATCACTTTCCAGGGATCGATCTCGATCTTCTCGCCAAGACCGCTGCAGGCGGGACACGCGCCGTAAGGCGAGTTGAACGAGAAGAGCCGCGGCGCAAGCTCCTCGAACGAGATGCCGCAATGAACGCACGCGAAAGCTTCACTGAACGTAAGCTCGCGCGCGTCGGCGAGTACCGTGACGATGCCGGTCGAGAGGCGTAGCGTCGTCTCGACCGAGTCGGTGAGCCGCTTGCGAATCTCCGGCTTCATCACCAGACGGTCGACGATCACTTCGATCGTGTGCTTGCGTTTCTTGTCGAGTACGATCTTCTCGCGCAGCTCTTTGACCTCACCGTCGACGCGCACGCGCGCGAAACCCTCTTTTGCGACTTCCTCGAAGAGCTTTGCGTACTCGCCCTTGCGTCCGCGCACCAGCGGCGCGAGGAGCTGGATCTTCGTGCCCTCGGGAAGTTCCATGATCGAATCGACGATCTGCTCGCTCGACTGCGAACTTATTTCCCGTCCGCAGTTATAGCAATGCGGCGTGCCGATGCGCGCATAGAGCAGGCGGAGGTAATCGTAGACTTCGGTAACCGTGCCGACCGTCGAGCGCGGATTGCGTGAGGTCGACTTTTGATCGATCGAAATCGCGGGAGAGAGACCCTCGATGTAATCGACGTCGGGTTTTTCCATCTGCCCGAGAAATTGCCGCGCGTAGGACGAAAGCGACTCGACGTAGCGGCGCTGCCCTTCCGCGTAGATCGTATCGAACGCAAGCGAAGACTTCCCGGAGCCCGAGAGCCCGGTCACGACGATCAGCGCATTGCGCGGCAGTGTAAGATCGATGTTCTTGAGGTTGTGTTCGCGCGCGCCTTTGATGACGATATGATCGAGCCCGCTTGCCATTAGCCCCTTCATGACACGTCGAGTCGCTTGGTGAGTTTCAAATACTCGCCGGCGACGACGAGAGAGGCGTACGCTACGATGACCTGCTGGAGGAGTCCCGCCACGAGCGCTCCGCCAACCTCGGAGAGGCGTCCCGCGAGCGAGCCCAGCCACCCGCCGAGCGCCGCGATCACGGCGATCAAGGCGACGATGCCGATCGTCGGCATGATATTGGCGAGGGCGGTCGATGCGGACTCGACGATCCCCGCGATCGGCGCGCGTTCGCCGATCACGACTGCCGCCATCGTATAGATGAAGAACACCGCATACGCGAGCAGCGTGATGCCCAGCGTCGCCGGCGTCAGTACTGCGGCGCAAAAACCGATGAGCACCAAGAGCGCTCCCGCGCCCGCGGCGGCGAAGCCGCGATGCGTGAGCGCGTCCCAGCCGTCGCGCAGTCCCGTGCGGCCGTGACGCCAGGCAGCGCCCGCCATACCCGTAACGTAAGCCATCTGCGCGAGCGCCAGCACGAGCGCGACGAGAAAGAGCGCTCCGGTCAGCATCCAGTCCGGCAGCGCGAGCGCGACCAGTGCAAATTCCGCCGCGGCCGCAGCCGCACCGACGATGATGCCGGGCAGCACGATCACCGGATTGCGCACGAGCAGCGAAAGCGAGTTCACGCCAGCTCCAAGATTGCGGGAACCTCGCCGATCGTCGCACAAATCGCGTCGGGCGGCGGTTCGCCCGAGGGCACGCGCTCGTCGCGCACGTTGAGCCAAACGGCATAGAGCCCGGCATCCAGCGCGCCGCGAATGTCGCGCTCGTAGCGGTCGCCGATCATCGCGCTGCGCGAGGGCGCCGAACCGAGCGTCGTACACGCGTGCGCGAAGAGTAACGGATCGGGCTTGATCATCCCGACTTCGTCTGCGATGAAGATCGCGTCGAAAAACTCGCCCAGCTGCAGCAGCGCGATCTTCTCTCGATGCGTCTCCGAAAACCCGTTGGTCAGGATTCCGAGTTTCATCCCGCGCGAGCGCAGCGTGCGCAGGGCGTCGGTCGCACCCGGAAAGACGGAAAAATACTTCTTGCGATACTCGTTGTAGCGCGCCGCGCTCTGCAGCGCCACCTCGCGATCGGCGATGCCGACGCGTTCGAGCGCGGCAGCCCACATCGTCGCACGCAGCCCGGAGAGGCGTGTCCGCAACTGCTCGGGCGAGAGGCGGTGCCAAAAGCCCTCGGCCTCGGCGATGTAGGCGTGCTTGAGCGTGAGCGCGTCGACGCCGTGCTCGAGCGCTATCTCGCGCGCCACCTCTTCCGCGGCGCTCGTAAACGCGTACGTGTCGTCGTGCAGCGTATCATCGAGATCGAAGAGAGCGACTTCCAGCTTGCGGCTCATCTGCTAAAACCGTACCCGAAATTCGCGCTCGCCGAAAGCGGCGATGTCGGAGCAGAGCTCCTCGCCCTCGATCCGGGTGTCGCCCTCGACCGCGCGCATCCGCGCGCCGCAGCGCAAGCGCAACGGACGCTGCGCGCCGTCGACTTCGCGCACGCGTACCATGACGCCGTCGCCCCCGGGAGCGGGTGCGCAGGCCGTGACGACGATCGCGGGATCCTCGCTCGTGAAGAGCCGCACCCGGGTGCCGTACGCGAAACGATCCCAGGCCGCTTCCAGCACGCCGAACGAGATGCCCGGCTGGTAGGGCGCGAAGGCCCAATGAAGTCGCGCCGCGCCGCGGCGGCGGAGCAGATCGAGACGCAGGTGCGCGCCGCCGCGCGCGAGCGCTCGCAATCGCCAAACACTCTGCGGAGCGGCGAAGATCGCGAGGCCCGCGCGTTCGTCTTCGAGCGCGGCAAGACGCCGGTCGATCCCGTAACGCACGCTCGCGTCCGACATCGCGAGCCAGTTCTCCAAGCGCAGCGCTCCCCAGAGTCCGCGCCACTCGACGTTCAGCGCGACGCGAAGGAAGGGCTCGCCGCGGCGCAATTCGATCTCCATACCGCTGGGCGAACGGCCAAGCCCAAAGAGAAGATTGCACTGCGAGACCGGGACGCGCGTTCGCGGCGAGGTCAATTCGAGCAGCACGCCGCGCTCGTTCGTGCGCGCGTGCACGAGAGCGTTATCGAGCAGCGTTTCGTCGCCGTCGCGCACCGGACGCACGGGCTCGCCGTCGAACGGCGCGCGTGCCCGCGGAAGCATCGCGTTTGCGGAGCTTTCGACCGCGTCGTACTCGCCGGCAGCGAGCGCCTCGCGCAAACGATCCAGCACGTCGCGCGGCGCGTGTACTGCGACGCACCACGCGAGTTTCTCCTCGACGACCGCGCGCGTCAACTGCGAACTACGATATGACGATGCTTTCGCCGGGCTGCATCACGCTGACGACCGTGCCGGGCGACGTCTTGGCGACCTCGGCCTTGAACGTATCGCCGGCATGGGTTCCGAGTACGAGCGGGTTGTGCGCGTAGTGTACCGGGACTGCGCGCGCGACACCAAAGTCTTTGACCGCCTCCGCAGCCTCCTGCGGGCCCATCGTGAACGCGCCGTTTCCGACCGCAAAGATGCCGAGATACGGGCGATAGCGCCGCCCCAGATCCTTCATATCGCCGAAGAGATCCGTGTCGCCCGAGGCGTAGACGATCGTGCCGGCGATATCGAAAACGAATCCCGCCGGCGGATAGCCGAGCGCCGTCGAGTGAACGGCGGGAACCAGGCGCGCGTGAATGCCTTTGAACGTCATGGCGCCGCCGAAGTTCATGCCCGCTCCCTTGTTCGCTACGATTGCCGCCGGATCGAGGCCGGCGGCTTTGAACTTCGGCACGAGACCGACGCGCATGAGGTCGCTCTGCCCGACCGTGAGCACCGGAAGTCCGGCCGCGACGAGCGCGGGGAGCAACTCGAAATAATCGCCCATATGATCGCCGTGGTCGTGCGTGAGCGCGACGAGCAACGCTTGCGGGTTGCGCGCTTTGAGGTGCGCGGCGTAGGCTGCCGCACTCTGCAGCTCGGGCGGTTTAGCGATATTGAAAGCGCTCCAGCCGGTGTTGTTCCAAATCCACGCGTCGACCAGCACGATCGCGCTGTCGTCGAGCGTCGCGAGCTCGTAGACCCCGCCGCCGAACCAACGCATCTTGAGCTTGCCGCCTGCGGCCGCCGCTTGCGCGACCTCACTCGATGCCGCCACGCCGATCGCTCCGGCGACCGCGCCGGCCTGCAAGAAATCGCTGCGAGAGACCATCATGCCAACTCCTTCAAGGCTTCTCGGAAGATCTTTGGGGCTTTTCCCTGGAAGAGCAAAGACTCGTTGCCGCCGATCTGGCGGCGTAATTCGATCAGTTCGTCGCGCAGTGCCGCGGCCTTCTCGAACTCGAGATTGGCAGCGTACTCTTTCATCTTCTTCTCGACGTCGGCCGCCATCCGCATCGCCACGTCGCGCGGAATCTTCTCGAGCCTGACCTGCGCCGCGGTCTCCTCGGTCGCGCCGACCATGCTGAGAATATCGCGCACCTCTTTGCGTACGCTGCGCGGCTCGATGCCGTGCTCGGTGTTGAAAGCGACCTGGAGTTCGCGGCGGCGCTTGGTTTCGCCGAGCGCACGCGCCATCGATTCGGTCACGACGTCGGCATACATGATCACCTTGCCGTCGACGTTGCGCGCCGCGCGCCCGATAGTCTGAATGAGCGAGGTCGCGCTGCGCAGATAGCCCTCTTTGTCGGCGTCGAGAATGCCGACCAGCGAGACCTCCGGAAGATCGAGACCTTCGCGCAAGAGATTGATACCGACGAGCACGTCGAAGACACCGAGCCGCAGGTCGCGCAAGATCGCGACGCGCTCGAGCGTGTCGACCTCGCTGTGCAGGTAGCGCACGCGCAAGCCGTTCTCGAGCAAGAAATCGGTCAGATCCTCGGCCATCTTCTTCGTGAGCGTCGTCACGAGCACGCGTTCGCTGCGCTCGGTGCGGCGGCGCACTTCCTCCATCAAGTCGTCGACCTGATTGCGGGTCGGCCGAACCTCGACTTCGGGATCGACCAGGCCCGTCGGGCGGATGATCATCTCGACGGTCTGCGCGCTGCGTCCGAGCTCGTACGTGCCGGGCGTCGCGGAGACGTAGACGATCTGTTTGACGTGATCTTCGAACTCGTCGTAGGTGAGCGGACGGTTGTCGAGCGCACTGGGCAAGCGGAATCCGTGCTCGACCAGGATCTCTTTGCGCGAACGGTCGCCGGCGTACATGCCGTGGACCTGCGGCAGCGTCACATGCGACTCGTCGATGAAATAGAGATGATCGGCGGGGAAGAAATCGAGCAGACACCACGGCGTCGAGCCGGCTTCCCGCCCGGTGAGATGGCGCGAATAGTTCTCGATGCCGTTGCAATAGCCGACTTCGCGCAGCATGTCGAGATCGTAGCGCGTACGCATCTCCAGACGCTGTGCCTCCAGCAGCTTGCCGTGCTCCTTGAAATAACGCAAGCGCTCGTCGAGTTCGATCTCGATGGCCGAGATCGCGCGGCGCAACTTTTCGTCGGGCGTGATGAAGTGCTTGGCCGGAAAGATCAAGAGCTCGTCCTTGCTCTCGACGTATTCGCCGGTGAGAATGTTGACGACGTTGATGGCCTCGATCGTATCGCCGAAAAACTCGATGCGGTGTACGAGCTCTTCGTCGACGCCGACGAACTCGAGCACGTCGCCGCGCACGCGGAAGGTACCGCGGACCAAGTTCAAGTCGTTGCGGCGGTACTGCATGTCGACGAGCTTGCGCAGGAGCAAGTCGCGATCGATCTCCTGGCCGACCGCGATCTTCGCCGACATCTCCATGTAATCGGAGGGTGAGCCCAAACCGTAGATGCACGAGACCGAGGCCACGATCAGCGTGTCGGGGCGCGTGAGCAGCGACTGCGTTGCGGAATGGCGCAGCCGCTCGATCTCGTCGTTGATCGAGGAATCTTTTTCGATGTACGTGTCGGTCGACGGCACGTACGCTTCGGGTTGATAGTAGTCGAAGTACGAAACGAAATATTCGACCGCGTTCTCGGGAAAGAACTCACGGAACTCGGCACAGAGCTGCGCCGCGAGCGTTTTGTTGTGGCAGAGCACGAGCGTCGGCTTCTGGACCAGCTCGACGACGCGCGCCATCGCCATCGTTTTGCCGCTTCCGGTCACGCCGAGCAGCGTCTGCGCCCGGTCGCCGCGCGCGATCCCCTCGGCCAGTGCATCGGTTGCCCGTGGCTGATCCCCGGCGAGCGCGTAGGGGGCGACGAGCTTAAAGCGGTTTTGCGGCATCGAACGGACCTTTGACCCCGCTCACGGGATAACCGGTTGCGCGCTCAGCTCCCCATCTTGACATCGGTAAGTTTACAGTGTATAGATTGCCCTATGGAAGGCTCCATCGAGGCATTCGACCCCCAGGCGCGCCCGGTCGTCGAGACCGGCTGGCGGCAAATCGTCATCGTCACGGCGATCATGCTTGCGGCGCTGCTCGAGACGCTCGACTCGACCATCGTCAACGTCTCGCTGCCGACGATCGAGGGCAACATCGGCGCGTCGATCGACGAAGGCATCTGGATCATCACCGGCTACATCATCTCTAACGTCGTCTCGATACCGCTGAATCCGCTCTTGATCCGCCTCTTCGGCCGCCGGAATTATTTCGCGGTCTGTATCGCGGGATTCACGCTGGCATCGGTCATGTGCGGTATGTCGCACACCTTGATCGCGCTGGTCTGCTTTCGTGTGATCCAAGGCGCGTTCGGCGGCGGACTCATCGCGACGTCGCAAGGCGTCATGCGCGACACCTTCCCGCCACAAGCGATCGGCATCAGCTCGGCACTCTTCGCTATCGCGCTCCTGCTCGGACCGGCGCTGGGGCCGATCGCCGGCGGCTACCTCACCGACAACTACTCCTGGCAGTGGATCTTCGACGTCAACGTGCTGCCCGGAACGATCGCCGCCGTCGTCGTCGCCACGATGCTGCGCGACCCGTCCGAACCGCAGCGTGTCTCGATCGACTGGCTCGGCTTCGGCTTGCTCGCGACCGGGCTCGGCGCGCTGCAGATTCTTCTGGACAACGGCGAGCGCAACGATTGGTTCCAGAGCGGCAGCATGGTCGTAGCGGCGACGGTGTCGCTGGTTTGCCTCGCAAGTTTCGCGTGGTGGCAGTGGAGCGGAACGTCACGCCCGGTGGTCGACCTGCACGTGCTTCGCTTCAGAAGCGTCTGGGTCGGTTCGCTGATCGGCATGACCTTCGGCGCGATCATCTTCGTGCCGGCCATCGTCACGCCGCTCTATACTTCGTTGATTCTCTCGTACACGCCGTGGCTCAGCGGTCTGCTGCTGGTCTCGCGGGCGGTGCCCGTCGTCGTTCTGACGCCGCTCTTCGCCACGCTCGCGCAAAACGGCGTCGACGTGCGCTACATGCTGGGCGCGGGCTTGGCGCTCACCGCGGCCTCGATGTGGTGGCTCGACGGCGCGATCACGTCGACCTCGCCCTTCGCGGCCCTCGCGTTTCCGCTGGTTCTCTCGGGCATCGGCCAATCGATGCTGCTGGTGCCGCTGATCGTCGGCGTGCTCACGACGACGCCGGCTGAACTCAACGGCAAGATTTCACCGATCATCACCCTCAGCGTGCAACTGGGCGGTTCGATCGCAAGCGCGATGACGATCGCCGTTTTCGACCGGCGCACCTCGTTCCATGCGACGATTCTCGCCGGCGCGAGCAACCTGCATCAACTCGCGATCGCCGGCTTCTCCCCGACCAGCGCGACGATTTCGCGCCTTGCCGCGCTGGTCAACGAGCAGGCGTCGACGATGGGCTTCGCCGATACGCTTCTCGCGCTCGCGCTCTTGGTGGCAATCGTCTTCCCCCTCGTCCTCGCCTTCCCGCGTTCGCAGAAAGCAGCACCATAGGCCCGTCGAATACGCTGCTCGTGAAGCAAGCCTATCACCACAAGGACCTGCGCAACGCCCTCGTCGACGAGGCCCTGATGGTGCTTGCTACCGAGGACGCAAACGCGCTGACGCTGCGCGAACTCGCGCGGCGCCTGGGCGTGACGCATGCCGCGCCGTACGCACATTTCAGCGATAAGCGAGCTCTGCTGGAAGCCGTCGCCAACGCCGGCTTCGAGCGCCTGGCGGCGCTGCTCGAGCAGTGCGACGATCCCGATCCGGCCGCTGCCCTCGCTGCGATGGGCCTTGCCTATATCCGGTTTGCTCGCGAGAACGCCAACCTCTACCGCTTGATGTTCGCCGATCCCGAGCTGGCCGACGATCCCGAATGCGAACTCGCTCCCGCCGGCGAGCGGGCCTTTACGTCGGTGACGCGCGTTCTCGAGCGCATCGGCGTCCCGGAGGGCACCGATCCGCGCGATCTCGCTGCGGCGGTGTGGTCGCTGGTACACGGGGTCGCGATGCTGGAGATCGACCGGCGCATGAACGGCAAGACCTTGCGCAGCGCGCAGGAGGTGCTGGAGCTCGGAACGCGATTGCTGCTCGCCGGATTGCGCTCGTAAGGGGAGGCTGCGGCGGGTCCGCGAAGGTTTGCCCCCGTGAGCCAAAACCCACTGATCTTCAGCGGTAACTCGAATCGCGCGCTGGCCGAAGAGATCGCCAAGCGGCTCAAGGTTCATGTGGGCAAGTCCCTCGTCGACAAGTTCAAGAACGAAGAGACGCGCATCGAGATCGGCGAGAACGTCCGCGGTTCCGAAGTCTTCGTCATTCAGTCGATCTGCAAGGCCGCCGACGGCCGCATCGGCGTGAACGACGCGCTGATGGAGCTCCTGCTGATGATCGACGCGCTGCGCCGGGCGTCGGCCGCGCGCATCACCGCGGTGATCCCGTACTACGGATACGCCAAACAGGACAAGAAGACCAAAGGGCGGGAGCCGATCTCGGCCAAGGTCGTCGCCAACCTGCTCAAGATCACCGGCGTCAAGCGCCTGGTCACCATGGACCTGCACGCGGCCCAGATTCAAGGCTTTTTCGACCTGCCGGTCGACAATCTGATGGCGATGCCGGTCCTTTGCAACTATCTAAAGGAAAACGGCCTCTCGAAAGACCGGATCGTGGTGGTTTCGCCCGACGCAGGCGGCGTGCACCGCGCCGAGCTCTTCGCCAAACGTCTCGAAAGCTCGCTCGCAATCGTCTTCAAGCGCCGCCCCGAACCCGACGTCTCCGAAGTCACCGACATCGTCGGCGAAGTGAGGGGTAAGATCGCGGTCGTGGTCGACGACATGATCTCGACCGGCGGCACGCTCGCGAAAGCGGCCGAGGCGATCAAAGCGCGCGGCGCTACCCAGGTCTACACCGTCGCGACCCACGGAATCTTCGCGGGCGACGCGATGCGCGTGCTCGAAAACTCCGAAATCGAGCGCGTCATCGTCACCAACACGATTCCTTTCCTGGAGGGCGGCTCGCACACGAAGTTCGTGCAGCTCTCGATTGCACAAACCTTCGCGGACACCATCAGCCGTATCACGACCAATCGCTCGGTCTCGGCGCTCTTCGACGGCGAGGAGGGACCGGCACCGCCGGATCAGGGCCCTAGCGAGACCGCCGCCGCGCTCATCGAAGCGGCGACGGCCTGAACCAACTCTGGAGATCATACGTGGCAAAGGCAACCAAAGAACTCACTCTACCCATCGAGCAGCGCGCAAAAGTCGGCACGACGAGCGCGCATGCACTGCGGCGCGCGGGGAAGATTCCCGCCGTGCTCTACGGACACGGCACCGAACCGCTGCACGTCGCCTTCGAAGCAAAGATTTTCGACGAAGTCCTGCATCGCGGCGGACGCACCGGCGTCCTGACCCTGACGCTCAACGGCAAAAAGGCTGATACCGCACTCGTCCGCGAGGTCGCGCGCAATCCCGTCTCGCGTAAAATCGAGCACGTCGATCTGCAGCGCGTCTCCGAACACGAAGCCGTCCATGCCTCGATTCCGCTCGTGACCGTCGGCACACCGCGCGGCGTGCGCGATTTCGGCGGCGTCATGGACGTCCTCGCGCACGAGATCGAAGTCGAAGGCCCCGTCGACGAACTTCCCGATCACCTCGAAGTCGACGTCAGCGACCTCGGCATTCACCAGCATGCAAGCGCCTCCGACGTCAAATTGCCGCCGGGCTTCAAGCTGCTCGAAGAGCCGGACATGATCGTGGTCTCGGTCGAGTCGTCGAAGACCGCGCAGCACCTCGAGGAGGCCGCCACCGGCGCAACGACCGAGCAAACGGCACCGGAAGTCATCGGCTCGACTCCCGACACCAACGCGTAAGTTTTTGACGACGACCTGGCCAAAAATCGTCGTTGGTCTCGGGAATCCCGGGAAAGAGTACGAACGAACCCGGCACAACGCCGGGTTCATGGTTGTCGACGAGGTCGCGTCGCGTTACGGGCTTTCATCGTGGAAAAAGAAAGATGCGGCGCGGCAAATCTATGACGCGCAACGCCGCGTCGTGCTGGTGGAGCCGACCTCGTTCATGAATCTCTCCGGCACTCCCGTGCGCTTGATCTCGTCGTGGTACCACACACCGCCGCAAGACGTGCTCGTCGTCGTCGACGACATGGATCTGCCCTTTGGCGCGTTGCGCATGCGCCCGTTCGGCGGCCACGGCGGGCACAACGGCCTGCGCTCGATCATCGCCACCATCGGCGATCGCTTCCCGCGTCTACGCGTCGGCGTCGGCCGGCCCGAACACGAGTCGATCGATCACGTGCTCGGCCCGTTCTCCGCGCAAGAAAGCGTCGTTCTCGGGGACGTCATCGGCGCCGCGGCCGAAGGCGTGCAGCTGTGGCTCGAAGGGGGCCTCGAAGACGCGATGCAGTGGACCAACAACTGGGTCACCGCGGACAGGTAGACGGAACGCCGTTGATCGCGAGCACGCGCACCGACGGGTCCTCGATGCGCTGCATGAATAGCCTCGCCATCACGTCGGGACAGACCTCGGTCAAGGTTTGATCGGTCGCGCGCACTGCGTTGCGAACCGCTGCCGCGCGATCGACGTGGAGCGCGAGCGCGTAGCGGTCGGCGCCGCGCGAGAAGCTGCGCACGATCGCGTTGTCGACCGGCACGACGACCAGAAACATCACGGCGCAGAGCGCGCCCAAGAGCGCGAAGCGCGAGACGGGATCGTCGTCGCGGCGGAAGCCGATGCGGTCGGCAATTCCGACCGAAACCGCCGTGCCGAAGATCAACAGCAGCGCGTTCATCAGCGCCGTCTTCCACTGCGCGCCGGTCGCAATATAGCCCAGTTCGCGCGCGACGACGTATTCGAGTTCGCTCGGCTGCGTGACCGCGAAGATCGCGTCGCCGATCACGATGCGTTCGCTCGGACCGAGCCCGCTGACGTAGGCCGTGCCCAGATGCGAACGTACGCGCACCAACTCGTAGACCGGTACGTTGCGATGCGCGAGCGCCTCGACGCGCGCGACGCTCGCGGCAGCCGCCCCGTCGACCGGAACGACCCGGTCGAAAAGCGGCAGCCCGAAGAACGGAGCGAGGTACATCGACCCAAAGCTCACGGCAAAGATCGCGACGATCGTGTAGATATACCATTGGTGCGTCCGATCGACCAGCCATAGCACGGTCGCGGTGATCACGCCGATCGCGATCATCCCGCCCAGCGTGATCAACAGCCAATCGATCGCCCACGCTCGCAGGAGCTGATCGCTCTGACTCATCGCGCGTTCGACGCGATAGAGGTAGAGATCCGGCACGAGTGCCGCGAGGCGCACGACCGCTCCAAGCGACGCGCCGAAAGCAAACGTGACGATCGTTTCGTTGCGGAAACGCCGGCGCAACGCGTCGCGCAGCGCCGCCGCGCGCCCGGAGCGCCAGTAATACCAAAGCGCAAACGCCGGGATGACGACGGCTAGGAACCAGCCCGGAAGATACCAATGCACCAGCCGTATCGCCGCGATTTGGCGCTCGGGATCGACCAGCGCGGCCGCCGAGTGAGAAAGAAGCGTGTGGGTCGAGAGGGCATCGACGCGATGATCGATCGCGTTGGGTCGGAGCGTCACGCACCGGCATTTCGCCCTACACGGCTGAATCGCTTCCTATCGCGCCTGGGCGAAAAACGGCAAACGTGGCGCCGTTGACGGCAAAAGAGACGCGGTCGCGGCCCATCCGCTTGCTGTGATACATCGCCGCGTCGGCGACTTCGAGCAACTCGCTCGGATCGCGCGCGTCGTGCGGAAAGCTCGCCACGCCGATGCTCGCCGTTATGCGCTGCGCAATCCCAAAATCGAGGCGCCGCACCGCTTCACAGAATGCCTGCGCGCGCTCGATTGCTACGGTTTTCTGCGCGTCGTGGATGATCGCGCAAAACTCGTCGCCGCCGTTGCGGCCGGCTACGTCGACCTCGGGCACGCAATGCGAGCGGAGCATTTCAGCCATCGCCTGCAGTACCGCGTCACCCGCCGCGTGCCCGTGACCGTCGTTCACCGATTTGAAATGATCGGTGTCGATGAACCACAGCGTCAGCACCGAGGAGCCGCCGAAGCGCGACCGCCCGATTTCGTCGCGCAAGCGATTTCGCAAGGCGCGCGGCGTCAGCAGTCCGGTGAGCCCGTCGTAGGTTGCGTCGGCTCGCGCGAGCTCTCGCTCGAGAGCGATCGTGTAGGGAACGGCGGCATGCTCGATCGTGCGCACGATCGTGTCCTCTCCGTCGATCGTCTCCGCCGCGGAGGAGGAAAGATAGATCACCGCCCGCAGGTTGCCGGTCTCGCGCATCGGGACGGCCAGCGCATGCCGGTCGGTCGGCACGAGCAGGCCGCCGGGTCCGGACGCGCGATGACCCGCAAGCGCGGCACGCGAGGGCAGAAAGTCGTTCGCGTCGCGCCGCAGCCGCGCGCCGGTGTAGTGTTCGACGCGCGGACCGTTTGCAAAAGTACATTCGAGTTCGTCGCCGGAGGGCGTGAACGCGAGCACGGCGTCGATCGCCGGATCGCGGCTGCAGACCGCGTGCGCGAGCGTCTCGATTACCGCGCCGCTCGAACGGCGCGACGCTTCGAGCAGTTCGCGCACCGCGTTCAGCACGAACTCCTCGCGCGCGTGAATTGCCCGCAGGCTCGCCCGGTGCGCGTGCAGTTGCACGCGTGCACGCAGCGCGGCCGCTCCAAGGATCGCGCTGACGAGGATGCCGGTGAGGATCGCGATGCTCATGCTGCTTTCGCGGTGAGTGCCCGAAGCGCGGGAGAAGAGGACCTTCGCGCGCGTCGAAGGGGTCATCGTGCTCGATCCCAAGGATTGGTCCGCATTTCGCTCGCTCAGCCACGCCGCGCTCGACGACGCCCTCGACTATCTCGAACATATTCGCGACGAGCCCGCGTGGCGCGAGATGCCCGCGGAGGTGCAGGCGCGTCTGCGCGAACCGCTCCCGCAAGATCCCTCGCCGCTCGCGGAGGTCTATCGCACCTTCGCCGACGCGATACTGCCGTACGCGAGCGGAAACACGCACCCCCGCTTCTTCGGTTGGGTGCAAGGCGCCGGGACGCCGACCGGCGTGCTCGCCGAGCTGCTCGCGGCAACGATGAACCCCAACGTGGGCGGACGCAATCACGGCGCCGTCTACGTCGAACGCGCGGTGCTGCGCTGGTTTTGCGAGCTCTTCGCGTATCCCCAAGACGCGAGCGGCGTGCTGACCGTCGGCGCCTCGGCGGCAAATCTGATCGCGGTGCTGGTCGCTCGCACGCGTGCGCTCGGCGCCCAAGTGCGCGAACACGGCGTCACGCGCGAGGGCGGGCGATTGATCGGCTACGCGTCGTCGGCGACGCACAGCTGCGTGCGGCGTGCGTTCGAGGTGAGCGGCCTGGGCAGCGGCTCGCTGCGCGTGCTGCCGACCGACTCGCTGCATCGCGTCGACCCGGCGGCGATCGCGCGCGCCGTCGCGGAGGATCGCGCGGCCGGCAACCGTCCGTTCATGCTGATAGGCAACGCCGGAACGGTCGACGTAGGCGCGATCGACCCGCTCGAAGAGCTCGCGCATCTCGCGCGGCGCGAAGATCTTTGGTATCACGTCGACGGCGCGCTCGGCGCGCCCGCGATGCTTTCACCGGCGCTCGCACCGCGCTTGCGCGGCATCGAGCGTGCCGATTCGATCGCCTTCGACTTTCACAAGTGGATTCAAGTACCATACGACGCGGGTTGCCTCTTGGTGCGCGAAGGCGACCTCCATCGCGAGACCTTCGCCTCGACGCCGAATTACTTGACGCGCATGGAGCGCGGCCTCGCGAGCGGGCAGCCGTGGTTCACGGATTTCACGATCGATCTCTCGCGCGGCTTTCGCGCGCTGAGGATCTGGTTCACGATGAAGGAATTCGGCGCGAGCGGCATCGCCGCGGCCATCGAAGCCAACGTGCACCAGGCGCGGCTCTTCGGCGACATGATCGACGCAGATCGCGACTTCGAACTACTGGCGCCGGTCCAGCTCAATATCATCTGCTTCCGCTATCGGCGCGAGGATCTGGACGAAGACGCGCTCGACCGGTTCAACGACGAGCTCGTCATCGCGTTACAGGAGAGCGGCGAAGCGGTCGCGTCGTCGACCACCGTGGGCACGCACCGTGCCATCCGCCTCTGCATCCTGAATCACCGCACGACGAACGATGACCTCGTGCATACACTCGACGCGATCAAACGCATCGCGTCGGCCCTCCGGACATAAAGGACGCTGCTGTGGGTATAGGTCGATCATGAGAGTCTCGTACGTGCGCACCTTCCTGGGAATGCTCGCGTTCGCCGCGGTTACCGGCGGTACGGCCCTCGCCGGCGGGTCGATCGCCGGCGGCATCTATAGCGAGAGCGGCAACGGCCAAACGGCGACGGGCGGCGGCGTGCTGCTCAGCACGACTAGTACGCTTCCGCTTCTTCCCGCCACGATCGGCTTGTCGGGTTTCGCGCCGCTCGCACGCGGCGGAGGCTACGCCGTCACGGTCGACGGGACGTTCTCGTTCGTCAACAACGCGATCGGCATCGGTTACGGCATCGGGGAGTTCGGCGGCGCGCACGCGAGCGGCACGGCGACGGCGTTCGTACTGCACAAAATCGCGCCGCTGACGTCGGTCGAACTGCGCGGATATTTTCCGATGGGATCGCACGCCGCAACCGCGGGATTTCTGGGCTTGCGGTTTACCCTGTAAGCGGCTTTGCGGGGTTGCCCGCGACGCGTTCTCCCGGCGCGACGTCTTTGGTCACGACCGAGCCCGCGCCGGTGAGCGCTCCATCGCCGATCGTGCGTGGCGCCACGATCGAGGTATTCGAACCGATCGAGACGTTCTTTCCGATCGTCGTGCGATTCTTGTGCACGCCGTCGAAATTGCAGGTGATCGTTCCCGCACCGATGTTCGTATCTTCGCCGATGGTCGTATCGCCGAGATACGATAGGTGCGCGGATTTGACGCCCCGCGCGTACTGCGCGTTCTTTACTTCGACGAAGTTGCCGACGCGGTTCTCGCCTTCGAGTTTGGCGTGCCCGCGAATGTGCGCGAACGGCCCGATCTTCGAGTCGCTGCCGATCTCGCTCTGCACGACGACGCTCTCGCGAATCTCGACGTTGTCGCCGACGGTCGCGCCGGAGATACGCGCGTGCGGACCGATGACGCAGCTCTCGCCGATCGTCGTGAGCAGCGAGATGCTCGTGCCCGGATAGATTACCGTGTCGCGGCCGATGCGCAGCTCCGGTTCGAGGTACGTCGTCGCGGGATCGACGATCGTCACGCCGTCGCGCATGTGCGTCTCGCAGATGCGCGCGTTCATCTCGCGCCGCGCGATCGCGAGTTCGACGCGATCGTTGATGCCGAGTGCGTGCAGGTGTTCGGTGACGGCTACCGGCCGCACGCGCTTGCCGTTCTTGACGAAGTGATAGACGGCATCGGTGAGATAGTATTCCTCTTGCGCGTTGTCGTTCTTCAACACGCCGACCGCCTCGCGCAGTTCACGTTCATCGAAAGCGTAGATGCCAGCGTTCATCTCGTCGATGGCGAGCTCACTCGGGCCGGCGTCGCGCACTTCGATGATGCGCACGGCGTTATCGCCGTGGCGTACGATACGGCCGAAGTTCGAGGGTAGCGGCATCTTCACCGTGACCAGCGACATCGCAGCCGGTTCGCCGCCGTCGAGCGCGGCCAGCGCGCGCGCAAAGATGTCGTGGGTGACGAGCGGCATATCGCCGTAGGCGACGAGGATACGGCCGTTCGTTTGCGGCTCGAGTGCTTCGAGCGCAATCTTGACCGCATGGCCCGTGCCGAGCTGTTCCTGCTGTACGACACCCCGCACTCCGAACTCGCCGATGCGCGCCTGCAGTTCGCCGTTCGTCACTACCAGCATCTCGTCGATACCGGCCGCACGCAGCTCGCGCAGTGTGTACCACAACATCGGACGCCCGCAGATCTCGTGCAGGACCTTCGGAACGCGGCTCTTCATCCGGGTGCCCTTACCCGCCGCCAATACGATCGCTCGCACGCTCATCTAGCGCAGTGCCTCCAACGCCGACTCCAATCGCCGCAGCGACTCTTGTTTGCCCAAGATCTCCATGCCGTCGTAGAGCGGCAGCGCCGTGGGACTTCCCGTAACGGCGACGTAGAAGAGCCGGGCGACGTCCTTGAATTTCATTCCGAGCGCCGCGGCCGCATCCTTGAACCTCTCGCCGATGCCGGCTTGGTTCCACGTATCGAGCGGGAGGAGTGCGTCGATCGCCGCGCGCAGGGCATCTTTCGCCTGCTCCTCGGAGAGCTTCGGCAACTCCAAATCGCGGCGCGAAAGCTCGGGGCGGGTGACGAGAAACTCGATCGCCGGACCGAAATCCGCGAGCGTCTCGATGCGCGACATGGCGATCGCCGCGATGTGTTCGCGCGCTCCGGCCGCGATCGCTTCCGGCCAGACGAATCCCCAGTTCCGCAGCCGTTCTAGGAATTGCTCGACGCTCTCGTGACGGATCCATTGCCCGTTGAGCCAGGTGAGTTTGGGGATGTCGAAGACGGGTCCGCCGAGCGCGATGTGCTTGAGCTCGAAATGTTCGGCCATCCGCTCGAGCAGCGCACCGCCGATGAGCGCCGGGTCGTCGTTGCGCGAGTCGATCAAAACGCCGAGAAAATTCACGAGCGCCTCGGCGAGATAGCCGCGCTCTTTGTAATAGAGGATGCTGGTCGGATTCTTGCGCTTGCTGAGTTTCGATTTGTCGGGATTGCGCAGCAACGGGAGATGACAGAGCTGCGGCGCCTCCCAGCCGAAATAGCGATAGAGCAGCAGATGTTTGGGCGCCGAGCTGATCCATTCTTCGCCGCGAATGACGTGCGTGATCTCCATGAGGTGATCGTCGACGACGTTGGCAAGATGATAGGTCGGAAACCCGTCGGCCTTCATCAGCACTTGCATGTCGACGCTCTTCCACTCGACGCTGATCGTGCCGCGCAGCGCGTCTTCGAAAACGCAAACGCCGTCCGCCGGAACCTTCATTCGCACGACGTACGGTTCGCCGGCCGCTTCGCGGCGCGTCACCTCATCCTGCGTGTACGTCAAGCACAGGCCGTCGTAATGCGGCGGCTGCTTCGCCGCTCGCTGCGCCTCGCGCATCGCCTCGAGCCGTTCCGGCGTGCAGAAGCACTTGAACGCATGCCCGCGTTCGAGCAGCTCGTTCGTATAGCGGCGATAGATCTCCGAGCGTTCGCTCTGGCGATACGGGCCGTGCGGTCCGCCGGCGTCCGGTCCTTCGCTCCACGAAAGCCCGCACCAGTGCAACGAATCGAGGATCGCGCGCTCGCTCTCGAGCGTACTGCGCGCCCGGTCCGTATCTTCGATGCGCAGGATGAACGAGCCGCCGTGATGTTTTGCGAAGCAGTAGTTGATCAGCGCGACGTAGGCCGTGCCGACGTGAGGGTCGCCCGTCGGCGACGGCGCAACCCTGGTCCGTACCTTCATGTCGCTACCCGACGAGTTCGCGGCGTTTACCGCATTCGGTCTCGACGAAGTCGACGATCTCTTGCAGCGGTGCACCCGGCGTGAATATCGCCTTCACGCCCATCTTACGGAGCTCGTCCGCATCCTCGGGCGGAATCGTTCCGCCGCCGAAAAAGACGACGTCTTCCGCGTCTTGCTCCGCAAGTTGCCGAAGTACGAGCGGAAAGAGCGTCATGTGCGCGCCGGATAGAATGGAAAGCCCGATGCCGTCGGCATCTTCCTGAATCGCAGTCTGCACGATCTGCTCGGGCGTTTGAAAGAGCCCGGTATAGATGACCTCCATGCCCGCGTCGCGCAGTGCGCGTGCGATGACTTTTGCGCCGCGGTCGTGGCCGTCGAGGCCGGCCTTAGCGACGACGATCCGAAGTGGTCGATTGGCCATGCTTTCCTTTATTTTGAATCTCTTCGCTCAAACGCAACGCCTCTTCGAGCTTGTTCTTTACCTCGGCGAGCGTACGCCGCACCCGGCGGCGGTCCATGTCGTTTTGAATCTGCATATCAAAATACCGATTGCTCCGTGTAACGCCCGTAAACACCGGCCATCGCTTCTACGATCTCTCCCTCGGTTGCATACGCGTTGACGCTCTCGATGAGATGCGGCATCACGTTGTCGCCCTCGTGGCGGCAGGCTTGCTGCAAACGCTCCAGCGAGCGCTGCACGCGGTTGCCGTCGCGCGAGGCGCGCAGTTCGGCCAGCCCGCGGGCCTGGCCTTGTGCGACTTCTTCCGTAATCTTGAGCAGGTCGATCTCCATCCGCTCGTCGTCGCGCTGGAATGCGTTGACACCGACGATGATGCGGTCTTTGGACTCGATCGAACGCTGGTAGCGGTAACTCGCTTCAGCGATCTCCTTCTGGAAGAAGCCGGCCTCGATCGCTTCGATCACGCCGCCGTAACCTTCGATCTGTTCGAAGTAGGCCTCGGCTTGGCGCTCCATCTCGTCGGTGAGGGCTTCGACGAAATAGGAGCCGCCCAACGGATCGACCACATTGGTCACATTGGTTTCGTATGCCAAGACCTGCTGCGTGCGCAGCGCGATCTCGACGGATTTTTCCGTGGGCAGCGCAAGCACTTCGTCCATCGAGTTCGTGTGCAGCGACTGCGTACCGCCCAGCACCGCGGCCATCGCCTCGAAGGCGACGCGCACGATGTTGTTCTCGGGCTGCTGCGCCGTCGCGCTGCATCCCGCGGTTTGCGTGTGGAAGCGCAACTGCCACGATTTCGGATTTTTCGCGCCGTAACGCTCGCGCATGCGCTTGGCGTAGATACGCCGCGCCGCGCGGAACTTCGCGATTTCCTCGAAGAAATCGATATGCGAGTTGAAAAAGAACGAAAGGCGCGGCGCGAACGCGTCGACGTCGAGCCCGCGCGCGATCGCCGCTTCGACGTATGCGAACCCGTCGGCAAGCGTGAACGCCAGCTCCTGCGCAGCGGTCGAACCGGCTTCGCGAATGTGATAGCCGGAGATCGAGATCGTGTTCCACTTCGGCATCTCGGCCGTGCAGAACTCGATCATGTCGACGATGATGCGCATGTGCGGACGCGGAGGAAAGATCCACTCTTTCTGCGCGATGTACTCCTTGAGGATGTCGGCTTGAATCGTGCCGCCGAGCATACTGCGCGGAATACCCTTCTTCTCGGCTGCGGCCACATATTGCGCGACCGCGATCGCCGCGGGTCCGTTGATCGTCATCGACGTCGTGATGTCGCCCATGTCGATGCCGTCGAAGAGAATCTCCATGTCGCGCAGCGAGTCGATCGCGACGCCGCACTTGCCGACTTCGCCGCGCGCCTGCGGCGCGTCCGAGTCGTAGCCCATCAACGTGGGCATGTCGAACGCGACGGAGAGTCCGTGCTGTCCCTGCTCGAGCAGAAAATGATAGCGCTCGTTCGTTTGCTTGGCGTTGCCGAAGCCCGCGAATTGCCGCATCGTCCAAAGACGATCGCGATAGCCGCCGGGGTGGATGCCGCGCGTATAGGGATACTCGCCGGGCAGCGGCTCTACGCGGCGCACGTCTTGCGGCTGATAGACGCTCTCGATCGGAACGTCCGAGATCGTGCGGTCCGTGGCGCCCGAGCCCGGGCCGGTCCGGCCTGCGGCCGCCGGGCGCTCGATCATCTTTGCCAAACGGGTTTCCTCATAAGGTGGGTCACAGCAAGCTATTCTCCCAAACCCCCGCTCGCCCCGCAAGCCCCTTCTCAACCAACGACAGCAGGCCAAAACAGGCCTTAGCGGAGTCCCTCGAGCAGGGCGTCGGCGGCGGCGTAGGGGTCGAGCTGCGTCGAAAGCCGCGCCTCGATATCGTTCTCGAGCCGCGCTTGCAGCTTACCGAGCACGAGCTGACGCACCTGATGCGCGAAGGCGTCGCGGCGCCGTTTTTCCATCTCGCCGGATTCGGCGAGGTAGACGCGATGCGATTCGATCGCGCGCCACAGGTCGTCGATGCCTTCGCCCGAGAGCGCTTGCGTCATCACCAGCTCCGGCACCCAGCCCTTGAAATCCAGCATCTCCATCATCGAGCGAATCTCGCGGCGCATCTGATTGGCCATCGGGTGATCGGCTTTGTTCACGACGAAGACGTCGGCGATCTCCATGATGCCGGCTTTGAGCACTTGAATCGAATCGCCGCTGCCGGGCTGCAGCGCGACGAGCGTGGTCTGCGCAAGCTCTGCGATCTCGATCTCGCTCTGACCGACGCCGACGGTTTCGATCAAAATCACGTCGAGACCGAACGCGTCCATGAGCAGTGCCGCGTCGGCAGTTGCGCCGGCGACGCCGCCCAAATGCCCGCGGCTCGCCATCGAGCGAATGAAGACGTGCGGATCCACGAAGTGCTCGGTAAGGCGAATGCGATCGCCGAGCAGCGCGCCGTGTGAAAACGGCGAGCTTGGATCGACCGAGATCACACCGACGGTTTTACCGAGCGATCGCGCTTTGCGCACCAGCCCCGAGGAGAGCGTCGATTTTCCGACACCCGGCGGACCCGTGAGACCGATCGACATCGCGCGTCCCGTTTTTGCATAGAGCTCGCGGATCAATTCTGCGCCGCGCCCGCTCTCGGCCCAGGAGATCGCGCGTGCGAGACCGCGCGAACGGCCCGCGTTGAAGTCGCGCAGCAAGGCGTCTACGTCGAGTGAGGCTGCCAAAGTACCGATGGATTGCGGTGAGCACACGGGATCAACCTCCCCGCCGTGGAAAGAGCGACGTAATGTTGCCTGTGGCGCTCATGGCTGCGTCGCTGGCGTTGACGCCCGCGCAATCGGCGAAGATCGATGCGGTGGTCGCGCAGGTGATGCACGCGCACAACATACGCGGCCTCGCGCTCGGCGTTGCTCGAAAGGGTCACACCGTCATCCTGCGCGGCTATGGATATCGCTCTTGCGATGCGAACGCGCCCGTCGACGGCTACACGGTCTTCAGCGTCGGTTCGATCACGAAGCAGTTTACCGCCGCGCTCGTGATGCAGGCGGCCGATCGCGGCGAACTTCCCCTCGATGCCGCTATCAAAGGCATCACGATTGGAGAGCTGCTCGCACAGACGAGCGGCCTCGTCAACTACACCGACGCAGGCCAGACGCTCGAATCCGCGCTGAACGCGCCGCCGCAGTTTCCGCCGGGGACGCAGTGGCAATACAGTAACAGCAACTACTATTTGCTGGGGACATCCTTGCAAGACGTGACGAAGCAGAGCTACGCGGATCTCTTGGCTGCGCGCATCACGCGCCCGCTCCGCCTGACCTCGACGACCTTCGGTCCGCCGCTGCTCGCCGAGAACGTCGCGCGGGGCTGCGTGTGGAGCGGCGATGCCTGGCAGCCCGCACCGTATCGCACGATCGACGAGCCTGCGATCGCCTTTAGCGCCGGCGGGCTCTCGAGCAACGTTCCCGATCTGCTGAATTGGCTCGGCGCGCTCGACACCGGCGGAATCGTGAATCCCGATCGGTTCGATGCAATGACGACTTCCGGCACGCTGCCCGACGGCAAACCGACGCACTACGGCTACGGCTTTTTCACTGCAGACTGGTACGGATTGCGCATCGCCGATCACAGCGGCAACATCGACGGCTTCACCGGCGAAGACGGGATCGTGCTCGATGACGGAACAGCGTTTGCGATTCTGACGAACGCCGACGCGATCGATCTCACGCCCCTGGCGAAAAGTTTGGTTGAGATCGTCGAGCCGCTGAAAAACCAAGCCCTCGTCGCCAGTCTCGGCCGCGCGGGCATCTTCGAAGATCCCAACGTCACGAAGCTCGTGACCACGCTGGTCGCGCAGCTCGCGCAGGACCGCCTCGATCGCTCGCTGCTCACCGACGCGTTCAACAACCGCCTCACGAGCGCACGCATCCGTGCCTACGCCGCGCAACTGCAGCCTTACGGCCGGCTCGAACAGGCGCTCTTCAACGATTCGACGACGATCGACACGACGACGAGCGAGACCTATACGCTGAACTTCGCGCGCGGGCGCTTGGTGATGGTCGTCAGCCTGCGCAACGGCGGCGTCGACGCGATTTCGCTCGAGGCCGCCCGGTAAGGTGTTGCATGCGATCGCCGCGACGCTGTTGATCGCGCAGACGCTGCTGCTCCCCATGACGGGAGCGCGCGAGCGCGACATTCAATCCGAGACGCTCTTTCACACGCTTTTTCACGACTTCTTCCCGGAAGACGACAACACGACGTACGTGCAGACCGGCGACATACCCGCGATGTGGCTGCGCGACTCGTCGGCACAGACCATCCCGTACGTTCGTTTTCAACCCTACTATCCGCTCCTGCGAACGCGCTTTGCCGGCGTAATCGAGCGCGACGCGCGCGCGATCGACAAGGACGTGTACGCAAACGCATTTCAGGCGAATTATCACACCTGGGAGCGCAAGTGGGAGGTCGACTCGATCGCTTGGCCCGTCATCCTCGCGCAGGTCTACTACAATGCGACCCACGATCGCAGTATCTTTACGCCGAATCTGCACGTCGCGCTGAGGCAGATCGTCTATACTTACGGCTGCGAGCAGCACCACCAAACGTGCAGCAAGTACGTCTACCCCTATCACACGCCGACGCACGACTTCTACAATTCCGATACCGGCTTGATCTGGTGCGCCTTTCGGCCATCCGACGACCCGGTCGAATACCGCTTCAATATCCCGCAGAACGTCTTGGCGGCGATCGCGCTGCGCGAGATCGAGACGCTCGCGCGTATCGGTTACGGCGACGAGGCTCTGCGCGCGCAAGCGCAAACGCTCGAAGCGGCGGTCGTCACCGGCATCCTGCGCTACGGCATCTTCTTCAACGCGCAACGTAACGTGTGGATGTACGCCTACGAAACCGACGGTTTCGGCCATTACAACATCATGGACGACGCGAACATTCCGAACCTGACCACGCTTCCGCTCTACGATTGGTCCTCGGCCTTCGACCCGGTCTACCTCAACACACGCGCCTTCACGATGAGCATGGACAATCCGTGGTTTTTCAGCGGGCGTTACGCGGAGGGTCTCGGAAGCCCGCACACGCCCTACGGATTCGTATGGCCGCTCGGAATCATCGGCCGCGCAATCACCTCGACCGACGTGAGCGAGGTCGAAACCAGCATCACCACACTTGCCGAAACCGACAGCGAGAACGGCCTCATCCACGAAAGCTTTTATCCCGACGGCTACTGGCGCTTTACGCGGCAAGAGTTCGGCTGGGCCAACGCGCTCTACGCCGAGCTGATCTTTCGCTCGCTCGCCGGGTATCCGGCGCTCGAGCACATCACGCAAGACGAAACGATTCTTCCCTTCGAAACGCGCACACCGACACCGGTGCTCGTCTCGCGCATCGTGCAGCTCGAAAATGCTGCCGATCTCATCGGTTCGCTCGGCCGGCTGCTCTACGAGGGCCGCGACGCGGCGATCAATCAGCCCTAGCTATTCGCCGTCGTAGTAGTCGAGCGCGGGATGGTCGCGCACGATGAGATCGGTCTTCCCGACCAGCACTTTGTGCGAGTCGGGGTAGAAGCAATCGTCATCGGCGTCGTTGATGCCGATCAAAATGATCACGGCGGGCGCATCCGACTCGTTGAGGAGCTGATGTGCGCCCGCGCGGCGGGTGGGAAAGGCGATGAGGTCGCCGCGACGCAGACGCCAGGTGCCGCGCTCGTTGCGAATGCTGGGCTCGCCCTCCCAGACGATGAAGAGCTCCTCTTCGAGCGAGTGCCAATGCATCGGCGAAAAGACCTTGCCCGGCGCTAGACGAGCGACACGATAGCCCAGGCGTTCCCCGCCGATCAAAAAGCCGATCTCCGCATGTTCGGCTTCGAACTTTCCCTCACCGCGGCGCAGCAGCGCCAGCTCGTCGAGATTGACGCGGTGAACGAAGACGCCCGCCTGCGCCTCGTAGGCGCGCTGCAATACTCCGCGCGCATCGCCGAATATGCAGGCGCCGTCGCCGACGAGCACGTGCTCGGGAAAAACGGCGTGCAGTTTGCGCAGCGAGAGAATCGCTGCCGCGGGATCGGCGAGTTTCTCGGCCGGCATGAGCCGCAGAGAACCGGCCGGATCGCCCCACAACGCGTCGCCGACGATCAGGGCACGGCCCTCGCGCAGCCACAGCGCGATCTCGCCCGGTGTCTTGAGCCCGTCGAACGCGAGCACGCGTGCACCGAGAATGAGATCGTCGTCGCGCAGCCGCCGGTCGACCGCTACGTCGAGCAGGGGTGTATCGGCTTCGCTCGCGGCGATCTTCGCGCCGAAACGCTGCGCAAACGCACCCGCCGCCCGCTGATGATCGCGGTTAGTTACGACGATCCAGTGGATGCCGCCGAGCGACGCAATCTCTGCAAAAAGCGCGTCGTCACCGGGCAACGGATCGACGACGAGATTTCCCTCGCCGGTCTTCACGAAGAACGAGTTGAAGAAGAAATTACGGTCGGGCTGCCACACCGACCACATCAGGACGCCGGGAACGACGGTCGTCTGCATCGAGCCTACGCGCCGTAGCGCCGCTGCCGCTCGCCGTAGACCGCGAGCGCCTGCAGAAACGTCGCTTCGTCGAACTCGGGCCACATTACCGGGAGCGTCAGCAGCTCGGTGTAGGCCAGTTGGTAGAGCAAGAAATTTGAAACCCGATGTTCGGCCCCGGTACGAATCAATAGATCGGGATCGGGCGCGTGCGGCGCGTACATCTTCGCGCGCAGCAGCGATTCGTCGACCTGCTCGGGGCGAAGCCGTCCGGCCGCGACCTCGGCCGCGACCGCCTTCACCGCGCGCACGATCTCGTTGCGTCCGCTGTAGTTCAATGCAAGCGCGAGGGTGATGCGCGTGTTGTGCTGCGTCGCGTCGACCAACTCGCGCAGCGCCGCGCGCGCGGGAAGCGCGAAAGCGTCGAGTTCGCCGATGATTTCGACGCGCACGCCCTGCCGCACGAGATCGGGCTTCTCGCTGCGCGCACACGCCGCGTAGAGCCGCATCAAAAGGCTCACTTCGCGCGACTCGCGCTGCCAGTTCTCGGTCGAGAAGCCGTACGCGGTCAAGCGCTGCACGCCGGCACGCGCGGCCGCGCGAACCGCCGCGCGCAACGACGCGACACCCCGCCGGTAGCCCTCCGCGATCGGAAGCCCGCGCTCGCGAGCCCACCGGCGATTGCCGTCCATGATCACGGCGACGTGCGCGGGTGCGGTCTGCGGAACGTGGGCTTGCAGCATACTTCACTTTGTATCACAAAGTAATATCGCGCCGCAAGAGCGCGCCTTCGCGTTCGCCAACTCCCCGCAGACCATGAGTGAAGGCTACTACCGGTACCCGACGATCTCGGGCGATCGCCTCGTCTTCGTGTGCGAAGACGATCTTTGGAGCGTCGCGGCGACGGGCGGCACCGCCACGCGTTTGACCGCGAGTTTCGGCACCTGCGCGACGCCCCGGCTCTCTCCCGACGGCGCCTGGATCGCGTTCATTTCAAACGACGAAGGCAATCCCGAGGTGTACGTGATGCCTGCCGGCGGCGGAAAGCCGCAGCGGCTGACGTTCCTCGGTTCGACGGTCGCGCAAGTCGTCGGCTGGAGTGCGGACGGCGCCGCGATTCACTTTGTCGCGAACGCGCGGACGTGGTGGGAAGGCGAGACGCGCGGCTACACGGTTGCGCGCGCCGGCGGCGAGCCGCAGGAGCTGCTGCTCGGACACATGCGCTCTTTTTCGGCCGGTTCCGACGGCGCGCTCGTGATCGGGCGCAACGCCGTGGATCCCGCCCGGTGGAAGCGCTACCGCGGCGGCACCTCGGGCGAGATTTGGACCGACGCGGCGCATCGCGGCGACTTCGAAAAGCTCAAGCTGCCCGACGGCAATCCGACCTGGCCGATGTGGATCGGCGAACGGATCTTCTTCCTGGCCGATCACGAAGGCATCGGCAACATCTACTCCTGCGCGCTCGACGGCAGCGACGTCGTGCGTCATTCAAACGAAGCCGAATACTATGCGCGTTACCCGTCGACCGACGGCGCGCGCATCGTGTACAGTGCGGGCGGCGCAATCGGCGCGATCGATCTCGCAACCGGAGAGTCGGCGGTGATCGCCATCGCTGCGCCCTCGGCCGAACCGCAGACCGTGCGCCGTTTCGAAGGCGCATCCGCCTCGCTCGAACACTTCGCGCCGCATCCCGACGGTACGCGACTCGCCTTCGTCTCGCGCGGGCAAGCCTTTACGATGCCCCTCTTCGAGGGCGCGGTGCTTCAACACGGCGGGTCCAGCCGCGTGCGGACGCGCCTGGCCGAATGGCTCAAAGACGGCAAGCGCTTTGCCTTCGTCACCGACGCGAGCGGCGTGGAACAGATCGCGGTGCAGCGCGCCGACAGTGCCGACGAGCCCAAGATCGTCACGAACGGCGACATCGGGCGCGTAACCGAGCTCGCCGTCTCTCCGACCAGCGACGTGATCGCCTTTGCAAATCACCGCCACGAACTCTGCGCGATCGATCTCGATGAAGGCCGCGTGCGCGTGCTCGACACGAGTCCGGCCAACCGCGTCAGCGACCTCGCCTTCTCGCCCGACGGACGCTACATCGCGTACGTGTGGTCGCCGACGCGCGGCGCGTCGATCATTCGCGTCGTCAAAGTGCGTTCCGGGAAGGTTCACGACGTCACCTCGCCGCTTCGCATCGATCATTCGCCGGTGTGGGATCCGCAAGGAAAGTATCTCTACTTCATCTCGACGCGAGACTTTCATCCGGTCTATGACGCCCTGCAATTCGATCTGAGCTTCCCGCAGGCGCAGCGTCCGTTCGTCGTCACGCTGCGCAGCGACGTCCCTTCGCCCTTCGTGCCGCAACCCAAACCGGTCCATCGCGAGCACGGGCACGACCACGAACACGACGACGACAAGAAGAACGAGAAGCCCGAGGAGCTGCGCATCGAGATCGACTTCGACGAGATCGCGGGCCGCGTACTCGGATTTCCCGTCGACGAAGGCGAGTACGATCAAATCGTCGCGGTAAAAGGCCGCGTGCTCTATACGCGCTTCCCGGTACGCGGCATCAAGAACGCGGCCGGTGACGACGACGACGAAGAGCACGCCGACGGCACGCTCTTCGCCTACGACTTCGAGCATCTGCGCCAATCGACCGTCGCGAGCGAAGTCAGCGAGATTCGTTTGGGCGCCGACGGGCGCACGCTGCTCTATCGTTCGCACAACCGGCTTCGCGCAATCGACGCCGGCGCCGATCTCGGCGAAGAGGAGCCCGAAAAGCCGTCCAACGATCCGGGCCGCAAGAGCGGCTGGATCGATCTCGACCGCGCCAACGTCGAGATCGAGCCGCGCGACGAATGGGCGCAGATGTATCGCGAGGCTTGGCGTCTGCAGACCGAGCAGTTCTGGGTCGAAGACATGAGCGACATCGACTGGGATCGCGTCTACGACCGCTACAAAGCCATTCTGCCGCGCGTGCGCACGCGCACCGAACTCTCCGACGTCATCTGGGAGATGCAGGGCGAGCTCGGCACCTCGCACGCCTACGAGTACGGTGGTGATTATCGCGTGCCGCCGCAGTATCAGCGCGGATTCTTCGGCGCTGACGTAGCGTGGGACGAGGATCGCGGCGGTTATCGCATCCTGCGCGTCTACCGCGGTGATTCGTGGAACCGCGGCGAGGATTCGCCGCTCGCCGAGCCCGGTCTCGACATCCACGAAGGCGACGTGCTGGTCGCGCTCGGGGGCAAGCGGCTCTCGCGCGAGATCGCGCCGGATCGCCTGCTCGTCAACGGCGCCGGAAAAGACATCTCGGTCACGATTCGCACGCGCAAAGACGAGGAGCGCACCGTGCTGGTCAAAGCACTCGCGAGCGAGCTCTTACTGCGCTATCGCGCCTGGGTCGAGGCGAACCGCCGCTACGTGCACGACAAGACCAACGGCCGCGTCGGTTACGTGCACATCCCCGATATGGGTCCGTGGGGGTTTGCCGAATTTCATCGCGGCTATCTCAGCGAATTCGATCGCAAAGGCCTCATCGTCGACGTGCGCTACAACCGCGGCGGCCACGTTTCACCGCTCTTACTCGAGAAGCTCGGGCGCAAGCGCGTCGGCTACGACGTGCCGCGCTACGGCACGGCGATTCCGTATCCGCCCGAATCCGTCGCCGGCCCGATGATGGCGATCACCAATCAGTTTGCCGGCTCCGACGGCGATATCTTCAGCCACTGCTTCAAGCTCTACAAGCTCGGGCCGCTGGTCGGCAAGCGCACCTGGGGCGGTGTCATCGGCATCAATCCCTATCACCATCTCGTCGACGGCACGCTCACGACGCAGCCGGAGTACTCGTTCTGGTTCTCCGACGTCGGATGGAAGGTCGAGAACTACGGAACCGATCCCGACTACGACGTGGATTACGCGCCGCAAGACTATCGCGACGGACGCGATCCCCAGATGGACTTCGCGCTGCGCATGATGGATCGCGCGCTCGAGTACGCGACGGAGTTGCGGCCCGATCTCTCGAACCGGCCGTCGTTGCCGTTGCCAACGCTGGTCTAGACGGTTCTGTCATCCCGAGCGTAGCGAACGCAGTGAGCGTAGTCGAGGGACCGCGACCCTCTTTGCTTCGGGCTACTTCCTCACGAAGACGCTCCTCGCGTCACCTCCTGTGACGCTCCTGCTGCGCGAGTTTTGCGCCACAAAACAACAGAAGTTCGCATCCTGCGAAGGCGCAAAACTTCGAGCCTTCGCTCGGAAGTAGCCCAAAGCAAACCGCTGTAGCGCTTCCCTCGACTTCGCGCCTTCGGCGCTACGCTCGGGATGACACGGTGTAGCGCTTCCCTCGACTTCGCGCCTTCGGCGCTACGCTCGGGATGACAAGGCGTGGGGTTAAATCGTCAACTCCGTGCCGTCGTCGGCGATCGCACAAGGGCCGTGATAAACGCTGCGTGCTGCGTCTTCCAATTCGCCAGGCGCAAATTCGGTACCGTAGTGCGTAAGTACCAGGCGGCGGGCACCCGCGCGCTGCGCCATCTCGCCGGCTTCAATCGCGGAGAGGTGTCCGCGCATGGGGCCGGTCTCGACGGCCAATCCGAGCGCTGCTTCACATAAGAAGATACTAACACCGCGTGCGAGCTCTTCGACTCGCTCGCAGGGTGCCGTATCGCTTGAATAACATACGCTTGCACCGTCACGCTCGACACGCACGGCGTACGCGTCGATGTAGTGGATGGTCTTGGCGAAGGTTATCGAGAGGCGGCCGACTTCAAGCGTAGCCGACGGGTCGTACTCACGCACGTCGAAGACCTCGTCGAGAAAATCGCTCGGGCCCTCGGGCGCAAAGGTAGCTGCGACGTCGCGCAACTGCTTCTCACCACCCGGCGGCAGCCAAACCGGCATGCGATCGTCGCGCAGCAGCGGACCGTACTTGAGACCATAGCGCAGCGGAATGAGATCGAGGAAGTGGTCGGCGTGCATGTGCGTGATGACGATGGCGTCGAGGTCGGGGTAGTCCATCACGATACGCAGATTCGCAAGCGCACCCGTGCCCATGTCGAGCAACAGATTCGTGCCGCGCGCGCGGATCAGATGGCAGCTGCACGCACGCCCGGGACGCGGGACCGACGCACTCGAGCCGACGACGCGCACGCGCATCGCGGCGGCCATTACGGTAGCGATGCGAGCACCTCATCGGCGTGGTCGTCGACTTTGACTTTCGGCCAGACTTTGACGACGACGCCGCTCGCATCGAAGAGAAACGTCGAACGCCCGCTCACACCGAACGCCGTATAAAGTTTCGAATCCGTATCGGCCAAGAGCGTAAACGGAATCTTGAACTTGTCTTTGAATTTCTGGTGCGACGCGGCCGAGTCGCGGCTCACGCCGACGATCCGTGCACCTTTTTTTTCGAACTTGGCGTAAAGATCGCGAAACTGCGAGGCTTCGCTCGTGCATCCCGGCGTATCGTCTTTTGGATAAAAATACAGCACGAGCGGACCGCCCAGCAACGCCGCGGTCTCCACCGGTTTTCCCGTGTCATCCGTGACCGTCAGCTGGGGGAGCTTGTCACCCTCGGCCAGCATTCCCATCCTTTCTCAAGTCGGCTCGCTGAATTGATCCAGCGGTACCATAAATAACAGGCGGTCGCCAGGTCGAACGTCCTGATCAAACTTGTGTACCGGAACGGCAACACCTTTGCCTGCGCCGTGATCTCTCCAAACGTAGAGCGGAATCCATCGCACTTTGTAGCCGGGGCGTTCGGGCGGCGCCGGCGGCGGCGAGTTTTCGGCGCCCTGAAAGCGCTCCGCCAGCTGAAAAACCCGGGAAAAACCCTGGTCGGCGAAGATCGCGAACCGGCCGCGCGTGCTCTCGAAACGGGCTAGGCCGGCGATAGTTGGCGCGGTAAGTTCCGTAGTCGAAAACGAGGCAATGCCGAAATGACGCTTGATCGACGCTCCAAACGCGAGGTCGTCGATGCGCAAAACGACGTGCATATCGGATCGCGCGTGTTCGCGCGTGCGTGTGCGAGCGCCGAGCGCGACCTCGAGATTCGCCGTATCGCTGTTGGTCACGCCAACTAACGCCTTCGCATGTTCGGGCGAACAATAGGCGATCGTCTCGTCGTTCGTCGCATCGCCCGTCAGTAGGTCGATTTTTCTATCACGCGCAAGCTCGATTAGAATCGCGTCGGGATTACGCTCTACCACGACCACGTCTTCACCGAGTTCTCGTAAGTAGTCGATCACGAGCGAGCCGACGTTTCCTGCGCCGCAAACGATCACGTGTCCGACGCGGTGAATCCGCCGCAGTCCGCGCGTGCGTCGTAGCGTCGCGGCGTTGAGCGCCGACGTCACGGTAGCAGTGAAGACCGCGAAGATCGTAACGCCCGCAAGCATCGTGCCCATCGCAACCACCAGCGATGCGGCTAACGGCACAGTCAAGAGGTGCGCGCAATCCGCGCCGCCGCACGGCGTGATGTCGCCATATCCCACCGTCGTCATCGTCGCCATGACGAAGTACATCGCCGCCAACGGGTTGATATGCAGCCCGATTGCGAAATAGGTCGAAAAAACCAGATAGAGCACGAGCGCGAACGAAAACACCATCCGCAAGATCGGCTCGGTGCGTTTTGCCGCGATTCGGACGTCCCGCCATGACTCACGCATGCGGGCACGCCACGATGTTTCGCGCCGGCGCTCGCCCTCCGGCCAGGTACGTTTGATGTTTGCGATCGGCCCGAAGACGCAGACGCGGGCTTTCTCCGGAATCGGCGCGGCGAGCGTCTCGCCGTCGGCGTGATCTTCGTCGCCGTGGCAAATGTACGGGGCGTGTCCGTCGATGGCCACGATACGCGCGCGCAGATGCGCTTCCGCCGCGATTACGTCGAGCCCGTCGATGCCGAATTGTTCGGCGTCGCGCTCGCAGAAGCCGAAGAGGCCGGCTGCCAGCTCATTTTCTTCGGTATTACCGTCGTGGTGATCGTGCCGATGCACGGCTTTCGCGACAAGCGTTTCGAGCGTGGGAAACGGCAATGCGTAGAAACACGACTTGTCCACCGCTGAGGCGGCATAGGTTGCGGCGGCGTGCGCGGCAGGCGAAATAGCCGTGCAGTTGTACTTGAGTCCCTCTTGGATCTTGTGTCCAAGGACGGGATTGAACTGGCGAATCGTTACGCGCGTACGTTCGTTGATATCGCGCGCGATCAATGCGACACGCAAATTCAAGCGATCGTCCTGCGAAACCGCAACGATGCGAAAGTTTGGTTGATCGGGGCGGGCGCCGACAGATTCGAGGCCGGCTTCGCGCAGGCTCTGCGACTCCGCGGGGTCGAGCGCGTAATGGGAGAACGTGTGCGGGAACTCCGCGCGAAATTTAGCAACCGTCTGCGCGAGAAGATTTGCAGCGCGTTCCTCCTCGTGTTTCCAAACGAGGGCAACGCGCTGCCCGGCCGTCTTTAAAATCTCGCGGCAGATTTCATACGCCAGGTAGTCACCGCCGACGACGATAATGAGCGTCTCGGTCGCCATAGATGACATCCGATTCGCCAGAAGCGCTCAGCCGCCCGCCCCACCCCCTTGCGCTCGCGCTGATCGAGCGATTGCGAGAACGCCCCGGCGCGGAGGTACTCGAGGTCGGCGCCGGGAGCGGCCGCAACACCCCCGCCCTCATTGCGGCCGGCCTGCGCGTGGGGTCGGAGCCCGCTCGCGGCCCTTACGCGGCGGCGCTATCTACCCACGCGCTGTTGCACGGC
>DATJOG010000036.1:0-33375 GCA_035507275.1 Candidatus Acidiferrales bacterium
ACTTCGCATCGACCGCTTGCGCCCGCGCCAGCGTAAAGGCGCCGACGTCGAGAATCTCGCCCATATCGACCTGCGCCTGTTGCGCGCGCACGAGTTTCGCCGCGCCGTTGGTCGCCCGCAGTCGGGCCTCCAAACGTGCGAGCTCTGCTTCATCGACGAGATCGGTCTTATTGACGACGATCACGTCGGCGAAGGCGATCTGCTCCTTGACTTCGTTGCTGTCGTCGATATGCTCGACGACGTGCTTGGCATCCACCATCGTCACGATGCCGTCGAGGCGCAATTGGCTCGCAATCTCGTCGTCGACGAAGAACGTTTGCGCGACCGGTCCGGGATCGGCCATGCCCGTCGTCTCGATCAGGATGTAATCGAACTTCTCCTTGCGCTTCATCAAGTTGGGAAGAATGCGGATCAGGTCGCCGCGCACGGTGCAGCAAATGCAGCCGTTGTTCATCTCAAAGACTTCTTCGTCGGCGCCGACGACGAGCTCGTGGTCGATTCCGACCTCGCCGAACTCGTTCTCGATCACTGCGATCCGCTTGCCGTGTTGCTCGCTCAGGATCCGGTTCAAGAGCGTCGTTTTGCCCGAACCCAGGAAGCCGGTGAGCACCGTCACCGGCACGCGCGAATCAACCGCGGTCGCTTCCATCGCCGCCCTCCAATTTGGGAATCAATCGCAAATTACTATTTGCGACTGATTCTCAAATAAGACCGCGGCCCCTGCTTAGGCTATGGAAATCTTTCCGTGATCGTCGCAGTGCGTGCCGTGTGCACGGTGGAGGTGCCCTGCGACAAGATGGTCGGTGTGGTCGCCATGGGGGACCATTTCGTGGCCGCAACCTGCCCCATGCGTGTGCGCCGCGTCATGAGCGGTACAACTGTGCGACGCAGTGCAAGCGTCGGGATTTGTGCTCGAAACCTCGACCACGTGCTCGTCGACGTGACCATCGTGTGCGTGATGCATATGCCCGTCGTGCAAATAGTCGACATGCCCGGCGTGCTGCACCTTGGGATGGGCACAGTCCGCGCCGTGCGCATGATCGTGCTTCTCATGAACCGTATGTGCCATGACCTTAGTGTAGCGTCAACGCCGGGACGCGGCAAAAATACGCGACTTGCTTGCAAATTTGCCTCACATCGGTTTGTGAGTTGCATCCGTGAGGGCTCGCTTTACGGGTGCGCCGTCGTCATTGACTCGAGTTCGCAGGCGCGGACGACTTGAGAAAGAGCGTTCTCATAGAGAACACCGACGAGACCTATCTGATCCGCGTATGCGGCCCTGGTTATGCGTTGCTTGAACGTGTCCTGATACACCTGAACGTTGTATTGATGCCCGGTCATTCGGATCACCGCACTACCAAGCCAGGTTCGCACTCCGGAGGCACCGTCACCTGACTGGATCGCTATCGCCTCGCCCGCTGCCGGATGATGCACAGGCAGAACGAGCACGGGATCGCGCGGTCCCGTTACCGAGCCGTTGCGCGCTACGTTTCCGACAAACAACAAATTGCCGTTCCTATCGTGCCGCTGAATCACGCTCGTGTAGCGATCAAGCGTCCCATAAGGCAGCTGCACTACGAGAAAATCACCCGATGCGGCTTGCCGAATCCTCATAGTCATGCTTGTACCGCCGCTACACCGATAATGTTGATCTCGCACGACCAATGGAACAACGACTCCGAAGTCCTGCGATCCAAAACCAGAAGGACTAGCAAGAACCTCGGCAACGTCGCCCGAGAGTTCTGCGTCGATTGCAGCCGGCGCTATCGGTGTTTCCGGCAAAGGGGTGAGAGCGGTCGCAGGCGTGACCCGCGCGACCTCTCGGCTACGAGTTGCGCCAAGTGCGACTCCAGAGTTCTGCAGAAACGGCATGGCATTGTTGATCCCAATACCGATGTTCGTCTGATCGGACCCGACTTTCGCATCCACTATCGCGTATACGCTACCCGTGCTCGGATCGAAGACCGGGCCTCCGCTGTTGCCGTGCTCAACCTGAGCATCAAAAATCATGAAGCGGCCGCCTGCCTCATAGGAGTTCACGATTCCCTGATGCACTGCCGGCGAAAGACCGAGACCCGCAAGCGCAAACTCAACGTTTGAGCCCGGGTAACCGGCAATCGCGATCGCGCTGCCCTCAGCCAAGCGGTCGTGAGCGAGACGGAGGGGAGGTACCGCGCCCGCGACCGCAACCAATGCAAGATCCAGCTCAGGGTTCGTACGAACGATCGTGCCCGTTCGCCACCTCTTCTGATCGATCGCAAGCGAAACACCAACCCTCCGGGACGCTCCCACGACATGCGCGTTCGTCAGGAGAAACGAGGTCGCCGTTCCGTCCCCGTGCGTCACATTACCCACGCAAAAAGCCGAGCCGGTGACTAGGAACTTGCCTTTCCGGTAGGCGATAAGGGCCAGGCTCTGCTTAACGACCGCATAGGTCGAAGCGAGCGAATCATCGCCTCGTGCCGCGATCGGTTCGAGGCCTGCCGCAGCGATCGCAAGCGCAAGGAATACGGACAGCAGCTTGCCCAAGATTTGAAAATCGTTGTGCGCGCCTCATGCTGCGTCCTGCGCCCCGCAAGGGCAGAGCCCATAAAACCCTGGCATAGGAGTTCTTATGAAACGTATAACGCGCTTCGCGATGTTGGCCGCCCCCGTCTGGGTCGTATTCGTAGAAAGGAGTCGAAAATGAGCCCAAGCAGCGCAGCTTCTCCGGTCAGCCGCATCGCAACGATTTCCGGTCTCGCGGTCGCGTTAGGATGGCCCCTGGTCGTCGCGGCCTTCGTAAAGTCTGCGAGCTTCGCGAACATGCCTCAGGACCTCGCTATCATTGGCATAGAATGGGCGCTGGTCGCGGTCCTCGCGGGAATCGTCATAGGTTGGGAACGCCTCCCCTTCCTCAGCAGCGTCGGCTTCGTCCGGCCGCGCGCGCTCGACTGGCTGATCGTTGGACTGTTGGCGGTGATCGCGGCTGTAGTGTGCGGCTTACTCGCGGCGCGCCACCCCGAGATTCCGACCCAACATACGATGCTCGCGCAAATCGTCGGCTTACCGCTTTGGCTTCGCCTGGCGCTCGTATTGACCGCGGGCATATGTGAAGAGGTCTTCTTCCGCGGTTACGCCATCGAGCGCCTCAATACGCTTACAGGCAACGTTTGGAGCGGAGCGCTGCTGGGGGCCGTTCTATTCATTCTCGGGCACGTCCCGCGCACCGGATTCGGCCCCGAGCTCGCCGGTGTCGCCGTAAGCGGAGTCATCCTCGCGATGCTCTACGCGTGGCGGAGAAATCTCGTGCCTTGCATCGCCTTGCACTGGCTTATCGACGGCTATGCTCTTCTGATCGTGCCCGCGTTCGCCGTCCTCAAATGATGCTTGCTAGTCGTTCATTTTGGAGCGGGCGAACCGTCGGACCAGTGGGAGACCGGAATAGCGATCGTCACCGGCTGGTATGGGCGAAAACCGGCCGATGGAGGAGGCGCGAAGATGGGCGAGCCTTTGAAGCCCGCGCCCCACGTGGCAAGTTGGTCGTACGCGACGAACGGCATGACGTGCGGGCGCCACGGTCCATCGGCGCCCAGCAGATATTGTTGTTTCGAAAGCATGAACGCAAACGAGGCCGGAGCGGGATCGGTGAATTGGTGGTCGGCATAGGCGGCTTTCGCTTTCGCAGCCATCTCTTCGCGAGTATCGCCGGCGATCGCCCAATTCGTCAGCGCGAGGTACTGCGGGAGCACGGTTCGCACGGCGGGCGGATTGAGGCACGCCGGTCCGCGACCGTGCCAGTTCCAGAATTCGGGATCATCGAAACCCGCCGTCCACGAACGTCCGACCGTGCAGACCCAGCCGTTGGTTCCCTTGACCGCAACGACGTAGCCGTGCTTCGTGAGGACGAGCACTTCCGCATGAGCGGAGATGGATGCCGGCCCTGCCGAGCGAGCCATGGCGATTTCGGCAGCAGCACTGGGCATCAAGTACTTCGCAATCGGCGCCATTGTCGGGTAGGGATTCGGCGACGAAACTTGCGCGAACGCCACCGTCGTGAACGTCAGCGAGACCGCAGTGGCCACGCAAGCAAAGAGTGCCTGAGGCGACCGTAAGAACGTCATAAATCGGTGGCTCCATTTCGGCGTACTCGCTCTTAACACCGGGGCCACGGGTAATGTGACAACGAGCCAGCGATTTACGTAGGACGCAGCATGAAGCGTTCGATGCGTTCGATGTCGAGGGCGTCGGGGTCGACGAAAGCGATGCTGTGATGATACTCGCGAAATTGATGCGTTCTTTGGACGATCCGTCCACGCATCACCATCGATTTCGCCGTTGCCGGGTCTCCGGGAAGCACAAAGCGTAGGGCAAGCGCGCTTCCTTCGGGGAGAGCCTGTTCGCAAGCAAAGCGCATCCCGCCGCGCCCCAGGTCGATGGCCAAGGCGGCGATCGCATCTTTTTGTCCTTGAAGAATGCACTCCACGGGAAACTCGACCTCGATCCGAGCCGCGCTCTTCTCGCGATGAGTTCGGCTGGACTCTTCTTCGACGAATGCTCGAAGCGCTGCAAGGTCTCCGGCCGAAAATGGCGCGAACTCGAGCCCGTATTCCATTCCACCCAAGGCGGTCGGGACACATCGAAGGACGCGCGCGCGCGCAGCCACGTCAACTTTACGAGAAAGTTGCAAACGAAATTCGAGCGTCGCGCCAACTAAAAGCACGCTGCGAGCCGTAACGCGGCAGCCCGTCGCCGACAGGTCGATCAAGGTCACCGGAATCGGTTTCGGATAACCGGAAACCTTTGCGGCTACGTCGAGCGAAAGCAGGACGCGCGCACTACCGGCCACGCTCGCTCCTCCTGGGTTCCACCACAAAGGCTTTGCCGACGGCCTCCGGCGCGCCTTCGATGGCGCTCGAAACGATGCCGCAGTACAATTGGGAAGATGCGCGCTCATTCACATCTTTCCGCCGCCGCCGCGCTTTTCGCGGACCCGGCGCGCGCCGCGATTCTCGACGCACTCGTCGACGGACGCGCGCTGCCCGCAGGCGAGCTTGCGCGACTGGCGGGCGTCTCCGCACAAACGGCGAGTTCGCATCTGCGCCGTCTGCTCGATGGAGGACTGCTCACCCTGCGCGTGCAGGGCCGGCATCGCTACTATGCGATCGCGAATGCAGAGGTTGCGCATGCCATCGAGACGCTGCATCTCGTAGCTCCGCCGCGCCCATCTCGTTCGCTGCGCCAATCGCTGCTCGCGCAGCGGCTCGCAGCCGCGCGAACCTGTTACAACCACCTCGGCGGCGCACTCGCGGTCGACATCGCCGACGCGCTCGTCGAAGCCGGACGGTGCGAGCGTTTCGAAGCCGGATTCCGCGTGACGCCTGCGGGCGTCGCCTTTTTCGGAGGCTTGGACATCGACGTCATACGGATCTGCGGCGGCGATCCGCCGGTTACGAAGTCATGCATCGACTGGACGCAGCGCCGTCAGCATATCTCCGGTCCACTCGGCTCCTCGTTGCTGCGCGTGTTGATAGAGCGCGCATTCATCCGCCGCAACGAACACGACCGTTCGGTTCAGGTCACCGAGCGCGGACGCGCAGCGCTGGCGACGCTCTTTCTAAAGAGCGAGAAATTGCCGTAGCAGTTCGTTGAAGGCCGGAGCGTTGTCCGCATTGGCTACGTGTCCCGCGCCCGGAACTGCGGCCAACTGCGATCCGGCGATGCCCGCCGCTATTTCGCGCGCAAGCGGCTCGGGCGCAATTGCGTCGTGTTCGCCGTAGCATACGAGCGCCGGCACGTCGATCGTCGCAAGCATCGAACGATAATCGCCGGTCCACGTGGCCTCGGTCGCGGCCAGATACGAATCCAGATTCTTGCAGGCCATCTGCTCGAGCGTCTCACGCAGACGATCCGCGGGCATAGCGCCCAAACGCGCTGCCCGCTGCTCGGCAAATGCCTGCATCGAGCCGGCCTCACGCGCCGCCGCTTTGATTCCGTCGGCATACGTCCGCGCGTTGGGATACGCTGCAAAACTGCCGAGAATGACCATCGCGTCGATGCGCCCGCGGGCGCGTTCCCACAGTTCGAACGCCACCACGCCGCCAAGGCTACAGCCGACGATGGTCGCGCGCTCGATCGCAAAGGCATCCATCGCAGCCAGCACGTCGGCCGCGTATCCGGCGCGGGTGATGGCGCGCGGATCCGGTTCGGGCTTGGGCACACCGTTGCCGCGCAGCTCGATCGCGAGCGCGCGATAGCCCGGCGAAAACGCGTCGATCTGCCGATCCCAGATTGCGGCCGTCGATCCGACGCCGTGCACGAAAATCAACGCCGAGCCCGCATTTCCGGCATGACGAACCGCGCTTGCAACGCCGTCCGGCGCCGTTACCGAGACCGTTTCAATCATCGGCGAGAACCGCGGTCGCTTCGATCTCGACACGGGCGCGATCTTCCAAGAGCGCCGCGACTTGCACGAGCGTCATCGCCGGATAATGCGCACCGAAGAGTTCGCGATACACGCGGCCGAGCTGCGCCGCGGCGGCGCGATACGCGTCTTTGTCGGTGATGTACCAGGTCAGGCGAATGACGTCGGTTGCCGATCCGCCGGCGGCGTGCACCACGGCGAGCACGTTGCGCAGCGCCTGCGCCGACTGCTCGACCAAATCGTCGGAGCTAAACTCCCCGCGCTCGTTCCAGCCGATCTGACCCGCGACGGCAAGCACCCGGCCGCGCGCGATCAGGCCGTTGCTGTAGCCGCTGGGCCGCGGCCAACCTTCGGGCTGCACCGTTTTCACGTAACCGATTCTCCTTGTGCGCGCTCGCGCAAACGAAAGCGCTGAACCTTTCCGGTGAGCGTGCGCGGCAATTCAGCGACGAACTCGATCTCGCGCGGCGCCTTATACGGTGCGATGACCGCTTTGACGTGCTCACGAAGCTCTTCGATCTTTTCGGCGGTGCAATGCTCTCCGGCGGTCATCACCACGTACGCTTTCACGATGTTGGTCCCGTGCGCGGGATCCGGTTTCCCCACCACCGCTGCTTCGCGTACGTGTTCGTGACCGAGCAATGCCTGTTCTACTTCCGGGCCGGAGATGTTGTATCCGGCGGACACGATCAAGTCATCGGTACGCGCGACGTAGTAAAAATAGCCTTCATCATCGACACGATACGCGTCACCGGGATAATTCCATCCACGCTGCACGTAGTCTCCTTGCCGCTCGTCCTCGAGGTATTTGCAGCCTGTTGGGCCCTGCACGGCGAGGCGCCCGACCGCGCCCGGCGGCAACGCGTTTCCCTCGTCGTCGTGTATCTGCGCAACGTACCCCGGTACGACGCGGCCGGTCGATCCGGAGCGCGTCTCTCCGCGCGGCGAGCCGATGAAGACGTGCAGCATCTCCGTGCTTCCGATGCCGTCTTGGATACGCAGGTTCGTGCGTGCCAGCCATTCGTCGAAGACGGGCTTCGGTAAGGTCTCGCCCGCCGACACGCACGTGTGCAACGAATGCACGTCGTAGCGTTCGAGCATGGTGCTCATGGCACGGTAGGCAAGCGGTGCCGTAAACACCGTGGTGACGCCGTACGCGTCGATCGTGCGCAGCAGCTCTTCGGGCTGCGTCTTTTCGATCAACACCGTCGCGGCGCCGGCATAGAGCGGAAAGAGCAAGAGTCCGCCGAGGCCGAACGTGAACGCGAGCGGCGGGCTGCCGGTGAAAAGGTCGCTCGCACGCGGCTGCAGCACGTGCTTTGCGTAGGTGTCGCAGATGGCGAGCAAATCGCGATGATAATGCATCGTTGCTTTGGGAAAGCCTGTCGTTCCCGAGGTAAAGGCGATCAACGCAACGTCCTCGGCCGCGCACGCGATTGCACCGAAGCTTCCGTCTGCCCGGTCTATCATCGACTCCAGCGAATCAGCCGCGTCACTTGCGAAATCGACGACGCGGATATCCGTCCTCTCGCGCAGCGCCTCGTCCAGTTCGCCGCGCAACCGGACGTCGCACAACGCGAGGCCGGCGCGCGCCTTCTCGATGATGTAACGAAGCTCGCTTGCGCGATAGAGCGGCATCGTGTTGACCGCAATCGCGCCCGCTTTTATGACCGCAAGCCAGCAGGCTGCGAGCATCGGCGAGTTCGGCGCGCGCAGCAGGACGCGCGTACCCGGAACGACGCCGAGTTCACGGACCAGCACGTTTGCGATCGCATTCACGATGCGGTGAAGATCGTCGTAGCTCCAATTCGTTCCACCCGGTGCGGCGATCGCGCGCCGCGAGCCGCGGCCCTCGTCGACGTGCCGATCGACAAAAGCGGTAACGGCGTTCATGCGTGCGGGATAACGTAGTTCCGGCAGATCGAAACGAAAGCACGGCATCTCCTGCGGTGAAGGCAGATGCTCTTCGGCGAACCGGTCGCGCGCGGCGCTCACGTAAGGCTCGTCCGCGCGATGACGAGCTTTTGAATCTCGCTCGCTCCCTCATAGATGCGCAGCGCGCGCACGTCGCGATAGATGCGCTCGACGACTTCGCCGCGCGTCACGCCGCGGCCGCCGAAGAGCTGCACGGCGCGGTCCGCAATGCGCCCGGCGGCTTCGGTCGCGTACAGTTTCGCCATCGCCGCTTCGCGCGTGACGCGCTGCGCACCAGAATCTTTGCGCCAGGCGGCGCGATAGACGAGTAGCGCAGCCGCGTCGATGTCGAGCGCCATATCCGCAATCGCCGCCTGCGTGAGCTGCAGCGCCGAGAGCGGCGCTCCGAAGAGCGAGCGCGACTGCGCGTGCGCGCGCGTTTCATCGTAGGCGCGCCGCGCGAAGCCGAGGGCCGCGGCGCCTACCGTCGTGCGAAAGACGTCGAGCGTGGCCATCGCAATGCGAAAGCCGTCTCCCTCGTCGCCCAGACGGTGGCTTGCCGGCACAGCGCAATCATGAAAGGAAAGCGCTCCGAGCGGATGCGGCGAGATCGTATCGATGCGGCCGCTGACCTCGAAACCTTGGATCGCCGCATCCACGATAAAGGCTGAAAGCCCCTTTGCGCCGTCATCACCGGTACGCGCGAAGACAACGTAGAAATCGGCGATCCCCGCGTTTGAGATCCACGTCTTCTCGCCGCTCAGAACGTAGCGTTCGCCGTCTCGCCGCGCGGTCGTGCGCAGCGCGGCGACGTCGGAACCCGCTTCGCGCTCCGAGAGCGCGAAAGCCGCGATCGCGCTGCCGCGCGCGACGCCGTCCAGGTAACGAGCGCGCATCGCCTGCGAACCGAAGAGCGCGATCGCTCCACTACCGAGCCCCTGCATGGCAAAAGCAAAATCGCCGAGCGCCGACCGGTACGCGAGCCGCTCGCGCGCGAGCGAGAGGGTTCGAACATCGAGCTGCGTGCACGCACGCAACCACCCGGCATCGCCGAGAGCGCGCACCCACGCCCGCACGCTGCCGTCGGGAGCCGCCTCGTCATCGAAAACCGGTGTTTCGTTCAGCCACCTTTCAAACGATGCCGCAAACGTGCGATGTTCGTCGCCGAAAAACGGCCAGTCGAGTACACCGTCATCCACGAGCGCGTCAGTTACCCTCGAATACGGGAGCGCGCCGATTGGTGAAGGCTTCGTAAGCGCGGCGAAAATCGTTGCTCTCCATGAGTGAGGCTTGGGCGCGCGCCTCCGCGTCGATCGCGGCGTCGAGCGGCAACGCCCACTCTTCATGCAGCATGCGTTTCGTCATCGCATGCGCAAGCGTCGGCCCGCCTGCGAGCGTCGCGGCCATCTCGCTCGCACGCGCGAGCAGCATCGGCGGCTCGACGATCTCGTTATAGAAACCCCACGCATGCGCTTGATCGCCCGGCATCGCGCGGCCGGTGAAGAGCAGCTCCGCTGCGCGTCCGAGGCCGATGATCCGCGGCAGCATCGCGCATGCGCCCATGTCGCATCCCGCGAGTCCGACGCGGACGAAAAGAAACGCGACGCTCGAACGCGCGGTACCGAACCGCAGATCGCTGGCCATTGCCAAGATCGCGCCGGCGCCCGCGCACACGCCGTCCACCGCGGCGACGATCGGCTGCGGTGCGGCGCGCATCGCTTTTACCAGATCGCCCGTCATCTGCGTGAACGCGAGCAGTCCGGCCGGCGTTTGGCGCGTCAGCGGGCCGATGATTTCATGCACGTCGCCGCCCGAGCAAAAGTTATCGCCGGCGCCGGTCAACACGACGGCTTTGACGGCGCTCTCACCCTGTAGCGAGCCGAACCAGTCGCGCAACTCTGCGTAGAGTTCGAAGGTGAGGGGATTCTTGCGCTGCGGACGCTCGAGCGTTACGACGGCGACGTGATCTTCGATGGTAACGCGCGCGTTGGTCATCGTTGCGAGGTTAGTCAGATGACGTTCGCGGCTCCTTGTTCGCGCGCGATCAAACGCTCGAGCTGGCTCTTCCCGGGCAGATATTGTACCGGCCAAAGCGAGCCCTCGTAGTGCAGTCCGGCTGCCGCGTGGAGGGTCCACGCGGGATCCGCGAGGTGCGGGCGCCCGAGCGCGACCAGATCGGCGCGGCCCGCGGCGACGATCGCATTGACTTGATCCGCGTCGGTCACGTTGCCCACCGCCATCGTGGCGATGCCCACCTCGTTGCGGATGCGATCGGCGTACGGTGTTTGAAAAAGCCTGCCGTACACGGGAGCCGCGTTCGGATCGGTTTGCCCGGTCGATACGTCGATCAAGTCGGCGCCGGCTGCTTTGAACGCCGCCGCGATCTGCACCGCGTCGTCACCGGTGATTCCGCCCTCCATCCAGTCCGTGGCGGAGATGCGCACCGACATCGGCCGGTCGGACGGCCAGATGGCGCGCATCGCACGAAAAACTTCCAACGGATAGCGCAAACGATTCTCGAGCGAACCGCCGTACTCGTCGGTCCGCACGTTGCGCAGCGGCGTGATGAAGCTCGAGAGCAGATAGCCGTGCGCGCAATGCAACTCGAGCCAGTCGAAGCCGGCTTCGATTCCCATGCGCGTCGCCTCCTCGAACTGTTCGCGAATCTCGGTCATCGCCTCGCGCGTCAACGCGTCCGGAACTTGATTGCGCGGCGAATACGGCAGCGCCGAGGGCCCGACGACCGGCCAGTTGCCGCTTTCGAGCGGTTCGTCCATGCCCTCCCACATCAATTTGGTCGAGCCCTTCGGACCGGAGTGCCCGAGCTGCAGCGCAATCTTTGCTCCGCTGAACTCATGCACGAACGAGACGATGCGCCGCCAGGCCGGCACGTGCTCGGGAAGATACATCCCGCAGCATCCGGGCGAGATCCGTCCCTCGCGTGAAACGCAGCTCATCTCCGTAAAGACGAGACCGGCTCCGCCGAGCGCGCGCGCGCCGAGGTGCACGAGATGAAAATCGTTCGGGCATCCGTCGACCGCGCTGTACATATCCATCGGCGACACGACGACGCGGTTGCGCAACGTCAGGCCGCGCAGGCGGAACGCATTGAACATCGGCGGGACCGGCGACCCCGCACCGAGCCACGACTCGAGCTCTTCGACGTAGGCGCCGTCGCGCAGCCGAAGATTTTCGTGGCCGATGCGCTGGCTTCGCGTAAGCAGACTGTAAGCGAACTGCGGCATCGGCAGATTGGCGTACCGCGCCACGTTTTCGAACCACTCCGTCGAGTTACGGGCCGCGTTCTGAAGCTTGAGAACTTCCACTTTTCGCGCTTCTTCATACGACGCGAGCGCTGCCGCCAAATCGGTGTGCGCTGCCAAGGCGTCGATCAAGCCGATCGCGTCCTCGAGCGCAAGCTTCGTGCCCGAACCGACGGAGAAATGCGCGGTATGCGCGGCATCGCCGAGAAGCACGACGTTCTCGTGCGACCATCGCCGGTTGCTGACACGCACGAAGTTGATCCAGTCGCGACCGCGCAAATGCGCCGCATTCGCCATGAGCCTGTGCCCGCGAAGATATTTCCCGAAGAGCGCTTCGCAGAACGCGATCGTGGCCGCCGTATCGGCGCGATCGAGACCGTGAGCCAGCCACGTTTCCTCGCGCGTTTCCACGATGAACGTGCTGGTCCGTTCGTCGAACCGGTAGGCATGCACCGTGAACCAGCCGTGCTCGGTCCGTTCGAAGAGAAAGGTGAAGGCATCCAGCGGCAGCGTCGTTCCCAGCCACACGTATCGGCAGCGGCGACGATCGAGGTCGGGTTCGAACGTCTGCGTAAAAGCGGCGCGCACGCGGCTGTTGACGCCGTCGCTGCCCACCAGAAGATCGCACGACCCTCGCAGCGCGGCGACATCCGTCACTTCGGTATTGAAACGAACGTCGACGCCGGTCTCCTGTGCGCGCGCAGCCAGAATCTCGAGCAAACGCCGCCGGCCGATGCCGGCGAACCCGTGTCCGCCTGAAACGACGGTCTCGCCGCCGCGATGAATCTCGATGTCGTCCCAGCGATAGAACGCGCGCGTGATCGCATCGTGCGTGGGTGCATCGGCCGCGCGAAGATTCTCGAGCGTAGCGTCGGAGAAGACGACGCCCCAGCCAAACGTATCGTTCGGAGCGTTGCGCTCCAGCACGCTGATCGAGCAATGCGGAAAACAGCGCTTTCCGAGGATAGCGGCATAGAGTCCGGCCGGACCTCCGCCGGCAAAAACGATGTGACGTGGCGTCATAAAACCCGTTCTCGGCTAACCCGCCGCCGCAGCAGCTTTCAGCGAGCGCGCGATGGTCTGCAAGAATTTTACCGGTCCTTCGCGATGAAGTGCCGTTCCGCTGCTGAGCGCGCCGTCGATCACCACCGCCATTTGCAGCGCGAACCGTTCGGGCTCGCGCAGCTTCATCGCGCGTGCCAGCACGCGCAGCCGGCGGCGCAGCTCGGCTTTGTGCGCGATCGCGACCTTTCGCGCGGGGTGGTTTTCGTCGGAATACTCGGCCGAGACGTTGATCTGCGGGCAACCGCGATAGCCGGCGCGCGCGATGCGTTCGCCGATCCACTTGAGCTGCGCGTCGAGCTGCTTCTCGGGCGCATCCTTGTGAGCGGCGGCGACGCGATCCCAGTGCGCCCAAAAATCCTGATCTTCGCTCTGCAGGAAGGCCTCGATCAGATCGTCCTTGGTGCGAAAATAACGGTACAGACTCGTTTTCGCAACGCCCGAACGCGCGACGATCGTGTCAACGCCGATGGCGCGGGTCCCCTCACGATAAAAGAGCTCGCTCGCCGTCTTGAGGATCCGTTCGCGTACGTCCACAGCGGTATTCTACACTCAATCCTTGACAAGTGCTACCGATCTGTAGCATAAGTAACAGACAGGTCTGTATCGTCGTTAGGGGGGCGGGTGGAGTCGATCGCAGTCGTAGGTGCAACAGGCCATACCGGCCGCTTCGTCGTGGACGAATTGGAGCGGCGCAGCCTTCGGCCGGTCTGCGTGGGCCGCGACGCTCGCAAGCTCGCGGAACTGCGTGCCGCGCACCCCACGCGCGTGGTACGCGCCGCTTCGAGCGAGGATCCGGAATCTCTGAACGCGGCTCTCGCCGGTTGCGTCGCCGTCATCAACTGCGCGGGCCCATTTCTCGACACCGCGCTTCCCGTAGCCGACGCGGCGCTACGCGCGAAAATTCCCTATCTCGATATAACGGCGGAGCAAGCCGCGGTACAGCGGCTGCAAACCCGCGACGCGAACGCGCGAGACGCCGGCATCGTGCTGCTGCCCGCCGCCGCTTTTTACGGCGGACTCGCAGACGTGCTTGCTACGGCTGCGCTCGACGGGGAAGTGACGATCGACGAGATTTCGATCGCCGTCGCGCTCGATAGTTGGCACCCGACCGAGGGCACGCGCCGCACGGGGGCACGCAACACCGCTCCACGCCTCATCGTGCGCGGCGGCACATTGGCTCCGATACCCGATCCCCAGCCGAAGGCATCCTGGGTTTTTCCCGCGCCGTTTCACGAGCAAGAGGTATTGATGCTGCCCTTCAGCGAGACGATCACGCTGTCACGGCATCTGCGCGCAGCCTCGATCGAATCGTGGATCAACGCTACGGCGCTGCGCGACGTCCGAGACGCGGCGACCCCGGCGCCGGCGCCCGCGGACTCGCGTGGAAGGTCGTCGCAAAACTTCGTCATGGACGTTCGCGTTCGCGCCGGCGAGCGCCGCGCGCGAGCCACCGCTGCCGGCCGGGATATTTACGCCGCGAGCGCACCGATCATCGTCGAAGCGGCGCAACGGCTGCTCGCGCCAGATGCCCGCGGCGCAGGGGTGCGATCGTTGGGCGAAGTCGTCGACGCGCGCGACTTCCTCCGCGCACTCGCGGTCACGGGAGACCTCGCGTGGACGTTGGCCTAGCGTGAAAACGGGATCGTATGGGCAGATCCTCTTTGGCGCGTCGGCGGTTATGTTCGGCGTTGTCTTGCTCGTCTGGCATGACCCCGGCGCGTGGGAAGATCTGCCGCTGGTCAAACTGCCCGCGATCGCGGGCGACCTGATCGCGATCGCGCTCATCGCGGGCGGCCTCGCGCTGCAATTCCCGTCCATGCGGCGCAACGCATCGATCCTGCTCGCGATCGTCGCGCTCATCTTCACGCTTGCGTGCATACCCGCGATCGTCGCCGCGCCGCTGAGCTACGGGCCCTACACGGGCTTCTTCGAGTTTCTCTCGCTCGTGTTTGGGGCGACGGCTGCAATCTTCGGCCGCTGGTCGCGCGCCGGCCTCGGCGTCTGCACGCTCTCCTTCGCCGCGGCGCAGGTCGCATACGCACAATACACGGCCAGTCTCGTGCCGCTCTGGATTCCGCCCAGCCCGATGTTCTGGGTCGTCGTCACGACGATCGCCTTTGGGCTTGCGGCAATCGCACTGCTCGCCGGCGTCAAGGCGCGCCTCGCCGCGCAGTTGGAAGGCCTCATGATCGTGCTCTTCGGATTGCTCGTGTGGGTGCCGGTGCTGCTGGCGCATCCGGAAAAGCACTTCAACTGGGCTGAATTTTCGCTGAACTTTTTTATCGCCGGCGGCGTCTGGCTCGTAGCCGATTCGATGCGCCTTAGCGCACCAGCTCCCGCCACGACGTCTCCCTGAGCTGCACGCCGTAATATTCCGCCGCCTTTTTGATGTTCTCGAATGCCAGCGCGCGATCGTCGTCGGAAACGCCTTCGACTTGGTCGAAGCGCGCGACGGCGTTGCGCACGTGCTGCGCGTCGGTTAGCGGCTCCTTGCGCTGATTCGGAAACGCGAAGACCGAATCGGGCAGATCGCTCTGCGTAGTCAGACGGCCGTGCGCTTCATGCGGTTCCCACGTGGCGTTCATAGCGTCTCCTTCGGAATGCGAGAGTGAGGGCCGGGTCTATGATACCCAGCCCTCGTTCGCGATCCTAGGAAGAAGCCGCGAATCTCCTCACGCGGAGACCAGGGTCAGCGTCGCCGGGTCGACGTTGTAGGTTCCCGGTCCCACCTCGTCGTTGGGATAGGCGCAGATCTCGCTGCCGTCCGGACCGTAGATGTCGACGAGGTTGGGCTGATCGCAGTCGGTCTGCTGCAGCCCGTAATTCGCGAGTAACTGTGCGCCCGGCGAAGACGGCGCAACCGCGTAGTACGAAGGGCCGGTGTCGAACGCGACGTTGACCGCGAACAGACCCCAGAACCCGCCGCCCCAATAGCCTGGCGATGCGACCCAGACGCGGCCGCCGTTCCAGCCCCAATCGGAAACATAGCGGTGCGCAACGTAGTGCGGCGCGGCGTACGCGTAGGTGCGAGCCGATTCGAAGGTGCGCGCCTGATAGCGCGGCATGGGCTGCACGTTACGCGGCGGCGCGTAGCTGCGCTGCGGAGCGGAGTAGGTGCGGCGAGGCGCCGAGTACGTGCGCTGCGGAGCGGAGTAGGTGCGCTGCGGAGGTGAGTAGCTCCGGGCCGGTGCCGAGTACGAGCGGGCCGGCGCCGAGTAGGCGCGCGCCGGTGCGGAACCATGATGGTCGTCGTGCGCCGCGAGTGCCGTGGCCGGGAGGGCGACGAGCAGTGCGGCGATGACCGGAGCTTTGATGTTCATGATGCTTGCAGCATAGAGCGCAAAACTGACAGCGCCCGGCTTCCTTCTTGAGAGTTGGTTACGCGTAACATGAGCATTGCCTTAAGCGGCGAAACCTGGGGAGCGTGCGCATTCTCGTAGTCGGCGCCGGTGCGACCGGCGGCCTTTTCGGCGGGCGCTTAGCCAGAGCGGGCCGCGACGTGACATTCCTGGTCCGCGCAAAACGCGCGGCGCAGCTGCGCGAGTCGGGGCTCGAGATCAAGAGCCCGCTCGGCGACTTCTCGATCGTTCCGCAGATCGCGCAGACCGAAACGATCGGCGCGCCCTACGATATCGTATTGCTCGGTCTCAAGGCCTATCAGCTCGATGCGGCGATCGACGACTTTGCACCCGCGGTCGGGCCGCAGACGATGATACTTCCCATGCTCAACGGTATGCGTCACGTCGACCGGCTGGTGGAACGCTTCGGCGAAGGACCGGTGCTCGGCGGCGTGTGTTACGTGGCCACGACGCTCGACGACAACGGCCATATCGTTCAACTCAACGACATGCAGCAACTCGTCTACGGCGAACGCGGCGGCGGAATCTCGCCGCGCGTTACCGCGCTCGACGAACAGATGCAAGGCGCAGGGTTCACGGCGACCGCGTCGCCCCACATCCTGCAAGACATGTGGGAGAAGTGGGTCGTGCTTTCTTCACTTGGCGCCGGTACGTGCCTGATGCGTGGAACGATCGGCGATATCGTGAAAGCCGGCGGCGCGCAGCTCCTCTCGCGCATCATCGACGAATGTGCTGCCGTGGCGAGCGCTTCGGGGCATACGCCGGGTGAGACGTTCCTGCGTGACGCGCGCGGGCGCTTGACGTCGGAAAGCTCGCCGATGACCTCCTCGATGTATCGCGATATGCAACAAGGCAATCGCGTCGAAGCCGATCACGTCCTCGGCGATCTCGTCGCGCGAGCCCGCGGCTTCGGTCTCGATACGCCGTTGCTCGCCGCCGCCTACACGCAGCTCAACGTTTACCAGCGCGCGCTAGTGTAATTCGATTGGAATGAGCCGCGCGTCTTCGACGCCCGCGGAGTTGCGCGCGATTACGTTCAGCGTGTATCCGCGTTTGTATTGCGGCACGATGTCGAGCACGTGTTGATCGAAAACGAATTGTCCGTACGCGATGCGCGTTGCGTTGAACGAGAACGACTCGGTTCGGATTTCGAGGCTCGCCACGTTGGTAGTCGTGGCAATACGGCCGCGCCACTCCACGCCTGGGGAAATCGAGGTGGAGTTGAGCCACAGCGCGAGAATATGCGGCGGCGCGTCGTTCGCGTTTGCGACGGCGGCCGGCCAGGTCGAACGCGGCGCGGTGACGCTGCGCGGGTCCATTGGTGTCCCCACCGGCGGCTCTTCGCATCCGGAAAGCAACAATGCGATCGCAAAGATCGCACACGACAAGCGCATGACGGGTTCTTTCGTGCGGCGTGCGGAAAGCCCCGCTCGTGAAGGATCGCCCGGCACCGAACACGCTCTTTGATTGGTCGATGGCCGTTGCGAGCATTTGGTGCTCGGGCGGCATCATGATTGACGCCTATCATCATTTTCATACGACCGTCGAAACGTTTTTCGAGCCGGCGCACGGATTGCTCTACGCGGGATTGCTCGCGAGCTACGTCTTCGTCGGCATCGCGATGTGGGTGAATCACCGGCGCGGCTTTGCGTGGAACCGCGCGCTGCCCAAAGGCTACGAAGCGACGACCGCCGGGCTCGTCGTCTTTCTCATCGGCGGCATCCTCGACATGATCAAGCACACGCTCTGGGGTTTCGAGCAAGGCTTCAACGCACTGCTCAGCCCGACGCATCTGCTGATCGGAGCGGGCGCCTTCCTCATCATCGCCGGCCCGGTGCGCTCGGCGTTCGAGCGCGAGCGCCCGCCGGCTACGCTGGCCGGTCAGCTGCCGATGCTGCTCGCACTCGCCTCGATGATGGAATTGATCCATTGGGGCACGCAGTTCGTCTTCCTGAGCGAAGCCGAAAACATGAACGCGCCGTTAGACCCCGGCCGTTTTCCGCACGACACCTTCACGCTGCTCGCGCTGCTCTATTACAAGCAGGGCATCGGGCTGCTGGCAGTGATGGTGCAGAGTCTGCTCGTCGCGGGCTTTGCGCTCTACGCCGCGCGCAACGTGCGTCTGGCGCCGGGCGCGCTCAGCGTGCTCTTCCTGGTCGGCAACGGATTCATCGCGGCCGCGCACTCGAACTACGCCGGGCAATTCGCCGGCGTTCTGCTGGCGAGTCTCGGTGCGGGCGTATTCGGCGACGCGCTGCGCGTCGATTCCACAAAGGACGCGCGCCGCTGGAGTATCTTTGCCTTTGGCGTTCCCGCGATCTACTGGACGGTGCTGCTCGTCGTGCTCGCGCTCACCATGAACGGTATTTGGTGGTCTCCGGACGTCATCTCGGGCTCGGTGCTCTTTGCCGGACTCACCGGCCTCTTCTCCTACGCGCTCGTCACCGCGGGGCAGTCTAGACAAGAACAAAGCCCGCCGCCGTGAGGCGCCGGGCTTTGCGTAGCTTCCGAGCACTTTGGCCTGTCTTGAGCCCATTGCCAGGCCCCTACTGACCGCTGTGTATTCGGATTTGATCTCCCCCACTTCGGCCGCCGTACGACAGCAACCGTCGGTCGTGTGGTGATCGCGCTTTCCTACATATCGCGCTTCGTCGTTACTCGAAGTGTTTGCATGGTAACAAGCGAAAAACCGTGGTGCAAGAGCAAATCTGCCGCACTCACAAGCTATTCGCAGGAAAGTCGAGTTACTCACATCTTATGCCCACATTATCCCTCCTCGACCGCCCGCTCCGGGCCGCGATTCTCGCCGCCGCAGACAGCACGGCGGTGCAGAAAGCGGTAAGCCGCTACGGGATGCAGCTGGGCGCACGGCGCTTCGTCGCCGGCGAGACGGTGCCCGAGTTCTTGCGCGTCGCGCGCGACGTCAACGCGCGCGGCTTCGCGGTCGCGTGCGGAATCCTCGGCGAGGGCGTGCACGACCGCGCCGAGGCCGTCGCGGCCGCCGATCAGTACTGCGAACTCTTGCGTATTTTTGCCGCCGAGCGCATCGACGCGAACGTCGCCTTCAAGCTCACGCATCTCGGGCTCGACATCGATCCCGAGCTCGCGTACGCGAATGCCGCGCGCGTCGCGCAGACCGCCGCCGAAAGCGGCAATACGATGCGCTTGGATATGGAGCAGTCGCGCTACGTCGACGCAACGCTCGCGGTCTACCGGCGCTTGCGCGAGCGCTTCGAAAACGTCGGCTTCGTATTGCAAGCCTATCTCTTTCGCAGCGCGGACGATCTCGCCGCCGCCGCGCCGCTCGCGCCCAACGTCCGCCTCGTCAAGGGCGCCTATCTCGAGCCGCCCGAGATCGCGTACGAGAAGAAGCGCGACGTCGATGAGAATTATCTTCGGCTCGTATCGGCGGCGCTCGACGGAAGCGGCTACACTGCGATCGCGACCCACGACCCGCGGATCATCGCGCGCGTCGAGGATTGGGTCGCGCAGCGCAATCTCCCCAAGCGCGGCCGCTTCGAGTTCCAAATGCTCTACGGTATCAGCGAACCGCTCGCCGCGGCGCTCGTCGCGCGCGGCTATCGCGTACGTCTAGCCGTGCCGTTCGGCGACTACTGGTTTCCCTATCTCATGCGGCGTCTTGCCGAACGCCCCGCGAATCTGGCTTTCTTCCTGAAAGGAGCGCTTGGACGATGATAGCCGCAAAGACGCTGACCGGTGTGTGGTCGGCGGTGCTCACGCCGATCGACGAGCGTTTCGAGCCCGACGCGCCGCGCGCGATCGAATACTATCGCGATCTCTTACGTGACGGCATCGACGGTATCAACCTCTTGGGCACGACCGGCGAGGCGATGTCGTTCAGCGTCGCACAGCGCATGCGCTTGATGGAACTCGTCGCCGAGAGCATCCCCCGCGAACGCACCATGTGCGGCACCGGCGCGGCCTCGCTCGCCGACGCCGCCGCGCTCACGCGTACGGCAAACGAACTCGGCTTCAGCGCAGCGCTCGTGATGCCGCCCTTCTTCTTTCGCGATGCCGGCGACGACGGCGTTTTGCGCTGGTTCGACGCGTTGCTCGCCGCGGCGGGACCGCTGCGCGTGCCGATTCTGCTCTACAATTTTCCGCGCATGACCGGCATCACGTTTCATATTGCTCTCGTCGATCGGCTGCTCGCGGCTTTTCCCGGCGTCATCGCGGGCATGAAGGACAGTTCGAACGACGCCGAGCTGCAGCGTGCGATCCTCGCGCGTCATCCCGATCTGCGCATCTTTCCCGGCTCGGAGGAGCACTTGCTCGAGGCCAAGCGCTTCGGCGCAGCGGGCTGCATCTCGGGCAGCGTCGCGCTATGGGCGCAGCTCGCCCACCAGGCATTCGCGAACGACGACGACGCAGCGGCGGCGCGCGTGCGCGAGCAGCGCTCCGCGCTCGCGGGAGCCCCGCTCATCGCGCTGGTTCGCGAGCGCGTCTCCAAGCAGCGCCGCGACGCCGCGTGGCTGCGCTCGATGCCGCCGAATTAGAGGCTGCGCGCCCTCGTGCCGATCCAGCGGTAGAGCACGAACGGCGCGCCGATGAATCCGGCCAGCGCCGCGATCGTGGCGGCGATCTGCGGATAGGAGCTCGGCGCGATCTGCAGCGGATTCGAGTTTCCGGTAAAGTAGATCAGGCCGGCAAGCGCGACGCCGAAGAGGCTTTCGCCCGTGATGAGACCGGAGGCCACGAGAACGCCCAAGCGTTTTGCGGGCGCCGGGTTCGCCTTCGTCGCGACCCAACGATTGTAGAGCGCGCCGAACACGGCGCCGACGACGGCGGGTGCGGTCGTGGACGCGGGCAGGTAAATACCCAAGCCGACGGCCAGCGGAGGAAAGCGAAAGCGCCCCGTCCATCGCCCGAACTCGTCGGCCGCGATGACCAGCGCGCCGACGCCGGCACCGGCCGCGATCAGATTCCAGTCGATTTGCCCGCTGATGACGCCGCGCGCAAGCGTCGAGATCAGCGTCGCTTGTGGAGCGGGCAGGCCGTGCGCGCCACCGAATCCGTAGGCTTTGTTCAGCACCACGAGCACCGGCGGAATGACGATCGCGCCGAAGATCACGCCGATCACCAGTGCGACTTGCTGCTTCCACGGCGTGGCGCCCACGAGCTGCCCCGTTTTCAGATCTTGCAGGTTGTCGTTCGAGATCGTCGCGACGTTGATCACGATTGCCGTCACGAAGAGCGCGTACGCAACGAACGCGGGCGCCGCCGACGGCGCGCCGATGCGTGCGAAATACGCGAGGATCACCGAGACGCCCAGCACCGCGATGATCGCAAGGCCCGAGACCGGGCTGTTCGACGAGCCGATCAGTCCCGCCATGTAGCCGCAAACCGCCGCCACGAGAAATCCGACGACAACGACGTACACGATCGCGCCGGCGATTAGCGGAACGATCATCGACGAAAGCACACCGCCCGCGAGAAAGGCCACCAGCAAGATTGCCATCGGTATCAGCAACACGGCCGACGTCAGCGTCACGATGCCGATCGGAATATCGCGCTCGGTGATCGGCAACTCCTCGCCGCTCTCGCTCGCGGCACGTTTGCGCGACGCCGCAAGCGACGACGCGATGCCCTTGGCGACCGGGCCGATCAGCGTACCGAGCGTCCAAACACCCGAGATGCCGATCGCGCCTGCGCCGATGAAACGCACGTAGTGCGACCAGACGGTCATCGCTTCGTCGCCCGCGGCCGCGGCAACCGGATGCAGCGCGGTCAGAATCGGAATCGCGACACCCCACGCGATGACGAGACCGCCGAAAATCCCCATGCCGACCGTCATACCGATCAGGTGTCCGGCGCCGACCAGCGCGAGTGACATCCCGAAACCCATCCCCGTGGTCGAGGGACCGATTCGCCGGTAGAATCCAACCGTGTCACTGCAGATGCCGAATGCAATGAAGAGCTGGAAAGCCGCCGAGACGATCGAGCTCGCGATCAGCGCGATCAATCCTAGGCGATTCTCCGAAACCGCCTCCGGATCGTGCGTGCCCGATCCGACGCGCAGCACTTCCGCGGCGGCCACGCCTTCGGGATACGGCAAATCGGATCCGCTTACGAGCGCGCGCCGCAACGGTACGCTATACATCACGCCGAGAATGCCACCGACCGCGCAGATGCCGAACGATTCCCAAAACGGGAAACCCGTCCACCATCCGACCATCACCAATCCCGGCAGCACAAAAATGATCGACGAGAGCGTACCCGCCGCCGACGCGACCGTCTGCACGATATTGTTTTCGAAAATGGTCGCGCCCTTGAAGGCGCGCAGCACGGCCATCGAGATGACGGCCGCGGGGATGGACGACGCGAACGTCAATCCGACCTTCAGGCCGAGGTAGACGTTCGCGGCGGTGAAGACCAGCGTAATCGCTCCGCCCAGCAGAAGGCCGCGAAGCGTCAGTTCTCTGTATGATTGCACGTGCGCTCGATTGGCAGGAAATGCCTCGAATTCCCGCGCAGGGACGCTCCATGCCGCAACTGTTTGGGCGCGAAGCCGAGATCGGCGAATTGCGCGCAGCTTACGCGGCCGTTACGAGTACGCCAGCCTCACGCATCATCATCCTCGACGGCGCTCCGGGTAGCGGCAAGAGCGCGCTGGCGGACCGGCTCGAGGAGCTTGCCGCACCAAGCGCTTCGATCTTGCGCGCGCGTGCGTATCCCATCGACCGTTTTTTTCCGCTCGCGGTTGCCGAACGTTTGGCAAGCGATCTTCGCGAGCATCTCGAGCGCACCACGCGCGAACGGCCCGCCGTCGTCATCGTCACCGACGCGCAATGTGCCGACGAAGAGAGCCTCGAGCATCTGGTTGCGCTCGCGCGCGAGTTGCACGAGCGACCGCTGCTGGTCGTGCTTGCGCACGCAGGCGACGAACGCGCGTGGACGATCGCCGGCGATGCGACGATCGCGCTGCGTGAACTCGACGATGCCGGCGCGCGCGCTCTCGCACGCGCACACTATGCCGGCGCGAACGGGCGCGTCCTCGACGCGATCGTAGCAAACGCGCGCGGCATCCCGTACGAGATCGTTACGATTGCGGGCGCGGCCGCGCGTCGTAAAGCGGAAGAGCCCGACGCGGTCGACCTCTCGTCGCAAGCGGCGATCGCCAAGGAGCTCGCCGCACTCGCTCCCGCCGAGCGCACCGCGCGGCAGATGGCCGCGCTGCTCTCCGAACCGAACGATCATGCATTGACCGCGGGCGCGATTCTCGAAACGATACCGATGAAAATTCCGCTTCACCGCCGGATCCTCGCCGCGATGGAACGTCGCGGTGTTCGTACCGTGCGCGAGCGGTTTGCCTTCGCGCAGCAGGCGATCGCAAGCGCCGACAAGGCGCTCGCGCAGCGAGCGCTCTGCGACCTCGCCTTTGCAGCGAACGAGCAGCACTGCGCGCGCGCGGTCATTTGGGCATCGGAACATCACTTGGAGTTGGGAGAACCACCGAACGAGCGCTTCGTGGAATTCTATTCCGGCTTTTTCAACGCGCTCGTCGACACGGCGTCGTATCCGCGAGCCGAATCCATTGCCGCGCACGCGCTCAGCGAAGCGCAGCGCCGCGGACTACGTGGATTGGGGGCGCTCGCCGCGCAACTGATTTCCGCGCAGGAGAGCGCCGGGCGGCCCGATGCCGCGCGATCCAGCCGCAAGCGTTATGCGGCGTGGTTGGCGGCCGATTCTTCGCCGCTCAGCGCCGGTTGACGAAGACCGCGATACGGCGGCCGTCGTAGCCGTGCAACGGAGCAACGGTGACGTGCAGATGCGAGACCATCGCCGATACCGTGCTCGCCGCGCGGGAGGTCCGCCAGGTCGCCGTGAGCGCACGCACCACCCGATCGATCGGCCCGGGCAGCTCGTCGATCCGCGAGTCGGCCGCGTAGAGAAAGCCGAGCGGGTCCTCGGTGCCCGAGGGACCGGCCATCACCACGTGATAGGCGTCGTCGAGGATAAAGCAGTAGGGAACCGCGCTCTCCTCGATCTGACTGGGAATCGCGTCTTTGACGGCAAGGGGTAAAGCGTACATGGTCTTGGGCTCCTCCACGCCATCAGCCTAGCAGCGGCGCCATCCCGGGATCGTCCGGGGAAACACCTGGTTTTCGCATAAGCAAGGCGCGTGGGCAGCCTTTTTGGCCGGGACGCCGAGCTCGCACGGAGCCGGACGGTCCTGGATTCCGCCGCACGAGGGCACATCGTGCGGGCTATTCGTATCGCGGGACCGAGCGGCGTCGGAAAGACGGCCCTCGCGGGCGCCGTCGCCGCCGAGGCGGCGGCCGGCGGCTGGCTCGTGGTCAACTCGACCAGCTTCCGGATCCACGCCGCGCTGCCGCTCTTTGCCGCCCGCCGCATTTTGCAGACGCTGCTCGACGCTCTCGGTGACGACGCCGACCGCTATTCGTCGGGCCTCACCATCGATCGCGACCGGGCGGAAGACTTCGAAGAAGCGTTCCTGCGCATTTTCGAAGGCGTGACGCTCGATCACCGCGTGCTCCTCATCATCGACGACGCGCAGTGGGCGGACGCGCAGAGCCGCGCTCTCATCGAGCGTCTGGCGACCAGACTCGCCGATCGCACGATCGTCCTCCTTTACGCGGAGCGCGTCGGCGAAAACGACGCACCGTTGTTCGCCCTGCAAGACGAAGCGATCGCACTCGGGGATTTGACCGCGCAAGCCGCGGCGCAAATCGTTCGCGACATCTACCCCGGCCTCACGGACGAACTCGCAAACGGAATCGTCGAGCAAACGCAAGGCCGCGCGGTCGACATCGTCGCGGTCGCGACCGCCGCGCGCGAGAGCGGCGCCTCGACCGCGCGCGAACTGAGTGTGAGCACGCGTCGCGTCGTCGCCCGCGATCTGTCGCTGCTCGACGCCGACGTGCGGACCTTCCTGCAAATCTGCGCCTTGATCGACGAACCCATCGAATTCGTGCTGCTTGCGCAGCTCTGGCCGCGCGATCGCCTGCTGGAAATGATCTCCAGCGTCTCCGGGCGTTATCTGATCGAAGCCGGCGACGGCCTGCGCTTCGTACACTCCACGGTCATGGAGAGCGTTCTGGAGACGATTCCGATCGAAATGCCGATGCGTTACCGGATCGTCGACGCGCTCAAGAAACTTCCGGCTCCGCGCCTCGAGGATTACGAGCGTCTGGTGAAGCAGAGCGCTGCCTGCGGCGACCGGGATCTCGAGCGAGAGACGCTTCTGAAGCTCGCGCACGACGCAACGGCAAAGTCACTGCACACACTTGCGACGAGCGCGATCGAACGCGCGATCAAGATCGCGCCGCCCACGCCCGAGGAACTCGTACCGCTGTATACGCAGCTCTCGCAGCTTTACAACGCGATCGGACGCGTGGGCGACGCGGTGCGTGTCTGCCGTGAAGCGCTCGTCCGAGCCAACAGCTATGACATGGTCGAAGGCCTCGGCGGCATTGCAGCCTCGCTTCTCATCGGCATGCAATGGAACGGCCAAGGCGCCGAAGCCATGAGCGAGTTACGCCACTATCTGGAGAGATTTCGCTCGGACTCCGATCGGGCTCAACTCTTGTGCGTTGGCGAGTTTCTCGCGATGAACGCGAACGACACGATCAGCGCGGAGGATTTTGCGGAAAGCTTCGAGCGGCTTCGCGCCAGCGCCAATCCGCTCGTCGTGGTACGTCACCACGTCGCGCGCGCGTTCCTCGCCCTGCGTTCCGGAAAAGAGCGTGCCGCGCTCGAACGCGCCCGCGACGCCGAGCGCGCTGCGGAGTCCTTGCCTGCAATCGTCTCGACCATGCCCCGCGCGGTGCGCATGCTCCACGCGTTTCGCTTCGGCGGAACGCGCGCGGCAGAGCGTTTCCTCGAGGTGCGCGACGACGAGCTCAACGAGGGAATGATTCATCTCTTGCAAGCAACGACGCTTCTGTGTCACGGCAAACTCGGGGACGCACGCGACTTCGTGACCGACATTCTCGACCGCTATGCAGAGACCAACATGCGGCGCGAACTGCTCTCGGCATACGCCTTCGCCGCCGCCTTGCAAGGGCTGCGTTCCGACGACCCCGCGTGGGGAATCGTTCGCGCCGACATCTCTTCTTTCAACGCCGGCGACCGGTCGTGCACGCTCGCCAATCCGCTCAGCGCATGGGCACTCGCCACAGCGGCCGATTCCAGCGAGAACGTGCGGTCGTTGCTGCTCGACGTCGCGCCGCTCTTCGGCAAGATTCCCGACTTGCTCACGTCGCAGTATCCGATCTTGCTCGTACTCGCCGCACAGAAGGCCGGCGAGAGAGAGCTTCTCGCAGCCGCGGCGTCGGGCGCGACGTTCTGGAGCGACGAGCAGCCTTGGCATCGCGCGCACCTGCTGCTCGCACGCGGGGCCGCGACGGCGGCGCTCGGCGGCGATGATGCCGCGGCGTTGCTAGCCGGTGCGCGGGCGCTCTTCGTTTCGCTCGAGGCGCCCTATTTTGCAGATCTGGCCGACAAGCTGACCGCGGGCGGGAGAGCCGCGGTAAAGGCGCCGGGTGAAAAGAGTCCCGCAAACACGACGCGACGAGAGCGCGAAATCGCTGCTCTCGTCGCAGAAGGCCTCACCAATCGCGAGGTTGCGGAGCGGCTCGTTCTCAGCGAACGAACCGTCGAGGGTCACATCGCCAATCTCTTTGCCAAGGTCAACGTGAATTCGCGCACCCAGCTCGCGACCTGGTATCTAAGAGCGGTCGGCTCTAGCTCTGTTGCATGAGGAACGCGACGCCCACGTGATGCGGCGCCGCGGGGTGCGCGGCGTGGAATGCGCTGGCTTCGGTTTTCAAGTGCGCGTCGACGTACTTGGCCATCGCCTCGAGATCGCTCTTACCGGGCGTCTGCGCAAGGCCGAGCGTTTTCTGCACGAGCTTTCCAATCGCGGCGTGATCGTCTTTCTTCGCATCGCTCCATTCTTTGAACACTTCGGGCGACGTATGAAGCGCATGAAGGAATCCGGCTGCAGCGGCATGGTGTTGTACGGCGTTCATGACGATAATACTCCGTTAACGAAAAGGCGAGTTTGGCTCCGCGCCGTCGTTCCCTAGCGGCGCAGCGAGTCCTTGGCGCTCATCACGCACGAGCAGTTACGAAACGCAGCGGCAGCGCGATGGTCATGCGGCCGTCGGCGCCGGCGGCCGCATCTGCGCGGACGTCGAGTGCCTCGCGCAGCTCGCGCTGCATGGTGTGATCCAAAAGTCCCACGATATAGGTGTGGCGCACCCATTCCCAGAGTTGCTCTCGCGAGAGGGTGGCGCGCATCACGAAGCGCTCGATGCGGGCGTCGCGCAGACCGGCATCCTCAAGCAGGGAGAGCAGCGCGTCGTCGCGTTCGACCGGTTCGCGTTCGGGAATAGGGGTTCCGATCGCCGGCAGACGATGGCGCAGTGCGGCGAAGGCCGATCCGGCGAGCGCAAAAATCGAATCTTCCACGGAAACGTCCTCGGTGATGAACGCCACCGCGCCGCCGGAACGCAAAGCTGCGGCGGCGTTGGCGAGCACCTTTCGCACGCGCGCCATGATGAGAAGACTGAAGTGGGCGACGATCACATCGAAGCGCGCCTTCCCAAAATCACTCGCCGCATCGGCGCAGAGAATCGACGCGCGCGGAAGGTTCGCGTGCGCGCGAGCGACCTCGTCGCCGGAAAGATCGATTCCGTGCAACCTGATGCCGTCATCGTACGCGCGCTCGATCTCGGCGAGAAGCGAGCCGTTGCCGCACCCGATGTCGAGCACGTCACGGGCATGCGGCGCGAGCTCGCGCACGCGCCGTGCCGCAACGCGATACGACGTATCGCCGTCGGCCGTTCGAAACAGCGAAGCCGGATTCTCGTCGCCGAAAGCGCGATGGAACGCAACAACGTGCTCGTTCCACTCGTCGGCGGTAGGAGTTTCGCCGGCGGCGAGGCGCTGGAGATAAACGGTCATGCCGCGCTATACCTGCATCGAAAATGGGTTGAGCAGCGCCCGCGCACGCGGCCCCATGTGACCGGTGAAGACGAAGGTTTCGAGCCCGGGAACGATCGCGCGCACAACGCTCACCGGAAGATCCCGCGGAGAAAGATCGACGGCGACGACGCTTGGAATCCCGTACGCGCGCAGCGCATCGAGCGTCAAACGCAGGTCGGCCGCCAAGTCGTCGGTGGCACGATCGGGCAGATCGCTCAGCTGCAGACGCGAAGAGGGAAGGTCGTAGTACCACTGATCGACCGGGAGCGCGCGCAAACGCCGCGCGTGCGTTCCCATCATGCCTTCGGGTTCGTCGGGTCGCAAAATGTCTTCGCGGGCAGCCTGAATATCGACGACTCTGCTCTGCACGGCTTCGGTCAACGCGCGCGTCAGCGCATGTGCCGGCGAGAGCGCGCAGCCGAGCCCCATGTGCGCCATCGGCAGCGGTGCATCGCGCTCGGTCACCGACGCGACCACGGTTACCGGAAGATCGGCTTCGCGCAGCGCCAAAGCTCGCACGGTGAGGCCGGCGGCTTCGATCTCGTGCACCAGCTTGTCGACGTTGCGCTCGCCGCACGGGAGCGCGATCTCCGGCGCGCTAGCCCGGTCGCGCGCATCGGGCCCGAGAAAAAAGCGTGGTACGAGGGACGAGCGCACGTGATACATCGTCCATGCGTGCCGCTCGACCAGCTCGCACAGCGCATGATAGACCGCTTCGGTCAGATTGTTTCCCGATGCGAGACCGTTGGTCGAGGTGATATCGAAGAGCTTGTCGCCGAACCACGGGCACTGCACCATCGCAAGGGGAACCGGAATCGCCTCGCCGGAGAGCAGTTCTGTTCCGAGCACGCACACGACGGTGAGATCGCGCGCGTCCTCGCGCAAACCGCAGGCCTCGAGGTCGATGCGCTCGCCGGCGACGCGCAACGATTCGCGAAAGACCGGCAAAGCGACGGCGGCACCGATTTGCCGTTCCGCCGCTTCCATCACGGCGCTCGCGATCGCGCCTTCGCGAGTCATGCCTTTGCCGTTGTACACGCCGAGCAGGTCGGGTGAGTTCGGCACGAGCGCAGAGTACGTGGGAATGCCGGTACGATCGAGATAGGTCGTATCGGCAAGCCGCGTAATGCCGTAGCGCCGGCGCAACTCCGGGACCAGCGCGAGCGTCTGCTCGAACGGAACGGCCCGATCGTAGGTATCGGGCGCCTTCGGGACCGAGCGCGGCAGCACGAACGGTCTCGCTAGGCGCTCGCGCCAACGCAGCACCGAACGCAACGCGAACCGCGCGTCCCAGCGTTTGAGATCGCCAAGCTCGCTCGCGAGGGCTGCGACCGCTCGGCGCGCACCCGGCGCAGTCAACTCGACGACGTCGGTCCAGGTGCGATCCATATAGAAGATCCGCCGCGCTCGATCGACGAGCGCATCGCGTTCGGCGGCAGTTACGATACCGCGCCGATGCGCGAGCCGCGCGACGTAACGCACGTTGACGAGCGGAACGCTCAACGCTTCGTGGCGATCGGGGTGAGTGAGAACCGCGACTTCATCCTCGCCGTCGATGACGCCGCGCGTATACCAATTCGCGATTGCACCAAGCGGCCTAAATCCGTAGGGTGCGCACTCGGCCGCGCGCAACGCACCCATACTCGATGCGCCGAACATGCGCGCATTCTGCAGCGCCGCGTAACATTCTTTGGGAGAAGGCGCGAGTTCGTGATGAAAGAGACCGTCGATCAACAGGACGGCGTCGTACTCGCGCGAGGCACGCTCGACGTCGCCGCGCGACGCAGGCGGCAGGTAGAAAACGCCCTCGCCGGCCGTGCGATCCTCGAACGGGAGCGACGGGCCGGCGAAAACCGCTACAGAGAAATGAGCGCGCACGCGCCGCACTTTGGCGGAGCCGCGCACGCTCACCTGTGGCGATAGGTCTTACGACTCAGGCCGGTTGCGCCGAGCGGCTCGCGGTTTTCCCTGCAGTTGCTTACGTGGGGTCGGGGCTTGCCGCCGGCGGCGTGACCAGTGTGGTCGACGCGTCGTAGCCGAGCGAGATGCCCGCCTTCGCGAACGCCGCCGCGACGCGAAGGTTGATCTCGCGGCGCAGTTCGAACTGCCGCAGCGGCTCGGTGCGAATTACGCAGCGCAGCACGACACCGCCTCGCGAGATACTCTCGACGCCGATCCACTCGACCGGATCGATCACCGCGTCGCGCCACGTTTCATCTTCACTCAACGATTCGAGCGTCGAGCGCAGCGTTTCGATGGCCTTGCGCAGATCGGTAGCCGCGTCGACCGCAATCTGATAATCGATACGCGACCAATTGCGCGAAGAGTTGACGACCTGTGTGACCGAGCTGTGCGGGATCGTAATCAAGTTGCCTTTGCTATCGCGAATCTGAACGACGCGCAGCGTAAGATGTTCGACGATGCCGTTGAACTCGCCGATCATGATGTAGTCACCCACGACGTACTGATCCTCGAAGAGCACGAGCAATCCGTTCAGGAAATCGCGCACGAGGCTCTGCGCGGCGAAACCGATGGCGAGCGCTGCGATACCGCCGATCGTAACGACCGACGCGATCGGAATGTTCAGCGCCGAGAGCGTGAGGAGCGCCGCGATGAAGTACACGATGACGCGTTCGAATCCCGCGAGCGCCCGCGACATGGTCGGAACGCGCAGCAGCGCACGCGCCTGTTGACTCGAGGGCGCACCGATCGACGCCCACGCCTTCACCGCTTGCCGAATCGCGATCGCGAGCACGCGATCGACGACGATCGCGACAGCCCAGATCGCTACGACTCGAACGCCCGCGCGAAGGATCGACTGCCCGAAACGCACGGTTTGCGGAAAGAGCAGCAGCGCATAGGTGATTGCGGCGGCCCACGCGAGGGCGAGTATCCACGGTATGAAGGCCGCGAGACCCTTGCCGCGCCGCGCGATGGTCGCGGCCAGGCCTGCAATCGTCAGCACGAGGAGCGCCGCCGCGCCGTATGCGATCAGCGAGAGACTGCGATGGATCTCCTCGGGCTGGCGCCGCTCGAGCGCCTGGCGCACGGCCTGCTGCAGCATCGCCTGCCACTGCGTCGCGAGCTCTTTCGGCGTGGTGCCGTTGCGGCGCGCGTCGTCTTCGGTCACCGTCAGCACCGGCAGCGGACTGCGATGGCGATCGTCGGTTGCGACGAGCGCGTATTCGTTCCCCTCTTGGTCGATGCCGATCTTCAAGCTCGCCGGGCTGTAGATCGTTTCGTTGTTCTCCGGATCCACCGCGAGGAGTTGCGCGATCGCTCCGTCGATCAAGAAGAGCCGCGACTCGATCGGCATCGCGCCCGGCGGCGGACTCGCGAGCGCTGTGACGCGCAGCACCACCGCCCCGTCGATCACCACCGGGGCGGTCGCAAAGAGCGAGGCCCGCGGTGTCGGGGTGGGGGCAAGCTGCGGTACGATCTGCGCGCCGGCCGAAACGCACGCGGTGCTGCAAATAACCGCCGCAATCACGGGTATTAGGAGGTAGCGAAGAGAACGCATTGCCTCAGGGATTCATGACACTTACCGATCTCACCCTCACCACCGACGTCGAACGCGAAACCGCGCCGATTTTCGAACGCGTGGCAAACGTGATTCCGCGGGTCGAGTGGCCGTTGCACGCTCCCTACGTCGCCGCGATCAACCGCCTCAAGCGCGAACGCAACGCGGTAATCCTCGCGCACAACTACCAAGTTCCCGAGATCTATCACACGGTCGCCGACATCGTCGGTGATTCGCTGGCTCTTGCCATGCAGGCCGCGAAGACCGATGCCGACGTGATCGTATTGTGCGGCGTGCATTTCATGGCCGAGACCGCGAAGCTCGTCAATCCGGGCAAGACCGTGCTCGTGCCGGATCTGCGTGCCGGCTGTTCGCTTGCCGAGTCGATAACGGCCGCCGACGTGCGTTTGCTGCGCGAGCGCTATCCCGGCGTGCCGGTCGTCACGTACGTGAATACCTCGGCTGCGGTGAAAGCCGAATCGGATATCTGCGTGACGAGCGGCAACGCGGTTGAGATCGTGGAGGCGCTGGGCGTGCCGCGCGTCATCTTTCTTCCCGACGAATATCTCGCAAAGTACGTCGCCGGCAAAACCGCGACCGAGATCATCGCCTGGAAGGGACATTGCGAAGTACACGAGCGCTTCACCGGTGAGGACGTCCGTAAGTTCCGTGAAGGCGATCCCAAACTCGTCGTGATCGCACATCCCGAGTGCCCGCCCGACGTCCTTGCCGAGGCCGATTACGTCGGATCGACGCACGGCATGGTCGAGTACGTCGGAGCACACCAGCACGCGCGCGTGCTCCTGATGACCGAGTGCTCGATGGCCGACAACGTCGCCGGAACCTACCCGAGCGTCGAGTTCGTGCGCCCGTGCAATCTCTGCCCGCACATGAAGCGCATTACCCTCGCCAACATCCGCACCGCTCTCGAAGAGATGCGTCACGAGGTGACGATAGATCCCAAGATCGCCGCTTCCGCCCGCCAGGCCGTCGAACGCATGCTGGCCGTCCGATGATTGCGCCGCTGCCGTCGGTACTAGTTGAGCCTCCGGTCCGCGCAGCGCTGCTCGAGGACCTCGGCCGCGCCGGTGATCTCACCACAGACGCGATCGTGCCTGTCGATGCGCGCACCGAATGCGCCCTGGTCGCGCGCCAGCCGGGCGTCGTCGCAGGTCTCGATTACGCGACCGCCGCGTTTCGCCTGATCGATCCGTCAATCCAAATCGCTGTCGAACGCCCCGATGGCACGCGTCTCGCACCAGGCGATCTGATCGCGCTGATCCGCGGCCCTGCGCGCGGCATCCTCACCGCCGAGCGCACCGCCCTCAACTTTCTCTGCCATCTCTCCGGCGTCGCATCCGCGACACGCGGCATCGTCGATGCGATCGCCGGCACCAACGCCCACGTCGTGTGCACGCGCAAGACGATGCCGGGGATTCGCGTGGCACAGAAATACGCGGTGAGGATAGGGGGCGGATCCAACCACCGCTTCGGACTCGACGATGCGGTGCTGATCAAGGACAACCACGTGGCAATCGCAGGCGGCGTGCGCGCAGCCGTCGAGCGCGCGCGCGCAGGTGTCGGTCATCTGGTGAAGATCGAGCTCGAGGTCGACACGCTGGCGCAGCTCGAGGAAGCAATGGCTCTCGGTGTGGATGCCCTGCTGCTCGACAACATGAACCCCGACATGCTGCGCGACGCGGTGAAGTTTGTCGCCGGCCGTGCGATCACCGAAGCCTCCGGCCGCATCCGCCCCGACACCGCTCCTGCGATCGCCGCCACCGGTGTCGATCTCCTGTCCGTCGGCTGGCTCACGCACAGCGTTCAGGCACTGGATATCGGTCTGGATCATCGCGACTGAATTTCAACGCAGGCTTC
>DATJOG010000037.1:0-58987 GCA_035507275.1 Candidatus Acidiferrales bacterium
GTTCTCTTCGTCGAATCGCGCTTTGAGCTCGATCACGACCGCGACTTGCTTCTCGTTTTCGGCTGCTTCCAGAAGCGCACGCACGATCGGCGAGTTCTTACCGGAGGTGCGATAGAGCGTGGCTTTGATCGCAAGCACATGCTCGTCTTCGGCGGCCTGTTGCAAGAACTGCACGACCGGATCGAACGACTCGTACGGATGGTGCAAGAGCAGATCGTTCTCGCGAATCAGCGCGAAGAGATCGGTCTTGCTGATAAATGAACGCGGAATCGCCGGCATGAACGGCGCATCGCGCAGATTCTCGTAGTCGGGCAATCCGACGATCTGCCAAAGGTTGGAGAGCGCGATCAGCCCATCGACTTCGTAGCAGTCGACTTCGGAAAGGTCGATGGCCTTCAAAAGCAGATCGCGCATGTACTCGGGCATACCGCGCTCGACCTCGAGCCGCACCGGCTCGCCAAAACGCCGGCGCTGCAACTCCGATTCGATCGCGCGCAGCAGATCGTCAGCCTCGTCTTCCTGCAGATCGAGATCGGCATCGCGCGTGACGCGGAAAAGATAGGCTTCGCGCACGGTCATGCCCGGGAACAGCGAATCGAGATGATGCGCGATCAGATCTTCAAGCAACACGTAGTGACGCTCGCCCTCGGGCGCGCCTTCGAGCGGAACGAAGCGCGGCAGCGTCGGCGGAATCTCCACGCGCGCAAAATGCAGCTCGACGCCCTCGGCAGTCGGCTCTTCGAGTTCAACTGCGAGCGAGAGCGAAAGATTCGAAATGTACGGGAACGGGTGACCGGAATCGACCGCGAGCGGCGTGAGCACCGGGAAGAGGCGATCGTCGAAGATGCGTTCGAGCACGGCCTGCCGTTCTTCGGGCAGATCGGCGATACGCAACACTTTGATGCCCTCGCGCTCGAGTGCGGGCAGTAGCTCCTCGTTGAGCAGGCGCGTCTGCACTGCAAGCGAGGTGCGCAGGCGTTCGGAGATCGCGGCAAGATGCTCGGCCGGCATGCGGCCGTCGTCGGAGCGGCGCACGACCTGCGCTTCGATCTGCTGCTTGATCGCGGCCACGCGAATCATGAAGAACTCGTCGAGATTGGTACCGTAGATCGCGATGAACTTCAAACGCTCGAGTAGCGGATTGCCCGCGTCCAGTGCTTCTTCCAAAACGCGATCGTTGAACTCGAGCCACGAAAGTTCGCGGCTGAAATAGAGCGACGGGTCATCGAGCGAGACCGGCAGTTGCTCGAGCGCAGCTTCTTCAGAGAGCATAGGGTCCGAAGAGTTCGCCTTGTGCGCGATAAACACTAGCGATAATGTGGGGCGTTCTTCTTAACGACACCTTACGACATGCGGCCCTCGCGCTCGGCGCGCTGGCCCTCGCGTGCCTGATCGGCGCGCCGTTCGGCCTGCTTGCGGCTACCCGCGGATGGGCACGGGGAGCCGTCCTTGCGGCAGCCGCCGTCGGCCGCACGCTCCCGAGCATCGCGGTGCTGGCGCTGCTGGTTCCTCTCCTCGGCGTCGGGGCGCCACCCGCGCTTGCGGCCCTCACCTTGCTCGCGCTCCCACCCATCGTGATCAATGTCGACCTCGCACTGCGCGCGACGCCGGCCGCCGTGCTCGACGTGGCCGCGGGCTTGGGCATGACGTCTACGCAGCGCTTCACGCGGGTGATCGTGCCGGTGGCGCTGCCGATTGCACTCGCGGGCGTGCGCACCGCGGGCGTCGAGGTCATCGGAAGCGCGACACTCGCAACCTTCGTCGGCGCGGGCGGACTGGGCGACGACATCGTCCGCGGTCTGCAAACCGGCGATCCCAAGCTCTTGGCCATCGCCTCGCTCATTGTGGCGGCGATGGCGCTCGTCGTGGAGATCCGGCGATGACGCCTACGCGCGCGCAGGCGCTTGCAGCACTTGGATCGCTCTGCGCGTTGCCCGCATGCGCTCCGCGCGGCGCAATTTTCGTGGGCTCCAAAAATTTCACCGAGTCGATCGTGATTGCAGAACTGTATGCGCAAGCGCTCGAGCGCGGCGGACTGCGCGTCGTACGCCGTCTGAATCTCGGATCGACGCAGATAACGATGGCGGCAATGGCGCGCGGCCAGATCGATATCTATCCCGAGTATACCGGCACCGCGCTCATCGACGTGCTGCACCACGCACCGATTCGCGATCCCGCGCAAAGCTACGACTACGTGCGCAGTGCGTTCGCGCGCGACTTTGCGATCACGTGGTTGGAACGTTCGCCGATGAACGACTCGCAGGGCCTCGCGACGACGCGAGCGATCGCGCAGCGGTACGGTTTGCGCACGCTCTCCGATCTTGCACCGCTCGCATCGCGCCTGCGCCTCGCGACGATCCCCGAGTTCGTCACGCGCCCCGACGGCTTGCCGGGTTTACAGCAGCTCTACGGCGGCTTTCGCTTTGCGTCGGTCCGTACGTATGACATCTCGCTCAAGTATGAAGCGCTGCTGCATGGGCAGGCCGATATTGCAACCGCATTCACGACCGACGGCACGATTGCAACCGAGCATCTCGTCGTACTGGCAGACGACAAGCACCTCTGGCCGGTCTACAACGTCGCGCCGCTCGTACGAACCGCTACGCTCGAGCGCGAACCGCGCATCGCCCGCGTGCTCGATGTTCTTTCGCCAAAGATCACCGACGCGGCGGCACGCGCAATGAACGCGCAGGTCGAAGGGAACGATCGCGACCCCGCTGACGTTGCCTCCGCCTTCTTGGATCGCATGTCATGAGTAGCGCATCGATTCGCCTGGCTGGCGTGAGCGCTCGTTACGACGGCACCGACCGGGCTGCAATCGACACTATCGATCTCGACGTGCAGCCCGGAGAATTCGTTGCGCTGGTCGGCGCATCGGGATCCGGCAAGAGCACGCTGCTGCGTACGATCAACCGGCTCGTGCCGATCGAACGAGGCCGCATCGAGCTCGACGGCGTCGACGTGACGACGCTCGATCCCGTCGAACTGCGGCGCGGCATCGGGTACGCGATTCAGGCCGTCGGCCTCTTCTCGCATATGGACGTTGCGCAAAACATCGCGATCGTTCCATCGCTCTTGCAGTGGGATCGCGCGCGCATCGCCGCGCGCGTCGACGAGATGCTCGAACTGGTGCGGCTGGATCCCGCGCGCTACCGTCATCGGCGTCCGAGCGCGCTCTCCGGAGGCGAAGCACAACGCGTCGGCGTCGCGCGTGCCCTCGCTGCGCAGCCGCGCGTGCTCCTGATGGACGAACCCTTCGGCGCGCTCGACGCGATCGTGCGCCGTACGCTCCAGCGCGAACTGCATGAGATCGTCCATGCTGCCGGCACCACCACGCTGTTCGTCACGCACGACGTGCGCGAAGCGCAGCGGCTCGCCGATCGCATCGTGATCATGCGCGACGGACGCATTGAATCGCCGGAGAGCGATTTCGCTCGCGAGCTCTTCAGCGACGCATGAGTTACTTGCTCGAACATCCGGCACACGTTGCCGTGTTAGCCGCCGCCCATCTCGCACTCGTTGCCGCTGCCCTCGTCTGCGCGCTCGCAATCGCGCTGCCGATCGGCTTTGCGCTCGCGCGGCACGAACGCGCGTCGCGTATCGTACTCGTCTTGCTCGGCGCGCTCTATACGATCCCGAGCCTCGCGCTGCTGGCGATTCTGGTGCAGTTTCTCGGCCTGGGGACCGCACCGATCTTCGTCGCGCTCGTTGCCTACGCGCAGTTCGTGCTCGTGCGCAACGTGCTCGCCGGCGTCCACGCCGTCGATCCGGCGCAGCGCGACGCCGCGACCGGTATGGGAATGTCGTCGCTGCAGCGTGCGCTGCGCGTCGAGTTTCCGCAGGCGCTGCCGATCGTGATCGGCGGTGTGCGCATCGCCGCCGTCGCGATGATCGCGCTTGCGACGCTGGGCGGTTACGTCGGCGCGGGCGGACTTGGATCGCTGATCTTCATCGGCTTCACGCTCCACCATTCCGACGAGATCGTCGCGGGAAGCATCGCGGTATGCCTGCTCGCAATCGTCATCGACGCCGCGCTGCGGCTGGCGGAGCGCTCAGTCCGTACGAACTAGGAGATGAACGCCGAAGCGACCGGCGCGGTCGCTCCACGTCTTGCGCAGCGCAAAGCCGCTTGCCGTTGCGATCGCCGCGACGTCCTCATCGTCAAACTTGTAGGACGACTCGGTGTGCACTTCTTCACCCCGCGAAAATTCGACGTCGAGGTCGAGCCCGTTGACGCGCACGCGCTGCTCGCTGCGCGCGCGCAGAAAGGAGTCGACACAGCCGCGCTGCGCGTCGTAGCGCGCCACGTGATCGAATCCGCGCGGGTCGAAGGTGCCGCCAAGTTCGCGGTTGATGCGCGCCAGTAAATTCTTGTTGAACGCCGCCGTCACGCCGATCGGATCGTCGTAAGCGCGTTCGAGCGTCGCCGCATCCTTCTTGCGATCGACACCGAGGAGCAGGCCATCGCCGGGGCGCAGCGCGCGTCCGATCAAGACGAGCAACTGCAGCGCCGCGCGCGGCTCGTAATTGCCCAGATTCGATCCCATCAGCATAGCGAGCACCCGGCGTTCAAAGGCCAGCGCCCCCGATGCGAGCACGGTGAAGTAATCGCCCGCGTACGCGCGGATGCGCAGCGCTTGGTAGCGTTCGACCAGCGCCAGCGACGAGGTGCGAAGCGCATCGCTCGAGATGTCGATCGGGCTGTAGCGTAAATCGTTTTGTACGCGCAGCGCTTCTTCGATGAGGACGCGCGTTTTATTCGCGCTGCCGCTTCCCAGCTCGAGAAATTCGACCGGCTCGTCGAGCACGCGCACGATCTCCCAACCCCACTCGCGCAAGATCTCGGTCTCCGCCGATGTGAGGTAATACTCGGGCAAAAGGGTGATCGTATCGAAGAGCGCCGATCCGACGTCGTCGTAGAAATACTTCGACGAGAGCCGCTTGGGCGTCGCGCTCAAACCTTCGCGAACGTCGCGCGCGAAGTGGTGGCCGGCCGCTGCCGTGCTGAGTTCGACGATTTCGAGGCGGTCCCGAGGGACCGTGATGCGCTGGTGCATGTCCCCCCTATTACCCACCTCGAGTGGGGACGGGTTACGTTTTCGGACAGATATTGCGGATCGCGGCTTCCGCTGCCGTATCAACGCTTGAGCCGACCGGCCGGATGTACATGGCCATGTAGGTCTTCGCGCCCACATAGGTCGCGATCATATCGATCTGCCGCTTCTCCGGCTTCGCATTCGGCGTACCGGAGCCGGGTTCGTCGCGCTCGCCGATCACCGAAAGGTAGTAGGCCGGCTGACTGCCGCAAATCCGAACCGACGACTGGCTGAGCACCTGCGCATCTTTGACGTCGGATTCTTTCGTGAGACCCTTCAGGTCGGTCTTGGTCGGAATCGCCATGAGGATCAACACGCTCTCCTGCGGTCCTCGCCAAATCTGCATGAATGGGCCGACCGAGACCGCCGCCGTGTAACTCGGCGGAGCTTTGAACGTGATGGCGTCGGTCGCGCTTCCGCACCCCGCGAGAGCAATGACCGCAAATATCAAAAGCGCAGGGATTTTCATGGGCGCGATTTTCCACGCTCGTAACCGGCGATCCGCCCCCATCGCTCGTAGATCAGTGCGATGTATTCGCGCGTCTGCGCATACGGCGGCACGCCGCGATAGCGATCGACCGCACCCGGTCCTGCATTGTAGGCAGCAAGCGCGATCGCATACGGATCCGCGTACGCGCGGCGGTATGTGCCGACATACGACGCAAGCAAACGAGCCGCACCCGGTATCGCGCGATACGGATCCCACGGCCGGACGCCGTTTGCATCCGCCGTCTCGATCTCGAACTGCGCGATACCGATTGCTCCGGCGGAGGAGAGCGCATCGGGATCGTACGCGCTCTCTTGCAGAATCGTGGCCGCGAGAAATTCCGGCGGCAGCGCGACGGCGCGCGCCGCGCGCACGGTGACACCGGCGAGCTCGAGCGACCCAATCGCGGTGATCCGTGGATTTGTGCGCAGTATCGCACGCGCGATTGCAAGCTCCGGCGCGCGAAGCGGACCGCCGTCTTGAATTGGACGGCCGCCGAACAGCACGTCGACCGGCGCCGGCGCGGGCCAGCTTAACGCGGTATTAATGGCATATTTCAGATTGGGAATTGCCATCCGGTGCGCGCGCGTAGTACGTTCAAAGGTAGAAGCGCTGCATCCGAACAACATGGACGCAACAGCTAGAACGACGACGGTCTTTGGACGAAGGAAACGCACACATGTCACTTGTGCTGGCAATGCTGATCGTGCTCGCGGTGGGAGATTTCGCATCGACATTCTTCTATCACGTTCCGCAACATCTGTGGTTCACATTGCATCTTCGCACGCATCACGATCGTCGCCGCTCGTACTGGGATCATGCCGTTCTCTCGACCAATGGCGAGGTGCTCCTCGACGGATTTCTCGGCGCGGTACCCTACCTGATCGTCGCCGCCTTTTGCTGGCAGCTCTCGTGGCAGGGCTCCTTGCTTGGCTTGGTCCTCGGCCAACTGCACGTCTGGTGGCGCCATACGACCGAACTTGGCTGGAAGACCCCGGCTGCGGTCCGCTGGGTGACCCGGCAGCTCCAAATCGTGCTGCCCGAGGACCACGACGGCCATCACCGAAACCCCGATATCGAGTTTGGCGATATCTTTCGCTTCTATGACGCACCGGCGCGGTTCGTATTGGCCAAGCTCGCCCCGACCTCTCGGCGGGTCCGCAATGCGGCACTCCGGCGATCGAAACGGGCTCCGGTGCGCGCCTAACGTAGCGGAGACTGAATGACCAAACGCGCGCTCTTCCTGATTTCGGATACGGGCGGCGGCCACCGAAGCGCGGCAAACGCGATCACCGCAGCCCTCGATGAAATCAGAGAGCCCAGCGCGTTCGAGCACCGGATCGAAGACGTCGCCGCTCACTGCGCCTTTCCGCTCACCCAACTCGGCCTCGGTTATAGTATGGCCCTGCGCTATGCGCCCCCGGTCTACGGGGCGCTTTATTATGCGACCAACGGCCGCCGCCGCTACCGCGCGCTCGTCCGCTTCTGCGAACCGCTCTATCGCGAGCGCCTTCGCGACCTCTTCCTGAGCTATCAGCCCGACGTCATCGTCTCGGTGCATCCGCTGCTCAATCACGCAGCGCTGCGCGCGCGTGCCGACGCCGGCATGCAGCACGTGCCGATCGTGACGGTGATCACCGATCTCGGCAAGGTTCACGAATCGTGGCTCATGCCCGACGCGGACGCGGTCGTCGTGCCGGCGCGCGAAGTCTACGAACGCGCGCTTTCGCGTGGGATCTCGCCGAGCCGGCTGCGTTTGCTCGGACAACCGATCCATCCGACCTTCGACGACGTCGTCGGCACGAAGGAAGAATTACGCGGCGCCCTCGGCCTCCCGCAAGACCGGCTGGTCGTCATGCTGATGGCGGGCGGTGAAGGCGGCGGCAAGCTGCTGCCCACGACGCTCGCGCTTGCCAAGGCGCGCCTGCCGATCCATCTCCTCGTCGTGTGCGGACGCAACGAGCCACTGCGCGAAAAGCTCGAAGAGAGCGCGCGCAATCTGCCGACGCCGATGACGGTACTGGGCTTCACCAACAAGATTCCCGAATATTTCCGCGCGGTCGATCTGCTCGTCACCAAAGCGGGCCCCGGATCTCTTGCCGAAGCCAACGCCGCGCAGCTTCCGGTCGTCGTCTACGACTACGTGCCGGGCCAAGAGCGCGGCAACGTCGATTTCGTACGCCACAACGGCCTGGGTTCGATTGCGCTCGGCGGCACGAGCGAAGTCGTCGCCGCGGTACGCGCGATGATTCGCACGCCGCGGCGTCTCGACGACATCCGCCGCAATCAAGAGCTGGTCGCGCCGGTTCGCAGTTCGCGCCGCATCGCCGCGCTCATCGCGCAAATCGCTAAGGACGGCACGATCCCCGCGCAGGACGATATGGCGGCGCGTGGGTTAGCCGCCGTCGCCTCCTTGTAAGAGGCCCACGCCGGGCTGCCACCGGCGCTCCAGCCCCAACTGAACGAGTATAGGTTTGCGCAATCGAATGCGAGTAACGCGGTTCCGAACGCGGCCAGCGTCACGACCGCGCGGCGAGTCACGGGCCCGGCTACGCGATGAAGGAGAGGAGACGAGCATTGCCACTCGTCTCCTCATGTTTGCCTCCAGCCTTTCACCGGAGCGCAGCTTCACGCATTGGGAATATTCGTTCTGCGAATATTACAACGCGTTCGCTAGGGCCCAGCCCTTGGGAGTGCCGATACCCGCAGCCTGGTTGTACTCCGTCGCGCTGCACGTATAGGCGATGTTATTGCCCGAGGTGCATGGCGTGAAGTAGTCGCTGTATCCTGTCGACGAGAACAGGCTGTAGATCGTCGAATTGAGCCAGCCCAACTTGGTTCCGTGGAGTTCGTCGGCCTCGATGAACAGCGCCACCGATGCCGGCGAGGACCACGACGTTCCAAGATATTCAGCCCAGCTTCCGCCCGTGTAGACCGCTACGTAGTCGAACGGAAGCGAGATATCGGGCTGATTGCGGCCCGAGGTTATCATTCCGGCGATGCCGCTCTGCCAGCTCGGAAGCGCAACGGTCGTCGAAACGCCGCCGCCGCCGTAGCAGACATCATGAACGCCGCCGCTGCACGACGCGTCGCCCGCCGTAACCGTCTCGAGTGCGCCCGTGCTGCTGTTCTCGGTGAAGTTGACGCCGCCGATCGACGTGAAGTACGGATCACCCGCAGGTGCGCTCACGCCCTTCTCGTTGTCGTCGCCGCATTCGTCCGAGCCCGTGTCGCCGGCCGAAGCCGAGAACTCGACCCCTTCCGAAGCGCCTTGCTCCGCGATCTCGTTGGTCGCGTCTTCGAACGACGGATCGCTCGATTCGCAGCCACCGAACGAGGAGTTCACCGCGCTCGCCTTGCCATCGCTGAGCACCTGGTTGTAGGCGTCCTCGATGTTCTGATCCGAGAGCGAACCTTCGTCGTAGACGATGATGTTTGCGCCGGGTGCAAGACCGGAGATCGTCTGCACGTCGAGATCCGTTTCCGGATCGTCACCGCTTCCGCCGCCGTCGACGGCTTCATTGGTGATCGTGCCGGTTTGCGTCACACCTGCGGTCGAGAGATACGTCGAAACGTAGCTCGTGTTGACCGGATCGTCGATGACGATCGCGGCAGTGTAACCCGCGCCGTTGCATCCGTGCTGCACCGGGAAGTCGAACGGCTTGGCAACGCCGGTGGCGAGGGTGCCGTTCGAATCGGAGAGCGGTCCGTTGAGTGCAGCCGCGCCGTTGCACCCCGCTGACGGTGCAGCGGTGGGCGACGAGGTCGGCGCGGAGGTTGGCGTCGCGGTCGGTGAAGCGGTCGGAGACGCCGTCGGCGACGTCGTCGGTTTCGCGGTGGGCGAAGCCGTCGGTGAAGGCGAGGGCGTCGGCGTGCTGCTGCCGCCGCTGAGCGTCAACGCCGTCGAGTCGATGAAGAAGCTCGTCTCGCGGCTTCCCGTCTGTTTCGACGTCCAGAGAATGGTGGCGTTGCCGCCTGCGAATGACGAGAGGTTGACGGTCTCTTCGACGTAGCCGCTGGTCGTCGTCTTGTTCGAGAACGACTGCTCGGTCGCGCCGTTGACGGTGAGCGCCATCGTGTCGACCGCTCCGGTGCTGCTGCGCTCGTCCGTCGTGACGTCCAGGTAGTAGGTCAGCGTCGCGGTGCAGCCGGCCGGAATCGCAACCGTCTGCTGCAACGTATCGGTCTCTTTGGTGTCATAACCGTCGAGCCACGCGAACCAACTGCCTTGATACGCATACGACGAATCGTCGGTGATCACGTCGGACGTCGCTGTCCAGTCGACGTCACCCGACTCGAAGCCCGGATTGAGCAACAGTTGGCCCGTGCAGCCGCTCGCCATGATGCGAGCCGACGGCACCTCTTGCGCCGCCGGCGAAACGCCGGTCGGCTTCAAGCCCGGCGCGGCCGGGAATTGGCGCGCGACCGCGCCACCCTCTTGATCGACCTTCGTCTCCGCGACGACTACGTTACTCAGTGACGCGTCGCGAATGTAGGATGCGATCGACGACGGTACCGTCGCAGCGGTCAGGTTAGCGAAACGCTCGCCGTATTTTCCTTGCGAGACGGTGTGCATCTGCGTCGAGAAGAACCTCTCGACGACAGAGCTTGGAGCGGTCGCATCGACGATGGTGCGGTTCGGGAAGCGTTGCGTGATCGTGAATCCGGCGCTTTGCAGCGCCGTCACGACAGACTGCTCCTGTTGCACCGTCGGCGCATATTGACTGTTGAACTGCGCCGGCGTCAGAAAGTGATGCGCGCCTCCCGGCGTGCTCTGCGAAGCAACGAACGCATCGAGCTGCGCTTGATTGTTGTAGCGCAGCACGAGCGAAACGCTCACCGGTGAGGAAGCAGAACGCCGCCCGAGATCGGTGAAGGCAAGCGCGCCCTTGGTGCTGGGCACGGAGATCATCGATGTCACGGACGGGTTTTGCGTGGCGTTGGAAAGAGAACCAGTAGACCCAACGGAGCCGGTGCCGGGAAGTGATGAATGCCCTCCGCAAGCGGTGAGCGACATCGCCAGGACCAATGACCCCGCCAATACCCTGTGCGAATTGCGCATAGAACTCCTAAACGAATAGCAGTAGCATGCGTGCGGGCAATGTCACACGTTTTGTAAACTTACTGTATGGGTCGTTCGAACTACAATAGGCAGGCGGGCTGAAAGACTAGCAATCTTTCCACTAGTATTTCGTCTTTCAGGCCTTGCGCTTCGCAAGCCGCGCATAAAGCGGCGCAAAGACGGCCACAGCGAAGAGCACGAACATACCGGCGGCGAGCCAGAGCCCTGCCTTTCCGATGAAGGCGTACAGCGCGCGCGCACCGACGTGCGGGTACGCGCCGTAGGCGAAGCAGGTAGCTACAATGCAGACAATTGTGGATATGACGACGTTGCCGAACGCCTTGACGATCTCGCCGGCCGAGGCTTGCTCCCTTGCTCGCTCTTCGCTCATCCCGCCGAGCATATTGCCTTTGACCCGATCCTCGAAACTCGGCATCGGAAGCGGAACGAAACCGATATATATCCGGTCCGAATAGAACGCGCCGACGGCGAACGCCATACACACGCTTGCGACCCAGTTGACGCGAATCGTTGCGAGGACGCACGCGACGAGCACGAACGCCGCAATCGCACCGCACACCAGGTTGATCCACCGCGCGCGCTCGCTCATCCCTCGACCATCTTGCGCGACATCCACAGCACGAGGCGCCGCGGGCTGATGCGCGACGAATACGCGATCAGTTTGTTCCAAAGGCCCGGAACGATCAAATCCTTGCCCGCCATCATCGCGGTATACCCGGCCTTCGCAACCGATGTTGCATCGGCAACGGGAAGGCGGCCGAAAAGCATCGTTCCCGCCATCTCGGCGCGGTGCGCAAAGCCGGTGGCCGTTGCGCCCGGGCACAGGCAAGTGACGGTTACGCCCGAGCCGCGCAGCTCCTCGGAGAGCGCCTGCGAAAACGAGATCACGTAGGCTTTTGCTGCGTAATACACCGCCATGAACGGCCCGGGAGCGAAGCCCGCCGTCGAAGCGACGTTCATGATCCGTCCCGCTCCGCGTGCGCGCATGCCGGGCAGATATGCATGCGTGAGTTCGGTGAGCGTCACGACGTCGAGCAGCAGCTCTTCGCGAATACGCTCGGAAGGGAGTTGGTCGAAACGCCCGTGGCTCGCGAAACCGGCGTTGTTGATGAGGATATCGCAGGCGGGAACGCGAGCGACCAGCGCCGCGGCGGCGCCGGGAACGCCGAGATCCTGCGCGACCGTGTCGACGGCGACGCCGTGGCGCGCGCGCAGGTCGGCGGCGATCGCTTCGAGCTTGTCGCCCGAACGCGCCACCAAGACGAGATCGTGCCCGCCGGCGGCCAGCAACTTCGCAAATTCGAGACCCAGCCCGCCCGACGCGCCGGTTACGATTGCCTTCATGTCCGGCCTCCTATGCGCCGAGCGTCGTCAGCCCCCCGCGAAACGCCATGGTTGCAGCCCCGACTTGTCCCGCGTCATTGCTCAACTGCGCCACGACGATTCGCGTCGTTCCGCGCGGCACCATGGTCGTCAACTCGTCGACACGGCCGCGCACCGCGTCGAGCATGAAGTCCGCGGCGCTCGAGACGCCGCCGCCGAGCGCGATGACTTCAGGATTCACGAACGCGATGACGTTGGCGAGGCCCATCGAGAGATCGGCGGTAAAATTCTTCCACGCGGCGAGCGCGTGCAGATCGCCGTTCTGCGCGGCCTTGCGAATCTTTTTCGACCCGAGTTTGTCGCGATCCATGTCGAGCAGCGAGCTGCGTGGAAACGACGAAGCGACGGCAAAGGCATGGCGGATCAGCCCGGTGCCGGAGGCCTGCGCTTCGAAGCAGCCGATCTTGCCGCAGCTGCAGACGAAGCCGTCGGTCGGGCGAATCTGGTGGTGTCCGACCTCGCCCGCACCGAACCGGTTGCCGAGGATCAGCTCGCCGTCGGCAATGATGCCGCCGCCGATCCCGGTGCCCAGCGTCAGGAGCACGAAGTTGCGCGTCCCGCGCCCAATGCCGTAGGTATATTCTCCCAGCGTCGCACAGCGCGCATCGTTGCCGACGAAGACCGGCATATCGAAATGCGCGCGCAGCATCTCCCCCAGCGGCGCGTTGGTCCACTTGAAATTCGGACTGTAGAGGACGGTCCCGGAGCGCACCTCGATGTTCCCCGGCGAGCCGATTCCAATGCCGACGACCTCCTTGGCATCGGGATCCTTGAGGGCTTGCTCGATGGTTGAGGTCAACACCTCGCTCACGGCCTTGAACGAAAGGTCTTCGAGATCCACCTCGTGTTGGCGGTGGATCGTGCCGTCTTCACTGACGACGGCGGCGGTCACGTGCGAGCCGCCCAGGTCGACGCCGATCGCTGTACGCAAGCAATTATCCCCCGCATGAAGCGCTGGTGGCCGGTAATGTTATCCGCGCCACCAGGCCGCACCCGCAACGTGCATCGAACTTGGGTGCACTATGGAAACCATCGACCTAATCGGCCTGCGTGACTTTTCGAAACGAACCGGCCAGCCCACGCACCCCGAGCTCCTGGATACGCGTCCAATGGAGCACGTCAACGAGATCGAGATCACCGAAGAGCACATCACGATCTCGTACGACGAGCGCACGACGCGCTTCTATAATTCGAACGAGATCACCAAACGCGAGTGGGTCTACAAGTATAACGACGACCCGGAGTTCGTTCGAGCCATCGGCAAGGTCATCGAATTGGCGCGCAAACACCTGAAAGATTTGCCTGACAACATCACCTGTCCGCCAGGCTGCGCGCAGTGCTGCAGCGGCTACGAGCCGTTCGTGAGCCGCGCCGACGTCGAGCGCATCGCGCAGCATCTCGGGATGACCTACACGCAAGTCATGGACGAATACATCGTCAAACGGCCCTCCGCCGACGGCTATCATGTCGGCTGGGTGCGCAAAGTCAGCGACGATCTCGCCGACAATTGCGTCTTTTTGATGGGGAACAAGAGCGGGAAATACTACTGCGGTATCTACGCCGCGCGTCCGCACGATTGCGGCGATTTCACGCCGATCGGCTGCGAAGACGTCGACGAAGACCTTCCGCACCGCGGCAGTTTGAAGATCGGGCCGCCCTTCCGGCCCAATCCGCGCCGCGGCCGGCGAAAGGGACGCCGCTGATGCTGTTCGCTCCCTTGCTCTCGGCGGTCGTCGCGCAGTCGAGCTACGCCGGATTGCGCTGGCGCGAGATCGGGCCGCTGCGCGGCGGCCGCACCAAGGCGCTCGCGGGCGTGCCGAGCATGCCCAACCGCTTTTACATCGGCGCCGTCAACGGCGGTATCTGGCAGACCGACGACGCCGGACGAACCTGGAGGCCGATCTTCGATGACGCATCGACCGGATCGATCGGCGCGCTCGCGGTTGCGGCCGGCGATCCGAGCGTCATCTATGCAGGCAGCGGCGAGGGCTTGCAGCGCCCGGATCTCTCCGTCGGCAACGGTATCTACAAATCGACGGATGCCGGCAAAACGTGGACGCACCTCGGTCTGCGCGACGGTCAGCAGATCCCCCAGATCGACGTCGATCCCACCAATCCGCAGCGTCTCTTCGTCGCGGTGCTCGGACATCCGTACGGACCGAACACGCAGCGCGGCGTCTTTCGATCGACCGACGGCGGCACGACGTTTACGCGCGTGCTCTATATCGACGAGAACACCGGCGCCTACAACGTGCGCATCGACCCCTCGAATCCGCAAATCGTATACGCATCGATGTGGGCGGCGCGTCAGGCGCCGTGGGAGATTGGCTCTTCGTTCGAGCGCCCGGGAAGCGGCATCTACAAATCGACCGACGGGGGCGATCACTGGACGCAGCTGCACGGCGGCCTTCCCGCCAAAATGGGGCGCGCCGAGATCGCGATCGCACCGTCGAACACGCAGGTCGTTTACGCGTACGTTGACGCCTACGGCGATACGGGCGGGGCCGTGTACCGCAGCGACGATGGCGGAGCGAACTTCCGCAAACTCAACGATACCGATCGCATCGCCGAACGCGGCGACGATTTGGTTGCGATCGCCGTCGATCCCAAGGACCCGCAAACGCTCTATCTCACGAATACGACGACCTATCGCTCGACCGACGGCGGCAAGACCTTTCATGCAATCAAAGGTGCACCGGGCGGCGACGATTACCAGAACGTCTGGATCAATCCCAACGATCCGAACATCGTGGCGCTGGTCAGCGATCAAGGCGCGACGATCTCGGTCGACCACGGCGCCACCTGGAGTTCGTGGTACAACCAGCCGACGGCGCAAATGTATCACGTGAACACCGACAACCGCTTTCCGTATTGGGTTTGCGGCGGGCAACAAGAGTCGGGATCGGCATGCGTCTCGAGCCGCGGCGAGTGGGGCCAGATCAACGAACGGGACTGGCACACCGCAGGCGCGGAGGAGTACGGCTACGTCGTACCGGACCCGCTGCACCCCGGCATTACCTACGGGGGAAAGGTCGAACGCTTCGACGAGCGTACGACGCAGGTGCAAGAGGTCTCGCCCGATCCGCTGCGCGGAAAGAACTTCCGCGTCGTACGCACCGAACCGATCGCCTTCGATCATTTCGACAAATCGCTGATGTATTTCGGTGCGAATCGAATCTACGCCACGCGCGACGGCGGCATGCACTGGCATACGATCAGCCCCGATCTCACGCGCAAACATCCCGCGATTCCAAGCGTCATCACCGCCTTCGAAGCCAACGACCCGCAAAAAGGCGCGCACCGCGGCGTCGTGTACGCACTTGCACCTTCGTACACGCATGCCGGCACGATCTGGGCCGGCACCGACGACGGGCTCGTCTGGATCACGCGAGACGGCGGCGCGCACTGGAAGAACGTCACGCCGCCCGGGCTGAGCCCGTGGAGCAAAATCTCGATCATCGACGCATCGCGCTTCGACGACCAGACCGCGTACGTAGCCGTCAACCGCTTCCGTCTCGACGATCTTCGCCCATGGATCTTCAAGACGCATGACGGCGGCGCGCACTGGACCAAGATCACGAATGGGCTGCCGGTCGATCAGCCGATCAACGTGGTGCGCGCCGATCCGTTCGTCGCCGGCCTGCTCTACGCCGGCGGCGAAGGCACGGTATCCGTCTCCTTCGACGATGGTGCGCAGTGGCAATCGCTCCAGCAGAACCTGCCGCACACCTCGATGCGCGACCTCGACGTACACGGGGAAGATCTGGTCGTCGCCACGCACGGCCGCGGCTTCTGGATTCTCGACGACATTGAACCGCTGCGCGAGCTCGCGCGTACTAGCGGATGGAATGGTCCGCATCTCTTCGCGCCGGTCGCGGCCTACCGCGTCCGGCGAAACACCAATACCGATACGCCGCTGCCGCCCGAAGAGCCGCACGGCGCCAACCCGCCCGACGGCGCAATCTTCTACTATATGCTGGCAAAGCCGGCTGCGCACGTGGCAATCGCGATCTACGACGCGCAGGGGGCGCTCGTTCGCCGCTACGCGAGCGACGATCCGTCTCCGGCCCCGGTCGTCTTCGATAAGCCCGCGTACTGGGAGAAACCGTTCGTGCGGCCTTCAACCGCTGCCGGGATGCACCGCTTCGTCTGGGACCTTCACGAGCCGGCGCCCCACGCGCTTTCCTACGACCTCCCGATCTCCGCGAACGACGAGGATACGCCGCGCGTTCCGCAGGGAGCGCTCGTCGTTCCGGGCATATACACGGTACGGCTCGACGTCGACGGCGTCGTGCGCACGGAGCACGTGAGCATCGTGATGGATCCGCGCATTCACATCGCACAGACAACGCTGGTGAAGCAGTACCGCATGGCCCACGACGTGGCGTCGCTGATCGACCGCACCGCGGTGAAGCCGCACGATAGCAAGCTCGCGCGCATCAACGGCGAGCTCGCTTTCCTCATCGACCTAATCGACGGAGCCGACGCGCCGGTTCCACAAGGCACCATCGACGCTTACTGTTCGCTGCGCGCAAAAGCGCGCAGCGCACTCGGTATGCCGGTCACGCACACTCAAGACTGTCCTCGTTAGACAAGGAGCATCGCCCCATGAAAATGTTACTTAGCTTGGTCGCCGGCCTCGCGCTGGCCGGAACGCTCGTTACCGGCGCGCTCGCGCAGGCGCCGACGACCGTGACGATACAAATGAAAGAGCTCAACGGCAGCGGTGAGAACGGTACCGCGACGCTCACGCAAGAGAGCGACGGCGTCCTCGTCGAGGTTACGCTCACCGGCGCACCCACCGACACGCCGCAACCCACGCACATTCACATCGGCACCTGCGGCAAGATCAACAAGGCGCCCGAATACGGTCTGAAAAACACCGTCGCGGGTAAGAGCTCGACGACGGTTCCCGGCATCAAACTCGCCGATTTACTCGCGGGTAAATACGCGATCAACGTACACAAGAGCGCTTCCGAGCTCGGCACGTACGTCTCATGCGGAAATATCGTCGAGCCGGCAAAGTAACCGCTTTCTGGCTCGTGTCATCCCGAGCGTAGCCCCCGTGTCATCCCGAGCGTAGCGAAGCGTAGTCGAGGGACGAGGGGACGAGGGGACGAGGGGACGCCGCAATGTTTTACGTTAGTCCCTCGACTACGCTGCTTCGCAGCTACGCTCGGGATGACAGGGTGTAATACCGCTACGCTCGGGATGACAGGAGCGACGCGTAGCGGGCTGCGTCCACGTTGCCGCCGCTGATCACGATCCCGACGCGCTTGCCCCGCACCGGGAGCCGTTCGTTCAACACGGCGGCGAAGGCTGCGGCGCCGCTCGGCTCGACGACCAGCTTCATCCGCTCGAAAAGCTGACGCATCGCATCGACGAGCTCCTCGTCGCTCACCGTCGCAACACCGCTTGCGTGCTGCGCGATGACCGGGAAGGTGATCTCGCCGGGCGACTGCGTTTGCAAGCCGTCCGCGATCGTGTTCGGAACGTCGATGAGCACGCGCTCGCCGCGCGCGAGCGACTGCTGCACGTCGTTACCTGCCTGCGGCTCGACGCCCCATAGTTCGATGTCCGTATCCGCACCGTGCGCAGCAATACAGCAGCCGGCGAGCAATCCGCCGCCGCCGCACGGCGTCACGATGAGGTCGAGCGGCCCCGCGTCGTGCATCAACTCGAGCGCGGTCGTTCCCGCGCCTGCGGCGATGCGCTCGTCGTCGTAGGGCGGCACGATCACCGCACCGCGTTCCCGTGCGAGATCTTGCGCGATGACGGCGCGATTCTCTTCGGAACGTTCGTAGAGCACGATCTCCGCACCGTAGCCGCGCGTCGCGGCGAGCTTGCTCTCGGGTGCATCGCGCGGCATCACGATGGTCGCGGGAATCTCGAGCAGCTTGGCCGCAAGTGCGACGCCCTGCGCGTGGTTCCCGCTCGAGTACGCGACGACGCCGGCTTTGCGCTCCGCCTCCGAAAGCTGCGCTAGGCGATTGTACGCGCCGCGAAACTTGAAAGCGCCCATGCGCTGCAGGTTCTCACATTTGAAGAAGAGCTGCGCGCCGGTGCGCTCGTCGAAGGTACGCGAGGTCAGCACGGGTGTGTGATGCGCGACGCCGCGAATGCGATCGGCGGCCTCGCATACGTCGATGAAGCTAAGTGGCATCGGGCTTCATCTTGAAGCGCCAGCTGGTCACCTTGTCCTGATCGTCCAGGAAGAGTTCCTCGAAGTACGTGTGCTTCTCGAACTTCACGTCGAAGCAGTGCGCGCCCGGATCGCAGCCGGTCGTGATCTCCTTGATCGACTCGAGCTTGCCCTGCGCGTTCAATTCGTCGGACCATTCGGCGACCTGGACGCGCGAGATATTCAGCCCTTTCGCGAGGTCGTTCTGTACGGGCGACAGGTTGTTGGCCATCGCCGCGCGCGTAATCTTCTCAGCCTCCCGCTCGTATTTATTCTCGAACGAGCAACCCGCAACGAGCACGGCGCAACCCAGCGCCAGGACTGCAAGCCTCTTCACGTTGATACGACCTCCTGCGTGACGTATGGGAGAAATGCGAGCGAGGGATTCCACTCCTGCGCAAGCCGAACGCTCCATTCGCTCTCGAAAAGCGCGACCGGGTGGCCCTCCCAATCTTCGACGAACTTTGCGTTACTCGGAAGCTGCGCGCGCGCTGCAGCGTCGGGATCGCCGCCGACGCGCAGCGCGAGAGCAAACGGCAGATTCGAGAAATGCGTTTTTACGCCGTACTCGGATTCGAGCCGGTACTTCGCAACCTCGAATTGCAGCTCGCCGACGACGCCGACGATCGGCTCGGTGCGCGTCGAACCCCACGGATAAAAGATCTGCACCGCTCCCTCCTCGCGCAACTGGGCAATGCCCTTTCCGAACGATTTGTAGCTCGACGTGTCGATACTGCGAACCGACGCAAAATGTTCCGGGGCAAACGAGGGAATCGGCGGAAAAACGACCGGCGCGCCCTCGTAGAGCGTGTCGCCGATTGCAAAAACACCCGGATTAGCCAGGCCGACGACGTCGCCCGCGTAGGCCGCTTCGAGCGACTCGCGTTCGTCGGCAAACAGCTTCATCGCGCGCGCAAGCCGCACGTCTTTTCCGGTGCGCTCGTTTCGCACGGTCATGTCGCGTTCGAACTTTCCCGAGCAGACGCGCACGAAGGCGATCCGGTCGCGGTGACGCGGATCCATGTTCGCCTGAATCTTGAACACGAACCCGGTGAAGCGCTCGTCGCTCGGATCGACGATCCCGCGTCCGGCGGGCGGCGGGCTCATGGCGATGAACGCGTCGAGAAAGAGCTCTACCCCGAAATTCGTCACCGCCGAACCGAAGAAAACCGGCGTGATCGCGCCCCGCAGCATCGCGTCGCGATCGAAAGATTCGCCGGCTCCCTCGAGCAAATCGAGGCCGTCGGCGAACGACGCGAAGGTCGCTTCGTCGACGAGCTCCTTCAGTTTGGGGTCGCGTGCGTTGGTGGTCTGCACCAGCGCCTTGGTCGCGCCGTGTGCGCTGCGCTCGAAGAGATGCAGTTCGCGCGTGCTTCGATCGTAGATACCGCGGAAGGTCTCGCCGTTGCCGAGCGGCCAGTTCATCGGATAGGTTCCGATGCCAAGGACGCTCTCGAGCTCATCGAGCAATTCGAGCGGATCGCGGCTGGGGCGGTCCATCTTATTGATGAAGGTGAACAGCGGAATCTTGCGGTCCCGGCAGATCGCAAAGAGTTTTTTCGTTTGCGGCTCGACGCCTTTGGCAGCGTCGATCAGCATGACGGCCGCGTCGGCAGCGAGCAGCGTGCGGTATGTATCTTCGCCGAAGTCTTGGTGACCGGGCGTGTCGAGCAGATTGATCGTGTAGCCGTTGTAGGGAAACTGCAGCACGGTCGACGTAATCGAAATGCCGCGCTCGCGCTCCAGTTCCATCCAATCGCTCGTCACCGCGCGCTGACGCTTGCGCGCCGAAACCTGACCCGCGACGTGAATCGCCCCGCCGTAGAGCAGCAGTTTCTCGGTCAACGTCGTCTTGCCGGCGTCGGGATGCGAGATGATTGCAAAGGTGCGCCGCCGGCGAACTTCGCCGGTGATATCCGGATTGGTACTCATTCGTGATTTGCCGTGATGTCGTAGATCCGTAGTTCGTTGCTTCTCGGGGTGTCGCGCAGCAGCGCGAGCGAATCGTCAAAGCGATAGAGCCGCGTCTCCGGCGGCACGCGCAGACGATCCGAACCGCGATCGACCAGCAATTCGCCGCGCCGCACGAAAATCGTGCAGGGCCCGAAGGTCAGGCGCGTTCCGGGAGCGACCGGCTGCGCTCCGGCGGGAAGCTGCGCGCGCACGTAGGCGGCGCTGCCCGTCGTTTCCGAGCGCTGCACGAAGCAGTCGGGCAACGCCGAGAGCGCCCACGGCGCATTGCCGAACACGTTTTCGGCGGGCGGCGGGGGCGCGGTCGCCTTCCAAAAATTCAGGTGCCCCGGCAACCCGAGCCGCGTGCGCGCCGTAACGGTTACCACGATCGCGAGCACGATCACCGTCGCGATCGCAAAATAGCGCCACATCGTTACTGCAGCGTTACGCGTACCGCGCCGGTCGCCCAATCGGCCATGCCGTAATAGACGTCGAAGACGCGTGGACCCAAATCGATGCGCTGGTCGATCGCGGTCGGAAAGACGACGTTGTCGACGACGCCTTTGCGTTCGAACGCGGTCTCCGGCACGAGCACCGGTTCGGGCGAGCGATAGAGCACGCGGTCGGGGCGCTCCGCGTCGTGCACGACGACACCTGCGGCATAGCGGAACTTCGGTTTGGCGCCGCTGATGTCGAGCAGATCGACGCCGTGAAAGAGCGAGAACCAGCCTTCCGCGATGCGAACCGGCGGCGTACCGGCGCCGACCTTGATCGAGCCCCACGCATCGTTTGGCGAAAGCACGACGACGCTCTCCTGCACGTCGAGCAATGCGGCGTCTTCGCGCAGCGCGCGCTCGAGCGGAATGTATCCGACGCGAATCGACTCACGGTCTTCGAAAGGCATACGCTGAATCATCGGTATCGCGGCACGCCCGTCGACCGCCGAGAGATGCAGCATCGGGCGATGATAGAACGCGAGCGAGGGCACGCCGCGCGGCGAGATCACCGGCTCGGGAAAGAACGCCGCATCTTTGTCGTCGTCGTTCGGCATACCGGGCTGCTCGAAGCGCATGAGCCCCAAACGATCCCACGCGAAACCATCGCGCGATTGCGCGAGCGCGATGCGCGGTCCCAGCGGCCCAAAAGCCGTGTAGGCCATCAAATAACGGTCGAGTACCGGCACGAACGTGACGCGCGGATCCTCGCAGCCGTAGCCGGGCGACGCGCGGCGTTCGTACGCGGCCACCGGCTCCAGTGCAAAACCTTCGCGCACGACACTGAAGGTTCCGTCGAGCTGCATCACGCGCATGCGTCCGACGCGCGAAACGTTGCCCTTCGCGACCGCGCGCGGATAGAGCAGCAGCGCACCATCGCGGGTGCGTGTCCCGGCCGGGTTCAAAACCCCCTCGACTTCGCGCGGGTCGCCGTCGGGCTCGATTACCGGTCCGAGGCGTTCGATACGAACCTGCATCGCGATTACGGCAGCACCGTTTGCGCGATGGGATCGTCGCTCGGCGTAACGACTTCGACGTGAATGCCGCTGCGATAGACCGAGTTCGGCACGATCCACAGCGTGTACGTCCGGTAGTCGCTCGACGGTTCGCCGCCGTCGGCAGGCGGTTGCTCGAATGCTACGACGCGCACGCGCTGATCGTTCGCGCGAATCGACTCGATAACCTGATGGTAGCCGGTCCGATTGTGCGGACCCATGAGCAACACGACGCCGAACTCGCCCTTGAAGCGCACCGGCGCATGGATGCCCAAGTGCGCGAGCGCGGAGGGATCGCGAACGACGACGATTTGATTGCTGCCCGGGATCGTGGTCGTGCCGACGGACTCGGTCTTCACGCGCACTTCGCGGCATCCGGTAAGGAGGAGCAGCGCCACGAGGGCCACCAAGCGCTTCACGGCTCCTCGCTTTCGCCCGCCCGGCGGCCAGACATTCCTCCTGTCACCACCTTCTCCGTGCGGGCGTTGTAGAATAAGTCATGCTGGCCATCGTGCTGGCGGCGTTGACGGCCTCGGCTTCACCGAGCCCGTCTCCGACGCCGTTGCTAAAAACGATCGTCACCGTAAAAACGTCGCCTCTCTGTGGAGAGTTCGCGGCGCATACCAATGCTGCCATCACGTCGGCCGTGCAGAACGACCAGACCCTCGGATCGACGATCCTCATGCTTCGTTCGCACGACCTGGCGGAGAGTTCGCTCAGCCGGAACGCCGAGATCCATCACTTGGACTCGCTTGCGAGCAGCATTTACAAGCAATATCGCGCCGGGGAGCAAGAGGTCGACCAACTGCGCGCGCTCGCGGCAAAGGACACCGACCCGACCGAGAAGGCGGCCTTGAAGGCTTCGGCCGATGCCCTGGGCGGCGCGCTCTACCGCCAGCATCTGATGCAGCGCGACCTCGACGGGTTCGTCGCGTTCTTGTATGCCTCGGACATGACGACCGGTGATGACGCGGGATCGCGGCATCCGCTTTCGCAAGACGTCCCGTGGGCGCAGACGAACGAGATCGGCCCGAATGAGTACGGCTACGCAACCGGGCTCATGCGGGGGGCGCCCTTCTTGGCCGGCAGCGAGTCGGTCGAGGACGACGTGCGCATGGCGAAGGCCGCCTCGGAGGACTTCCAGTCCAGGATGCCGGCCGTCATGCAGGACGAGCTGAACGCGGGAGCCCATATCGAGCAAGCCGCAGACCACTGCTGAGGCGGCTCGCCCTCCCTGCCGCATCGTGCGGCTATCGTCGTTGTCTCTCACGATGGGGACAGGTACGCTTGAGGTCTCGATGACTAGCCTGCGACGACTTTCGGCCGCGTCGGTGATCGTTGCGCTTGGCACGGTGATGCTTGGAAGCTGGACGCGCATCAACGGCGCCGGCATGACCTGCCCGGATTGGCCGCTCTGCCACGGTATGCTGATTCCTTCGATGGCCGACGGAACGGTGTGGGAATGGATGCACCGGCTCTTTGCATTTTGCGTTGCGCCGCTCGTGCTGGCGGTGATGATTGCGGCCTGGCGCGTGCGCGATCGCGCTCCGGCGATCGTACCGACGCTCGGCGTCATCGGCGCGCTCTTCATCGTGCAGTGCATTCTCGGCGCGGCGACGGTGCATTTAGCGAACAGCCCGATGTCGGTCGTTCTGCACTGGGGCACCGCGATGGCTTTCATCGCTTCGCTCTGTGCGATGATGCTCTTCGCGGGCGAGCCGGAACGCGCACGCGCCGGCGATGCGCGTCCCTCTGAGATTGCGCTGGTAGGCATCTTGCTCGGGACCGCATTAGTGACGTTCGTCACCATGTGCGTCGGCGCGTACGTGAGTTCGAGCGGCGACGGGCTCGCGTGCCTCTCCATTCCGGGATGTGCAGGCAACGTCGTCGTATACACGCAAGGTCAATACGTTCAAATGCTGCACCGTACGATTGCCGCCGCTACGTTCTTCTGCGCCGTTGCCTGCTTCGCGTTCGCTTGGATGCGCCCGGCTTCTACGCGCGTGCGTGTCGCGGTGAGCGCGGGGCTTGCGCTCGTATTCGTGCAGATCGTCCTCGGTCTGCTCAACGTCGCGCTGCGCCTTCCGATGGATCTGCGCGAAGCGCACGCCTTCAATGCCGCACTCGTCTTTCTCGCTTTCGTGGTCGCGACGCTGCTCGCGATCCTCGACGTGCGCCAAGCACGCTTGGCTTCGAGCCGTACGACCGCATGAAGGTAATCGACGACTACTTCCAGCTCGCCAAACCGCGCATCATCGTGCTGTTGTTGATCACGACCGCTGCCGCGATGGTCATGGCCGCGCGCGGAATACCGCCGCTCGCGCTGCTCTTCTGGACGCTGCTCGGCGGTGCGCTCGCCGCCGGGTCGGCCGGCGCGCTCAACTGCGTCTTCGACGCCGATATCGATCGCGTGATGGCGCGCACGATGCTGCGGCCGATTCCGCAGGGACGCGTGACGCCGCTGCAAGCGACCGTCTTCGCCGTGATTCTCGGCGTGGCCGGGTTTGCGGTACTCTATCTGCTGGTCGATCCGCTCGCAGCGTGGCTTTCGCTCGCGGGTAACGTCTTTTACGTCGCGATCTACACGATGTGGCTCAAGCGCGCGACGCCGCTCAACATCGTGATCGGCGGTGCGGCCGGTGCGGTGCCGCCGCTCGTCGGTTGGGCCGCGGTGACGAATCAAATCGGCGGTCCGGCGCTCGGCCTCTTCGCGCTGATCTTTCTCTGGACGCCGCCGCACTTTTGGTCGCTCGCGCTGATGACCGAGACCGATTACGATAAGGCGCACGTTCCGATGATGCCCAATGTCGCGGGCGAAGAACGCACCAAGCGCGAGATCATCTATTACACCGTGCTGCTCGTGCTCGCTTCACTCTTGCTCTATCCGCTGCACGTGATGGGGGCGCTCTACACTGCGGCCGCCGCGGTGCTGGGCGGCATCTTCCTTTACGACACGTTCCGCACGTGGAAGGACGAGGGCACCTTCTGGGCGCGGCGCACGTTCAAGTTTTCGCTGTTGTATCTGGCCCTGATGTGCCTGGTCATGGTGGTCGATAGAATCGTTGCGTAGCAATCGCGCGCTGCTGCTGACGCTCGGGCTGGGCGTCTTCGCCGGCGCACTCGATCTCGGTGTACTCTCGCCCGCACTTCCCGCGATTGCGCGCGAGTTCGCGATACCGACCGGCGACCTCGCGTGGATCTTTACGCTCTATCTCTTGGTCACGGTGGCGTCGATCGCGATCGCGAGCACGCTCGCGGACCGGATCGGGCGGCGTGCGGTCTACATGGGCTGCATCGGTCTCTTTCTGCTCGGCAGCTTCGTCGCCGTGCTCGCGCCGAGCTACGGCTTTCTGCTTTTTGCGCGTGCGCTGCAGGCGCTCGGGGCGGGCGGCGTCTTCCCGGTCGCGACCGCCGCAATCGGCGACGTCGTCGAACCGGAACGGCGCGGCAGCGCGCTCGGCCTGGTCGCGGCCACGTGGGGACTGGCCGCAATCGTCGGGCCGACCTTCGGCGGGCTCGTCACGCACTTCGTATCGTGGCGCTGGATTTTCGCGCTAAACTTCCCGCTGGCGGCGATCGTACTGTTCCTGGCCGCGCGCAATCTTCCGCGCGCCGCGCCGCGCGTGCGCGGGCCGCTCGACGGCTTGGGACTCGCGCTGCTCTGCACCGGCCTCTTGCTCCTGATGGACGGGCTCACGACGGCGCGTCTCGTAAGCGCGCTGCTCGGAATCGCGACGCTCGCCGGATTCGCGTGGTGGGAGCGCAGCGCCGAATTTCCGATTCTACCGCTCTCGCTTTTTACTACTCCGCAGCTGGTAAAGACGTATTTGCTCGAAATCGCGATCGGCGTGCTCGAAGGCTCGCTCTTTTTCATTCCGACCGTGCTCGTCGGCGCGCAGGGACTCTCGTATGCGGCGGCCGGTCTGATCGCGGCGCTCGGTGCGTTCATGTTCGTCGCGGTGATTCCGCTCTCCGGACGCGCGCTCGATCGCATCGGGAGCCGCGACGTGCTGCTGGCCGGAACGGTCCTCACCGAGCTTGGATTGGGCCTCTTCGCAATCGGCTTCACCTCACTCCCGCTCACGATACTTTCGATGATCGTCGCGGGCTGCGGGTTCGGCGCGCTGCTCGGCGCACCCACGCGTTACATCGTGACGAACGAAGCCGGCGAAGCGCGGCGCGCGACCGCGGTTGGTTTGCTCAGTCAGGCGCTCATCGTCGGCCAGATTCTCGGAAGCTCGCTTGCGGGCGGTGTGATCGGACTCGCGGTAAACGAAATCCACGGCTATCGCGACGCCTACTTGTGTTTCTGCGGCGTTGCCTTAGCAGCGCTGGCAATCGCGGCGACGCTCGATTCACGCGCCAAGGAGCAGCGCGCGCAGGCCCGAGAGGTCCGTCCGCTCGAAGCTTAGGCGGCGTGAACAATCAGCCGCCGCCGCTCCAAGACTACAACGTCTTCGCGACCGATCGCGCACTTCTCGACGCACTCTCGCGTGTTGCCCCGGACATCGACCGCGCGGAATTGCACGAGCTTGGCGCGCTTTCCGGCGCGCCGCAGTCGATCGAACTCGGCTTCGAGGCCAACCGCAACACACCCGAGCTCCTCACGCACGATCGCTTCGGCGAACGCATCGACGAGGTACGCTTCCACCCGGCGTATCATGCGCTGATGAACGTCGCGACCGCGCACGGACTGCACGCGGCGCCGTGGCTCGACAAAGCGCCGCACGCGCATCTGCGCCGCGCCGCAAAATTCTTCGTGTGGTCGCAAGTCGAAGGCGGGCATCTGTGTCCGATATCGATGACCTACGCCGCAGTGCCCGCGCTCGAGCACGCGCCGCTGCTCGCGCCGCACTGGGTCGGAAAACTCGCCGCGCGCGGCTACGACGCCCGCCTGGCGCCCATCGCGCAGAAGGAGAGCGCGCTGTGCGGCATGGGCATGACCGAGAAGCAAGGCGGCAGCGACGTGCGCGCCAACACGACGCGCGCCGAGCGCATCGGTGACGGCGAATACGTGCTCGAGGGCCACAAGTGGTTCTGCTCGGCGCCCATGAGCGACGCATTTCTGGTCCTCGCGCAAAGCGACCGCGGGCTCTCTTGTTTTCTCGTGCCGCGCGTGCTCGCGGACGGCTCGCGGAACTCGTTTGCGATTGCGCGTCTCAAAGACAAGCTCGGCAATCGTAGCAACGCGTCGAGCGAGGTCGAGTTCCACGCGACCCACGCCTGGATCGTGGGCGACCCGGGGCGCGGCATTCAAACGATCGTGGAGATGGTCAACGGCACGCGTCTCGACTGCATCATCGGCTCCGCGGCGCTGCTGCGCGGCGCGCTCGCGCAGGCGGTTCATCACGCGACCTATCGCCGCGCGTTCGGCGCGCCGCTGGTCGATCACGCGCTGATGCAGAACGTCCTGGCCGACCTCGCACTCGAGTCGGAGGCGGCGACCGCACTCTTCGTGCGGCTCGCGCACGCCGCCGACCAAGCCCCGCACGACGCGCACGCCGCCGCCTTGCGCCGCATCGGCACCGCGGTAGGGAAATATTACGTCTGCAAACGCGCGCCCGCGGCCGTCGCCGAGGCGCTCGAATGTTTGGGCGGCAACGGCTACGTGGAAGAGTCGATCATGCCGCGTTACTATCGCGAAGCGCCGCTCAACTCGATCTGGGAGGGCAGCGGAAATATCAACGCGCTCGACGTGCTGCGCGTGCTGCAAAAGCAGCCCGAGGCGTTAGAAGCCCTCTACGCCGAGCTCGAGCCCGCGCTGCGCGACACGCGCGTCGCATCGGCAGCACGCGACCTCCGCGCCGAGGTTGCAGACGAAGACGTCGAATGGCGCGCCCGCGCACTGGTCGAGCGCATGGCGCTGCTCTGGCAAGCCAGCCTGCTGCTGCAGTCGGCGCCCAACTACGTGAGCGATTGCTTCATCGCAAGCCGCCTCTCCCCGGGCGGCGGACGGACGCTCGGAACGCTACCGATCAAAACCGCCTTGCGCGGCATCGTCGATCGCGCTTCACCCTCGCATGAAGCCGCGGCTATTTGACCGCCGCACGCGGCAGCTCGCGCACCGGTCCTGGACCGATCGCGAGCGCAACGTCGTTTGGCGCGGCCTCGCCGGACGCATGGCGATCGCGATCGAGCCGCTGCTCGGCGTCTTCGGCATGTCGCTGCTGGCCTGGGGCATCGTCTATCGCTCGCAGCACGTACCCGCCGAACACGACCTCTACAAGATCGCGTGGATTTTCTGGATCGGGGCGATCGCGTTCTTGGGCTACTTCGTTGCCGTACTCGTCGCGCCGTTCATCGCGTATCTGCAAACCTACAAGCCGATCTTCGTCGTCGATGGCTACGTGCGCTATCGCGGACCCGACGATCTATCGAGCGAGGACGGACACGGTTACGTCGCCACGCTCTTCGAAGATCGAACGGTCGCATGCGAATGGGAATATTTCGGGCGTAAAAAGCTCGAAGATGCAACGATTCCCGCGATGATCGAATTTTCGGTCTTCGCGGGAATTCATTCGATCGACGGCCAGTCGACTGGTCTCTTACCCGACGAGCTGCCTCCGCTCGCGATCGGCATCGCGCCCCGCAAAGGTCCCCATCCCCAAGACTAGGGTGCTATCCAAGCGAGAGCCGCCAAGGCTACTTCGGCATATTCCCCAGATCCATACGCATCGTATGGTCCGAGGGCCACATGTGGTTGTATCCCGAGCTGAACGCGGAGAACCCGCCGATCGCGAAGATCGCGAGAATGCCGATCGCCAGAATGAACTTGACGCCGGTGCCAAGTCCCTGTGACTGCGGAATATGGTTGAAGTCGATCGTATCTTGATGTTCGATCATCGCTATGCCGCCTTCGGGAAGTTACCGAGCACGCCGACGCCGGCCAGGATCGCGATCACCGCGCCTAGACACAGCAGCCCGAGCATGAGCTTGAAGACCTGATTGTCGATGCCGGTCGCAGCCCAGTCATCCTTGAGCGCCTTGGCTGAAACGAGCGCCACGATGATCCCGCCCACGACGGCGATGGTCTTTTCGAGAACAGCTGGATCGATAGTCATGCGACAATCCTAAATAAGGTAGAAGATTGAGAAGAGCACTACCCAGATCACGTCGACGAAGTGCCAGTACAGCGTGCCCGCCGTGAGCCCGAAGTACTTATCCTTCGTATAAATGCCGTGGACCGATTGCAAGAACAAAATGATGAGATACAGCACGCCGACCGAGACGTGGAAGCCGTGCATGCCGGTCAACGTGAAGAACGAGGCGCCGAAGATCCCGCTGCCCGCCCAGGAGACGTGCTCGCGGAAGTAGAGCGTCGTATACTCGTAGGCTTGCCCCGAGAGGAAGCCGATGCCGAGCACGATCGTGGCCAGCATGAAGAATACGTAGCGCCCGAAGTTCTCGTGCTTCCAGTTCTCGAGCGCATAGTGCATCGTCGCGCCCGATCCGAACAGCACCACCGAGTTGAGCGCCGCGAACGCGACGTCGAGGCGGTTGATGCCCGGCGGCGGCCATCCTTGACCGCTGTTGCGCATGTAGAGATATGCGAAGATGAACGACGAGAACAGCACGCAGTCGGAGACCAAGAAGAGCAGAAAGCCCTGGAGACGCAGCGATCGCGTCTCGATATAGAGCTGATCCGCGCCGCCGTGATCGACTGCGCCGTGCGGAACCGCGGCTACCGCCATTGATGTGCTCCTGCGCGCCGGGTCATATCAGTGAGCTCCGGCGTGGACGGGTGAGTCGGTGAGTTCTTCTTCCAAACCCTTATACGGCAGCGGCTGTCCGAAGTTGTACGGCAGACCGTGGACCGTCGGGATGTTCTTGAAGTTGTAGTAGTGCGGCGGCGAGGGAATCTGCCACTCGAGCGTGCGCGCGCCCCACGGATTCGGGCCCGCCTTCTTTCCGTTGCGAATGCTCCAGAGAAGGTTGATGAAGAACAGCAAGATCGCGAACGTCATCACGTAGGACGAGATCGACGAGAAATCGTTCCAGAACTGGAATTGCGGATCGTACTCCGGTACGCGCCGCGGCATGCCGAGCATGCCGAGCCAGTGTTGCGGTAAGAACGTCCCGTTGAAGCCGATCAAGAAGAGCCAGAAGTGCCACTTCCCGAGCGTCTCGTTCATCAAGCGTCCGCTCATCTTCGGGAAGTAGTAGTAGGTGCCGGCGAAGATGCCCATCAGCGAACCGCCGACCAGCACGTAGTGGAAATGCGCGACCACGAAGTACGTGCCGTGCACGTGCAGATCGAACGGCACCGCCGCGAGGAAGATGCCGGTGATGCCGCCGAGGGTGAACAATCCGACGAACCCGACCGCGAAGAGCAGCGAGGTCGTGTATTGGATCTTACCGCCCCAGAGAGTCGCGGTCCACGAGAAGATCTTGACGCCGGTCGGGATCGCGATCGTAAACGTCAAGATCATGAACGGCAACTGGAGATACGGCGCGAGACCCGAGGTGAACATGTGGTGCGCCCAGACCATGAATCCCGCGAGCGCGATCGCCATCGACGAGAACGCGATCATCTTATAACCGAAGATCGGTTTGCGCGAGAAGGTCGGGAGAATCTCCGATATCATCCCGAACGCCGGCAGAATCATGATGTAGACTGCGGGATGCGAGTAGAACCAGAACATGTGCTGCCACATGATCGGGCTGCCGCCTTTGGTCGGATCGTAGAACGGCACACCGAATTGGCGCTCCATGAAGAGCGCGGCGAGCGCGGCGGCAAGCGCCGTCGTCGCGATCATCAAGAGCGGCGCCGTCGCGAGCTGCGCCCAGCAGAAGAGCGGCATGCGCGTGAAGGTCATGCCCGGCGCGCGCATCTGATACATCGTCACTACGAAGTTGATACCGGTGAGCGTGGAGCTCACGCCGACCAGGAAGATCGCCGCGGCCCACATCGACGTGCCCGGGCCGGCTTGCAGCGACATCGGCGGATACTCCGTCCATCCCGCCACCGGCGCGCCCATCAGGAACGAGCTGAACAGCATCAAACCGGCGACCGGGAAGATCCAGAAACTGATCATGTTCAGCCAGGGGAACGCGACGTCGCGCGCGCCGATCTGGAGCGGCATGATCACGTTGCCGAAACCGCCCGTGATCAGCGGAATGATCACGAGCCACACCATCGCCGATCCGTGCATCGAGTAGACTTCGTTGTACACGTCCGGGCTTACGAAGCCGCCGTTCGCGTGCAGGAGCTGCGTGCGAATGATCTCGGCGAGCATGCCCGAGAGAATCAAGAAGACGAAGCCGGTGACGATGTACTGGATCCCGATGATCTTGTGGTCGATCGAGAAGATGTACCGGCGGACGAAGCCTTGCGGCTCCGGATGAATGTGGCCGGCGATTCCGCCGCCGTGTACCGCTGTTGCTGACATGACTGGTTAACTCCCGGTTACTTGAGCGTATCCAAGAACGCGACGAGATTGGCGATGTCTTTGTCCGAAAGGCCGTTGGCGGTTGCGTTGGGCATGGCGCCGATCGAACCGGTGTAGCCCTTCTGGAGAATACTGGCGACGTTGGCCGGCGTAGCCGGATCGCCGTCGACGAGATTGGGATGTTTGGGATCGTGCAGCACGCCCTTGAGGCCCGGGCCGACGATACGCGTATCGAACGGGGCGAGCGCGTGACACGCACTGCACTTCTGCGTAAAGAGCGCTTGCCCGGCCTTCGCGTCGCCGCCCGCAAGCGAGATCGTGCCGGTCGTGCTCGGCAGCGCGTTGCTCTTGTTCGCGTTGGCGACCTGCGTTGCGTGATACCACTTCTGGAAATTAGCAGGCGTATCGACGACGACCCATTGCGCGCCCGGGTTCTTCCCACCCGGCGCCGACGGATCGGGAACCATCGCATTCATCATTCCGTGGCGCGTTCCGCAGAACTCGGTGCAAATGATCGGATAGCGCCCCACGCGCGTCGGCGTAAAGCGAATCGTGTTGATCAGGCCGGGCACCATATCGGCCTTCAAACGGAAAGCCGGCACCCAGAACGAGTGGATCACGTCGGATGACGTTACGTTGAGGACGACCGGTTGATTGACCGGAAGGTGCATCTCGTCGGTGACTTCGCCGTTGATCTGCGGATAGCGGAACGTGAAGTACCACTGATGACCGATCGACTCGACCACGAGCCCGTTCTCGGGCTGCGCCAACTGTATCTGGTACCAAATCCGGACGCTGAGAATAGAGAGCAGCACGACGAAGAGCGTCGGAATCAGCGTCCACCAGAACTCGAGGACGTGGTTGTCGTGTACCTGCACGCCGATCGCGTCGGGACCGTCGCTCGCCTTCGCGCCGAACGCGATCGTGAAATAGACGAGATAGCCTGCGACGAAGATGAAGAGAGCGGTTCCCGTCGCCGCCATGAAGCGCAGCAGAAGATCGATTTGTTCACCGGGTTGGGCCGCGACGATCGGCATGACGCGTTCGATCGGCGCCGTAGTCCAATACCAAAAGCCGATGCACGATAAGAGCGCGTAGACCGCAGTAACGGTCCAGAAGCCGCGTCCTAACGAGACGGCTGATGCACGATTCTCAACCAACGATCTCTCTCCTAAATCCTCGTGAGTCTACTCTGCACTCCGGGCCCCTTTAGGCGCGCGGGCGGCAAACTCCCCGACCAGCCAGTCGACATTGGTAATTGCACTTCCGACGACCACCGCATCCGCACCGGCCTCGAATGCCGCGCTCACCCCGGCCGGTTCGCGGATGCCGCCCTCGCAGACGACGAATCCGTCGAGTTCGGCAAGCTCCCGAACGAGCGCCAACGCGGGCAAGGCCGTACCTCGCGTTTCATCAGTATAGCCGCAAAGGGTCGTGGCGAGGATCTCCGCGCCGGCGGAAAGTGCGGCGAGCGCATCCCCCACCGTCGCACAATCGGCCATAGCAAGCGCCCCCGCGCTATGAATCTCGGCGACCAGGCTCTCGACGCTCGACCCGCCGGGCCGCGGACGGGCCGTCGCATCGAACGCGATGATCTCGACACCGCACGCGGCAAGCTCGCGGACCTCTGCCGCGCTCGGGGTGATGTAGGGCAAAAAGCCCGGGTACTCTCTTTTAATGATACCGATCATTGGGATCGTCAGACGCGCTCGCGCCGCTCGCACGTTCGCGACACCCTGCATGCGAACGCCCGCCGCGCCGCTCGCCTGCGCGGCGGCCGCCATCGCGCCGAGCACCGCCGGATCGTCGATCGCGGAGCCGGCCCAGGCTTGCACCGAGACGATCAAACCGCCGCGCAGCCGCTCGGGCGTCTTCACCGGCCCCTCGCGAGGATCAACGCGCCTTCGGCCGGGTCGGCCGCCGGTTCGACGATCGCCGCCGACGGCTCGTAAGCGCGAAGCTGCGCGTAGACGTTCTCCTTGAACGGCGCGTTGCGCATCAATCCGCCGGTGAAAGCTACTTTCGCGGGACGTTCGAGCATCGCCGACTGCGCGAGAAGCGCCAGAAACGCGGCGGCCGCGTCGAGAAACGGCTCTCCCGAGTCGATCGCGACCGCAGCGAACGAGGCTAAGCGTTCGCGCGAGATTTCGCCTGCGTAAAACGAGCGCACCAGCGCGCGCATGTCCTGCGCGCCGAAGTAACGCAGCAGCGGCGCCGCATACGCTTCGTCTTCGGTCGCGATCGTGACCCACGTTCGAGCGATCCAGAACGCGCTGCCGAGGTCGCCGAAGAGATAACCCCAGCCGCCGGTCGTCTTCTTCTCTCCCGCGCGCGTCACGGTGTACGCCACGCAGCCGGTGCCCGCGATGACGATCGCGCCCGGCTCGCCGCGAAAGGCACCCGCGTGCGCAATCGGCGCATCGTGCATGAGCTCGAAGCGCTCCGCCGGTATGCGCGGAGCGGCGCCGTAGATGCGGCCTTCGTAGCCCGAGACGCCGGCAACGACTGCGTCAAAACGTGTATCCGGCGGGAGATGCGCAGCGCGCAGCGCGTCGGCGAGCGCGCCCTCCAGCGCGTCGCGCAGGCGGGTCGAACCGGCGCCTTCGCCGATCTCGTCGGCGGGACCGGCGCTTCCGCGCGCGAGCACGCGCACACCGTCGCCGATCGCGGCGACCGTCGCCGTTTGACCGCCGTCGATTCCGGCGTAGAGCGTCATCGTGACTGCGACGCGAGCATCGCGCGCGCATACGCATCGGCGGCCGCTTCGCGCGCCCGCCGGCTGCGTTGCGTGCGCACCTCGCCGATCGCCTCGCGGTGGTGATAGATCTCGTGAAAGACGCAGAGCGCGACGAGTTCGTCGTTCATCGTGAGCCGCGCGTTGATGCGAATCACCGGCCCGTGCGGATCGTACTCGGAGCGTAACTCCGTAGCGCCCCAGGCACCGAGATCGGCGAACTCGACCGCGACGCCGTACGCGCGCGCAATCTCGAAGGCGCCGCTCACGAAGCTCTCCGCAGATCGACGCCGTCGGCAACGAGCGTCGAACGCAGAAGATCCGTATCTACGTCGCCCGCCGGCACGCTGCGCGCGCACGCGAGCGCGGCCGCCGTACCCGCGGCCTGACCGAGCGTCATGACCGTCGGTGTCAGACGCGTCGAGGCCAGCGCTTCGTGCGTGGTCGAGATGCAGCGGCCGGCGACCAGCAGCTGCTCGCGATTGACCGGCACGAGGCAGCGATACGGAATCTCGTAGCTCGACCCGGGCGGCGGACGATGCGTCGTCGTGCCTTTGCCGCTGGGATTGTGAATGTCGATCGGGTAGGCGCTGCGCGCAATCGCATCGGGAAACGTACGCGCCTGCAGCACGTCATCGGCGGTGAGTGTGTAACGCCCTTCGATGCGCCGCGATTCGCGAATGCCGACCTGCGTGCCGGTTGCGGCGATGCGCGCGTTCTCGAAACCAGGGACGCGCTCGCGAAAGAACTGCAACAGCTGCATCACCTGGCGGCGCGCTTCGACTTCGGCACGCGTGAGATCGACCGGATCGAGCGGATCGACGCCGGTAACGCGCGTCATATTCACCGTGACTTCGTCCGGATACGGCGAAATGAAGAACGAGACCAGCTCGCGCGGAATGTCGACCGCGCCCTCCTCCTGCGCTTGCTCCCACAGGTCGTAGAGTCCGGCGACGGCCGTGAGCGCGTGCGCGGTGCGTTCGTGCGCCTTCAGCGTCGTACGCATTTGATCGGCATGCATGCGCACGTACGTCGCGGTCTTCGCGAGATCGACGTGACTCAAGCGAAACATCAAACTTGCCGGCTGCACGCGTCCGCGCTCGTCGCCTTTCTGCGTCGGCACACCGGCCGAGGCGGCGACGTGCGCGTCGGCGGTCGCGTCGATCACGACGCGTCCGCGATAGCTGCGCCCGCCGCCCACCGTCGCAACGCTCACGCCGGTGACGCGGTCGTCTTCCAGATGCGTGCCGAGAAACCAGGCGTGCAGCAAGAGGGAGACGCCCGCCTCGCTCATCATCTCGAAGAGCAGCGCCTTGTGCACTTCCGGGTCGAAGGGCGTGATCGTCGGTACGTAATCCGAAGAATCGGCGATGTGCCCGGGCGAGGCGCCGCGGCGCATCAAGCGCTCGACCATCTCTTGCGCGATGCCGCCCACGATGCGCTGCGTTCCGGCATGAAAGGTCATCCAGGGCCCGACCATCCCGGCGGTGGCCGTGCCGCCCAAGAAGCCGTAGCGTTCGATCAGCAGCGTCCGCGCGCCGTGCCGCGCCGCCGCCAGCGCTGCCGCGCATCCGGCATTGCCGCCGCCCACGACCAGCACGTCAAACGCTTCCGCGGTCCCCACCCCGCAGGGGTACGCCTGGCAAGCCAAGTATTCCGCTGCCTTAATGCTGCTACAACGTGTGAAGCCGCTCGAGCGGCTCCTTGCCGAGACCAAAGACCAGAGCCACAGTCTGAAGAAGACGCTCGGCCCCGTCTCGCTGATCGCCATGGGGATCGGCGCGATCATCGGCACGGGAATTTTCGTCTTGACCGGTGTGGCCGCGGCGAAATACACCGGGCCGTCCCTGACGGTCTCGTTCATCGTCGCGGGATTCGTGAGCGCTTTTGCGGCGCTCTGTTATTCGGAGGTAGCAAGCCGCATCCCGATCGCGGGAAGCGCGTATACCTTCGCGTACGCTTCGCTCGGCGAGTTCATCGCCTGGATCATCGGTTGGGATCTCGTGCTCGAGTACGCGTTGGGCGCGGCTACGGTCAGCGTCGGCTGGTCCGGATACTTCTTCACCGTCGTGAAGAACATCACGGGGTTTGAGATCCCGCTCTCGCTGATGCACAATCCGTGGGACACCGGACCCATGGGCGAGCCGATGCACGGAATCATGAATCTGCCTGCGTTCGGCATCATCTGCCTCATCGGAGTCTTGCTCTATCGCGGCACGCGTGAGTCGGCGATCGTCAACAACATCATCGTGGCGATCAAGGTCTGCGTCGTCCTGTTCTTTATCGCAATCGGTGTCGGCCATGTGAACTCCGCAAACTGGTCGCCCTATTTTCCATACACGCTCGGCGGAACGTTCTTCGGCGCATTCTTCGTCTTCTTCGCCTACATTGGGTTCGATGCGGTATCGACCGCTGCCGAAGAATCGGTGAATCCGAAGAAAGACATGCCGATCGGCATCATCGGAAGCCTTGCGATTTGTACCGTGCTGTACATCATCGTGGCGGCGATCCTGACCGGTATCGTCCCCTACAACCACCTCAACGTGCCGCAGCCGGTAGCGTACGCCATCGATCAAGTCGGAATGCCGTGGGCCGGAGCGATCATCGCTCTCGGCGCGATCGCAGGCCTGACGACGGTATTGCTCGTCATGATGTTCGGGCAGACGCGCGTCTTCTTCGCGATGTCACGCGACGGTTTGTTGCCCTCCTTCTTCTCGAAAGTCCACGAAAAATTCCGCACGCCGTCGATTACGACGATCATCTTCACCATTCTGATCGCGCTCGCCGGGTCGTTGACTCCGATCAGCATCCTGGGCGAGTTGACGAATACCGGCACGCTCTTTGCCTTCGTGCTCGTCTCGATCGCGCTGCCGATCCTGCGCAAGCGCTATCCCTCGACGAGCGGTTACCAAGTCCCCGGAGGACCGCTCATCATTCCGGTCATCTCCGTGATTCTGTCGGGCCTCCTGTTTCTCGCGCCGGTCTGGTCGCCGCTGTTGGCCAACGCGCTTGGTCTCAACATCGACGTGAAGTACATCCTCGGCCTCCCGCTGCCGATATTCGCTTTCATCGTGTGGATGCTCGTCGGTCTGGTGGTGTACTTTACCTACAGCCGCTCGAACAGCACGGTCGGCAAGGAAGAAGCCGCCGCTCAAAAAGCGTGACGCCGTCCGCGGCGGCGATCGGCCGGTAGCGGCCGCTCGCCACTGCGGCGCTCAGACGCGGTAAGATCGTCGCGTCCCACGCGCTCGAGGCGTAATCGGCGTCGGCGATCGCGAAACGCGGATCGCCGCGCATGCCGATCTGCGCGCGTGGATAGAATCCCATGTGCGCGTACACCTCGTCGAAACTGCCAACGCTTGCATCCTGCGGCACGCGTGCGATCATGGCGTTGAGCGCCGCGTCGCGCTCGTTCGGTACGCCGAGAAAATGCCCGAGGTGGAGCGGATTGAAGAAGACCAGCGTCAGCGCGCACAATACCGCCGGCGCAACGTAGGCCCATCGGCGCCCGAGCTTCGCGGCAGCGATGACGAATGCGATCAGCACGAACGGCGCCCACGCGCCCGGATAATGCTGCCCCATCGTGTATGCAAGCGGAATGCGCGAGGTGAGAACTTCGGCAAACCCGGGAAGCGCGAGCAGCAGCACGCGCGAACGAAACGGAAGAAACGCGAGCGGCGCAAAGGCTTCGAGCAGATAGGTGAGACGCGGCACGAGCGCGCCGGGTTCGCCGCGTGTGCCGCCGAGCCAATCGTAGCGCCAGCCCGGCCTCCAGGCCGCACCGCCTCCCGCCGCAGGCGCGATCAGCAAGAAGAACGCGGCGAACGTGATCAACGAGAGCACCATCGCGGTCAGGCAGAACGTCGTCGCCGCGCGTTCGCGCCGCCGCGCGAAATAGATCGCCCCGACGAAGCCGAGCCAGGCCATACCGATCGCCATGTCTTCCTTGATCGAGAGCACGACCGCAAGCAGAACGTAGGCAACCGCGAATCGCCGCGTATCTATCGCCCACAGCAGCCACGCGATCGCCGCGGGAGCAAAACCGACTTCATGAAAATCGGTAAACGTTACGCCCTGCAGCGGAGGATAGAGCAGCGCGATACACGCAAGGACCGCGGCGTTCCGGTCGCTCGTGCGGCGCCGGGCAATCAGATAGAGCGCAGGCGCGATAGCCGCAGTCGCCGCCGATTGTATGAGCACGAGCGCGAGCGCCGAGTGTGCGGCCAGCACGAACGGAACGCAGAGGTAGAGTATCGGCGAGAAGTGATAGGCGAAGTGGCTCCAGCCTTCGCGTGTGTCGTACATGCCGTGCGCGTAGTTCACTATCGCCTGCGTGAAGAGCCCGAGATCGGCGCCGGAGTGAAAGGTGGCGTAACGGTCGACGCCCAGCGCAAAAAAAATTGCCGCGTAGAGAAACGTAGCAAGTGCGACGATGCGGGCGGGAGTCACGCCTGCCGTTTCACCGTAACGATCGTTACCGCCTCGCCCGGGCGCAGGCCGGCGGTCTCCTCGCCCACGAGCGCCCGTGCCTGATCGATGCCGGCCAGGCCGGTGAAGTCGGCGATACGTCCGCTGTGTACGACGTATAGCGAGGGCAGGCTGCGTCCGACGTCACCGAATGCGGTCGCTTCCTCGATCGCGCGCGCGAGGGTTTGGTCGAGCCGCCCCGCGGTCGTCTCCGTAACCGCCGCGCCGCGCAGCGCCAACCGCACCACGCCGCGCTCGTCGACGACGCGCGCTTCGTCGCCCGCAACTTCGACACGCACCGCGAGCGGCGCCGCGGCTTGCGCCATCGCGGTCGCGCCCGAGGCGATCGCCCGCACGCGGCTGCGCTGCGCGTCGATCTCGACGCTGACCTCGACGCGATCCGGTGCTGCACCGGCCGCGATCACGCGTTCGGCGGCCTCGCGGCGGATGCGTACGATATCGTCCGGCCCGGGGTTCACGATCGTGCGCTCTACCATGTCGCGTACCAGCGCGAGCGCGACGCCGATCGGCGAGATCACTTCGGCGTCACGCGCGATGCGGTGCGAAAAGCCGTAACGCTCGGCGACGAACGGCACGAGCGCGGCGGCCGCGCCGCCGCCGCCGATCAATACGACGCGCGCGCGTTCGAGCTGATACTCCTCGATCAGCGCCTCGAGTGTTGGGTAGAGCGTTTGCGCAGCGAGTTCGAGCATGCGGCGCGCGAGCGACGCCGCGTCGCCACCGATTTCGCGCGCGAGCAACGCAAAAGCCGCGCGTGCGGACTCGCTGTTCCCGCGCGCGAAGGCGTCATCGGGCACGTAGCCGAGCAGATTGCTCGCGCAGGTCGTGGTGAGCGCAGCGTAACTGCCGTCGCGCAGCCCGAAGCGCAGATAATCGGCCGGGTCGTGCGGCGACGGCGCGAAGCGCTCGATCCTCGCATCCGTGAAGAGCGACGTATCGCAGAACGTCGCGTAGCGCGCACCCGCGATGTGCGCGGAGCGCGGACCGACACCGGTCACGCTGCGCGCGTCGATTTGCGCCATGCTGCCGCCTGCGATGCCCAACGTGCGCGAATCGATCGTGCGCAGCATCGTGCGATGGCCTCCGATACGCGCCGAACGAATCGCCGGACGCCCGCCGCGGATCACGCAGCAGTCGACGCTCGTACCACCGACCTCGAGGAATATGCCGTCGGTGACGTTTTCGTGCAGCAGCGCGCCCGCCACGCCCGCCGCGGGTCCGGAGAGCATCGTGAGGATCGGCCGCGTCGCGACTTCGCGCACGTCCATGACGCCGCCGTCGCTGCGCATGATCATGAGCGGCGCGGCGATTGCGGCGCGTTCGACGGCGTCACGCGTCATCTCCGCGGTTCGCACCATCCTCGGAAGTATCGCCGCGTTGAGCGCGGTGGTCCGCGTGCGCGCGCGCAGCCCGTACATCGCGGTGACGTCGTGTCCGCTCGTCGCCGGCAAGCCGCGCCGGCGTGCGGCTTCGACTGCGTCGCGCTCGCCCTGCGGCCGATCCACGCCGAACGGTTCGCTCACCGCGACGGCCTCGACGCCGCCGCGGACGAATGCCTCGAGGGCCTCATCGATCGAGCCGGCATCGTGCGCGAAGCGCGTCTGTGCGGTCACACGCATCTGCGAGCGCGCAAGCCAGTTCGCGCGCGAGGCCAGCGCCAGCACCCCGACCCGGGCCATATCGCCTTCGAGCAGTGCGTTGGTCGCCTGCGTGGTCGAATGTGCGATGAACGCGACGTCGCGCGGATCGACGGAGCCCTCGCGCAGCATGCGCTCGATGCCCTCGATGATGCCTTCCGCGACGCCGCCCGGCGCGTCATGCGTCGTCGGAACCTTGACGCGCGCGATCACTTCGCCGCGCACCGCGTCGACCGCTACGACGTCGGTAAAGGTTCCTCCCACGTCGACGCCCAGGCGGAGTGTGGGCACGTTACGGATTCGCGCTCGTCGCCGTCGCGGCCAGCGCGCCGATCGACGCAAAAAGGCCGTCACGCTTTGCCGTGGGACCGTGCGCCCCTTCCAAGAGGGCGACGATGACGACGGTGCGCCCGTTGACGCTCGCGACGCCGGCATCGTTGGTCGCGATGTTTCTGTCGTCGGCCCCGCCGAGCGTGCCCGAAACGTGCGCGAACGTGACCTTCGCACCGAGCCCTGCGCGCAACCGATTCGCGGCGTTCGCAACACCGACGAACATACTTTCGAGATCCGCCGTCGACTTCGCGTCGAGCAGCTTGCCCTGCACGAGATCGGCGAGCAGCTGCACGAGTGCACTCGAGCTCGCGTAGCCCGCGTCGTTCGGAACCAAAAAGATCGCCGGATATCCCAGCGCGCGCAATTGCGCGTTCGCCGCTTCGCTTCCGCCAAGCCGTTCGAGCAGCAGGTTTGCGGCTTCGCTGTCGTCGTTATCGATCATCCGCGAGAGCAGACCATGCGTATCGCGTGTCATACTCAGACGTCCGGCTTCGATGGCTCGATACACGAGCAGCGCGATCGGCAGATGCTGCACACCCGCCATCGGCATGTTCGCGTCGCCGTTGCGCTGCGCGCTCGCGCCCGTTGAAAGATCGACGATCGTGACGCCGAGCGTTCCGCCGAGCGCTTTCGCGCGAGCAACCGCATCGTCGAGCCCGCTTTCGAGCACGCTTCGTTCGGAAATCGGCGAAGTTGTCGGCGTGAAGATCGGCGACGGCATGGGGATACCGGGAATCGCAACGAGCAGCAACCCGATCATGCGCCGATCGCGGCCAACTCGTCGTAAAGGGCAGTCATCGTCACGATGCCGCCGAAGAATTGCGAGAGGTTGAACTTCTCGTTGGGCGCGTGAATGTGATCGTCGGGAAGCCCCACGCCGATCATCACTTGCGGAATCTTCAGAATGCGGTCGAAACTCGCAACCGGTCCGATCGAACCGCCGGTACCGATGAAGACCGGCGCCGCGCCGAATCCCGCCTGCATCGCGCGCCCCGCCGCTTGCGCCGCCGGATGATCGCGCGCGAGCACGAATGCCGGAACGTCGCCGGCCGAGCTGATCTCGACGCGCACGCCGCGCGGAGCGATGGATCGCACGTACTCGCCGACGATCGCGCGCACGCGCGCGGGATCCTGCGAGCCGACCAGACGCGCCGAGATTTTTGCGCACGCGTACGCGGGCACGATCGTTTTGGCTCCCGGTCCCTGATAGCCGCCCCAGATGCCGTTACACTCGAGCGTCGGACGAAACCACATACGTTCGAGCGGCGTGCGGCCGGCTTCGCCGGTCAGTTCCGGCACGCCGAGCTGCGCCGCCTCGCGCGCTTCGTCGAAGGGAAGGGCCGCCAGCTCCGCGCGCGCGCCCTCGTCGAGCTCGGGCACGCCGTCATAGAAGCCGGGCACCGTGATGCGGCCGTGCTCGTCTTTGAGTTTCGCGATGATGCGCGCCAGCGCTTCGATCGGGTTGGCCACGACGCCGCCGTAATAGCCCGAGTGCGTGTCGTCGGAGGGACCGTGTACGGTGATCTCCCAGTGCACGAGTCCGCGCACGCTCGTCGTGAGCGACGGCACGCCTTCCGCGAAAACGGCCGTGTCGCTGATCACCGCAACGTCGGCATGAATGAGATCGCGATAGCGCTCGAGCGCATCGTCGAAGTTCGGTGAACCGATCTCCTCCTCGCCCTCGACGACGACCTTGACGTTGATCGGAAGCCGTCCGCGCGTGCGCATGTGCGCTTCGATCGCGGCAAGGTGCATCAACACTTGCCCCTTGTCATCCACCACGCCGCGGCCGTAGATCTTTCCGTCGCGGACCTGCGCTTCGAAGGGCGGACTCTCCCACAGTTCGATCGGATCGGCCGGCTGCACGTCGTAATGACCGTAGATCAAGACGGTCGGCGCGCCGGCTGCGCCGAGCCATTCACCGAAAGCAAGCGGATTGCCCGCGGTCTCGAGCACGCGCGCGTCCAGACCGATCGCGCGCATCCGTTCCACCAGCCGCTCGCAGCACGCGCGCACGTCGGCGCGGTGCGCCGGATCGGCCGAGACCGAGGGGATCGCAACCCAGCGTTTGAGTTCTTCGAGATACGCTTCGCGATGGGTATCGCAATACGCCGCCAAATCGTGATCGATCGTCGTCATCGCATCTTTCCTCTAGAGCGAGATGTCGAGCGTCCGTCCATCGCGCCGAATCTCGAAGGCATGCGGTTTTCCGTCATACGAGCGCTGTTCGGTTTGGTAGGTTCCGTATTCCCACCAAGAACGCCCGTCGATCTTCTCGAGGACATCCCCGCTTCGCAGCCCGGCATCGTAGGCCGGACCGCCCGCGCGCGCATAAATGCGCATATTGCCGTCGACCGTCTTGAAGATCGCGTACAAGTATCCGGGCGAGGCCCCCGGGGCGAGCGCGAGCCCGTCTGCAAAGAGCGCCGGCGCACGCGGATCGCTAGCAGCCCAGCTCCGCAGCCGCGCGACGCCCTGCTCCGCCAGCGCTACCGCGTCGGCGGGCGCGTTCGAGGCGATCTGGTGGTCGTGCCACTCCTGCACGATCCAACCGCCGCAGTCCTCGAGCCGCAAACCGATATCGAGATCGGTGCCCTCGACGAGCGTAAACGTCGCTGCGCTTACGTACACGTAGGCGGCGAAGGGCTTCGCGGAGCAGTCGGTCGCGTTCGGATCGCCGTGCCATGCGAAGGCGCTCCACGGCGCGCGGTTCAACGCGCTAACGACCGCGTGCGCCGCCGCATTCGCGAGCGGTGAGCCGTCGCTGTCAACGGCGATGCGTTCGCTCGCGGCGGCCGGCGCGAAGAGTCCCGGCGGCGCTGCAGCGAGCGCCGGTTGAACGAGCGACGCGAAGGCACGCACGCCGAAGAGCTGCGGCGAGGCCAGCGCGCAAGCCAGCACCGCGAAGGTCGCAACCGCAACTTGATAGGGTAGCGTACGTTTCGTGATCGTGACGATCGGCGTACCGGTGAAATTTGCGACCCACACGTTCGCGGTGTTGGTGGGATCGCAGACGTTTTGCACTTGCACGACCGCCATAATCGCGGCGACGAGCAGCACCGGCGGGAGCGCGTGCGTCGCGAGCAATACCGTAAAGACCGCGATGCCGACGCCGAACGGGTTGAGCGGCCCGCGATAGAGCACGAGCGGACTGCACAGGCCGAAGATCGCAACGAAAGCGACCGGATTGCCGGCCCATCCGCTCACGAGCGGCGCGAGCGCGGCCGTGAACTGCGGCGTGTTCGTCGCGGCGAGCAGCATGCCGATGCCGATGAAGAGCAAAATCGCGGGCGCGGCGTCTTCGACGCCGCGAATCGCCGAGGCAACCAGCGTCTCGACCGCGCGCCGCCCGCGCGTCACGAGCGCACCGAATATCGCCGAGAGCGCGAACGCGAGGATCGGATCCAGCCGCAAGATGAAATAGAGTCCGAGCGGCAAGAAGGGCGTGAGCAGCGCGACTGCCGGTACGCGCGGCCCTGCATCCTCGTCGCGGCGAACCGCCCAAGTGGCGTAATCACGCTCGCGCGCCAATGACACGATCGCGTAGACGAGCAGAGCCGCGCCATCGACGAGTGCGAGCAGCAGCACGTAGTGCATCATCTGCGAGGGCACCACGCCGAAGAGTTGCGTGTAAAAGCGCCAGTTCACGACATTGAAGATGAATCCGAGCGCGAAGGCCATGAGAAAGAGCGTTGCCGCGACGGCGCGCGGCACGCCGGTCGTCATCATCACGGGCAACACGATCGAGCCGACCATGATGATCGCGCCCAACCCCGAGAGCGAGGTGAAGAGCAGCGCGACGACTGCGCAAAGCACGAGCGCGAGCGGCAGCGGAGCCTCGCCGCCGTACTCGGCCGCGAGGTTGACAAGCGCGCGCGCGATACCCGTATCGAGGGTCACGCGCGCGAGCAGCGCGCCGAAAATCACCGTCGCGTAGACGGGCGCAAGCGCGACGGCGCCGCCGGTTACGATCGCGCCGGCCTGCGCCGCCGGAACGCCCGCGACGAAGGCCATCACGATCGCCATCAGCGGCACTGCGATCAGAGCCGGAACGACCCGGCGATACATCAAGACGGCGAAGATCGCGAAAACGGCGAGAAGACCGATCCCTGCGATCACGGTGCGATTCCGAGCACGCCGTCGAGCGGCGGCAGCGGTTTGTACCGCACGAAATCATCGTAGATCACGCGGTCGATCGCATCGGCACGCTGGATCGCGAGCTGCGCGTCGAGATGATAGCGCTCGAGATTGCTCGCGAGATGATCCTCGCGATTCTCGGAACGCCAGGCTCGAGCGTATAACGACGCGAGACGTTCGTCGGTGTCGCGCTGCTCCCAAAACCAGTAGCGGCACCAGAAGAGATCGCGCAGCGCGTCGTCCCGGTTCGCGTTCGTCGAAGCGTCGGCGTAATAATCCCGGACCTCTCTTGCGATCTGATACCGCCGTCCGAGCGCGTCATAGCGCTGCGCCGCCAGCAGCAGCGCACGCGCCGCGCCCGCGTGCATCGGCGGCGGCTGCATCGCCAGCAGCGACGACGCGACGCCTTCGGCTTGCAGGCGAAGCGCTCGCAAATCGACCTGGGCCATGACTGCGGCCGCATCAGCGGCGAACGGATCCGCCCAGAAAAGCCGATCGCTCGGCGCCGGCAACATCGCCTCGAGTTCGCCGAGCTTCTCGCAGGCGTTTGCATACGAGCCGCCGTCGACGCCGAAGAACGCACTCGAAAAGTCGCGCGAAAAATCGCCGCTGCGGCCCCAAGCATCCGATGCGGCGAAGAGCACCGGATACCAGGTGCTGTTGAACAACGTCTCGCCGTCATCGTTCCATACCGTCTCGAAGAGGCCGAGCACGCGCGCTGCTTTGCCTTGGTCGACGAAGAGCTTCTCGTTGGCGAGCGCGGCGGGTACGTCAGGAAAGATTCGGCTCCAATTGTTCGCGCCCGGCGCGACCATCTGCGCGAAGCCTCCGCCCGCGATCGTTTTGATGTAAGGCTCGAACGTCTTCTCCGCGCCGTAATGCCAATTGACGATGACGGTGTCGCGCGGGATGTGCTTCATGATCGAGGGGTCGGCTTCGATGCCGTCGTCCCAGATCATGACGCGCGCGCCCGAGGGCGCGATCAGCGAGGTCATCTCTGCGACGTGCTTCGCGTAGACCGCGCCGCGTCCGCCGTTTGCCTTCACGTACGCAGCGTTGGTGCCCTCGCCAAGCGTCGCCGTCTCGTCCGAGCCGATGTGAAAGAACGGCGGACGCGGTACCGCGGCCAACTCTTGACCGATGATTCGCGTCAGATACGCGGCGGCGAGCGTGTTGCCGGGATCGAGTAAGAAGCCGTGCGGAAAATCCGCGGCGCTCGCGTAGCGTTCGAGCCGCAGCGTACCGTGCATGTGCGCGAAGGTTTGCTGTTCGGGTATGAGCGCGACATGGTAGCGCTTTGCGTAGAGGTCGAGGGCATGCAGCTGCGCCGGCGTAATCCCGTCGGGCCAGGCCGGTAACGGATCGGTCGGCGAGGCGAAGACCTGCTCCATATACGGCGAGTAGCCGTTCATCTTGAAGAAGGCGATCGTGCGGATGCGCTCTTCGAAGAACGCCATCGTCGGAAGCGGACCGCGCGACACGTCGTCGGAGAGAATCCGCCAGCGCAGTGCAGGCCGGTCCGCGATCGTCGCGCACGGCAGCACCCAGCGCCCGTGCTCGCGCGCCGGCATCTGCGCGAGCGTCATCACCGCGTAAAACGTACCGTCGGCATCGGCGCTCGCGATCGTAATGCCCGCCGCGCTCACGCTCAAACGATAGGCCTGCGCCCCGAGCGATGCATCGTGAACGACGCGCAGCGGCGAATCGGCACCGGTCGTGACGCGCGCGATACCGAGCGCATCCCACCGCTCGCGCCACTCGTCCAACGCACCCGGATCGATCGACGCGGGAGCCACGTGCGGCGGCGCGATGGAACACGAGCCCACGATAACCGAATCCGGCTGCGGGAGGACGTGCAGCGCCACCAGCGCCAGCAACGATGCGAACATACGTCCGCGTTAGTCGCGCCGCAGTGCTCTTCCCGCCAGGTGGGACTGATGGGCAATCGAAGCTACGCGCATGACGATGACGCGATCGCTCGCCTATTGCGCCGCATTTTTGCTCTTCTCCATCTGCATCGGCGCATTTCCCGCCGCGGGCGCCGACGAAAAATCGCTGCAAAACATGCACGGCAGCGTCAGTTCGCAGACGCCGCCGAGCGCCGCGCAACCGCTCGCGCCCAACGCGACGACGGTGCTGAACGACCGCGACTACGCGATCACCGGCTCCGATTCGCTCGCGGCGATCGGTCTGCCCGACAGCTCGCGCGTGCTGGTGGGCTCGCAGAGCAAAGTGCAGCTCGTCTCGTTCGATACGGTCGCGAACACGAGCGCCAAATTCGTGGTCGTCGGCAAAGTGCGCTTCATCGTGCAGCACCCGGCCGGAGCGAAGGCCGACTACACGTTTCAAACGACGACCGGTTCGATCGCCGTGCGCGGGACCGAGGGAGACATCGAACAGAACGGCAACGATCTGCGCGTCAACGTGTACGAAGTCTGCGATCCCAATGCGCCCGTTACGGTCACGACCTCGAACGGGCGGCAGTTCAAGTTGCTGGCCGGGCAGTCGCTGCTCGCGCAATTCGTCAACGGCGTGCTGCAGGCCAAGGTCCAGCAGATCACGCAGCAGCTCATCGATCAGTTTTCGCCCGACTTCGGCGTGCCGACCAGTTGGGATGCGGCAAAGGGCGAGATCGTGAGCGCTGCGCAGAGCCAGGCATCCAACGCAATCGGTAACGCCGCCGGAGGTTACGGCGGCGAGATCGCCGGAGCGGTCGGCGGCCTGTTCGGCCATAAGAAGGCGACGCCGACGCCCTCGCCGACGCCGTCGAGCACGACCTGCTCGCACTGAGCGCGCGGGGTTGACGGGTTTCCCGGGCGGGCTCCGGGAAGTCATCACCTCCGATGGCTGCCATTTTGGTCATCGCGCTGGCGGCACTCGCCGGAGCGGCGATCTATTATGCCTGGGTCTTCTTTCGACGGTACGTGCTCGCGCGTCAAGAGAACCGTCGCGTCCTCACGCTCTTTTCGCGCTACGTCCCTTCGCCGGTCGTCGAAGATTTGATGGCGCGCAAAGACCCGCGGCTCTTCGAAGCGCGCGAGTACTACGCAACGATGCTCTGCGTGCGCATCCGCAATTTTGCACTCTTCGCCGAGTCGCTCTCGCCGGCCGAGGCCTTACGTTACCTCAACGAATTCTATACGGTCGTCGGTCAGGCGGTGCAGCGCCATCGCGGTATGATCGAGAGCTTGCGCGGCGACACCGTGATGGCCGTCTTCGGCGTTCTGATCGAAGAGAAGTTTCAAGAGGAGCGCGCGCTGCGCGCCGGCCTCGACATCATGCGCGTGATCGACGCCATGGAAGCGCGCTGGCGGGCGCAGGGCCGCAAGCCGATCACCGTCGGCATGGGCGTCAACTCCGGGAAGATCGTCGCGGGCGATTCCGGGTACAAGGACCGGCGCGAGTTTGCGGTCATCGGGAATCCGGTCGCGGTCGCCGCGCGCCTGGAAGCCGCTTCCGAAGATCTCAACGCCTCGATCATCGCGTCGGAGAAAACCTACGACGTCGTCCGCGACCTTTTCGTCGGCGTGCCGACGTCGTCGCTGCCGCTGCGCGGCTTGCGTCGCCTGCAGAACGCGTATATCATTCGCGGACTCACGCGCCGCGCCGCGGACGATCGCTTGCTCACGCTGCCCTCGCAGCGCGCCTTCACCGAGACGGTCGTTCATTCGTACGAAACGAACGAGCCTGCCGCAGTCGAACCCGATTCGTATATCGCGCCGGAAGCGCCGCCGCCCGAACACCGGATCGACGAACGCGTCACCGGCACGGCTCCGCCGGAGTTCACGCACTTCTCCCGGCTCGACGACGACGCACCCGCACTTCCCGAGCCGCCGCCCGTTTTGGGAACCTATGAAGACGACAACGGCCCTCCTGTTCAGCTTCCTCCTTAGCGTCGTGCCGCTCGCCGCGCAAGCGGCGACCATTCACGGCACGACCGACGCCGCCGTGCTCTGGATCAGCGCGCCCAAAGCGTTGCCCAAACCGATCGAAGGCGTTCTCACCAATCACGATCGCAGTTTCATACCGGAGTACATCGTGATTCCGGCCGGCTCGACGGTGCGCTTTCCCAACGAAGATCCGTTTTTCCACAGCATTTACTCGACGTCGCCGGCCGATCCGTTCGACATCGGCTTCTACGACACGGGGCCCGGCAAGACGGTGCCCTTCCCCAACCCCGGCATCATCGAGGTGCACTGCCACATCCACGCGTCGATGCACGCAACGATCGTCGTAACCGACGGCCCGTACGCGCAGAGCGCGAACGGGAGCTACGCGATCACCGGGGTTCCGGCGGGGAAATACGTGCTTCACGCATGGGATCCGGGTAGCGGCGAACGCACGCAAACCGTCGATGTTCCAAGCGATAGCGCCGATCTTACGATCGATATACGTCGCTGACTTGTAAACGCCGGCCGAACTGTTTGCTCTGATCGGCCGGCGGTTTCACGCGCTCGCCGTCGATCAGCACGATCATCGCACCGACACATTTCTCGCACCATTGCACGCCCGCACCATCTTGGAGACGGCGCTTTGCCTCCTGAGGCGAGAGCGCGTCGCGATAAGGCCGGTTCGTGGTCATCGCGTCGAAGGTATCCGCGACCGCGATCACGCGCGAGAGCAAGGGAATCTGCTCGCCCGTCAGTCCGTCGGGGTACCCCTTGCCGTCCCAGCGTTCGTGGTGATGCAACACGCACGGCACGATCTCGCTCATCGCTTCGACCGCGCCGAGTATGTCGCGTGCGATTTTCGGATGCTGATTGATGACCGCGCGTTCGCCTTCGTCGAACGGCCCCGGCTTGAGCAGCACCGCGTCGGGAATGCCGATTTTTCCGAGATCGTGGAGCAGCGCGCTCCAGCGCACGCGATCGATCAGCGTCTTGGAAAGACCGAGCTGTGCGGCGATCGCAGCCGAGTACTCGGCAACGCGGTGCGAGTGGCCGGCCGTGTAGGGATCGCGCTGATCGACGATCGTCGCAATACCCTGCATCGTTTGCAAGAAGGTCGTTTCGGCCGCGCGGCGGCGCCGATTGAGTTCGCGCTGCGCCGCGATCGCCAAGGTGAGAAGCGAGAGAAAGATCACCGAACAAGCGATGATCGTCGAGGTGACGACGAACTGCGTCTCGCCGCCCGACTGGGCTTCGAGCTGCCCGACCGAGACGTCGACGGCCGCTACCGCAAGGTAATTTCCGGTTGCGCCCGCGAGCGGCACGAACGCGGTGACGATGGATTCGCCGGCGACCTCGTGCGCCGGCGACTGCACCACGTTTTGCTGCGCGATCGCTTCGCGCGCATAGTTCGTAACCGGCGGGCCGCTCGCCGGTTCGAGCGGATCGCCCTGCGTGGTATACAAGCGCACGCCGCGCACCAGCGGATTGAAGTTTTCGACGTTCTTCGCCGCTTCGTTGACGCTCATGTGACGCTCGAGCGTGGGCTGCAGCGCGGCGCTCGCCTGTCCGACGGCGGTGGTGATCAGGTCGCGCTTGAGCGAGTCCAGGTGTGCGCGCGCGAAAAAGTACGAGAGCGCGCCCGCGATGCCGACGGCGCAAACGAGCAACACCGCCGAAAAGCGTGCGACGAAATCGAAGCGCATCGCCTACTTCACGAAACCGCCGGGATAGGGCGGAAACGCGTCGAGCGCCTGCGAGAGAATGCCGACGTGAATCGTTTCGACGCCGAGAATCGACGCGGTCACTTGCGCGAGCTCGCGATTCTTGAACTCCGGAATGACCGAGAGATAGGTGCTGGCCGCCTTTTCTTCGACGCTCTGCGCGAAGGCGATGACGTCGGCTTGGCTAGCCAGGCGCGGATACTCGAGGTGCGCGGTTTTGCCGGTCACGGTGCCGCCGCCGCTCTGTACCGCTGCGATCAACGCCGCCAAGTGTGTTTCATGATCCCGCTTGAAGAGCATCGCGATCTGCAGGACTCGCGGTGTCAGGAGTTTGGTGGAGGCGGCATCGTCATACGCTTTGATGCCGGCTCGCTCGAGTTCGATTGCGGCATTGAGCGTGTCGAGATCGCCTGCGTCGGCGTTTTCAGCCCGAGCGACCAATCGATCCAGCAGCACAACGGCGCCGGCACCCAAACCCGACCCCACGATAAAACGGGCGCGTGATAGACTCATACTTCTCGTATCGGCCCAGCTACAGGTCCGCTTCACAGCAATTCCAGCAAGCGCGGCAGCGCCTGCGCGGCGGTGCCCCGCACGACACAGTCGACCCGTTCGCTGATCGCCGTTTCCTCGGGATTGACCTCGGCGACGAAGGCGCCGCCTCGCGTCGCGAGCGCGGCGGCCGGATAGACGACCGCGCTCGTTCCGACTACCAAAATCACGTCGGCCCGGTCGGCGGCTTCGACTGCGCGCTGCCAGGCGTGTGGCGGCAACGCCTCTCCGAACCACACGATATCCGGCCGCATCCGCCCGCCACAGGTATGATCGATGCGATCGAGATCGAGACCGCGCGCATCGATCGGCTCGCGCGCGTCGCACCCCGTGCAGCGCGCGGTGCGCAGCGCGCCGTGCAATTCGAGCACGTTGCGCGATCCCGCGCGCAGGTGCAGCGAGTCGACGTTCTGCGTCGCGAGCGTGAAGTCGCGATAGCGCTCCTCGAGCGCAGCGATAGCATAGTGACCTGCGTTGGGTTGGGCCCGGCGGTGTACGGCGTTGCGTTCGTTGTACCACGTCCACACCAAGCGCGGGTCGCGCGCGAATCCCTGCGGTGACGCCAGCTCTTCGACACGGTGCGTGCGCCAGAGCCCGCCGGTTCCGCGAAACGTTGGGAGGCCGCTCTCCGCGGAAATGCCCGAACCGGTGAGCACCAGTACCGCATTTGCAGAACGCAAACGTTCGATCAAATCCTGCATGGCCGCCACTTCGCCGAGGCGAAGGGTGGCTCCGTGAAACCCGAGACGCGCGCGCGGCGACCCATCGTTTGGCCGGCTTATCTGGTCGCTGCGGTCTGTTTTGCCTTAGCAGTCGCGCTCTCGCTGCTCAACCTTTCGCTGAGCGAGCAGCTCAAAGCAGCGCAATCGCAGGTTACCAGCTTGCAGGCGCGTTCGAGCGGGGTCGTGCGTGCGCTCGCAAACGAGCGCAGCATGCTCGAAGATCTCATGGACGAAGACGCGCAGCGCTACGACGTTCCCGGCGGCCAGATCGTGATGGTGCGCGATCGCGTCTATCTCACGATGCGCGATATGACGCAACCGCCGCACGGCAAAGTCTATCAGGCTTGGACGCAACCCAAGGGCAGCGCGGCGTTCCAGCCTTCGACGCCGTTCGTTCCCGACGTACACGGCGTCGCCGTCGTGGCGCTGCCCGTTTCCGCGAAAGAGACCGCCGCCGTCGCCATCAGCGTGGAACCGGAGGGCGGGAGCAAGACGCCCACCGGCAAGCTGCTGATCCTCGAACGATTCGAGTGATGGTGCGCGTCGAGCGCATGACGAGCGCGCACGAGAGAGACGCTCTGGCTTACCTTGCGCGCAAGCCGTATGCGAACGTCTTTCTCACCTATCTGATTCTCTTCGATCTCGCGCCCGTGACGCGTAGCGCGCTCTACGTTGCGCTCGACGAAGGGAACCGCGTGCGCGGGGTCGCCTTCTTCTCGCGGCAGGTCGCGCTCGCCGCCGACGATCCGGCCACGATCGAGGCGTTCGCGCGGCTGGGCGCGGACAACCGCGGTGAAAAGATGATCGTCGGACCCCGCGAGGAGATTGCGCTCTACTGGTCGTTGATACGACGCGGTCACGAGCGCCCGCGCGCCGTGCGCGACCGTCAGTTCGTCATGATGGTCGACCGCTCGATGCTGCGTCCCTACGAACACACGGTGCTCGTACGCCGCGCACGCATCGACGAATGGACCGCGGTCGCGGATAATTCGTCGGCGATGATCGCGATCGAGCTGGATTACGACCCGATGCGTTCCTCACCGGAGTTCACGTCGAACGTCCGCGCGATGATCAATCGCGGGCTGTGGTGGGTAGGCGAGTCCTACAGCCGGTTGTGCTTTTTCTGCAACGTCGGACCGTGGAGTCCGCAAACCGCGCAACTGCAGGGCATTTGGACGCCGCCCGAGTTGCGCGGCAAGGGCCTAGCGACCGCCGCGCTCGGCGCGATCTGCGATCGCTTGCTCGAGCTTTCGCCGACGCTCTCGCTCTACGTCAACGATTTCAACGAGAAGGCCGTGGCGCTCTACGAGCGCGTCGGCTTCGCTACCGTCTCCGAGTTTCAGACGCTCTTGTTTTGAGTGCTACTCGCCGTGCCCGGTGAGCTTGTCTTCGACGCTCTTCACGCCGCCCTCGACCGCGCGCTCGCCCGCGGTCACCAGTCCGACGATCCAGCGAATCGTCGCGACCACGCCGATGATCGCGAAGATGATGACGACGAAGATGACCCAGGCCGCGCCTTCGGCGAGATGAACCATCGTTTGTTCCATAGTGCGTAGCGCTTGGCTAGAGCCGCGCCGCGAGCCTGCTCGCGTTGCGCGCGACCATGCCGTAGATCGAGAGTTGCGGGTTCGCACCGATGCTCGTCGGAAAGGTCGAGCCGTCGAAGACGTATAGGTTCTCGAGATGATGGAAGCGGCCGTCTGTGCCAATCACCGAGTGCGCCGGATCGGAGCCCATGCCGCATCCGCCCATCACATGCGCGCTTACGACGGTCGCGCGTAAAATCTCCATCGGCAACGCGTCGATCAGATGCTCGGCCTGGGCGAGCGACGTCACCGGCTGTGCGGACTCGTGTACCGGCAGCACCGAGGTCGCGCCCGCAGCGAATTGAATCTGCGCCATCGTTTTCAGCGCGCGCCGCGCGCCCTCCCAGACGTACGGCGATATCGGGTAATCGAGCAGCGGCGAGCCGTCGCCGCGCAAACCCACGTTCCCGCCGTCGCTCTCCGGATGAAAACCGTCGCGCAGCAATGCAATGATCACTTGCAGATGCGGAAGCTGCGCGAGCAGCTGAGCGTGCGACGAGCCGAATCCCGGCGTCGTCGTGCTCAACAGCACGGGATGTACCGGCGGGACCTCGAGTTTGTAACCGATCGGACCGTCCAACGCCTGTGTGTGAAGAAAGTGATCGCTGTAGATCGATTGCGGCGCGCCGGCGAAGGGCGCGACGACCTCCGGCATCACCGCCGCCGAGATCAGCGTCGGGTGCAGAAACGTTCGTCTGCCGAGCAGGCCGTGCGGATCGGGTACGCTGCTGCGCAATAAGAGCGCGGGCGTATTGATCGCGCCGCCCGCCGCGACATATGCGCGCGCGGTCACGGTTATCGTGCGCGCGCCCGCAACACATTCGAGCGAGGCGACGCGATCGCCGTGCAACGTGAAACGCTGCGCGCGCGTGTTATGAATCAGAATCGCTCCGCGTTCGAGCGCCGCCGGAATCGTCGTGACGAGCATCGACTGCTTGGCATCGACCGGGCAGCCCATACCGCAATAGCCGAGATTGTGACAGCCCTTCACGTTGCGCGGAATGACCGCGGTCGGGATGCCGAGCGCGCGCGCGCCGCGCGCGAGGATGGCGTTGTTCGGATTGGGCGGCTCGTCCCACGGATGCACGTTGAGCCGCTTCTCCATGTGCTCGAACCACGGCGCGAGTTCGCCCACGGTGTAGTCGTGCAACCCGAAGTGTTCGTTCCAGTACTGCAGCGTCTGCGCGGGCGTCCGGAAGCTGCTGGTCCAGTTCACGGTAGTCGAACCGCCGACCGCGCGGCCCTGCAATATCACGATGCCTTTGTCTTTGGTGCGCCGTCCGGCCGACTCTTGATAAAGCTGCGGATACGCCTCGCGTTCGAGCATGTGAAAATCGCGCGACGTGCGTAACGGGCCCTCCTCGACCAGCACGACGCGCAGTCCCTTTTCGGCGAGAATCTCGGCAGCGGTGCCGCCGCCCGCGCCGGTTCCGACGATCGCCACATCGGCCTCGAACGCGCGGTCGCGATCGAGCGCGGTTCCGTCGTAGATCACGGGAAACGTGGCGGTCCCGGATAGCCGATCCGCGGCCAGGCTGCGTCGTTGCCGTACCAGCCCGCCATGATCAGCTGATGCAGTGCTTGATATCCGCTGCGCAGGAGCCGCGCGTTACTCGTGCGCCAGCGTTGCAGGAAGGCGGCGATCTCGGTGTCCGAGGCGCGATCCCACGGGCCCACGCCCGCGACGAAACGGCGCGTCGGCGGAAATTCGAGCAACCCGAAGAGTTGCTGCAGCTCGCCTTGCACGGCCGCGGGAAGACCGGCGATGGCGACGCGTACGCCGTGCACCGCTGCGTCGAGCGACGCGCCGTCATCCGGCAGCGCGCCTTGCAGCATCACGCGTGCGATTGCGCGCAGCATCGCCTGATGATCGCCCGATGGGGCACAGCCGCCGAGCGCGAGCAGCGCAGCTCCGCCTGCGCCGGTGGTGAGAAGCCGCCGCCGAGTTAGCGTTCGAAGAGCATGCGCCGCCGGTATTCCGAAGGCGACTGTCCCATAACGTCTTTGAAAGCGCGCGAAAACGTACAGCAGCTCTGATAGCCGGTTTGCGCGGCAAGCGCCGAGATGGCGCCGTCGCGCTGTTCGAGATGGGAGAGCGCGTACTCGATGCGCAGGGTCTTCACCAAGGTCGAGAACGTGATGCCGACTTTCTCGGCAAAGTAGCGCGAGAACGCGCAGGGTGTCATCCCTGCCAGCGCCGCGGCCGTCTCCAAGCGGATCGGCTCGCCGATATGATCGCGTACGTAGGTCGCCGCTGCGAGCGTCCGCGGATAATAAAGTATACGCCGCTGAACATCATCGGCCAAAAGCCGGGAACGAAAGGCACTGGTCGTATCGAGCACGATGTAGCCTCCGGACACGAGTTATGGGGCTTGGGGCTAGCCCATTTGGGCTAGTCCTAACGTACTCCTTTAGCGGGTCCGGCCCGGAGCGCTCGCCAATCCCTCCCCCAAATGGCACGACCGCCCGAGGCCGCCTCCTCTCGCTGGACCGTTCGCGTCCGGGAGGCCTACGCGCTCGCGCGCTTTTCGGAAGCGTCGGCGATATTCGACGAACACGCGCCGGCCGCGCGTGAAATCCCGGTCGAACTCGTACTGACGCGGGCCCGGATCGCGCTCGCCCGCGACGCTTCGACCGCGGTCGATCTCTTGCTCGCGCAGCGCGGACGCTTTGCGAGCGACGTCGAGCGCTTCGCCTCCGAGTTGCTGCTGGGAGCGGCCTTCGCACAGCTGCGAGAATACGAAACCGCCGACGCGCATTTCGATCGCGCGCGCCAGCAGCTCGATCCGCGTTCCCTCGCGCAAGCCGCGCAGCTGGCCGCCGCGCGCGGACGGCGTTACATCGCCGAGTCCCGCATCGGCGACGCGTGGCGCTGCTACGAAACCTCGCTCGTCGACCGGCGCATCGACGGACGTATCGTGAGCGAGGGACTCAAAGCCGAGATTCACCGTGCCGAATCGCGCTACGGCGAGCACGCCGCGTCGCTCATGCGTTTACTCACGATGCTCGGCGAGAATCTCGACGCGCACGTCGCGCTGTGGTATCGCACGATCGGCGAACTCGGCATACTGGCCTCCGAACTGCCGGCGCCGGCAGCGGCGGCTACCGTCGCCGACGCGGTTGCGTCGCGTCCGGTGTGGTCGCCGGATTTCGCAAGCGACCATTTCAACGCGTTGCGATCGCTTGCATGGTGCAAAGCGCTTGCCGGCGACTCGCTCGGATCGTTCCGCTATCTGCGCGATGCAGGCTCGCTGGCCGAGTCGCTCGGAAGCGCCGCGCTACGGGCGATCGTGATGCTCGATCGCGCGCAGCTTGCGCGCAATGCCGGCGAAGAGCATTGGTGCGCGAACGAGCTCGCGGCAGCGATCGATCTGCTGCACGGGGTCGACTGGCCGCGCACGAGCGAGCGCCAGCGCGCGGCGCTGCTCTTGCTCGCCGAAGTGCTGGCGCCGACCGATCCCGCGAGCGCGGCAGCCGCGATCGCCCGTCACTCGACGCTCGTCGAGTCGCGCGATCCGATCGCGACCGCGGCGCGCGGTGTCGTGCATGTCGCCGGCGGACGCGTGCGCGAAGGCGTCCGCGACCTGAGCGCCGCTTACGAGTCCTTCTCGCAAGCCGGCTGCGAGTGGCGGGCGGGCAAGGCCGCGCTTGCCCTGGCGCAAGCGACGGGCCGCGAGCGCTGGCGGCTCCTGGCGCTGGAAAACCTCGAATTCTACGATCGGTCCTGGCTCTACGCGCAGGCGCGCGAGATCGCGGAACAAGCGGTCGCGAGCGAGGACATGTCACTCACGCCGACGCAAGAACGTGTCTTCAATATGATTTGCGAAGGCCTCTCCACCGATGCGATCGCGGCGCGCCTGGGACGGAGCCGCTCGACCGTGCGCAACCACCTCAAACTCATTTTCAAAGCGCTGGGCGTTCGCTCGCGCGCGGCGCTGGTCGCTAAGGCTGCGCGCACGGGTCGCTTCACGTGATTCCCGGCGCACATATCGTCCTGCATCTCGCGCTGTGCAGCGCCATGATGCAAGGCCCGCAGACCGCCCAAGAAACGGTCCATGTAAAGCTTCTCGACCGCATCAACAAACCGCATCTCAACCGGGATTTCACCTTCGAGCGTTATTCCAACGGCGGCACGGTCGAGTTCGACGCGCCGCAGGGTCTGTATCAAATGCAGATCTACTCGCCGCAGCTTCCGTGCGCGGCGGTCGATTGGCTCTTCGTCATCGCAGGTCACGACCGCACGATCAGCGAGCAGCTCACCCAGATACCGCCTCCGGTGCCGCATCCGATGTTGATTACCGGAACGGCGCCGCAATCGTTTCTCTATCTGCAGCCCAGCTACGTGCTATTCCCGATGAACGAAGTGGCGTGCGACAAACCGGTTCCCGATCCGCTCCCGGCGCGCATCACGATCGAAGACGATCAGGACTCGTTCTACATTTGGATGTATTCGGACCCGACGCTCGTGGCGAAGGCACCGCTGCAACTGGCGTTGCAATTGCAGACGCCGACCGGCGACTATCACTACATCCGCTTGAAAGTGCCCTTCCCGGTTCCCTGGCAAGGCATGCCGTACACGATTCAATTCAACGTCAGTGAGGGCGAAGTCGACTGGCTTGCAGGTCAGCCTACCGGCGTGCTGCTATGCCCGCGTCTCTTCCGCACCTCGGCCGGATAGCAGTCGGCAGGGTCGCACTCGCTGCGGCCCTGGCGCTCGCCGGCGCGGCGGGCTGCAGCCGCGGGCAGATCCAAGGGATTCGACCTGCGCCGCAATACACGCTCACCAATCAATTGGGGCAGCGCGTTCCATCTTCATCGCTGCGCGGTAAAGTGCAGATCGTTACGTTCCTTTTTCCATATTGCACTACATACTGTCCGCTCATCGCGCAACGGCTCGCCACGTTCGAACACGCGCGCGAACGTGATGGTCTAGCGGATCGCGTGCAGATCGTTGCATTCAACGTGGATCCTACCGGCAGCGGACCCAAAGCGATGAGCGCGTTCATGCGTGAATATGGATGGAATCCCAGTGACACGCACTGGCAATATCTCACGGGCAGCGCTGCAGAGATCCACCGCGTCGTCCGCGACGGCTATATGATCGACTACGAGCGAGTGACGTTGGCCGAGGAGGCGCGCGACGAAGCGCTCGAAAAGAAAGCGGGCACCTACGTCGCCGAACCGGAAGTCCAAAACAAGGTCGCTGATGCAGCCCACGTCGACTACGACGTCGTCCACAACGACCTGCTGGAAATCGTGTCGCCAACCGGCGAAATCGTCAAGATCTTCGACGATGCCGAGAAAGTTCGGGGAGCGGAACTCTTGTTAGCCGTCCAAGCGGCGGCAAACCAATAATTGGCGGGAGCGTGTAGGATACGCGGGCGCCATTCTGCCCGGTATCGGTCCGTGCCGCGCAGTACGGTGAAATAAGGCGCTTCCGACTTCGCGCTGCCATTCGGTTGGACCCCATATCATTGCATAGCCGCTGGTTAGTGGATGGTTAGTGGATATTGCAACAAGGAGCGAAATGCTCTCGCGCGTGCGCGCGCGTGAGGGCTTTATGGAATGCGAAGAGGTGCCCGCGCCCGCACGTTCCAGGAGACAGAATGGCTTTCAAGCGATGCCTCCGACGTTCCCAGTCGCTGCCATCGTCCCGATCGCGCTGTCGGGCCGCCTGGGTGGCGTTTCCGACACATTCAACCCGCGCGCGCGGGGTTTTACGTACTCCCAACGCGCGCGCGCGCGCGAGGTTTTTGGAGCCCAACGCCCAGCAGCCTTGCCACAGGAGTAGCCCATCCGTCTGAGTTTGGGCGATACGCGCGAACGTGGTTTCCGAGGCGCGCCCCCAACCGTTCGGGGCTACGGCCTGCTACGATCGCTCTGGAAGGACGTTGACATTTTCGCGAACGCATTGCGAGAGACCCGGCGCCAAAGTGACTATCCCACTGTATGGCACCGGGACCGTTTCGTGGCAGCAAGCAGCACACAGCTCCTCAGGTTTAAATCGTGCCCACGTGGTCGAATCGCGTCTCATCGCTGCGACGTGCTCCGATACGTCGATCTCTTTAGCGCGCCCGTATGCCTCGATGTCTGCGATTACCTGTTGCGCCCATCGTTCGTCCACCG
>DATJOG010000038.1:0-39800 GCA_035507275.1 Candidatus Acidiferrales bacterium
ACCAGTATCGTATGGCCGAGGCTCGATATAGGAAAGAGTTCGCTGACGCCTTGTAGCAGCGCAAGGATCAGCACTTGGAGATCGGTCACGGAGCACTCAGGTACGCCCCTGCGCCGAAGGGAGCCTCCCACGTATGGAGGATTGCCAACGCAAGCGGCCTAAGGCGTTTCCGGCAGTGGACCAGCACGAAGAGACCCGTGCCGCGGAACCGCAAGAGCGCAAATTTGCGCGTGTGGGCGATACGCTGCTCGTGTCCTACTCGATCGGCGACGACTTCGCACCCGAATTTACCGAGACGTACGACATCGCGCTCGGCGGAATGGCTATGCTCACGAATGCGGAGCTGAACCGCGAGGATCCCGTCAACGTACAGATCGAGTTGCGCGGCGATCAGCAGCCGGTGTTGCGCGTGCGCGGCATCGTGCGTTGGTCGCGTTACGATCCGATGCTGCAGCGCTATCGCACCGGCATCGCCTTCCTCGACGTTGACGACGCAACCAAGACCTCGCTGCAGCGCTACATCGATACGCTGCACCTCCTGCGCGACATGGGGATGCTCTAGCCCTAATAGGGACTAAACTCTACTCCAAAGACGTAGGCGCTTGCGATGGCTTTGCACGCGTGCGTCGCCGGCGTGTATTGTGAGGCGCGGGCAATGTCGGTTGCAACAACGTCAAGGAGCGAGCTTCCGCTACTTTGCACGACCGACGTGCTCTCGACGGCTCCGTCTGAACTGACGACGACACGAATGCGCGCGATGCCGCTTGCGCCATCGGCGCGTGCATCGGGCGCGATGGTCGCCGGCGGCGACGGGGTTGCAACGAGCTGCACCGGCGTGTCGTTCGTCGCGCAGTTCGGGGTGGGTTCGGGCGTCGGTGTGGGCGCGGGCGATGCCGACCCGAACGCGGCCCTCCCTTCGGTAAGGTGCGAATTCGGATTGAATGCGACGGCCTTCGCGACGTGGACCGGGGCCTTATGCACCGAGGGTGTAGGCGTGCGTCTGGGCGGTGGAGTTACGTGAAGGATGCGCGTCTTATGCAGATGCTCGATACTCACCATCTGCACTTCTCCGGTCGATGGATGGAACGGCCAGCGGATGACCCCGGAGAGTATCAAGTGGATGAGGAGTGACAAAGCAAACGCGACGATCAAAAACCGTCGCGCTCGTTTGCTGTCCATAGTGCCCGAGGTTCTTTAGTCGGGGTTGAATTCCGCTCTAAAGATGTACGAACCCGTTGTCGGTTGACAGGCCACATACTTCGGCTCGTACTGCGATTGCCGCGCGGCACGCAGCGCCGCTTGGTCGATCGCCGAGTTATTGGATGATTGCTGGATCTTGGCGTCGATCAGGTTCCCGCTCGGGCCGATCGTCACAACGACGAGCACCGTGACCGGTCCCAAGCCCAGATCGCGAGCCGAATCCGGATAATCCGGCGACATCGCGTTGCTTACCGTCGCTTCCGAATTCGGGTTGGCGCACGCCGGCTTTTCCGTCGGTGCCGGCGTACCTTCGGGTGCGCCGGTCGCGCTGTTGCCGTTGGGATTGCCGTTCTCGCTGCCTTGCGTGTACGTATTCGTGTGCTCTTCCGATGCCGAGTTCGCGTTGTTGTGCGTAATCGGAGGGTTGACCTTGAGCTTTTGCACGACTTGCGTCTGCTTGTGCGGCGGCGGCGTCGCCGGAGGAGGCGTCGGCGTCGGCGGAGGCGTCGGCGTCGGCGGCGGCGGCGTCGGTACCCTGACCTGCACCTTCTTGGTCACGCTGACTTTTTCGACTTCCGAATCCTCATGATGCGCCTTGAGGTTCGGATAGAGCGGCGACGCAAGTAAGTTGATCAGAACCGACAACGCAAACCCCATGCCGAGATAATTCCGGATGCGCTCGCCGGTGGTAATGTACGTCTTCTGTTTCTTCTGCTGCTTCGTCGCCATCAGCTATGAACTTTGCCCCTCCGGCGTACCTTCGATGTGATTGGCCAGACCGAAGTCGACCAATCCCGTAGATTTTGCGGCGTCCATCACTTGCAGGATGGTGCCGTAATTTGCCTTCGGGTTCGCTTTGATGATGACGCTGCGGAATCTATGTCCGGTTTGGTCTTGAAGCGTCTCGAATGCGTCATGAGCTTGATTGATCGTTACGGTATTGGAGCCGATCTGGATGTTGTCTTTGTCGTCGATGATCACGACGATCTGCGAAGGCTGCACTTTGTCCTTATTACGGGCATCGGGCAACTTCGGCTCTTTCGTGACTGAAGCGAGAATGATGAAGATGATGAGGAGCACCAACAGCACGTCCGTAAACGGCGTGATGTTGATGGTCGACATCACATCATCGTCTCCCCCACCTGTCGAAACGGCCACGGGTCGTTAAACCTCCACCTAGGATGTGACGAAGCCGACGTCTTCGAGTCCGGCTTCCTTCGCAGCATCGAGAATGCGGATGATCACGCCATACGGCGCTTTCGTATCCGCGGTGACCGAGACGTGCTTGTTCCCGCGTTTGATGCGGGTAAGGGCCATCACCCGATAGATCCCTGTGGTGTCCGTGCGCGTGCCATCGACGTAGATGACACCCTTCGCATTGACCACGACCTCGATATCCTTGTGTTGATTCTGTTGCTGACTCTGGTTGTTGTTGGTATTGGGCAGTTCTTTTTCGAAGCCCGGCGGTGTCACGAGAGCAGCCAGAATCATGAAGATAATGAGCAGCACCAAGAGCACGTCGGTGAACGGCGTGATGTTGATTTCCGCCATGACATCGGACTCTTGTTGAGCCGAAAGCAGTGACACGCTAGTGCTCCGTCCTTACGAGCTCTTCGACGGCTGATACAGCTCGGTCGGGATCGGCGCGCCGGTGTTGTGGAAGTGGAGCATTTCGGCGAGCTGGTTGGCCGCGACGATCATCTCCTGATTGTATGCCTTGATGCGCGACTTGAAGTAGTTGAAGAAGATCACGGCCACGATCGCGACGACGAGACCGGCGAAGGTGGTGATCAGCGCTTCAGAAACGCCGCCGGCGACGACCGCAGGCGTCGAGTTACCTTTGAGCGCGATATCTTCGAACGCGCGGATGATACCGAGCACCGTACCGGAGAGACCGATGAACGGCGCGATGACCGCGATCGTACCGATGACTCCGAGGAAGCGCTCGAGAGCGTTGAGGTGTTCCATCAGCGCAATCGAAAGCGCGTCGGTGATATCGGCGCGGTTCTTTTCACCGCGACGAAGACCGAACTCGAGGATCCGGGGAAGCATGCCTTTATTGCTCTGGCAGATCTTGATCGCGCCGTCGAGATCGTCCGCCGCAATCTTGCTTCCGATCTGGCGCAAAAGACCTTTGGTATCGCTGTGCTGCGACGAGAAGAAGATGAGTCGCTCGATAACGATTGCGACGACGATGATGGAACAAATCAGCAGCATCCACATAACGGGACCGCCGCGATCCATTACACTTATAAATCCATCAAACACGAGTTTCGAAACCCTCCCGGGTATTCACAAAGTAAGCGCTAGACAAATGGAAACACGGGCGGTTCGCCGCCCCCCGTGAGGGGTGGTCCATTGGCCCACCCCCCCTGAAAGTCCTGGTACGTTTTACTGCGGTATGTTCTTAATCTGGGCTTCGATTTGTTGTGCGAAGGCAAGGTTTCCGGCGGCCTTCGCGAGCTGATCCGCCTTATTGAGGTAGGTAAGGGCCTGTGCTCGGTCGTCTCTGTTCCTGCCGGCGGCATACGTGTCGGCATATGCGATGCCGGCGGCAAAATTTGCCATGGGATCGTCGGGCGCCGCAGTAACCGCCTTGATAGCATAGCCCTTGGCTTTCGAGTAGTCTGGTTTGTCCGAAGGACCCATGTTTTCAATTGCTAACGCAGCAGAGTAGTTCGCCGTGACCACGTCGGCCGAGCTGCCCGCGTTCGCCGCCTGATCGAAGTACTTGACCGCGTCGCCGAACTTCTTCGCCGTCATCGCGTCGCCGCCGAGCTGCAAATAGTGGACCGCGATGGCATGAGCGGCGGCGTCTCCCCCGCTGGGATCGAGCGCCTTCATCTCCGCGGCCAGAGAGCTTGCGCTCGCCGTATCGTTGGTTGCAAGGTAGGCTTGCAGCAGCTCTTGGTCGACTTGCAGTTTCGCCTTCGAATCGCTCTTCGGGTCGGCGATCATCGAGTCGTGAACGCTCTTGAGCGTCGCGAGCGCGTCGGGGTACTGCTTGTTTGCGAGCTGCGCGACACCCAGCGCGAAACGGGAATTTGCGTCACCGCCCGAGACCGCGACGGCCTTACGCGCCCAGTCGAGCGACTCGCTGGGATCGCTCTGAGAGACACGCACCGAGCCGGCCGCGAACGATTGGGCCGCGATCGACTGGAACGGCTTCTTGATGTCGTCGACACGGCTGAAGCTGGTCGCCGCGTCGACGAAGTCGTTGTCGAAATACTGCGCGGCGCCCAGCAACTGCAGCACGGCCGGGTTTCCAGGGGACGAGGCAAGCGCTTCGTTTGCTTTGGCGATCGCGTCCTTGTACTTCCCCCCGCGCACCAGCGCATCGATTCCCGACACGTCGACGCCGCCCGCCTGACTCGCGATGGCCGACTCTTCCTCGTTCGCAACGACGGCTTTGCCGCTGAACCGCAGCCTGAATGTATAGAACGAATCGACCGGCATCTTTCCGCGGTGTGCCGGACTGTACGAAGAGTTTTGCGCGATCTCGACCGCGGCCGCGTTGTCGCCGGGATTGGTCGAACTCTCGACCTGTATGACCTTGTGCGTGCCGTCGGCGTTGACTTGCACCTTCACTCTGACGGTGCCCGAACCCGCGATGTCGTGTGTCGTCGTGCCTTGGTGTGTTACTTTCGCGGGGGTGAATTCATTCGCGTATTGCGCGAACGCGGGCGTCGCGGCGAGGGCGAACGCCAGTGCCGCCGTTGCGGCGGTGATGCGGATCATTCGATTCATGCGGTTCCTCTTACGCGCCGCAGCGCGGAAAGTTCCTTTGGGGTAAGCGAACGTGTGTGTCCTACGGGAAGATCGCCGAGCGAGACCGGGCCGAAACGCAGGCGCACGAGATCCCGGACGGGGTGGCCGAGCGCCTCGAACATCCGCCGCACGAGACGATTGCGCCCCTCGTGAACGGTTATATCTACCACCGAGAAACCGGCGCGCACGGCGACCACGCGCACTAGCGCTCCCGCCGCCTGCTCGCCGGCGTCGAGACCGACACCGTCGTGCAAGCGCTTGACGTCTTCGGGGGAGAGGCGCCCGGCGATCGTCGCGCGGTAGGTTTTCTCCACGCCATAACGCGGATGCAGCAAGCGGTTTGCCAAATCGCCGTCATTGGTCATCAAGAGCACGCCCGCGGTATCGTAATCGAGCCGGCCGACCGGCACGACGCGCGGCATACGCTTGGGAATCAGCTCGGCGATCGTGCGCCGGCCTTGCGGATCGCGCATGGTGGTCATCACGCCCGCGGGTTTGTGTACGACCAGATACGCGGTTTGCGCGATCGGCGCGATCGGCGTACCGCTGACGTCGACTTTGTCACCCTGCGCAACCATCGTTCCAAGCTCGCGTATGACCTTGCCGTTGATGCGCACCTTGCCCGAAGCAATCAACTCGTCGGCCCGGCGCCGCGACGCGACGCCGGACTGCGCGATGTATTTGTTCAGACGCACGAGGTTCTGCCGCTAGTAGCGACCGTTGCCGCCGTTCGATTCGTCATATCCACGCGACATCGAGAGCGCCTCTTTCGTGACCGACTGCAAGAACTCGTCGTTGTTGCGCGTCTGTGCCATCTTCTCGAGGATCATCTCGGTGATATCGCCGGTGTTGAGCGCCGCGCTGACGCGGCGAAGCATCCACACCTTGCGCATCTCTTCGTTCGTCAGCAAGAGCTCTTCGCGGCGTGTTCCCGAACGCTTGATGTCGACGGCCGGGAAGACGCGCGACTCGGCGAGTTTACGCGTGAGGTTGAGCTCCATGTTACCGGTGCCTTTGAACTCTTCGAAAATGACGTCGTCCATCTTCGATCCGGTTTCGACGAGCGCCGTACCGATGATCGTGAGTGAACCGCCGCCTTCGATCTTGCGGGCCGCGCCGAAGAAGCGCTTGGGTTTGTGGAGCGAAGCGGTGTCGAGACCGCCGGAGAGCGTGCGCCCCGAGGTCGGCACGACCTGATTGTATGCACGCGCCAGACGCGTGATCGAGTCGAGCAGAATGACGACGTCCTTGCCGAGTTCGACGAGACGCTTGGCGCGCTCCATCGCAAGTTCGGCGACAGCCGTGTGATTCTCGGGATGTTCGTCGAACGTCGACGCGACGACTTCGCCGTCGATCGTGCGCTGCATGTCGGTGACTTCTTCCGGACGCTCGTCGACGAGCAGCGCGATGATATGCGCCTCCGGATGATTGATCGAAATGCCTTGCGCGATGTTCTTGAGAAGCGTCGTCTTACCGGCTTTGGGCGGTGAGACGATCAACGCACGTTGACCCTTGCCGATCGGACAGAAAAGATCGATGACGCGCGTCGAGAGCTGCGTCGAGCGGTTCTCGAGCTTATAACGCTCTTCCGGGAAGATCGGCGTGCCTTTTTCGAAGACCGAGCGGCCTTTGATGGCCTCGGGATCGAAACCGTTGACGCGATCGACGCGGATCAAACCGTAATACTTTTCGCTCTCCTTCGGGCGGCGAACCTGACCTTCGACCATGTCGCCGCGGCGCAGCTCGAAGCGGCGGATCTGCGACTGACTGACGTAGATGTCGTCATTGCCGATCACGTAACCGCCGCGGCGTAAAAAGCCGTAGCCCTCGGGAAGGATGTCGAGAATGCCGCTGGCCATCTCAAGGCCGGAGCGTTGCTGCTGCGCGGCGAGAATCGCGGCGACGATTTCGTCTTTCTTCATCGTCGTCGGATTGCTCAGCTCGATCTCGCTGTTTTGCGCGATCTCGACCAGTTCGGCTTTCTTCTTGCCTTCGAGGTCGGCTGCAGTCAAAAGCGGCGGACCAGCTTCCGCTTGAGGAAACTGTTCGTTGCCGTGGGGAAATTGTTGATTGAAATGGTGTCTGCGGCGGGAGCGGCGGCGACGTCCACCACCCTGCGGCCGTCCATTTTCGTTGGGGCGATGTTCCGTTTGCAGAGGAGTGTTCTCTCTCGTAGAGTCGTACGCGTGAAGAACGCGACACAATCACGGGCGAGGCTGCCGCGCGAGCATCGATTCACGGGTACGGGGGATTAAACGCGCTTACTATAGCACAGCGGGCCGTATCGGTCAAAGCGAAGGCTTTGCTTCGTGCGCGCCTACGGCGACAGAGCCTTGGGCCCCGACAGGTAGGGATTACCTCGTTCGTAGTAGCGCAGAAGCCGGTGCGCAGCCACGTTGAGCCCGATCCGGCGGCTGCGGCCGATCTTGCCCGGAGGGCGGTCCGGCGGCAGCAGGCGGATCGCGGAGTCGTGCAAGAGGTCTGCCCCATTGCAGTCGTGGTCGATTGCGAGCGCGATCGTGAGCCTCGCCGGCCCGCTGCACAAAAGACGATCGTCCTCGACGCCCCGGCGCCGGCGCATCAGCGTAATGCCCGTGGCGGGCTCGAGCGCACGAATCAGGATTCCGGCACCGCGACCGTCTTCTTCGCTGGTTACGTTGAAGCACCAATAGCGCCCGTAAATATGATAGACGTAGGCATGCAGCGGTGGGCCGAACATGACGAGATTGCGCTTGGTTTCGCCGCGATATGCGTGCGATGCGGGATCGCCGATCGGATAGGCCTCCGTCTCGATGATGCGGCCGCCCGCAGGGCCCGCACGCGAATGACGAACCAGACGCCAGCCGATGAGCGCACGCGCCAATTCTTTCGTATCTGCCGGAAGCTTCAGAGCGTTCTTGGCTAAGCAGCGCTGTGGAGGACGAGTTCGGCGCGGGCGCGGGCTTCGAGGTCGGGATCGCCGTTCACGCGCAGTGCGTAGGCGGCAAATCGATTGAGCGCACAGCCCAGCCGCACGTACGGCAAAACCAGTGGCGGCGGAACGTCGCGATGTTCGTTGCAATCGGCGACGAGATCCGCGTCGGAAAGTGCAAACGAGGCGCGCTCGAGGCCGCGCTCGCGCAACATCGTCGCTACCGCGGTAAGGGCGGCGTAGGCAATCTCACGACCGCAAAGCCCCTCGAAGCGCTGTACGCGGAAGGCGACTCGCACAAGCCGCTCTCCCGCCCGCGTCGTCAGGCGTGCGTAGGCGATGCCCTCTCCGAGCCGGTCGGCGGCGTACCCAAGCTGCACCTGCACCATGGCTCTATGATACCGAACGTATGTTCGTGCTGTCAACCAGGCTGCGATAGAGCCCGAGGATCGCCTCGACTTGCGCCGCGGCGGAGAAGCGGCGCGCCGCGGCCTTGGCGCGCGCGGCCGTCTCGGCGTCGGGCCGCGCCGGAATCTCGCCCAGCGCACGCGCGAACGCGGCCGGCGAAGGCGCGACGATGCGGGCGGCCTCGCCCAACACTTCGCGATTCGGCGCAGCGTCCGCCGCGATGACCAGGGAGCCGGCGGCGAGCGCCTCGGCTTGTACCAGGCCTTGTGTTTCCGAGGTGCTCGGAAAAACGAAAGCGTCGGCGCTCGCATAGAGATTGGGAAGCTCGTCGCGCGCGACCACGCCGAGAAAGACGACGCGCTCGGCGACGCGCAGGTCGACCGCGAGCGCTTGCAGCTCGTCGCGCTGCGGACCGTCACCCGCGATCGCGAGCACCATCGAGGGATCGTTTGCGCTCGCGAGCGCGCGCAACAGCACGTCGACGTTCTTCTCTCGCGCAAGCCGCGAAACGAGTGCGATCAAGCGGCCGCCCGCTCGCACGCCCAAACGCTTGCGCAGCGATTCGTCGCGTACGCCTGCGCCGAAGCGCTCGACGTCGATGCCGGTCGGCACGACTTCGATGCGCGCCTGCACGCCGAGTTCGCGCAAGTGCCGAGCAACCGCGGGCGTCGGCACCACCACGGCGTCGACCAGATTTCCGAACGCGCGCGTCAACTGCCCGGCCGCAAAGCGCGTCGCGTTGGGTTCGAAGGGCACGTAATGCGCGTAAGCTTCGAGCTGCGTGTGATACGTGTAGACGATCGGCATGCCGTAGCGGCGCGCGTATCGCAGCCCCGCCCAGCCGGTCACGAAGAGCGAGTGAACGTGCATCACGTCGAGGCGTTTGATCACGTTGTTCACGTTGCGCCGTCCGACCAGCGGCAGCGTCAAGCGATAGCGCGTGTTCGTCGGCAACGGCAGCGACGGCAGACGAAAAACCGCGTCATCCTCGGGTGCGCCCGGCATGCTCGGCGCGAAACACGAGACGGTGTGGCCGCGCGCGCGCAACCCTTGCGCGAGCGTCTCGACCGAAGCCACCACGCCGTTGACCACGGGCCGGTAGATCTCGGTGAAAAAGCCGACGCGCAGCTGGCTCATGCTCTCCCCTTCGCCGCAGCGGTGGAGCTCCGCTCCAAAAAAGGTACCTCCTGCCAACTTCCGACTTATGGCATATTCCCACTTCGGAACGGGCATGCTATAGTGCCGGGGTCAACGGTCGCCCGCCCAACAGGCGGCCAACGCGGGTTGCATTGCCGGGCTCCCCTTTCGCGAGTCCCATCCCGCCACCAACGGCGTTTACTCTCTACTCAGGGACCTGCCCGCTCTTTCGGGCGACTATCGCCGACTAAAAACAACCTACTGTTGGTTCAGCTTGCGGGTATACGTGCGCCACTTGCGGGTGTGCGGTGCGCCGATACCGGGGCTGGGACAGAAAGGAACCTCGGGTTGATAGGACGCGGCCCCCTGCGGCGCAGCCACGTGCTCGCTGTCAGCGTCTTGACCGCCGGCCTCGCTTTGGCCGGATTTTTCACCTACCCGTCCCCGGCCTACGCCGGCAATACGGGAATTTCGGAGAGCGTGGCCCACACGGTGATCTTCACCGCGCAGGGTTCCACCACCGAGCAACCGACCAACGCGTCGACCGTCGGCAACTTCTTGCGCGAACACGGCATTGAGGTCGGACCGAACGACTACGTCTCGCCTTCCGTCGACACGCCGCTTTCGGATCGCATGTCGATCGAGTATCGCGCCGCGATACCGCTGGCCATTACCGGTCTCAAACACCGCATCGACGTCACGTCGAGCGCGGCGACCGTTGCCGAGCTCTTGCAATCACAAAACATTCGTCTCGGCAAATACGATAGCGTAACGCCCGCACTCAACGACGCGCTTCCCGCGAACGGTATCGTGCGTATCGATCACTTCTTGACCTGGCAGCGCGTGGAGCATCGCGTCATCGCCATGCCGACGATCCGTCACGTCGACGTCTCGCTGCGTCCCGGCGCCTCGAAGATCGTGAACAAAGGCCAAGTCGGTATGGTCGACGTGCTCGTTTCGTTCGTGCAGCATGCGAACGGTCACGTGCAGGCGCACGTCATCGGTTCGCGCGTCGTGCGCAAACCGCAACCGCGTGTGGTACACGTCGGCGCGGCAGAGGCGATGCAGATGATCGCGACCGCGTACACGCCGTACTGCGGCGGATGCAGCGGCATCACGGCCTCGGGAGTTCCCGCCGGACACGGCATCGTCGCCGTCGACCCGCGTATCATTCCGCTCGGAACCAGGCTCTATATCCCCGGTTACGGGTACGCAATTGCCGGCGACACCGGCGGCGCCATCATTGGCTATCGCATCGATCTCGGGTACACTTCCTATCGTGATGCGATGCAATTTGGACGCCGGGCGGTGACGGTATACCGTCTGAAGTAAACCCTCGCGTTCTGCTCGCCGAGTGGGGCGCGCGCCCGAAGAAGAAATTCGGGCAAAACTTCCTGATGGACGGCGCTGCGGCGCGGCGCATCGCGCACCTCGCGTGCGAAGATGCGCCGCACGGCACGCGCATGCTCGAAATCGGCGCAGGCACCGGCGCGCTCACGCTGGCGCTGCTCGAAGAGGGCGCGAGCCTTACCGCGATCGAGATCGATCCGCACCTCGTGCGGATCTTGGGAAATCGTCCCGATCTCGCGCAAGCGGCAATCGTGATGGCCGACGCGATGACCTACGACTACGCGGCATTCGCGCGCGGTGGACCGTGGCGCGCGGCCGGCAATCTTCCATACAACATTGCAACGCCGCTCATCATCGATTTGGTCGAGATGGAAGGCGGCCCGGAAACGATCGTTGCGATGATTCAGAAAGACGTGGCAGACCGTATCGGCGCCAAACCGGGCACGCCGGCATACGGCAGCCTATCGGTCGCCGTGCAATATGCAATGCACGTCGAACGCGCGTTCACGCTGGGACCACGCGCATTTTATCCTGCACCCAATGTCGATTCCGCCGTCGTGCGTCTCGTGCGGCGCGCGGAGCCGGCGGTGCAGCCGCGCGACCTCGCGCTCTTTCGGAAGGTCGTGCGCGGCGCGTTCGCGTACCGCCGCAAGACGCTCGCGAACAGTTTGGCGCTCGCACTTCCCATGGACCGGGGCGCGGTCGCAGACGCCATCGCGGCGAGCGGCTTACCAGCGGAGTCACGTGGTGAACAACTCGATCTCCAAGCCTTTTCCCGGCTGGCCGACAACCTGGCCGGACGGTAGTTTCCGCGCCGTTCCGACGGTGCTGCTGATTCTCATAGTCATCGTGCCGATCGTCGCCTTCGGCGCCTACCAGGCAGCATCGTCGGCATCGGCGACGGTCGATCCGCGCGTGCTGGGCGATCCGCTCGTCGTCATTGCCTCGCTCGCTCTAACGCTCGTCGCGGAAGGCGCTCTGACGATCGTGGTGCTCGCACTCTTACCCTGGGCATCACGTCTCTCGCTCCGGCAACTCGGCTTTCACGCGCTCGCTCCGCGCGATCTCTTCGTGGCTTTCGTGGGCTCGCTCGTCATGGCTGTCGTCGCCAATGGCGGCGCCTCGTTGATACAGTCGCTCTTTCACACGACGCAGGATCAACAAGCCGTCACGATGCTGCGCCATCTGCGCGATCCGCGCCTCATCACCGCCTTCGTTCTCTTCGCCTGCGTTCTCGCGCCGTTCATGGAGGAGACGATCTTTCGCGTCTTCCTCTTCAACGCGACGCGGCGCTACTGGGGCTTTTGGGCGGGCGCGCTGATCAGCGGACTCTGCTTCGGCGCGGCACACGGCGATCCGATCGCGGCGCTGCCGCTCGCGCTCGGCGGCATGGTGCTCGCGTTCGTCTATTATCGTACGGGGAACGCCTTTGCGTCGATGATCACGCACGGCCTCTTCAACTCGTACACGATCCTCGCGCTGATTTTCGTACCGCAGCTCGCCAAATAATGCGGGTCGCCGTCGACGCCTGGAATCTCGTCGACGACCGCCGCGGCATGGGCCGCTACGTCCGGCGCGTCCTGCGGGATTGGCGCGAAGAGCGCGGTCTCGAGGTCACGCTGATCGTGCGCAAGGCCGCGCACGCCGCGGAGCTTTCGCGCGAGTTTCCGTACGCGGTACGGCGCGAGCGCCGCGGCAGCTACGACGCCGTCTGGTATCCGTGGAACGCGCTGCGCTTCACGCTGCCCGGCGCGCGCAGCCTCGTTCTCTTCCACGACGCCTTCGCATTCACGCATGCGCATCGCAGCTGGATCGCGCGCCATCGCGAGCAAGCCCCGATTCGGCGCGCGCTTGCGCGCGCCGACGCGCGCTCGGCCAACTCGCTCTGGACCGCACGCGAGTTCGCGCGGCTCTTCGGCCTCGACGCGGCATCGTTCACCGTCATTCATCCGGTACCCGATCCGTTCTGGCAACCCGCGCAAGCGCCGCAGCGTCCGCCCTTCGTACTGGCCGTCGCCGGCCCCGAGGAGCGCAAGAATATTCCGACGCTCAAAGCAGCGTTCGCGCGTGCGTTTCCGGCGGGCGGCTGCGAACTCGTCATCGCGGGCAACGCGCCCGGTGCGACCATCGCGCCGAGCGACGACGAATTGCGCGCGCTCTATAGCGGTGCGCTGGCGGTCGCGGTTCCCTCGAGCGCCGAAGGCTACGGCTTGATGGCCGTCGAGGCGATGGCCTGCGGCGCGGCGGTAATCGCAAGCGACGCGTCGGCACTGCCCGAGGCGTGCGACGGCGCCGCACTGCTCGTGCCGCCGTTCGACGTCGAGGCGTGGACGCGCGCGCTGCGCGGCGTCGCCGAGGACGACGCGCTGCGTGCGACGCTGCGCGGGCGGTCGCTTGCGCGCGCGGCCCGCATCGATCGCAGCGAGCCCGCGCGGCTCACGCTTGCGTCGCTTCGACGATTGCTCGAAGGCGCTCGATGAACCGGGCGGGCGAGAACCTTTCGGCGTGCGCGCGCAAGCGCCGCGCGTCATAACGCCGCGCGTCGAAACCGCGCAGCACGGCCGCGAGCGACTCAGCGGAGGGCTCGTCGAAGAACGCGCCGGTCTCACCGTCGATCACCGTCTCGCATGCACCACCGCCGCGATACGCAATCGTCGGCCGCCCTGCCGCCGCGGCTTCGATCGGCACGAGGCCGAGATCTTCTTCTCCCGGGACGATTGCCGCAATCGCGTTGCCCATCAATTGATTCACCGCGCCGTCGTCGACGAACCCGAGCAGCGTCGTAGTGCTCGCGCGCGCACGCTCGCGCAAGCTCGCCATCGCCGGACCGTCGCCCGCAACGAGCAGTTTGACGCCTGCGAGCTGCGCCGCGTCGATCGCGAGATCGATGCGTTTGTACGGCAGGAGCCGCGACGCGATGAAGAAGTAGTCGCCGCCTCCGCTGCCGAGCGTGAAGCGATCGACGTCGGCCGGTGAGTGCAGCACGTCGGCATCGCGATGGTAGTAGCGGCGCACGCGCTCCTGCACGGTAGCGCTATTCGCGACGTAACGAGTCGGACGCTTCGCCGCCTCGAGGTCCCACTTCACGAGCGACGCTACGATCGGCCGCGCGAGCGCAGCGAGGCCGAATCCGCCGAGATAGCGTTCGTAATCGAAGAGAAAGCGGCTCACCGTGTGAATGAAACACACGTGTACGGCGCCCGCCCGAACGCGCACGCCCTTCGCCCACGCGCTCGTCGAACTCACGATCAGATCGTATGCACGCAGATCGAAGGTTTCGAATGCCCGCGGATAGAGCGGCGCGAGATACCGGAAATTGCGATTTGCCCAAGGGATACGCGCGAGCACCGAGGCGTGCACGCGCTCGCGCGGAATCAGATCGCCGACGGCGCGCTCGTCATAGAGAGCGGTATAGACGGGGGCATCGGGCCAGGCGCGCGCGATGTGCGCGAAGACGCGCTCCGCGCCGCCGCGCTGGTTCAAATAGTCGTGTACGAGCGCTACGCGAATGGCGTTACGAGTCTTCGCGCGGGACGACCAGCGCGATCGTCGGATTGCTCAGATACTCGCGCGCTACGCGCTGCAAATCTGCCGGGGTGGTCTGTTCGATCGCGTCCAGCGTACGCGTGATATAGTCGGGTTGTGCGCCGTTCTCGTCGTACACGACCGCAAGCCACGCGCGCGCTTCGAGCGTATTCGTGCTGCTGATGAAATCGCCGGCAGCCATCGCCTTGAACTCGTCGATCGAGCCTTCGAGCTTCGTCGTCGCGAGAATGTTAGCGATCGAGAGCGCGGTCTCGAATGAGCGGTTCGGATTGCCGATTCCGCCGTTGACGTAGAGTACCAGACCCGGCTGCACGTCTTCGTATTGATAGACTGCGCCGACCGCACGCGATGCGTAGGTCTCCGAGACGACGCCGGGTACGTCGGCCATATCGGCAAGCGTCCGCTGCATGAAGGACGCGAGCACGAGCATCGGTCCGTAGTCTTTGCTCGCGACCGCCGGCGCGGGGTACTGCGCGATCAGCCACGGGGCCGCGATGTCGCGCTGCGCGACGAGCTGGCGCGACGCGCCGACGAGTTTGGGCAGCTTCACGCTCACCGCAGTCGTGCTGCCTTCCGGCAACACCATACCGAGCTGATCGAGCGAACCCGCGGCAAGCGCGTCGATGCGGCCCGCCGCACTGACGTACGATCCGCCGCGGCGGTAATAGGTCGCGTAAAACGCGCGAACGTCGCTTGGACCGAGCTGCGCGAGTGAGGCGGGAAGACCGAACTCCGGCAGACCCGCATTGGCCGAGGTCGCGAGCGACGAACTCAACATGTCGAGCCCGACCTGCAGCGCGATCTGCTGATTCTCGGCGATACGCGTGATCAGGAGCTCGCGTGCGGCGTGCACGGTGGGCGCGTCGATAGCGGGAGCCCCGAGCGCCTGGCGCGCAAGCGCGAGCACCTTATCGGCATCCTGCGGCAGCGCCTCGATCTCGAAACGCACGTCCCCCGGATCGACGATGAAAGAAATCGAGCCGCCCGCAGCAGCGATCGCGTCGCTGAGCTGCACGCCGTTTGCCGGCGTGTCGAGTATCGTCTGCGCGGTCAGCGCGGCGATGCCGTTCTGCGCGAGCGATTGACGATCGAGCCCGGCGCGCACGACGTAGACGACGTGCACGAGCGGCGCGGCCGCATCCTGTTGCGTGATGAGCGTGACGCCGTCGGTGCGCGTGACGACGGGAACCGCGCCGACGCCGGCGGCGTTGGCGCTCGCGGCGGAGAGCAGCACCAGAAAGGCGGCCACGGCCGCGGCGCGGAGTTTCACGAGGTCGATTCCTTACTGGTCGGGGTGATCAAGCGTACGACAACCGGATGAGCGAGATACTTCTTGACGACCGACGCAACGAATTGCGGATCGAGCGAGCGGGCCGCCTTCCAATACGTGCTCGACGCGTCGCTGGGCGCGTAGCTGCCGTTGCCCTCGGCGGTGTACCAGCCCAGATTGTCGGCCTGCGCCGACGGCACTTGCGTATCGGCGGCGAGGTGATACATGAAGGCCTCGCGCGCAGCCGCGAAGGTCGCGGGATCGAGCGGCTGCTCCAGTTTCGCGATTGCAGCGAGAACGCTCGCCTCGACGTCGGCCGGTTTGCTGCCGCCGATCGTCACCAGCATGACCCCCGGATCGTGCAGCGTGATGAACTGCCCGTTCACGTACGAGTCACCGGTGGGATCGAGCGCCTTGCTGACGACGCCGGTCCCATCGCGGAAGAGATAGTCGGCGATGAAATCCATCGCCGTCGCCGCGCGTTCGTCGCTTATCGGCGGACCGGTCCAGGCAACGCCCTCGCCGCTCACCGCCGCGGTGATCGTCTTGTCGACGGGCGCAGGCGCAGGCGAGGACAGGATCGGGCCATCGGGCGAACCGGGAGCACCCGCCGTCACCGCATCGAAGAGCGACGTGTCGACGTTGCCTGCGAGCGCAAAGGTCGCGTTGGCAGAACGGAACGCGCGTTTTGCAAATGCCTGAACTTGCGCGAGCGTGATGTCTTTGAAATCGGAGAGATCTCCCGGAATCGGTGCGTAGTGCGCCGGTCCCGATGCGAAGAGTTGCGCGAAGAGCGCGTCGTGCAGGAGATCGTCGGGCGAATAATGCTGCTGCGCGGAAAGAACCGCGACGTCGGTACGCGCGATCTTGAGCGAATCGTCGTCGATCGCCGGCGCGAAGTACGCGGCACTCATCGCCGCAACTACGCGGCGGGCCGCGCTTGCCGGGACGCTCGCGCTGATGTCGACGAGGTCGGGATACACGTTGATCGCGATGCGGCCGCCGGCGTCGCGCACCAAATTGACGAGCGATCTCCCGCTTTCAAGCGTCGCCGCCGCGGCAGCCGTCGCCGCCAGGCGCGAAATTCCGGGCTGCGCATCGTCATAGCCGTCGCCGGGCGCGCGAAACCACAGGTCGATCGCGGCCGAGGCGAGCGTGTTGTCGCGCACGACCGTGTAGGTGCCGCCGTGGGGCAGCGAGCCGGTGGCGGGGCCTTGCGCCGCGGACACCGCAAGCGGCGCAAGCAAGGCGAGCGCCGCAACGAGCAGGGCCGGCCGGCGCATTAGGCCGGCTCCGGACGAATCGTGGGCGGAAGCCGGGTCGGTTTTTCGCGCTGCGGCTCGTCGGCCGGCGCTCGTTCGGGTTCGGCATCTGCGCGAACCGCGCTTCCGCCGGAGTCATTGCGATCGAAGGGCCTGCCCTCGAGGATTGCGCGCACTTCCTCGGCGTCGACCGTTTCGTATTCGAGCAGCGATTTGACCATACGTTCGACTTTATCCCAGTTTTCTGTGAGCATCGTGCGACCGCGCTCGTAACACGACTCGATGATCCGGCGAACCTCGCCGTCGATCTTGCTCGCGACCTCTTCGGAGTAGTTGCGCTCCTCGCCGAAGTCGCGTCCCAGGAAAACTTGGTGATTGCCGCGTCCGAATTGAATCGGGCCCAGCTCGCTCATCCCGTACTGGGTCACCATCCGGCGCGCCAGCTCGGTTGCTTTCTGGAAGTCGTTGCTCGCGCCGGTCGTCACGTCGCCGAACTTGACCTCTTCAGCCAAGCGTCCGCCCAGCGCCATCGTGATCTGCGCGAGGATCTCTTCGCGCGTCATCTGATGGCGGTCGTCCTCCGGCAGCGACCAGGTGATGCCCAGCGCCATGCCGCGCGGAATGATCGTGACCTTGTGGACCGGGTCGGCCTTGTCGAGCATGCCGCCCAGAACCGCGTGACCCGATTCGTGATAGGCGGTATTCTCTTTCTCTTTCGCACTCATCACCGTCGATTTGCGCTCCGGACCCACCATCACGCGATCGATGGCCTCATCGCAGTCGTTCATCTCGATGATGTTCTTGTTCTTGCGCGCCGCGAGCAGCGCGGCTTCGTTCAAGAGATTCTCGAGGTCCGCACCCGAAAAGCCCGGCGTCCGCTTTGCCAGCGTCTCGAGCGAGACTTCTTTCGAGAGCGGCTTGTTGCGCGCGTGGACTTCGAGGATCTTTTCGCGCCCGCGGAAATCGGCGCGGTCGACGACGATCTGGCGGTCGAAGCGGCCCGGGCGCAGCAGCGCCGGGTCGAGCACGTCGGGACGATTGGTCGCGGCGATCAGAATCACGCCGGTGTTCTGATCGAAGCCGTCCATCTCGACGAGCAGTTGATTGAGGGTCTGTTCGCGCTCGTCGTGACCGCCGCCGAGGCCCGCGCCGCGTTGACGGCCGACCGCGTCGATTTCATCGATGAAGACGATGCACGGCGCCGATTTCTTGGCCTGATCGAAAAGATCGCGCACGCGCGAAGCGCCGACACCGACGAACATCTCGACGAAGTCGGAGCCCGAGATCGAGAAGAACGGAACGCCCGCCTCGCCCGCGATCGCGCGCGCGAGCAGCGTCTTGCCGGAGCCCGGCGGTCCGAGCAGCAGCACGCCCTTGGGGATGCGCGCGCCCAGCGCCTGATACTTTTTGGGATACTTGAGGAAGTCGACGATCTCGCCGAGCTCCTCTTTGGCTTCGTCGACGCCCGCGACGTCGGCGAACGTCACCTTCGGACGGTTCTCGCTCATCATCTTCGCCCGCGAGCGGCCGAACGAGAGCGCCTGGCTCCCTCCGCTCTGCGCCTGACGAAGTATAAAGAAGAACAGCACCGCAATGAGCAGCAGCGGCGCGATGCCGACGAGGCTCGAGACGAGCCCGCTATTGGTCGGCTGTTCGAAGCTGTACTCGCCGCTCTTGATGTGCTTGGAGAGCTGCTGCGAAAAGGCGCCGTCGGTATTGGGGAGCGTGACCGTGTACTTCGTCCCGTCGGCCAGCTCGCCGGTCGCCTCGAGTCCGACCGCGCGGAACGAGCGGACGTCGTTGGCTTCGAGCTTCTGATAGAAGACGCCGTAATCGAGGCGCTGCACGCCTTCGCCGGGCTGCATGAGCTTCTCCACGACGAAGAAGACCAAGACGACTGCGGCGACGATGAGGACGATGGAACGAAGGTGCTTGCTCACTTTTCTTGCTTTCGGGCCCAAGGGTATCCGTAGGTTACAACCTCGGTTCCTGGGCCAATGTTTCCGGGCGACCGACTTTTAACCGTTGGTGAACACCTCGGGTTGAAGCTGCGCCAAGTACGGCAGGTTCCGGAAGAGTTCCTGGTAGTCCAAGCCGTAACCTACGACGAACTCGTCGGGGACCTGGAGGCCCACATACTCGACCGGCACCTGGACCAACCGTCGAAACGGCTTGTCGAAAAGGACGCAGCTGCGAAGGCTGGCCGGATTACGCTCTCCCAGTAACGCACGGAGATACTCGAGCGTGAGACCGTTGTCGATGATGTCCTCGACGATCAGGACGTTGCGGGCGGCGATCGGCTCGGTTGCATCCTTCAGAAGTCGCACCTCGCCCGACGAACGCGACGCGTTGCCGTAGCTCGAGACGCAAAGGTAATCGATTGAGAGCTCGCTCGGACCGTCGGGTATCGCCGCGATGGCGCGCGCGAGATCGGCGGTCACGAAAAGCGCGCCTTTGAGCACGCCGACGAGCGTCAACGGCATCCGCCGGTAGTCGCGCACGATTTCTCCCGCCAGCCGCTCGATTGCGCGCGCGATTTCCCGCGCGCCGAAGAGCTCGCCGGCGATGGCGCCCTCATAGGTTTCGCTTATCCGCGCGATCATCTCGGCATCTCGTCCGTGCGCACGATAATGCCCTGCTCGACGCGCAGCTCGACGCCGGTCTTCATATGAAAGCGGCCCGAGCCCCCGCGTTCGATCGTGCGTACCGCCGCTTCGACGTGCGCGAAGTCCACGTCGCGCAGTCCCTCCTGCGCGGCAAGCGCCGCGCGCACTTCGCGCCGCAGATCGGCACGCTGCGAACCGTCGAATTCCTCGCCGAGGAGTTCCGCCGTGCGCGCGACCGCAGCGTCCAAGCCAGGAAAGAGCGGGCGCAGCGCTTCGAGCGCAGCCCGCAGCGCGTTACGGCGCAGGCCGCGGTCCGCATTCGTCGGGTCGACGGCGTACGGGAGCGCGTGCGCGTGCGCCGCGTGGCGCAGATCCTCGGCCGCGACGCGCAGCAACGGGCGCGCGAGATCGATGCCCGGAACGAGCGCTCGGCGCGCGCGCATACCGCGCAGCCCCTCGGGCCCCGCGCCGCGCAGCAGCGCGAGCAAAACCGTTTCGCTCTGATCCTCGCGGTGATGCGCGGTTGCGATGACGTTGGCGCCGCTCGCGCGCGCCAGCTCTGCGAGCGCCGCGTAGCGCGCCTCGCGCAGCGCGGCCTCGTCGCGCGCACGCGCTTGGAGCGCCGCAATGCGGACCGGCAGCGCAAAGCTCGCCGCAATGCGCAGGACCACACATTCGTCCTGCCAGGCCGACGCACGCGTGCCGTGATTGACGTGCGCGATCGAAAGATCGAGTTCCATCGGTTTGCGTACGGCGCAGAGCGCGTGCACCAGCGCGACCGAATCCGCCCCGCCACTGCACGCAATCGCAACCCGATCGCCGCGGCGGATGATGCCGTCGCGTTCGATGCTCTGCTCGATCGAGGCCTCGGGCCTAGCGCCGCGCACGCGCGAGTTCCCGCTCGACTTCACGCTTGGTGATATCCTCGCGCTTGTCCCAAAGCTTCTTGCCGCGCGCGAGCCCGAGCTGCACCTTGACCTTGCCGCGCGTGAAATACATCCGCAGCGGCACGATCGTCAAGCCCTTCTCCTTCACACGCGATTGCAGGTCGGCGATCTGCTCCTTGTGCAGCAGCAGCTTGCGCGGGCGATTCGGATCGACGTTGGAGAAGCTGCCCTGCTTGTAGGGCGGGATATGCATGCTCATGAGCCACGCCTCGCCGTCGCGAAAGCGCGCGTACGCCTCGTTCAGGCTCACGCCGCCCGCGCGAATCGACTTGACCTCGGTGCCGGTGAGCGCGAGCCCCGCCTCGAGCGATTCGAGGATGTGATATTCGTGGCGCGCGCGCCGGTTATCGATCGCCGGTTCGTTGTGCTTCTTGGCTTCTTCTTTTGCTTTGACGCGCGTCTGCTTCGACTTCACGCTCTTCCCACGCGGTAATCGTCGACGGCGTCGAGCGGGCCCATCGAAACGAATTTGCCCTCGCCGTCGGCGAGCACCACGCCCGCCGCGTCGCGCACCTGTGCTTCGAGCCCGAGCACGTTGCGGCGCTGCCATGCGACGCGACCGGTGATCGCGAGCGGTTCGCCGATCGGGACGGGCTTACGGAAGCGCACGTTGATACTGGCCGTCACGCCGCGGTGCCCGGCGGCGCCTGCCGCGTGCGCCATCGCTTCGTCGAGCAGCGACATTGCGATTCCGCCGTGCGCGACCGATTGCCAGCCTTGAAACTCTCGCGCCAGCGTCGTCTGCGCGCGCACGCCGTCGCGATCCGGTTCAAAGTGCAAATGCATGCCGATCGGATTCTCCGGCCCGCACGCGAAACAATAACCGTCGTCGACGGGCACGCTCATCGTCCCGATTCCAAGCGCAGCGCGAGATAATCGGGAAGATGCGCGTGATGGATCTTATCCTGCACGTCTTGGATCGGATAAGGATAGCGCACCCACTCCACCGTGCGTTTCTCCGGTTCGTAAAATACGAAGGAGGCCTCGGGATTGAGGTCGCGCGGCTGACCGATGCTTCCCACGTCGACGATGTACCGGCAGCCTTCCTCGAACTGCAGCTCGCCGCCGTGCTGCATGTGCCGGTGACCGATGCTGCCGTCGGGCTCCTGCACCCAATACTCCGCGATATGCGTGTGGCCGATGAAGACCAGCGGTGCGTCGGTGAGCGCGAACGCCTTTGCCGCGGTGCGCTTATCGAGAATGTACTCGAAGTAGTTTACCGGCGCGCCGTGGACCATGAGGAATCCCGGATAGCGAATCTCGTACGAGAGCGCATTGAGCCAGGCGCGGCTCTCGTCGCTGAGCACGCCCTGCGTCCATGCGATCGCCGCGCGCGCCGCGTCGTTGAAATACTCGACGCCGAAATTTTCGAGCGCAGCCAAGTCGTGGTTGCCGAGTACGGCGTGTTTGAGACGCCCGCGCAACAGCTCGATACACTCGTTGGGGTTCGGTCCGTAGCCGACGATGTCACCCAGGCAGAGCACCTCGTCCTCGGGTTCCATCAAGGCGAAGGCCCGCTCGAGCGATTCGATGTTTCCGTGGATGTCCGAGATGATCGCGTATCTCATGCCACCACGCTCGGAACCGCCGCGACCACGTCGCGGAAGGCCTCGGCGAACGCCGCGCGCATCGGCTCGGTACCGGCCGTCACGCGCACGAAACGATCGAGCGGCGGCAGTCCCGGCTTGCGAATCCAGACGCCGTGCCGCGCCAGCAGCTCGTTCATGACCGCCGTCGCACGCGCGGCATCGCCGAGATCGATGCAGACGAAGTTGGTCAACGACTCGATGTAGCCCAGTCCCATCTCGCGCGCGAGCGCATAGTACGCCTCGCGCGCTTGCGCCACCGCTTCGACGACGCTGCGGCGAAAGGGCTCGTCGCCCAGCGACGCGAGCGCACCGATCTGCGCGTTGCGATTGACGCCGTACTGCAAGCGAATCTTCTGTAGAATGCCGAGCACGCGCTCGGTTCCGATGGCATAGCCGATGCGCGCACCCGCCAAGCCGTAGGCCTTCGAGAAGGTGCGCGTACGAATCAGGCGGTCTTCCAGAGTCACCGGCAGCAGCCGGTCTTCGTCCACGAAGTCCGCATAGGCTTCATCGAGCATGAGCACCACGTCGCGCGGAATCGCGTCGAAAAAGCGCTGCATCTCGCCCTTCTCGACGAAAGTTCCGCTCGGATTATCGGGATTGGCGAGGTAGATCACGCTAGCGCGCTCGCGCGTTGCGGTCGCGGCGAGTTCGTCGAGATCCAGCCGTCCGTCGGGACGATAGCGAGCAAAGACGAGCCGCCCACCGTAGCCGTGCACGTGATAATTGAAGGTGGGATACGAGCCTCGCGTCGTGAGGGCTGCGCCGCCCGGCGCAACGAAAGCGCGGACGACCAGTCCCATCACGTCGTCGATGCCGGCGGTTACGAGCAGCTCTTCCACGCGAACGCCGTGCTTGCGCGCGAGCGCCTCACGCAGTTCGTACGACTCGGGATCGCCATACCACCACAAATGGTCGAGTTGCGCCGCCATTGCGGCGACGGCCCGCGGCGACGTACCGAAGGCGCTCTCGTTGGCGCCCAGGCGCACGAGCGACGGCCGGCCGGTTTCGCGCATGAGCTGCTCGGGGCCGATGAACGGGGTCATCGGCTCGATCGCTTCAATGGCTGGCGCGGGACGAATCAATTGGCTTCTCTGCCTCCGGGACGCAACGTTAAATGAACCGGTGAACCAAGACACGCGATCCCATCTCTACATCTTCGGCATCCTCAGGCACAATGATGTATCCATCAGCATGGGCTGTTAGGCTCACAACCGAGGAACGTATGGCGAGCGGCTGCGCAATCCATCCCAGGTCAATACTGCGCGCGGCCTCGAGACGGACCGGAACGTACCAGGTCCAACCTTTCCGGGTCCGCGCGCGCGCGCCGAGCGCCGCCGGAACCGAAACAATCGGAATCGGCGCCCCGGCTAACTTACCGATGATGGGTGCCGCGACGGCCTCGAGGATGACCAGCGCCGAGGTCGGATTCCCCGGCAGCCCAATGACCGGCTTCGAGCCGACGGCCGCAAGCACGGTCGGCTTTCCGGGCTTGACGCGTAAGCCGTGCACCACGACACCGGGGGTGCCGAGCGCCGCGATGGCAGCCGGCGTCCGGTCCATCTCGCCGACCGACGAACCGCCGGTCACGATAGCGGCGTCAGCCTCCGCCAGCACTTTACGCAGTGCGCGCTCGAGCGCGCCGGGAACGTCGGCAACGGTCGCGCCGTGAAACGGCTGCGCGCCCATGCCTTGCAACGCACCTGCAATCGCATAGCGATTCGAGTCGCGAATCTGCCCGCGCGCCGGGCGCATCGACGGCGGCACGAGCTCGTCGCCGCTCGATACGATCGCGATGCGCGGTCGCGGAAAAACGGGTACCATCGTGACGCCAAGCGTCGCGAGAACGCCCAGTTGCGGCCCGCCGATGCGCGTGCCTGCTTCCAAAACGGTGGCGCCGGCGTGCATGTCGCCCGCCGCAGGATTGACGTTGGTTCCCGGATCGAGGCCTTCTTCCACGGCAACGCTCGCGCCGGCGAGTCGCACGTCTTCCACCGGGACGACCGCATCAGCACCGTCGGGTACGACGCCGCCGGTCGGAATGCGCACCGCTTCGCCGGGTGCCAAACGCGCGCCCCACAGATGACCCATCGCGATCTCGCCGACGATTGCGAACGTACCAGGCGCGCGGTCCGCCGCGATCGCAAAACCGTCCATCGCCGAGCGCGGCGCGCTCGGGTAGTCGGCATCTGCGACGACATTTTCGGCCAAAATGCGTCCGCTCGCGTCATCGAGGCGGACGCGCTCGGGCGCGCGCGGCGCGACCGGCACGCGCGCCAGGAACGTCGCTACCGCTTGTGCGGGCGACGAAAGGTTTTCTTCGAGAAAGACGAAGCCGCGCTGTTCCATGCTCGATATCGCTCTTGTTCGACGCGATCCCGATCGCGTGCGCCGTTCGGCGCATCGCCGCGGAATCGACGCGTCGTTTGTCGACGACATTCTGCGTCTCGATGCGCAGTACCGCTCCGCGCTCGCCGAAGCCGAGCGGCTCAAAGCCGAAAAGAATCGGCTCTCGGCCGAGATCGGCAAGGCTGCCGACAAGGCGGCGGCCGCCCGCGAATTGCGCCCCCGGCTCGACACGATTTCGGCATCGATCGCGGCGCACGACGAGCAGGCCAAGACGATCGCGCCCGACGCTGCCGGCTCGCCGCTGCGCGCTTTACTGGAAAACACGCCCAACGTGCTGGACGACTCGGTCCCCAGCGGGGCCGACGCAAACGCCAACGTCGCGGTGCGCAGCTGGGGCTCGCCGCGCCCCTTCGACTTCGAGCCGAAGCCGCACTACGAGCTGGGAGAGGCGCTCGGCATCCTGGATTTCGAACGAGCGGCCAAACTCTCGGGCAGCCGCTTCAGCGTGCTTCGAGGGGAGGGCGCGCGGCTCTCCCGCGCGATCGCGCAATTCTTCTTGGATCGCGCTGCGGACCGCGGATACGAAGAGATCGCTCCGCCGGTGCTCGTAACGCGCGAGACCATGTGGAGCACGGGGCAGCTCACGAAATTTTCGGACGCGATGTTCGCGGATACCGAAGCCGATCTGTTCATGATTCCAACCGCCGAGGTACCGCTGACGGCGCTGCACGGCGGCGAGATTCTCGACGCCGCGGCGTTGCCGCGGTTGCTCACCGCCTACACCCCGTGTTTTCGTAAAGAGGCCGGCGCGGCGGGAAAAGATACCCGCGGTCTCATCCGCCAACATCAATTCGAGAAGGTCGAGCTCGTTTGGCTCAGCGCGCCCGAGGATTCGTTCGATGCGCTCGAACGGCTCACCGCCGACGCCGAGGCGCTTCTGCGAGAGCTCGCGCTGCCATATCGCACGATGCTGCTCTGCGCGGGAGACGTCGGCTTCAATAGCGCGAAGACCTACGACCTCGAGGTCTGGCTGCCCAGCGCAAACGGCTATCGCGAGATCAGTTCGTGCTCGAACTGCACCGATTTCCAAGCGCGGCGTGCAAGCATTCGCATGCGGCGCGACGCGACCGCGAAACCGGAGTTCGTGCATACGCTCAACGGGTCGGGCCTCGCGATCGGCCGCACATTGCTCGCGATCATGGAGAACTATCAAAACGCCGACGGGTCGATTACGATCCCCGACGCGCTCGTCCCGTACACCGGCTTCGCTCGGATCGGTTGAGATCTGCGCGGCGCTTCTGTCATCCCGAGCGTAGCGAACGTAGTGAGCGTAGTCGAGGGACGCCTCTGTCATCCCGAGCGTAGCGAACGTAGTGAGCGTAGTCGAGGGACAACCCCTGTCATCCCGAGCGTAGCGAACGTAGTGAGCGTAGTCGAGGGACGCAACCCTCTCATGGCTTGGCGAAGGCTCGAAGTTTTTGCGCCATTCGCAGGATGCGAACTTCCTTTGGCTGTGGCGCAAAAACTCGCGCAGCAGGAGCGGCGCACGATGCGCCGCGACGAGCGTCTTCGCGAGCCATGAGAGGGATGCGTCCCTCGACTACGCTTCGCTTCGCTCCACTACGCTCGGGATGACAAGGGGGATGCGGTCCCTCGACTACGTTGCGCTTCGCTCCACTACGCTCGGGATGACAAGGGGGATGCGTCCCTCGACTACGTTGCGCTTCGCTCCACTACGCTCGGGATGACAGGGCGTTGGGTCAGTATTCCAACACGACCGGAGAGCGGTCTTCCATGATGCGCGCGACGTTGACGCGGAATCGTTCGGGGTCACCGCTCGTGACGTAGCGCGTGGTTCCGGATCCGGCCGGAGTCTCGTCGAGTGCAAGGAACTCCGCCAATCGGGTCGCCTGGACGACGGCCGGATCGATCAACACGACGCCCTTGCCCAGGGCCGCGCGGAAGTGGTGCTCGAGCACCGGATAGTGCGTGCAGCCGAGAACCACCGCGTCGAGATCGGGCGGAAGCGTCATGCACGCGGCGGTCACCGCGAGCCGGGCGGCCTCGCCGAACTCGCCCGCTTCGACGAGCGGCACCAGCTCGGGAGCCGCAACCTCCCACACCTCGCTCTGCGGCATCGCGTTGCGAATGCGTCGTCCATACGCGCCGGACTTCACGGTCGCGGCGGTCGCGACGACGCCGATCCGCTTGGCTTGCGCGCGCTGAAGCGCGATCGTCGCCGAGTCGAGCAAATCGAAGATCTCGGCGCGCGTCGGCGGCCAGCCGTAGAGATCGGCGATCGCGCACGACGTATTGCAGGCCATGACGATCGCCTCGGCGCCGCGCTCGTCGAGCCAAGCCAAATTACTTTGCAGCAGCGCGAAGAGATCTTCGTCGGAGCGCCCGCCGTACGGCACGTGTGCTTGATCCGCAAAGTAGAGCAGATCGAGGTCGGGCAAGCGTTCGCGAATCCGCCGGATGACGGTGAGCCCCCCGAGGCCCGAATCGAAGAGACCGATCAATCTATTGCGCGGTGCCCGAGACAGGATTGGCTTGCGCGTACTGATCGATCCCATCGGCAATGGCCTGAGCGAGGCGTTGACGCCAATCCGGCGACGACAGCTTGGCGTAATCGGAGGGATTAGTGAGGAACGCGGTCTCGATCAGGATCGCGGGCATATTCGCGTGCATCGTGACGTAGAGATGGCTCTTCACGGTGCCGTCATCCTTCGTTCCGAGGGCCGCCGTCGCCAGCTCTCGATCCATCGCTTGCGCCAGCGCTACGTCGATCGGTTTGGAGTAATAGATCGTCGTACCGTTGGGTCCGCTGTTGAGGTATGCATTGCAGTGGATGCTGACGAATACGCGCGCACCCGCTTCGTTGGCGATGTCGTCGCGCGCCTGCAGCGCGTACGCATCCACGTTGTCGTGTCCGAGCTTGATCGCTTCTTGCGTGCTGGCGGGCGTCGCATCGACGTCGTGGTCGATCGTACGCGTCATCTTGACTTGCCAGCCGCGTGCGAGGAGAAGGGCCTGCACGCGCTGCGAGATGTCGAGCGTCAGCACCGCTTCTTGCAGATCGCCGTGCATCGCGCCGCGATCGCTTCCGCCGTGTCCGGGATCGAGCACGATCAGCTTCGGATTTGTCGGCACGTAGGTTTGCGCGCCGAACTTCCAGCCGCTTTGGTCGTTCGCACCGTATTCGTCCACGGGCACCGGTGTAACGGCGGCCTGCGGTTCGTTGGCGGAGACCACGGCTCCGATGGTCCCGGTACCGCCGCGCGGGGCGGTATCGGCAACGGCGCTCGTGGCGACGTGCACGATGACGCCGTCCGATGACGGCGACACGTCGAGCGCGTCGTCGCCCGCGAGGGAGAGTGCGATACGCACGGTCTGCGCGTCGACCTGCCGCACGCGCAGCGCAAGCAGCGGGTCGCCTTCAGCTTGATCGACGGGGCCGCCCGCGAGCTGCGCACCCTTGATGTCGATCCAGAAGCGATTATCGGGCGCGCGCAGGCGATGCCATTCGTAGGCCGCGTTTCCGGTGACCGTGATCGTGACCGTTGCGCCGCCATCGCTGGATCCCGCGACGTCGACCGCATTGACGGTGGCATTGCCGGCATTTGCAGTGTTGACCGCCGGCTGCAGCGTCGGCTGCGGCGTTGCGACGTTCATGTCCGCCGGAGGTGGCGGCGGCGTTGCCGCGGATGCGACCGTCGCGACCGTCGACGCCGTTGCAGCGATCGCTCCGCGCAGCGGCTCGACGAGCGGCGGCGCGCTGCCGTTGGCGCCGAAGGCGATTTCGAATTCACCGCTGCCCGACTGCGGCGGATCGTGCCGTGTGCCCGCCGCAAGGTCGATCGTCAGCAGTGTCTGCGGATCCCGCGCGCTGCCCGACGACGTGATCTCGATCGAACGGATCCCGCCCGCGCCGATCGTTCGCTCGGGCGCCAGCGTCGTACCGACGCCGTCGAAGGCGTAGACGACGCGATCCGGTCCGTCGCTCACGACGCGCGGATGTAGAATGCCCCCTCCATGCGCGATCAGTACCGCTTGCAGGCCGTAACCCTCGACGTCGACCGAGGTGAGGAGCCGCTCGAGCACGCCGTTTTGCGGCGCCACGCCGAGCGCATGCATCAGATCGTCGAAGGGAAGAAAGACTTCGCCGCCGCTTGCAAACGGCGCGAAGCGGGCTTGCGCCGTGAGCGCTCCGACGCTGTATTGCGGGTCGCCGACGCCGAAGCTGATGACGTCGGGCGCCGAGGTGGTAATCAAAACGGTGCGGTCGCCGCGCGCGGTCATGACGGCGCCGAGCGCCCTGAGCAGCGTGCGCAAGGCGGGATCCTCGCTGCCGATCGCAATGCCGCCCGGCGCGCGGGAGACATGGGTAAAGGTTAGTGTGGTGCGCTCGAATGCGTAGCTGACCGTGTCGGCACGGACGACGGTCGTTGCGAGAAGCACGAGAATCGCAATCGCGCTACCAATCCGAGCGACGAAGCGGTGCGTCGAGCTCAAGATGTCCCCCCGGGAGGGTCTCTACGTTTCGGCCCTCGATCGTGATCTGGACCGCATTGATAGGTGTAATTCCCGTCAACGTATAGACCAACCCTTTGAATTCGCCATTTTCTTGGAACGAGCCGCCGTTGCTCGCGGCGACCTCGCGGGTGAGATCGACGACGGCCGTCGTGCCGCTCACGTCGACGCTGCGCACGCGGGTTCCCGACGGAAAGCGCACGGCCGAGACGTCTACCGGAGGACCGGCAACGGCTTGAACCGCCGCGTAGGTCGCGCGATCGTGAAGTATCTGCGCGTCGCTTTCACCCGGCGCCGGCACGCGCACCGTGACGTCCCACGTGCCGAGCGTCGTGCCGTCGAGCCGTGCATAGTAGACCGTCAGCGTCCCCTCGGACGAAGAGGCCGGCATCACCATGCGCCAGCCGATGACGATGTTGGTCGCGATAAGGAGTATGCCGATCACGGCCAGCACGAGCCCGAGCGTCGCTCCGCCCGCCCGCTTGCCTATACGCATCGACATGCCGTACGCGGCCAAGATGGCGAGCGCGATCGCGATATGGAGCCAAATCTCGGGTGGAAGCGGAACGTGGCTCGCGCCCATGACGCCGGCGAGTGTGAGACCCAGGAGGAACTGCAGCGCGGCCACCGCGTTGACGACGCGCCGGCCGTTGGTCGTCCAGCTGAAGACCACGGCGCAGAGTGCGGTCAGAAACGCGACGACCAGGTGAATCTCAAGAACGGCTTGCAAGAATTGCATGGAACGCTTGTACCGAAAAGGAGAATCCGTGTCCTCTTCTACTTCAGAGCGCCTGGCGCTCGACGTTGCCGACGGGAGCACCATGCACGCGTACGTGGCGCGCAAGGGCACCGGCGCAGCGCCCGGCATCCTCGTCTTTCAAGAGGCCTTCGGCGTGAACGCCCACATCCGCCGCGTCGCCGACCGGTTCGCGGAGCTCGGCTTTTTGGCAATCGCGCCCGAGCTCTTTCATCGCAGCGCGCCCGGGTTCGAGGGCAGCTATACCGATTTCGACGCGGTGCGCGCTCACATGGGCAAACTCACCCCCGACGGCTTGAACGCCGATGTCGACGCCGCATATGCCTGGCTGCGCGGACAAGGTATCGAGGGGAAGCGCATTGCCACAGTCGGCTATTGCATGGGCGGACGGGTAGCCTACATGGCCAACGCGCGCGTCGAACTCGGCGCCGCGGTTTCGTATTACGGCGGCGGCATCGCGCCCGATCTTCTTCCGCTCGCAAGCAAACAAGGCGCCCCGATTTTGATGTTTTGGGGCGGACTCGACGCGCATATTCTGCCCGAACACTACCGTGCCGTGGCCGACGCGCTGACCGCGGCCGGCGCCACGCACGAGCAAGTCGTCTTCGGCCAAGCCGATCACGGCTTCAACTGCGATGCGCGCGCGAGTTACAACGAGATCGCGTCGCGGCAGTCGTGGGCTCTCGTCAAGGAATTCTTTGCCGCGTACGGCGTGTTATAGACGTTTGTAACGCATCGCGGATGCGCGCGACGAAGGGCCGCTTGTAAGCGAATACGTCGCGCGCCTCCTCGTCGTGAACGAGCATGGCGGCATCGGCTTCGAAGACGAGCAGGCGCCCGTCGGGCATGAGCGAGGCGTCGATGCCGAAATAGTCGAGCCCGATCGCGTCTGCGATCCGCGGCATCACGCGATCCCACGACGGCAGCACGCGTTGCGGCGCTTCGAGAAATCCGAGCTCTTCGCGGCGCAGCGCGCTCGACTCACGCATGGGCGCGCTCTGATAATGGACCATCCACGACGGCGCGATCGCGAGGTGATACGGATAGGCGACGCCGTCGACGAAGATCGCGCGGAACTTTCGATAGAGCCCGTCGGCGCTGCGGTACTCGACAAAATCGGAGCAATAATATTGCGCAGCGGGAAAACGCGCGAGATGCCGGTGCACGTCGCCGCCGTCCGCGAGCAGCGCAAATCCCTCGCCCGCATGCGTATCGACCGGGCGCACCAGCGCGGGCAGTGTGACCGAGGCGACCTCGGCGGCGTCGACTATGCGCGCACCGGCAACGGCGACCTGATCGATCCCCGCAAGCGTGCTCGCGAGCGTTTCGCGCGCGATGCCGCCGAGCTTCGCGGGGTCGTTGATCGGTAAACCGCGGCCGGCGACGAACGCCGACGCGCGCTGCGTAGCGGTGCTCGCCGCGTGCGCGCTGCCGAAGGCCGTGAAAGCGAGCGCAAAGGGCGGCAGCGCCGGAAGCGCCTCGCCTTCCACGTAGTACTTGTGGATGGCGAAACGTTTGCGATCGAGTAACAGCTCGAGCGGCGCGTTGACCGCGTACGGCGCGTCGCGCAAGAGCAAGAGAACCGGCGTGCGCTCCGCGACGGATAAAGGGTCGGGGAAGACCCGCTGGAGTGCGAGCGCGCGCGTGCGATAGGCGACGCTCGTCGCGCCGTCGTCGAGCACGTACGCGATTTCGGCGCAGGCCCACGCGGCGAGAGCGTCGGATGGATCGAGATCGGCGGCGTTGCGGTAGGCTTCCAGCGCGTCGAGATACCGCCCGCGGCGCACCATGACGTTTCCGAGCATGGCAAAGGCGCGCGCCGGAGCGCCCGCTGCGCACATCGCGGAGAGCTCGCGTTCGGCATCGTCGATGCCTGCGAAGGGAAGCAGCGCGGGCGGCGCGACCGAGTGCTCCGCCAGCTCAGGGAATCGCTGCAAAATCGTGCTAAACTGAGGCACGATGCTTCATGCGCTGCTACTCGCGGTGATTCATTCCGGCGTACTCTATCACACGTATATCCGGCCGCGCTTCGAATCGTTCGGCTACGGTGCCGAGATGCGCCTCACGATCGACGATGGCGGCTACGTAAACGGGACGTACCGCACCGATACGGGCGGCCATCTCTCCTCGGTGCACGGCGGCACCAAGGGGTCGCATATCTGGTTCGATATTGCGACCCTCGGCGGCATTCACATCGAGGGAACCATGAAGGGCGACGGTTCGATTCAAGGATTGGGTTCATCGCTTGGTGCGGGCGGCAAACAGTGGGTGTTTACCGCGACGCCCGAAGTCTCGCCGTCGCCCTAAGCGGTGCTACGGATGCGCGTCGTGCGCGACTTTCCACGATGCGTACCATGCGAGCGCCGCGGTCAAAAGGCCCGCATACCCGCCGGCTACGATCATCGAAGGTGCACCGAAGCCTGCGCCGATCCAGAGCAGAATGAACGTAATCGAAAGCACGACGAAGACGAGCTTCACCGGCATCGCCGCGTGCCGCAGCGCTTCGATCGTCATGTAGAGCGTAAAGATCATCCAGGCGAAGAGAATGTACGTCAGATCGTTCGGATTCTTCGGAGTGACGAACATCGCCCAAAATCCGGTGCCCATCCAGAACGCGCCGTACGACGCAAAGGCGGTTGCGCCGAAGGTGTTGCCCTGCGGGAATTCCCACATGCCCGCCAGCAGCTGCGCTAGACCGCCGTAAAAGAACGCAAAGCCCAGGAACGCGTCGCCGACCGGTAATCCCGCGTTCTTTGCCGACAGCAAGAAAGTCGTGAGTGCAAAGCCCGCGAGTCCCAGCGAGGCCGGGTTCGCAAATTTCGGTGGATTCTGCATGCAAAGACCTCCACGAACGAACGTTGCAATGTGCATACACACAATACACAAAACTTGCGTGTAACCTGCTTGGGATATCGAGCGCGCGGGGAGCGCAGAAAACGACAGCGAAATGTAGGACACGGAGGCCGTGCCATGGCGAAGCTTCACACGCGAGGCGGGCTTGCAGAGTTGCAATCGGCGGTGTGGGTGCTGCACGCGTCGCTGGATCCGCTCGCGACCTTGGCTGCTTGGCGCGACGCGGAGCCGGCGCAGAACGGGTTCGCGTTGCGCCTACGAAGCGGCGTGCGAGGCACACCGATTGAGGCGCACTTCCGCTTTATACCTGAGAACGAAACCGTCGACGGTTTGACCTTTGCGTGGATGCACGAGGAGGGCGCACCGTTGCCTTCGATGAGCGGCACGATCGCCGCGAAACGCTTCGGCCCGCTCGTGATCCTTTCGCTGCGCGCGCATTACGCGTGCGGGCTGGAAGCGCCGGAGCGGCTCTTCTTCGAAGCCGTTGGAAAGAAGCTCGCAGAAAAGACCTTCGCTGCGCTGCAGCGCGCGCTGGTGCATCTTCTGCAGCACGCGCCGCGCGCGGCCGCGCCCGAAGGATAGAAGTCCTCTGCGCATCGCTCGGCGATGCGCAGAGGCTTGCGTTCACGTCAGAGGCGCAGACCGAGACCGACGTAGGGCCCGGCTTCGGATACGTTTGCCGGTGCGTTGAGCACGTGGCGCCAGAAATCGCTCTTGTAGCCCGCTTCGAGGAAGAGCGGTACGTTCTGGAACGAGTAGGTGACGCCGATATTCGCTCTGGTCACGGCGTAGATGAGCTTGTACGACGCGCCGCCCGTATAGCTGGCGCTGGTCGTGCCCTTCACGTTGCCCAAGTACCAGAAGTCTCCATAGACGGAGAACGGACGGTTGAGTTCCGGCACGAGTTCGATGCCCGAACCTTCGCCGCTCATCTTCGGGTAGCCGGCGTTGTTGCCCATCCAGAGATAGCCGAGATCGACGTAAACGTGCGGGAGGAAGAACGGCACGCCTAGCTTCGCGTCGGCGAGATAATTCTTCACACCAAACGCGGGAACCGCCGTCGTTCCGGCCCCGCCGATCGTCGAGACGTAGCAGTCGGCAGTGAAAGCGCCGCTCGAGCCTATGCCGCAGGTGTGCTGATAGTTGTATTGGTCCAAGTCTCCGCCGATCAACAGCGGAAGGCCCACAACCGGGAACTCGGCCTCGCCGTGAATCGAATACGAGAAACCGTCCGAGTTGTTGTTGCTGCTTCCGTTGCTGAATTCGTTGTAGACCTTCGGCGACATGTAGTCGCCTGCAATGAAGCGCTGCAAATACGGCGTGGGAGCCGGCGCCGGGGTGGGCGGAGGCGGAGCCGGCGCGGCGGTTTCGGCCGGCGGCGGCGGAGGAGGCGTGGGCGTCGGAGGCGGCGTCGGCGGGATGTACCGCACCACGACCACCTGCTTGTCGGGCACCCACTGCACGTACGCGCCCATGCCTTCCGAAATCACGCGAATCGGAACGAGTACGTGACCGCGCCAGATGATCGGCGGCACGTCGAGCGGACGCGACTCGTCGTTGATGATGACTTCCGGCTTTCCGACCGTAACCTTCACGTCAGCGCCGGGTTTGCTGATGTCGACCGTCCTGCTGGAGGCATCGTACGTAACGGTCGCGCCCATTTGCTCGAACATCGAGCGAAGCGGGATGAGCACCGTCCCACCGCGCACGAGCGCGGCGAGCACGCGACCCTGCTTGAGCGTGTCGGGCTTCGCGTATACGTGGTGGTCGTTGAAAAGGATCGGAATCTGCCCTGACGGCGGCGACCCGAAGTCCGCCGGCGGCGCCATGGCGGCGCTTTGCCCCTGCGCGAGCGCCGCGGCCCCGTTCGCGAGCGCGGCCACAAATGCCAAGGCCAGGATCCTAGTACTCAATCGCATCAAAGACGGTACCTCCCCGGACTGTTCAAGCGTGCTTGGCCAAGAAAATCATAATGCCTCTTCGCCGCGCCGGGTCCCGCCCGGCTTTTACCGCGCGACGTAACGAAATTGCCCCGGCGCCCAGGCGCACACGCTTCCGTCGTTCATCGCGAACGACTCGAAACCGTCGACGTCGGGGTTGAAATCGCCGTTGAGCGCCTTCGTTTTCGGCCAATTCACGGCCGGCTCTTGGCGCGCAACCGCGCGCGCCTTACTGTTCGAGAATTGTGGCGCCTTGATCGCCGCGTTGAGCGCGCTCGCGAGGCGTTTTGCATCATCCATAGCAAACTCTATTTTCGCAGTTCTGGCCGAACTCCCAGAATCGCGGGCTAGGCTCGGGGCAGATGCTATTTTTTGCCGGGCCGGCTCACGCGGGGCAGAGTTTTACCTATCGGGTCACGACGACCCTCAGCACGCAGGCGTCGCCGGCGGTTTCTACGCTCGTCCTCACCTGGGCCGCGCCGGCGCGCATCTACGCCCGGATTTCCGGCGACGGCTCCGCACCGGCGATCGACATCACGCGCGCCGGCGACGGAACGCTTTCGGTTACGGCGTCTGCGGCGTCCGGTTCAGCGGATGCCGGCGCGATCGCAACGCTGCTCGCCCAACTCGATTTTCCCGCGTCCGTGGCGACCAAACTCGACGGCAGCGACCACGGGCAGTTCGTCATGAACGTCTCACCTCCGACGGCGCCGGCGCCGCAAAAATCGCCCGCGCCGGTCGCGGTTCCGCTCAACGTCGATCTCATCAGCACCGCAAACAGCGCTACGCTGATTGCCGATGGTAACAGCACGCGTCGCGACACGGACTCGAGTTCGTGGCGGCGCGGCGGAGGCTGGCGTTCGCGCGACGCCGATTCAAGCCGTGAGGACTCCTCGCAACCGGCCGGCATAGCACTCGAAGCCGTCTTCGATCAATCCGGAAGCCTCGAACACGCGACGTTTCGAGAAACGTTCCCGAGCCCGACGAAAGGCGCACAACCGATCGAGAAGACCTTGACGATCGAGCGCATCGCCACGTAAACGCCGCAGCCGGTGCTTACCCGTAGGCGACGCCGGGTTTGCTCTGCCCAACCTCTATGATGTAGCCGTCCGGATCGCGGATGTAGCAGCGCGTTTCGCCATACTTCTCGAGCGGCTCCGTGATGAACTCTGCTCCCCGGCTTTTCCACAATTCGTAGCACGCGTGAATGTCCGCAACGCGGAAATTCATGAAGCTGCTGATCTTATTCGGATCCGGCACGCTGAGCACGACCGTCGGCTTATCGGGTGTCGGGCCGCCGCCGACGTTGAGGATCATCCATATGTTCGCGAGTTGGAGATACACGGGCGTTCCCTTGCCGTCTCCCATACTCAAAATACGGGCCCCGAAAACCTTCTCGTAGTAACGAGCCGATCGTTCCATGTCGCTGACGGTAAGAAAATGCGCGATGGAAAAACCTTCGCGCGGCGGCATCTCGAAGTGCTCTCGTCCGACGTCTACTTCGCGCATCCACGACTCCAATTCGAGGCGGGAGGCCGGTGCATTGCAAAAAATTGGTGGAGCTGTCGGGGTACTGCCCCCCGAGTCCGAAAAGCCTAACCGGCGCATTCTCCAAGCTCAGCTTCGACTTTGACTTACTCGCAGAGACGTCTCAAAGCGGGACTTACCCTGCGCAGCAGATTCTTTATCTCGTGCGCGCGTCGAATCACGCGCGCGCACCAGCCCGAGTTCGTGACCAGAATGCAGAGTGGTTCGGGCCGACTCTCCGCGTCCGGTGGCTAACTTAGATTAAGCAGCCAGTGCGTATTCGTTGTTGGCAGATATTGCCGTGTGATCGTTTAAGGAGAGCTCACAACTCCGCTTGCTAACGCCGGCCGCGGATCTTCCCGTCGAGCCTAGTTCAGCCCCATGGATCGAGCCAAAGCCGGAACAACTACTATAACACACGCGGTCGAGCGGGGGTTACGGCGTGCGCAGATTACGCTTCCGCGCGCGAGAGCGGCGTGGTCACGAAGATGGAGATGAGCATCATGACGATCGCGCCGATCAGCGTCGACTCCCAGGCCGGCCATGGCGTGCCGGTCGTCTTGAAGCCGGGCGAGAGCCACACCGTGAGCGCAAAGAGCGCCCAGTTGACGACGATCGAGAAGAGGCCGATGGTCAAGATCGTGAGCGGCAGCGAGATCAGCTTGAGCACGGGCCCGATGAACGTATTGACGAGTCCGAACACGACGGCTGCGATCAAAGCGTCCCACCAAGTGTTCATGTGAAAGCCCGGGATATAGATCGCGATCGCCCACAAGGCCGCGGCGGTAATGATGAATCGAAGTAGCCAGTGCATCAGGAACTCCCTTCGAGAGCACTTTTAATTTGCGCTGCAAGGGTCGCGCTCATGCCTTTCACCGCGGCGATTTCGTCGATACTCGCCCGCTTGATCGCGGCCACCGAACCGAACTCCGCCAGCAGCCGCTTCCGGCGCACGGGTCCGACGCCTGCCAGCGCGTCGAGCGAGGAGCGCGTCATCGCCTTTCCCCGTTGTTGACGGTGATAGGTTACGGCGAAACGATGCGCTTCATCGCGAATGCGCATGATCAAGTGCAAACCAGCCGAGTTGGCCGGCAGCACGATCGGGTCGGGATTCCCCGGCACGTAGAGCCACTCGTGCTCTTTGGCAAGGCCGGCAACCGGAATGCCGGTCATGTCGAACTCGTCCATCACCTCGAGCACCGCGCCGAGCTGGCCCTTCCCACCGTCGATCAAAAGCAGATCCGGTTTCTTGTTGAACTTCTCGCGCTTTGCGAGCTCCCTTTCGGTCTTGCTCGTCGCGTCGTCGGTTTCGTGGCGCAGATAACGCAAGCGGCGCCGCAGCGTCTCCTGCATCATCGCGAAGTCGTTCGGCCCTTTGTCGTATTGAATCTTGAATTTGCGATAATCGCTCTTTTTCGCCCGGCCTTCCACGAACACGACCATCGAGGAAACCGGATTGGTGCCCTGGATATTGGAGATGTCGTAGCACTCGATGCGATGCGGCGGCTCCGGCAGTTCGAGTGCGTCCGCGAGTTCGGTGAGCGCACGTGCCTGCGCGCTCTCCTGCACCTCCTGATGCACCAGGAACGCCTTGAGGTTCGCTTCCGCGTTCTTTTGCACCAATCGCAGGTATTCGGCGCGTTCGCCGCGCTGCGGCTGCAAGATCCTCACGCGCTGCCCTTTTACCTCCGAGAGCCACGACTCGATCACGCCGTGATCCTCGCCGGGCAGCGTTTGAACGAGCACTTCCTTTGGAACCGCTGCGGCGTATGTATCGCGTTTACGCCCGCGAGCTTTCGAGGGCACCGCAGGCTCCTGCTCGCGGGCTTCGCGCGCGGGCAGCACTGAAAGCACGGCGTCCGAACCGCTTGCGGTGCGCGCCGTATAAAACTGCACGAGAAACTCGGCGATCAACTCCTCCTCCGGTTGCTCGTGCACACCGTCGAGGATGAAGAACTCCTGCGCGATGAGCTTGCCGCCGCGCACCATGAAGACTTGCACGCAGGCTTGCCCTTGCGCGCGCGCCGAGGCGATGAGGTCCATGTCGACGCGCGAGCGCCAGACGACCATTTGCCCTTCGGTGACTCGTCGCACGTGTACGATCCGATCCCGCAAGCGCGCCGCCGCTTCGTAGTTCAGATTCTCCGATGCACCGGCCATCTCGTGCTGGAGACGCGAGAGCAGCGAGTCTTGTTTGCCTTCGAGGAAGAGCACCACTTCGTCGATCATCGCGTCGTACTCGGCCTCGCTTTGATATCCGACGCACGGCGCCAAACAGCGCTTGATATGATACTGCAGACACGGGCGCTTGCGCCGGCCGTCGATCGGTTCGCGGCAGGTGCGCAGAGGAAAGACCAGGCGGACGAGATCGATCAGCTCGCGTAGTGCCTTCGCATTCGTATACGGGCCAAAATAGCGCGCACCGTCGTCTTTGATGACGCGCGTGAAGACCACGCGCGGAAACGGCTCGTTCGTGACCTTGAGATAGGGGTAGCGCTTGTCGTCACGCAGCCGTACGTTGAAAGGCGGCTGGTAGCGCTTGATGAGATTGGCTTCGAGGATCAGCGCTTCGATCTCGTTGCTGACGACGATCGTGCGCACGTCGGCCACGCGCTCGACCATCGCCTGCTTGCGGATGTCGAGTGCAGCGGAATCCTGAAAGTACGAGCGCACACGGCTGCGCAGCGAGACGGCTTTGCCGATGTAGAGAATCTCGCCGGCCTGCCCGATCATCTGATAGACGCCGGGCGCGTCGGGGATCTGCGCGAGATTCAGCGAGAGATTCACAAGTGCAGGTGGTGGCCGACTTCCATGCCGAGGGCGATCAGCACGCCGCAGAAAATCAGCGAACCCAGCGTGTACCACAAGTAAAAGTGCGCGAGATTCATCTCGGCAAGGCCCGCCGGGATTCCGACGATTCCGCGAATCACGGGAATAAAGCGGCAAACGAAGACCGCGAAGCTGCCGTAGCGCTCGAAGAAGCCGTGGACGCGATCGAGATTCGCGTGCGAGAGATGCACGTATTTTCCGTAGCGGTCGATCAGCGGGCGTCCACCGAAGCGCCCGAGGAGGTACGCGATCGTTCCGCCCGCGAGCTCGCCGAGCACCGCAACCACGATCGTGAGCCAGAGAAACGGCAAGTGCCCGGTTGCCGTCAAGCCGCCCGCGATCGGCAGAATGACCTCCGCGCCGACGGGCGCACCCGTGTTGCCGAGCAGCAGCACCGCAAAGAGCCCGCCGTAGCCATAATGATCGATCAGCGAAATCGCGATCTGATGAAGGTGTTCCACGCGCCCTCGTTACTCAGGTGCCGGTCGCAGAGTTTCGGCCGCTGCGTCGCAGGATCTCGGCGGCCAGGCTTCCACCTTCGGCGCGCAGCGCGCGCAGAAGGTGCGCGGGCTCGACGTGCGCGTCGCCCGCGTAGCCTTCCGCCAAGCAAATGATCTTGCGCACGCGCGGCGTCACCAGGATTCCCTCCCAGAGCCGATCTTCGCCGGCGCCCAAATGCCGGCGCACGTCGGCGTGCAGTTCGCGCACGTCGATCCCGTCGGCATTCAAATCATCGAGGATTTGCGGGTCGCGTTCTTCGAGCAAAGCTACCATCAGATGCTCGGCACCGACGTAATAATGATTATGGTTACGGCACTCTTGTTCTGCGACCCGAAGGACGCGCAACGATGCCGGACCGAATCTTTCGAACAACGCTAGACCTTAGTCGTAATGGTCGGGGCGACTGGATTCGAACCAGCGACCTCTTCGTCCCGAACGAAGCGCTCTACCAAGCTGAGCCACGCCCCGACAAAACTCCCGTCTATTCTGACAAGGGGAACCGCCCACCTCTTTGGAA
>DATJOG010000039.1:0-59004 GCA_035507275.1 Candidatus Acidiferrales bacterium
ATAACCACGCGATCGTGTCCTTTGCGCTAAATACTTGACCTTGTTAGTATACACGCGCGCGGGTTAGCGCCAGCGGTCGCCGGGTGCGAGGACGTAGTTCCTCCAAACATAGCCCCACGGCAGCACCAGCGGGACGACCACTACGCCAAGGAAGATGCCGATAAAGTTGTCGGCGAGGGCGGGGTCGACGCCGCGTGCCAGATACGGCGGCAGGTAGGCGGCAAGTACCCAGACGAGTTTCCACGCAAGCTCGAAGAAAAGCAGCGGCATCATGCGCACCGGGTAGCGAATGCCGAGCAGCGCGAGCAGCGTCAGCGCGCCGAGGAAGCTCATCCCGACGCCGTGCCAAAAGTCCCAGGGGTGCGCATGGTGCAAGATCGCCGGCCAGGTCCTCAGCCCTTGCCACACGCCTATGAGCGCGTAGCTCACTCGCAGCACGTACAGCCGGTATAGCGGCAGCTCCAGCTTTGCAGCACTCATGGCTTCTCCATGCCTGACTCGTATTCAAGGCGCCGCCGAATGAGTCCGGCAGATGGGCGCAAAAGCACAAGGAGATTGAGGCGGTCCATCCGGAGGATGCGTAGGTGCATTGGTATGTAGATGTTCTCAAGAAATATGCGGTCTTTTCGGGCCGCGCCGGCCGCAGCGAATTTTGGTGGTACACGCTGATCAACGCGATCATTGGCAGCGTTTTGGCGTGGATCGGCGGCATCCACACCGGAGGCAGCCCCGGACCGCTCGCGTTCTTGTTCTACATTTATGCGTTGGCTACGTTGCTGCCATACCTCGGCGTCACGATCCGTAGGCTACATGACACCGATCGCAGCGGCTGGTGGATACTGATAGATTTGGTCCCTCTCGCCGGCTGGATCGTGCTCGTTGTTTTCTACATCCTCGAGGGCACGCCGGGAGAGAACCGATACGGGCCACCACCAAGCCGGCTCGCCGCAGCCTCAAAATAAACGTGGGGTTCCAGTGGCCATTTTGAGAAACGAATACAATACTGCTATGGCGATCCATAAAGAGCGCTCCGGGCCGGTTCACCGCATTCCCGCAGACCTTCGCAGAGCTATTGACTCGGATGCGATTGCAAAGAAGCTTTGGGCCGACATCACGCCGCTCGCGCGTAACGAGTGGATCTGCTGGGTTACGTCGGCGAAGAAAGACGAAACCAGAGCGAAGCGCATAGCCGTCGGCCTCGACAAGATGCGCAAGGGAATGCGCCGCCCTTGCTGTTGGCCGGGCTGCCCCCACCGCTGAGAGCTACCGAAAGATTACGAAGCGCCCGCCGTCGGTGAAGAGAATCACGAACAGCATCGACATGCAAATCAAATCGTAATTCCAGCCGAAGCCGTCCTTGCCCCAGAACCCCGTCTTCCACACGAAGATCTTCTTCTGCAGGGCGCCGAGCATGATGAGCAGGAGCCCGATCGCCGCGAGCTGCTGGAGAATGCCGAGAATGATGCCGGCGCCGCCGGCAATTTCCGCGACGCCGATAAAGAGCGCGAGCCCCTTCGGCAGTCCCGTGCTCTTGCTGCGGGCGTCGGGATCTTTGAGGTCTTCGTAGCCGCTGTCGATGTAGATCAAACCCGCCATGACGCGCAAAAACACCAGAGCGAAGTCCGTCAACGACTCCAAATGAAACATCGGACGAAAGATTCGCCGGGTAGTTGCTCTCTCCACCTTTAACGAATATAATTTTGCCTTAATATCGTCCGCTAGTGGGGGCCCGATGCTATATATCCGCCGCTTACTCGCTATTGTTTTACTCGTTGGGCTCGCACTCGCGCCCATTCCGAGTTATGCACAGGCCGCGGCCGCGACGAGCGGCGCCATAACGGGCGTGGTGAAAACTTCCGGCGGTGTGCCGGTCTCCGGGGCGCTCGTCACCGTCAGCGGACCGGAGCACACCTCGGTTGCGACCGACGCGCACGGCGCCTTCAAGCTGACGCTGCCGCCCGGCATCTACGATCTCTCCGTGACCAAAGGCGGCTACGTCCCCGCGACGCAAACGAACATCGCCGTCTTCCTCGGCGAGACGGTCCCGCTCGACGTGACGATGACGCAAGCCGACCTCTCGTCGCTGCGCACGATCGCTTCGGTGAGCACCTCCGCGCGCGGAAGTTCGATCAACACCGGCGCGGCCTCGCAAGATTACTTGCCGGCGGCCGCGATCGCGAATCTCGCAAATCCGGGCGTCAACGACGCCATCCAGCGGCTCCCCGACGCGGTCATTCAGCGCATGGGCAGCCAGCCCGACACGACGATCGTGCTCGGCGGCGTGCAACCCTACGAGACGCAGGTGCTCATCGACGGACATCCCCTCTCGCTCGGCGAGTACGGCGTCTGGCTCAGCGAATATTTCCCCTCGGCGCTACTCGGCGGCGTTGAAACACAAGTCGGCCCCGGTAACACGACGCCCTTCGCGTCGACGGCCGTCGGCGGCACCGCCAACCTGCTCACACCCAACTTCACGACGACACAGACCTTCAACGCCATCATCGGCGACGACAACTACGGTTCGCAGTACTCGAGCCTCCTGGCGACAGGCTCGGCCGGAAAACTGCAATACGTCGCGGGCGCGAGCTACGGCAGCAGCAACGGGCCCTTCTATCAAACCTCGAAGTACGTCGTGACGCCCGACTACAACATCAACGGCACGCAGAACGCGAACCTGCCCAACAACACCGGGATCATCCAGTTTTACGGCGACGCCAGCGGATCGTTCGGCACCAAAGGCGATGTCTTCAAGCTCCGCTACAACTTCTCGACTGCGACCTCATTCGATGTCGGAGCGCTCAGCATCAGCGGCGCCTACAACCCGCAGGGGACGTCGTACGGGCAATACGTGGGCATGATCACGATCGAACCGTGCCTCACGTACGGATATCCGCCGCCCTACACGCAATGCACCAACCCGGCGTACAGCTCGCTGGTCGGCCAAAAGGTGCCGGGCTACGTCTGGTATCCCGGCTCGAACTTCACGTTCAACCAAACGATCTTTACCGGTCAATTTCGCACGTCGCTTGCGAATGACACGCTGCTGATCCGTCCTTACGCCGGTGCGATCACGCAGTACGGGAACGGCGCAAACGAAGATCTCTATCCGCTCTTCTGGTCGGCGCCGGGCACCTGCAACAGCTCGAACGCCGGCCTCAACCCCACCGGTACCTGCGGCGCCTTTGCAACCTATTGCAACACGCAGTCGCTCAACTATGGCTACTGGGCCGGAAACTACGACGCCGCCAGCGGCGCAGGTGAATGTAACCAAACGCAGTTCTTCGAGCTCAATCAGGATCGTCTCTACGGCAACACGCTGACGTGGCTGCATCCGACTGGCGACGGCGACCTCTTCACCTTCACCTACGATTTCCACGGCGATCATAGCTACGGCTATTACGCATATCCCGGCAACGTAACCGTGCCGCCCACGACCGAGCACTACGACACGCTCTCGCTGGTCGGTGACATTCTCGCCTCGCGCACGATCTCGGTGAAAGCCGGCTTGTACTACTCGCTCTGGTCGGTCGACGGCATGCAGCAAGTTCCGGGCGCGCAGCCCGACATGTATGGGAACATCGCGCAGGAGCCGCTGCAGCGGTCCAACTCGCGCTTCGATCCGCACATCGCACTGACGTATCAGCCAACCGGCAGATCCTCCTATCGCGCAGCCTTCGGCACCTCCGAGACCTTCCCGTTCGCGGGGTACATCAGCGGTCAGGCGTATTATACGCTGCCTTCCGCGACCACCGGAACGCTCGCGCCCAACGGCTTCGTGACGTTCAAGTCCCCGTATCTCAGCCCCGAGTCGGCCGCGGAGTTCAGCCTCGGCACCGATCAGCAGCTCACGCGCTACGGCGTCGCGCGCCTCGATCTGCAGAGCACCAACATCTCGAACGTCTTCGAACTGCTCACGACGCCGGGTGGTCTCACGTCATGGCCCGGCGCCGTCGATTACGTGCCGGGTGCGCCGCTGGGCGCACTGGTACCGACCAACTCCGCGCGCCTCGTCGTGAACATGGCGAAGATCGGCTTCAACTACGCGCCGCCCAAGGGCTTCGGCTTCTACGGCAACATGGTCTTCGAGAGTTCTCAAGTCAAGGATATCCCAAGCGCGTTCTATGCGATCGGCCCTGCTCTGCCCGCGAACAATCAGCAGACCTGCGGCTTCGGCAACGCCATCCCCGGAAGCACGACGTGTATTCCGTACATGAAGGGCTACTACGCGGTGAACTACACGTTCACCAACGGCGCGTATGCCGCGCTCGGCGCGGACTTCGAAGGCAAGAACAACACCTACTTCCAGCCGCCCTTCCTGCAGTTCGACCTCACGCTCAAGTATCCAATCACGAAATACCTCGAAGCGCAGATCAGCGTGCAGAACCTCTTCGACACGAACGACTTCTATTATCTGCCGATGCCGAACGCTGGAACGACGACCTCGCTCGGCTCACTCGACGCAAACGGCAACTTCGCGCTGACCTCCGTTCCCTCGACGCTCGTTCCCGCGCCGCCACGTACGCTGCGCTTCCAGCTGCGCTGGCACGACGGCAGACCGTAGAAGCGCTACGATTCGATCGCCCGGTCGAGAATCTCGACCGGGTGGAGGATCGTGAGCTCGACGCCGCGTTCGCGCGAGAGCGCCGCGATCTGCAGCGAGCATCCCGGATTTCCGCTCGCGACGATGCTCGCGCCGGTCGCCAGCACGTTTTCCACTTTGCGCAGTCCGATCTCGCGCGCGCTCTGCGGTTCGAATAAGCTGTAGGTTCCGGCGCTGCCGCAGCACTGATCCCCATTCGGAATCTCGACTAGTTTCACGCCCGGAATCCCGCACAGCAGATCGCGCGGCTGCTGCCGCACGCGCTGCGCGTGGGCCAGGTGGCACGCGTCGTGGTAGGCGATCGTCGCGTCGAGCGGCTTGCGCGACGCGCGCGGTTCGAGTCCGGCGAGAAACTCGCTGATATCGCGCACCTTCTCGGCAAATGCCTGCGCGCGGTCGCTCCACGCCGGGTCGCCGGCAAAGAGCTCCCCGTATTGCTTCATCGCGGAACCGCATCCGGCGACGTTGACGACGATCGCATCGTAGTGCTCGTCTTCGAATTGCGCGATCAGCGCGCGCGCGAGACGCTTCGCCTCTTCGAGACGGCCGCTGTGCAAGGAGAGCGCGCCGCAGCAGCCGGCGCCGGGCGGAACCGCGACGTCGCAGCCCTCGGCCGCAAGCACGCGCAGCGTCGCTGCGTTGACCTGCGGGAACATCACGCGCTGCACGCAGCCCGCAACCAGGCCGACGCGCGCGCGCGCGCTTCCCCGCGCCGGCGTTCGCGCAGGCAAAGGCTGCTTCGCGGCCGCGATATCGATCGAGGGCAGCAACCCGCCGCCGCGCACGAACCGCCGCAGTCCGAGCTTCGCGCCCAGATTCATCAGCGGCGCGAGCGCGCGCAGTCGTTGCGGATAGGGAAAGACGGCGAAGATCATTTCGCGGAACCAGCGCTCGAACGGTGAACGGCGCACGCGCGTCTCGACCTTGGCGCGCGCCGACTCGATGAGCAAATCGTAGCGCACGCCCGAGGGACACGCGGTAACGCATCCCATGCAGCCAAGGCAGCGATCGAAGTGCTGTGCGACCGTGGCGTCCAGCGCGATCTCTCCCTCGAGCACGCCAGTCATCAAGTCGATGCGGCCGCGCGGCGAATCGGCTTCGAGCCCCCACGAGCGATAGGTCGGACAGGCCGGCAAACAAAAGCCGCAATGCACGCAGTCCGAGAGTAAGTCGATCTCGCTGAGCGTCTCGCTCACTCAGATCCCGCCCACGAATCCGCCGGGATTCAGCCGGTGCTGCGGATCGAAGCGATCCTTGAGTGCTTTCATCAGAGCAAAGGCCGGCGGCGGCGTCCCCCACGCGTCGAAGGCCGTTCGAATCGAGGCGGGCGCCTGCGTGGTGACGAGCGTGCCGCCCGCGCGCTCCGCCCATGTGCGCGCTTGCGAGAGCACCGTCAGCACGCGCGCGGCGTCGCCGCAGTCACCGCTGACGAACGCTGCGCCGACGGCGGGATAGAAGACCGCCCCCGCTCCGGTCAGGACGTCGAAAAGCGGAGCGATCGCATGCGCATGCATCGAACCGCACATCGAAGCGGGCGCGGTGATCTTCACCTGCAGCTCACCGCGCGTGCGCGCCGCCTCGTGCTCGTCTTCGAGCGAAATGTCTTCGCGGCTCTCGCGCTGCGCGAACGAGAGCAGCGTCGATCGCTGCGACGCGACCCCCGCGGGGAAGCCCTCGAAGCGCACCGCGCACGCATACGCGCCGCCGTCGTAGACCGCGTAGACGCGGCTCGGCTCCAAGTGCGCTTGCGTCATGTCGTTGCAGAGCGTTCGTATCGCGTCGGGATCGCAGCCGGGGAAGACGATCTCGGTCCACGTCTCGGGCAGCGGATGCAGGCGAAACGTGATCGTGCCGACCATCGCGAGCGTTCCGTAGGTACCGACCATGAGCTTGGGAACATCGAAGCCCGCTACGTTCTTGACGACTTTTCCGCCTCCGCGCGCGAGCGTGCCGTCGGCGCGCACGATCGTCATACCGACGATCACGTCGCGCGCGGTGCCGTAGCGCGTGCGCAGCGGGCCGTAGCTCGCACTCGCAACCGCGCCTCCGATCGTCGTGCGCTCGGGTGCGGGCGGATCGATCGCAAGCCGCTGGCGCTCTTTGCGCAGCTCCGCTTGCAGGCGCGCGACCGGCATTCCCGCTTGCACCGTGACGATTTGATCCGCGGCTACGTAATCGACGATTCCGTCGAGCGCGCGCGTCGAGACCACGTCGTCAACCGGAACCGCCGCCGGCCCGCTCGGCACATCGCCTCCGGTGATGCCGATCGTCCGCTGCGCGGACGCGAGCTCGCGCAGCAGCGCCGATGCCTCGTCGAGCGTCGCCGGCGCGTGCATCAGCGCGCCCCCGCGCGGTCGCCGCACAGCCGCGGCGCCGGAAAAACCTTCGTTGGATTGAACGTCCTGCTCGCGTCGAAGGCGCATCGCACGTAGTGCATCGTCTCGAGATCGTCGTCGCCGAACATCTCACCCATGTACGCCGCTTTGTCCGCGCCCACGCCGTGTTCGCCGGTGATCGACCCGCCGTACTTCATGCATATCTGCAGGATCTCGGATGCTACGTGCTCCGCGCGCTCCGACTCGTCGCCCGCGCGCGCGTCGTAGAGCACCAGCGGGTGCAAATTACCGTCACCCGCGTGAAACACGTTGGCGATCCGGAATCCCGAACGCGCCGAGAGATCGGCGATTTCGCGCAGCACGCGCGCGATGTCCGAGCGCGGAATGACACCGTCCTGCACATAGTAGTTGGGACTGATCCGCCCCATCGCGGCAAATGCGCCTTTGCGCCCCTTCCACATCAGCTGGCGTTCGGTCTCATCGTGCGGACTGCGAATCTCGAGGGCACCGGCTGCCCGCAAGAGGTCGATCGCGTCTTGCGCAGTCTCGTCGACCTCGGCTGCGATCCCGTCGACGTCCATCAACAACGCGGCGCCGACGTCGAGCGGCCAGTCGACGTGCGTCGCGGCCACGATCGCCTCGATCGCGAGCTTGTCCATCATCTCGATCGCCGCCGGCACGATGCCGGCCGAAATGATGTGCGAGACGGCTTCGCCCGCTTCGTCGGTCGAAGGAAAGGTCGCGAAGACCGTGCGCGTCGCTTGCGGCTTGCGCAGAAAACGAACCACGACCTCGGTCACGATGCCGAGCAATCCTTCGCTGCCGATCACGGCGCTGGTCAAATCGTAGCCGAGTGGGTCGGCGACCGGACTTCCGATCTCGACGATCTCGCCGCTTGCAAGCACCATCGTGAGCGCGACCACGTGATTGATCGTAAAGCCGTATTTCAAGCAATGGGCGCCGCCGGAGTTCTCGGCTACGTTACCGCCGATCGAGCAGACGCTCTGCGAGCTTGGATCGGGCGCGTAGTAATAACCGAGCGGCGCGAGGTGCTTACTGATGTCGAGATTGATGACGCCCGGCTGCACGCGCATCCGCTGGTTCTCGATATCGACGTCGAGAATCGCCCGCATGCGCGACGTACCGATCACGACCGCGCCCGCGATCGGTAAAGCGCCCCCCGAGAGCCCCGTGCCCGACCCGCGCGGAACGATCGCCATGCCGAGCTCGCGCGCACGCAGAATGCAGCGTGAAACTTCGTCGGTCGTGGAAGGCAGAACGACCGCCGCCGGACGCACGCGCGTACCGGTTAGGCCGTCGCACTCGTAGACGCGAAGCCCGGCCGGATCGGTGATGCAGTTTTCAGCACCGACGATATCCGCAAACACCCAGGTACTATGCGGCGCACACGCAGTTTCTTCCGCTCGCCTTGGCGCGATAAAGGGCCTTGTCGGCCTTGTCGACCAGCTCTTCCAGCGCCACGCCGGGCGACGCCTGAACGACGCCCGTGCTGACGGTGTACGAAATCGTTGCTCCGCGCGCCACGACCGGCGTTTGGCTCGAAATCGCGCGCACGCGCTCGGCGATTGCGGTCGCTTCGTTGATGCCCGTACCGGGCAGGAGCACGCAGAATTCCTCGCCGCCGTATCGTCCCACGACGTCGAAGGAGCGCAGACTCGCGCGCAGCACCGCACCAAAGCTCTGCAAGACCAAGTCTCCGACCGTATGCCCGTACGTATCGTTGACGCTCTTGAAGTGATCGAGATCGAGCATGAGCACCGACGTCTGCAAATGCTGCCGCTCCGCGCGGATCAGCTCGCGATGCGCCGACTCCAGAAACGTGCGGCGATTGAAAAGAGCGGTCAACGAGTCGAAGGAGGCGCTGCGCTGCAGTTCGTGGTCGGTACGCTCTTTGGTCATCATGATGAAGCCGAGCGAGGTGCCGAAGAGCCCGATATAATTGATGGCGAGATAGATCGCGTGTGCGCCCTCGTTGTCGAGTACTTGTAAGCCGTCGCCGATCGCAACCGCGGCGAAGAACGCCCCGGTCAGCCAGCGTGAGGTGCGTTCCGGGCGCGGCGATCGGGTGACCAGCGTCACCGCCGAGGCCAACAGCCACGCTCCCACGATGAGCGGCCGAACGTCGATCGGAATCAGCGTCCCCGCCAAGATCGATATGACGATCCACCCAATGACGCGGACGGTCGAGAGCCGGTACCCGCAAAAGAGCCTCAATGCACCGAACTCGAGCGCGTACCCGATCGTGAAGAGCGCAAAGGCCGCGTCGACGGCCGCGAGACCAGGGATGGAAAAGCCTACCTCGCGGTTGGTCCAGGCGCCGAAAAGCGCAAAATTTGCCAGCACCCAGAGCGTCATCAGCCGCATGTGCGCGCTTCGCGCGTTCACGATCAACAGCCCGATCGCCATGATCAGGCTGCCCGTCGCAAACGCAAAGATCATTGTCCGCGTGTCAAGATGCATGCGAAAACCTTGCGCTCCACTCTTCGACGCGTCGTGAGCGGGACTCCCTCAGCCACGAGCGGTACTATTGCGCCGATGATAAAGCGTCTGCTTTCGACGGTACTGGCAAGTGCCTTCGCTGCCGCTCCCGTCATCGGGGGCGCGCAAACGGCTTCCGATCCGTACGCGGCGTTCACCGCCGCTGCGTCGGGCCAGCACGGCCTCTTCACGATTTGGCGGAAGAACGGCCACGTTTATCTGGATATCGCCGAGAACCAGCTCGACACCGACTATCTCGAAACGATCGTTCCCGGTAACGGCATCGGCGGCAATTTCATCGTGTGGGGCAATACCGATCACCTCCCCGCAATGCTGGTGCGTTTCGAGCGCGCCGGCGACGGCATCGCGATCGTCTGGCCGAACACCTCGTTCGTAGCGCCCGGCAGCGACTCGGGAACGCTTGCCGTGCGAAGCAATTTTCCGCAATCGGTAACCGGCATCGGGAAGATCGTCGCCGAGGGCGGCGGGCACATCGTCTTCGACGCGGCGCCGCTCTTGGGCGACACGCTCGACCTCGATCACATCATCAACGATTCGCTGCACACGACGGCGCAGACGGCCTACCGGCTCGATCCGTCGCGCACCTATTTCGGAGAGAGCAAAGCTTTTCCCGAAAACGTCGTGATCGACGTGAAGCAGCTTTGGGCTACGAGCGCACCGCACGTTTCTCCCGATACCGCGCCGGACGCGCGCAGCCTGCAGATGCAGGTCGTCTACAATTTCGTCCAGCTTCCGCACGACGGCTACGTGCCGCGTTTCGCCGACGACCGTGTCGGCATCTACGACGACATCTATCTCGACTTTTCGCCTGCGTCGGACACGGCGCCCAACCGCTATCTCCGTTATCTCGTGCGCTGGAACTTCGCGCCGGCCGACCCGGCGAGAGCGTCGAAAGCGACGCATCCCATGGTTTTCGTGATGAGCAACACCATTCCGCAGCGCTTCCGTAAGGCGATCGCCGACGCGGTGCTGCGCTGGAATGTCGCGCTCGCGAAAGCCGGTATTCTCGACGCCATCGAGGTCGTTGCGCAACCCAACGACCCGAACTTCGACCCCGACGACGTCCGGTATAACGTCTTGCGCTGGGTAACCGAGCAGCGCCCGAGCTTCGGCGCGGATTCGCAGACGCTCTTCAATCCGCTCACCGGCGAAGAGTTTCGCACCGGCGTCTTGATTTCGGCCGACTCCGCGGTGAGCGCCGCGACGGCCTGGCGCACCATCGTCGATCCGGTTCGTTACGGCCGCAACACCGATCCCGTCCCCGAGCAGTTCCTCTACGACCGCTTCCAAGCTGAGATCATGCACGAGACCGGTCACAACCTCGGCATGCAGCACAACTTCATGGGTCACGACGCGTACACGGCGAAGGATCTGCAAACTCCGGCCTTCACCGCGAAGTACGGGATCGCGACGAGCGTTATGGAGTACGCGCCGCTCAACATTTGGCCGAAGGGCACGGGGCAGGGAGACTATTACCAAACGGTGCTCGGGCCCTACGATTATTACGCGATGAAATACGCCTACGCCGCGGTTCCCGGTGCGAAGACGCCGCAGGAGGAGCTGCCCACGCTCGAGCGCTGGGCACAGGCCTGGTCGAATCCGCTCTACCGGTACGCGTCCGACGAAGACGTCTCGTGGAACGACGGACACGCCGCCGATCCGCGCGTCGAACAGGGCGAGCTGACCAGCGATCAACTGGCGTGGACGGTGGTTCAGCTCGACATGGATCGCAGCCTCATGGATCGCAACGCGCAGCTCTTACCGCTTCAAGGCGCAGCCTATGAGTCCGCGACCGTCGCCTTCCGCGGCGCGTTCATGCGCTACGTCTCATTGGCGGGCAAATGCGCGCACTGGATCGGCGGGCAATATCTCTCGCGCGCGCATCGCGGTGATCCCGGCGCACAGCCTCCGATCGTTCCCGTGCCGTTCGCGATGCAGCAGCGCGCCTTCGGTATTCTCAACGACTATCTCTTTTCCGACCGTCACCTGACGTTTTCGCCGGACGTCCTGAACAAGCTCGGCTATTCGGAGTGGGCCGGATACGGATACGTTGGTTGGGACGACTACGGAAATCTGCCGCTCTGGGCGTACAATCCGCCGCAGCGGCATGACGTACCGGTCGTCGACGACATCGCACGCGCGCAGCGCAGCGCGATCGACTATCTCTTCCACCCCGAAACGCTCGCGCGGCTCGAACAGAATCCGCTCGAATCCAAGGGGCCGACGTTGACCCTCACGCAGTTCTTCGGATGGATGCAGCAAGCGGTCTTCCGCGAGCTCGGCGAGCGCGGCTCGATCTCGCTGCTCCGCCGCAATCTGCAAACGATCTACGAGGATAAGCTCATCGCGCTCTCCGCCAATCTGCCCAGCGGCGCGCCGCCCGATACCCAATCGCTTGCGCGCTTAGAACTCACTCGTGTCGAGAGCGCATGCGCGGCGCGCCTGCGCGATCGTTCGCTCGATGATGCCACGCGCGCGCATCTGCTCGCGCTCATGCAAAAGGCGGCTGCGGCGCTGCGCCCTGCGAGCTGACCATGCTCGATTGGCGGACGAGACTCTATTGCTGGTTCGTCGCCTTGAGCGGAAGGGGCTTTCGTCCGGGGATTTCGGTCGACGTGATGCGTGCCGGCTATGCCGCAGGCATTCGGCGATTCGGTATGCCGCCGGTCGGCGGCGTGACCACCTCGACGCTCGCGATCCCCGCGCGCGATGGGGCGCAACTCGAAGCGCATCTGCATCGCCCGGAGGGCGTTTCCGGAGCGCTTCCGGTGCTACTCTATTTCCACGGCGGGGGCTGCACGATCGGCGACGTCGCGTGTTACGACAATCTCACGCGTTTCTTCGCGCGCGAAGGAAAGATCGCGGTGCTCAACGCGGAGTACCGCCTTGGTCCCGAGCATCGCTTCCCAACCGCGGTCGAAGATGCATTCGACGCGCTGGGATGGCTGCAGCGTGAAGCCGCGTCGCTGCAGCTCGATCCCTCGCGCATTGCCGTCGGAGGCGATTCGGCGGGCGGTGGCCTCTCGGCGACCCTGAGCGCCTTCGCCGTTGCGAACGGACTGGTGCGACCCGTCTATCAGTTGTTGATCTACCCGCCGCTCGACTTCACCGAGCGCTTTCCGTCGCGCAAGAAATTCGCGACCGGCACGCCGCTCACGCTCGAGAACCGCAAGTGGTTTTTGCACAACTACTTGCGCTCCGAAGACGACCGGATGCATCCCTGGCTTCGGCAGATCGACGCGCCCGAACCCGAACTTCTTCCGCCCACCTACGTGCAAGCGGGCGGCTACGACGCGTACGTCGACGAAGAGCGGTACTACGCGGATCGCCTGCGGGCGGCGCGCGTTCCCGTCGTCTTCGATCTTCGCCCGTCGCTTGCGCACGGCTACGCCAACCTGGCCGGCATCGTGCCGGAGGCGCGCAGGGCGTTACGCGACGCCATCGCCGCGACTGCCGGCGCTCTGCGCCGGTAGCCGCTCTACGGTCCGCCCGAGGACGTCGTCGTAGTCGTCGTCGAGGTCGTGGTCGTCGTGGTGGTCGTGGTCGTCGTCATTCCGCTACGCATGGACGCGAAGCGTGCCCACGGATCGTATGGCGGCGGTGCCTGCATCACTTGCATCACCGGCACGACCGGGACCACTTGCGCGACGGGCGCGACCGGCACGGCCGGCGCACTCTCCGCGACCGTGATCGGAACTACCGGCGTTCCGCTATACGTCATCGCGAGGACCGAACTGGTTTCCGGGGCGTCGGGAAACGCCGCTTTCATTTCCGCGAGCATCGCGACTGCACGGTCGCTCGAAGAGGCGCCCGCGCGATGGTAATCGCGCAGTAGACGCGCGTAGAAACGCGGCAGCCACGGATCGCTCGGATATTGCGCGTGCCAGTCGCTTATCGAAGCCGCGATGTCGTCGAGTTCGACGACGGCGTTTTCGTCGACCAATTCGCGATTCGTTTTGCTGTCGAGCCGGTCGAGGCGATTGCGGATCTCCAAAATGCTCTGCTTGTGTGGGCCGAAGTATTCGTCCGCCGGAGCGGGACCGGAATAGGTCGCGGCCGGCGTGCTAAAAGGAGCGCCGGCAAAGATCAAGACGGCCAAAAGGCCGATCATCGTTCGCATTGTGGGTTGCCCTCAATTGTGGAAGAGACGCCGCACTGCGACGCCTCCATGCGCTATGGTCTTCCTGGCCCGCGCGGACGGCCTCCGCTGGTCATGCGTGAAGCCGCTCCACTCCGAGAGAACTGCTGATAGCGCGGCGCGGCATACCCGCGCTGTGGCGCTGAATAGCCGCGCTGCGACGCGTAATAGCCGCGTTGCGGCGCATAATAGCTGCGCTGCGGCGCGTAGTATCGACGCGGTGCGGCGTACTGGCGCTGCACTGCGTATGTCGGGTAATAGGCCCGCTGGGGCGCACGATACCCGGGGCTGAAAGATTGCCAGCCGACGCGCACGCTCGGTGTCCATACCGGGCGCACGTAGCGCGGACCGGGCGACCACGCCCAGCCGATGCCGGCCGTGAAGAACCAGCTTCCGTAATGATAGGGAGCCCAGCCCCACGGCTCTGCCGCAACGAATGTCGGCCCGTAATAGTTGAGCGTCACCCATTGCCCGTTGCTATAAGGCGTCCAGCCGGCTGTTTGATCGCTCGGCACCCAGGCGTCTCCGTAGCCTGGAATGTCGACCCAGTTTCCGTACTGATCGAGGTCCGACGTGCCGGTCATGCCGCTCGGAACATCTTGCGGCTGCGCGTTGCCGGCGGCAACCATCGCTTCGTCGCGGTCGTCGCCCCACGACTCGAGATCGCTGACCGCGACCTCGTCGACGTATTGATACTGAGGATTGCTTGCTTGTCCGGTTACGAGCATCGTCTTACCGGGATCGACGTCTTGCGTACCCTGCGGCGTCACGACGGCGAGGCTTCCGCTGCGCGCAGTGACTTCGGAATTACCGTCGGCGGTGACGCGCACGAGATACGATCCGGCCTCCGAGGGTTCGACGTCGACCGAGGGCGTCTGGATCTGCACGTTGCTCTGATCCGACGCGAGCACGCGCAGCTGGAGCGAACCCTCCGCGAGCTGGGCAATCTCGCCCGAGCCGTCGAGCTGCGTGAAACGAAGCTGCGTGTTTGCCCCGGCGCGCAGGATGGTGTTCGCGTCGAGCTGGACTTCGATGCGTCCGTCCGGACCCGTCGAAAGATAATCGCCCGCCTGGATCGGGGCATTGACGACCGCCCCGACCTGATCGCCGCCGTCGCCGTGCTTGAGCGCGACACTGCCCTCGACGAACGAGAGCCGCGCCACGGCCGGCCCGTCCTGCGCGGAAGCCGGAGCGGTAAACACTGCGAACGAGCTCGCGAGTGCAGCTGCGAGGAGGAGCGCAAAGGGCGCGCGGGCGATCGGCAAACGCATGATGTGCATCCTTGTCCTGCGAGAGAAGTTGCCAGTCGCAACGTCGCAGACCTCTGGAAAATCCCAGCTAGAAGCTACATCTAATCTGATCCTAAACTTTGAGAACGGGTTGAATCATTTGGTCTCGATGCGCTCCGCGCCATCCCATGCCGCGCTGCCGCCTTTGAGGACAGCAAGCGAGCAGCTATCGCGGTAGTGCGCCGCGACGGTGTCGCCGGGATTGAGCTGCGCGACCCGCGCGAACGTCTTGCCGGCACTGAGAAAAAGCGCCTCGCGGTATTCGTTGATCGCGCTTGCGAACAGGTCGCCGCTGTTGATCTTGTGCTGTTTGAGCTCGGGCGGATCGTTGTCGAAACATTCGTAGATCTCGACGTTGCGCGACTTGCCTTTCGCCTTTACGGCGCCGAGGTGCCGCAGATGAAAGCCGTGACCCTTCGGCAATTTGTCCACGATCGGCTTACCGACCAGCAGCGAGACTCTGAAGATCTTGGTCAAGCCTTCGATGCGCGCTGCGACGTTGACGGCGTCCGCGATGACGGTCGTCTGCATCCGCTCGTCTTCGCCGATCGTTCCGAGGATGAGATCGCCGGCGTGCAACCCGATGCCGATCCGAACGGGCTCGTAGCCGGCCGTCGCGCGCCCCTGATTGTATCTTGCGAGCTCCTGCTGCAGCTCGATCCCCGCGCGCAGCGCATCCGCCGGTTCACGCGGAAAGAGCGCCATGATCGCGTCACCGATGTACTTGTCGATGAAGCCGTGATTGGCGCGCACGATCGGCGTCGCACGCTTGAGATAGGAGTTGAGGAAATCGAAGTTCTGCTGCGGCGTCATGCCTTCGGAGAGGTGCGTGAAGTCGCGGATATCGGAGAAGAATACGCTCATCTCGCGTTGGACGTGATCGCCCAGGCGCACGTCGGCAATCGTCTTGCGCCCGAGGTGCTCGAGGAACTCGCGCGGCACGAATTTGTTCGACGCGCTCGAATAGAGTTCGACCAGCGCCGTATCGTCGTTCTTCGCCGCGCGCAGCCGGATCGTAAACTCGCGCAGGTGTTTACGCTGCAGGGAGAGCTCGACGCGGCGGGTGAGGATCAGCGCATTTCCAGCGTCGAACGGCGTGGTGACGTAGTCCTCGGCGCCGCGCTGCAGACAGGCTTGCACGCGATCGTTCGCGCTGGTGGGCGCCGTCACGATCACCGGGACGCGGCTGGTCTTACCGTTGGCGGGCTGCGCGGCGCGGAGCAGATTGAACACGTCGTTGCTCGGCTGAATCAAGTCGAGCAACAAGAGGTCGACGCTGCGAGACGCAATCGTCTCGAGCGCATCGGCAACCGCCTCGACCTTGACGTCCGGATAGCCGGCTCCGCGCAGGAGCGCTTCCAGCGTCTGATTCTCGGCCGCGTTGCCGCCCACACGAAGAATCCGCGCTGACTGCACCCGGTCCACCTCCGGGGTGTAGCTTCCCCGATACCGAAGAAGGTTTCCCTCGTCTCTTTGGCCTTACAGCCAATATACCAGAGGCTTGCTTACAGGAGCTTTACAATTCTCACGGATCGACGGGGGTCCGAACGGCGCCTGGCCCCGATCATGCTGCTCTTGCTCGTGCTCGCCCTGATCGGGCTCCCCATCGCGACGTGGCTCGATTTGCGCGATATCACCAGCGCCGGCCTCGATCGTCAGGCGACCAATCTTTCCAAAGTCATAACCGGAATTCGCTCGTTCTATGCGAGCAACGTCGTCGATCGCGTCCTCGCGGCGAACGGCCACGCCTTCGTCACCGCGCATTATCTCCAATACCCCGGCGGCATCCCGATTCCGGCCAAATTCTCGCTCGAACTCGGTCACGTCGTCGGAAACGATCAGGCGACCTACCGCTACCGCTTCATCTCGAAGTTTCCGTTTCGCGGAACCGCACCGCACCCGTTCAACGCCTTCGAAGACGCGGCGCTTGCTTCACTCGAGCGCGATCCGCATCAAGCGCTGACCAACGTAGCGTGGAACGGCGGCAGCGCACAGGTGAGCTACGTCACACCGATCATCATGCAAGCCGGCTGCGTCGCCTGCCACAATACCGATCCCGATAGCACCAAACGCGATTGGAAGGTGGGCGACGTCCGCGGGATTCAAGAGCTCATCGTCACCGAGCCGATGGCTTACGATATCGGCGAGTTCCGCTGGCTGCTGCTTTACTTCGTATTCCTCGCGATCGCCGGCGTGACGGCCTTTACACTCTTGCAACGGCAATCGCGTGCGCTGCAATCCGCCTACGAAGCCGTCTCGTCGGTATCCGCGAAGATCTCCAAGTACATCGCGCCGCAGATCTATCAAGCGATCTTCAGCGGCAAGACCGGCGCCGAACTCGCGACCAAACGCAAGAAACTCACGATCTTCTTCTCCGACATCAAAGACTTCACGTCGACGAGCGAACGCCTGCAGGCCGAGCAGCTCACCTCGCTGCTAAACGAATACTTCACCGAAATGTCCGCAATCGCGCTCGGTTACGGCGGAACGATCGACAAGTTCGTCGGCGACGCCATTTTGATTTTCTTCGGAGATCCCGAGAGCCAAGGCGAAGCCGAGGATGCAACCGCCTGCGTCTTCATGGCGCTCGCGATGCAGGCCCGGCTCACCGAGCTCAACGCGCGCTGGCGCAGCAGCGGTATCGAGCATCCCTTCGCGGTACGCATGGGCATCAACACCGGTTATTGCAACGTCGGGAACTTCGGCTCCGAGCAACGCATGGATTACACCATCATCGGCGCCGAGGCAAACCTCGCGGCGCGATTGCAGTCGATCGCCGATCCCGGCACGATCGTGGTCAGCTACGAAACCTACGCACTCGTGCGCGAATCGGTGCACGCGCACGAACTCGAGCCGATCTCGGTGAAGGGTATCTCGCATCCGGTGGTGCCCTATCGCATCGACGGTTACGTCGACGGCCCCGGCGGGCAGACCGTCTTCAGCGGTCACGGAGGCGGTATCGAGTTCTTCCTCGACGTCGACGCGATCGCCGATCCCGATATGGTTCGCGCGCTCCTGGCAGATGCGCTTCGCGCGCTCGATGAACGACATCCGCTATAGCGCCTCCGTGCGCGACGCACTCGACCGCGGCGCGCCGGTCGTTGCACTCGAGACGACGATTCTTTCGCACGGGATGCCGTATCCGCAAAACCTGGAGACCGCGCTCGCGCTCGAAGCGGACGTGCGCAAAGCGGGCGCGACACCCGCCACCATCGGCGTCATCGACGGCGTGATTCGCGCCGGCCTCGACGACCGCGAGCTCGAATACTTCGCGACCGCGCACGACGTCCTCAAGCTCAGCCGCGCCGATCTCCCCTATGCGCTCGCCGCCAGACGCGCGGGCGCCACGACGGTTGCCGCGACGATGCTCTGCGCGGCCCGCGCCGGCATCGCCGTCTTTGCGACGGGCGGTATCGGCGGCGTCCATCGCGGTGCGGAGCGGAGCATGGACGTCTCCGCCGACCTCACCGAGCTCGCACGCACGCCGGTGCTGGTGGTTTGCGCGGGAGCAAAAGCGATTCTCGACCTTCCAAAAACGCTCGAAGTGCTGGAGACCTACGGCGTCACCGTTGCCGTCTACCGCAGCGACGAGTTCCCCGCTTTTTGGAGCCGCCGCAGCGGCATCGCCGCGCCGCTTCGCTGCGACGGGACCGCGGAGATCGCCGCCGTCTTTCGCAGCGCACGTGCGCTCGGACTTGCAAGCGGCATGCTCGTCGCCAACCCCGTTTCCGCCGCCGACGAGATCCCGCTCGAAGAGATGGCGCGCGTCATCGCGCGCGCCGTAGAGGAGGCGGCGCACGCCGGCGTCGCGGGCAAGCAGCTCACGCCCTGGCTGCTCGATCGCATCGCAGCGCTGACGAACGGCCGGAGCTTGCAGACGAACGTGGCGCTCGTGCGCGCCAATGCGCGCCTTGCCGCGGAGATCGCCACACAGTTGCGCTAGCGGCGTTAGAAGCCGGGCGGCTCGGGCGCTTCGCTCAGATGCTGCCCGTAATCACGCGGATTGAAATACCATTCCGGAAGCGACGCCGGAAAGACGAGATCTTTGAAATCATAGTCGACGGTCTGGCCGTCCCCGTCGTACCCGCCGTACACCACGCCGTGAATGTGGGTGATGATCGGAATGCCCTCGTACATCGCGAACACCATCGTGAAGAGCACGGGATACTCGGGCCCGCCTTCGACGAAGAGCGTGTCGGTCGCAACGAGCTTGCGTAGTTCGAGCGACTTCGCATCCACCCAAAGCTCGCGCAGGCGATTGCGCTGGGGATCGCGCCGCGGAACGAGGGTGAGATGCAGCTCGTCGCCTTCGTGTACGACGCTCGTGACGCGATAATCGAACTCGGCATGCACCTGCACCGTTGCGATGATGGGAGGCAGTGATGCCTCCGGCGTTGGCACGAAGGTCGGCGCATACGTGTGAAGCGGCGCCGGCTCGAAGACGTCGGCGGTCGGCGGACCAGGGTCGGTCGCAGCGTTGAAGATCGGACGATCGAAGATCATCGGCCCGACGTCGCCGAGCGTACTGATACGGCGGCGCAGTGCGGCGTGATCCGACGAGCGGTACCAGACGTGATCCGTGTACGTGTCGTTGTAATCGGGATAGCCGTAACTCGTGAGTTGCTTGCGGACGATCGTGTAGGTCTCGAACGGCGGCGGCGGCCGGTGGGAGCGGAACACGTCCCGGATCTTTGCCAGCAGGTCGTCGGGCCGTAGCGTCGGTGCCGGCGTCGCCGCCGGCGAAGCGACGGCCGCCGGCGCGGGCTGCGGCGAAGCGGCCGGCGCCGCGGTCGCGAGGGTAATGCAAGCGAGGGCCAAAGCGCCGAGCGCAAGCAATGGAACCAAACCGGGCCGTTTCAGAGTCATCCATTCCCTTCCGCCGAAGCGTACTCTGCGTATGTTACGCTTTCGCGCCCTAGCGCCACTGCTCTGCGCCTTCATCTTGGGAACCACCGCGCCCGCCTTCGCGTCCACCGAGCACGTCGTGCTCGCGGGCGGATGCTTCTGGGGAATGCAGGCCGTCTTCGAATCGCTTCGCGGCGTGACGCACGTCGTCGCGGGCTTCTCGGGAGGCGCGTGGTACACGGCGCATTACGAGATGGTTTCGACCGGAACCACCGGGCACGCCGAGTCGGTCGACGTCACCTACGACCCCGCCGAGATTTCGTTCGATCAATTGCTCGAAGTCTATTTTCTGGTCGCGCACGATCCAACCGAACTCAACTACCAAGGCCCCGATCAAGGAACCCAATATCGTTCCGAGATCTACTACACGACGACGCAGCAGCGCGACGAAGCGCAGCGCTACATAGCATCGCTCGAAAAGCGAAAGGTGTTTTCGGCGCCCATCGTGACCAAACTCGCGCCGCTCTCGGGTTTCTATCCGGCCGAGGCGTACCATCAAGATTACTTGGTGCACAACCCGGACAACCCGTACATCGTCTACAACGACATCCCGAAACTGCGGGCCCTCCAGGCAAAATTTCCAGGCCTCGTCAATCACGACGCGTCACCCATGAAAGTGATCGCCGCAAACTAGAAGACGCTCGCTCAGCGAGGAGCGAGGCGAATCGCTCCGTCGAGCCGGATCGTCTCGCCGTTGAGCATTTGATTCTCGAAGATGTGGCGCGCGAGCGCCGCATACTCGCGCGGTTGCCCCAGGCGCGAGGGGAACGGCGTCTGTTTGCCGAGCGATTCGCGCGCCGCCTCGGGCAAACCGGCGAGCATCGGCGTGTCGAAAAGCCCCGGCGCAATGCTGCAGACGCGGATCTGCGCCTGCGCGAACTCGCGTGCGAGCGGCAGCGTGAGCCCAACGACGCCGCCTTTCGAGGCTGCGTAGGCAGCTTGTCCGATCTGTCCGTCGAACGCGGCGACCGACGCGGTACAAACGAAGACGCCGCGGTCCAAGCCGGGATCGATCGGCTGCCGCATCATCTGCGCGGCCGCCAAACGGATGACGTTGAACGTGCCGATCAGGTTGATCGCGATCACTTTGCTGAAATGCGCGAGTGGTTGCGGCCCTTCTTTGCCGACCGCGCGCTCGGCCGTCGCGACGCCGGCGCAGTTGATCGCACCGTGCAGCTCGCCGAATTCCCCGAGCGCGAGCGCGATGGCGCTCTCGACCTGCGTTTCGTCGGTGACGTCGGTCTTCGCAAAGCGCACGCGTGCGCCCAATTCGGCCGCAAGCAGCGCGCCCCGATCGCCGATATCGGCGATGACCACATTGGCGCCCGCCTCCGAAAACTCGCGAGCGCACGCGGCGCCGAGTCCCGAAGCGCCTCCGGTTACGATCAGCGTTTTGCCGGCGATGTTCACGTGAAGATTCTCTCCTTCTCTTAGCGGACCGCCGCGAGCGGCAGGTCGTGCTGCTGCGCAAGCGTTTCCCACTCCTGCGCGGTGTGCCGCGCGAAGGCGGCCGCGAGCGTGTCGCGTTCCAGCGTTTCGAGGCCGAGCATGCTCTGCAGCCGTGCGATGAAGTGCGGCTCGAGCGCGGCGAGCGCGATCCATCCGTCGCGTGCTTGGTAGAGATCATAGACGGGCAAACCGCCGCCCAGCTGGCCGTCACCGCGTGTCAGTCCGTATTCGAACGGCTTGGCGAAGTCGGCGGCTGCATCGGTGATGGCGACGCTCGCGCTCGCCGCCTCGCCGGTTCGCTCTCGCTGCAGCAGCAGCGCAAGACCGGTGCTCACCACGCGCTCGGCCGCAGCCATGTCGCCGACGAGCGCACGTGGCATGACCGGCGGCGCGATCGTGCCGGCGCGCGCCTGATAGGTGAGATCGTGCCCCGCGCGATCGTCGTGCGGCGGCGCTTCGCCGAAGAGCGTCACACTGCACAGGCGCGGATAGCGGGCGCGCAGGTGCTGCCCGTCGAGTTCGGCGTTCGCGAGCGCACGAGCACGCATTGCGGTAATCAGCAGATCCGCGTCGCGCAGCCGTTCGCCGATCAGCGCCCGTGCTTGGCGGGCGCGCAGATCCAAGCGCAGCGCCTCCATGCCGGAGGTGATCTCGCGATACCACTGCGCCGAACCCTCTTCGAGCGGATCCCCGCGCAGCGGCTCGATTTTCGTCACGCTCGCACCGAGCGCGAGGAAGCGCGCAGCGGCAACGGGCGCAGGAATATTCGTTGCAATCGCAACGACGCGTATGCCTTCAAGCACCTAGGCGCCGATGCTCCTTTCAATGAAGTAGTCGTGGTGAAACGTTCTTCGCTTCTTTTACTTTTTGTCGTCGCCGCGGCCGCCGGCTGGTTTCTCCTGCGCCCGTTACCGCATCGCGCCCCGCCGCAACCGGTGGCTGAGGCGACCGCGACGCTGCTTGCAGCTACCGCTCCGCCCGCGACTCCGCTCGAAACGGCCTCTCCGGCACCGAGCCGCCCGCCGGCTGCCGCGCCGAGTGGTGCCAAACTCGCGCTGATCATCGACGACTGCGGACAGTGGGTCGACATCGAACGCGGTTACATCGCACTGCCGATTCCGATCACGCTCTCCATTCTCCCGCACGTGCATGCCGCCGCCGAGATCGCGAAGGAAGCGCACGACGCCGGCAAAGGCGTGATGCTGCATCTTCCCATGGAACCGCTCTCCGAGATCTATCCCGGGCCCGGTGAAGTCAAGACCTCGATGACCGATGCGCAGGTCACCGCGCAAGTCGAGGACGACCTCGCTGCGGTGCCGCTCGTGCAAGGCGTCAACAATCACGAAGGAAGCAAAGCCAGCGCCGATCCGCGCGTGATGCGCGACGTCATGCGGGTGCTCGCGCAGCACGGCAATCTCTTCTTCATCGATTCGCGAACCAACGCCGCCTCGGTGGGCGAGCAGGAAGCCAAGGACGCGGGCATTCCCGCGGCGTCGCGCGACGTTTTTCTGGACAACAAAGAGAACGTTGCCTACACCGAAGCGCAGCTGCGCGATGCGGCCGCGATCGCGCTGCGCACCGGGAGCGCGATTGCGATCGGTCACCCGCGCGCGACGACGCTCGAAGCGGTGCGCGCGATGATCCCCCAGCTGCAAGCGCAGGGTATTACGTTCGTGCTCGCGGGCTCTCTGACGCACTGATCTCGTCGTGCGGCAGGCCGAGCCACCGTTCCGCCCAGCGTCCCAATGCGTCGAGTGATTCTTGCAACTCGGCGCCGGCGCAGGTCAGCTCGTAGATGACTTTCACCGGAGAGCCGGGCTCGACGCGCCGCAGAATCAGTTCTTCGTGCTCGAGTTCGCGCAGGCGCTCGGTCAGGAGACGGTCGGAGATTCCCGGGATAGCGCCGAGCAGCTCGTTGAAGCGGCGCGGCCCGCCAAGGAGCACGCGAACGATCGCCCCGGTCCAGCGGCGGCCGATCAATTCGACCGCACGGTGGAAACGGGGACAGAGGGCGGTTTGCGCGCCCGGGGCTTCATGCTGATCTGCTGGTTGCGTTGACATCGTCGTGTTCCGGTGCTAGGGTCTAGCTATAACTTACCATAAGTAGGTTGCTCCCACAATATAGGCTGGAGGTACACAGAATGGACGGCGCTCTGCTCTTCCTTCGTCTCGTCGTCGGACTTGCGATGATCGGCCACGGCACGCAGAAACTCTTCGGCTGGTTCGGCGGCTACGGCCTGGCCGGGACCGGCGGCTTCTTCGAGAGCCTGGGTTTCCGCCCCGGCCCCGTCTTCGCGCTCTTTGCCGGCCTTGGTGAAGCCGGCGGCGGCGCGCTGATCGCGCTCGGCCTCTTCGGCTCGCTCGGCCCCGCCGCGATCGTGATGGTCATGCTCGTCGCAATCTTCACGGTACACATCAGTAAAGGCTTCTTTGCGCCCAACGGCTGGGAGCTCAATTCCGTCTACATCGCGGCCGCCGTTACGATCGCCTATGCCGGCGCCGGCGCGTACTCGCTGGATCGCGCATTTGGTTTCACGCTCTTTACGGCAACGCTCCCGACCTGCTATCTCATGACCGCCGCCATCGTGCTCGCGATCCTGAATTTGTTCGTTCGCCGTCCGGCGCAGCAGCAGCAGTGATCGTCGCATTCTACGGAGCCGGCATGCTCGGTTCCGGTTTCGTGAAATCGCTGCTGCGTCAAGGTCACGACGTACACGTTTGGAACCGGTCGTTTGCAAAAGCAAAAGCCCTCGAAGCCGACGGCGCGCGCGCCTTCGAGGACGCGGCAGCGGCGGCGCGCGGTGCGGATTACGTGCACATCTGCGTGCGCGACGAGGCGGCGGTCGATGCCGTGCTCGACGCCGCGTTGCCCGGCATCGCGACGCTCGCGCCGATTATCGATCACACGACCGTCAACATCGCGACCGTCGCGCCGCGCGCAGCGCGGCTGCGATCGGCCGGCTATCGCTTTCTGCACGCGCCGGTCTTCATGGGCCCGCCGCAGGCCGAGCACGCACAAGGTGTGATGTTGGCCTCGGGTCCGCGCAGCACGTTTGACGTAGTGCAGCCGCACCTCGCGACGATGACCGGCAAGCTCGTGTATCTGGGCGAACGGATCGAGCTGGCGGCGATTTACAAGCTGCTGGGAAATGCCATGATTCTCGCCGTCGTCGGAGGCCTGAGCGACGTATTCACCATCGCCCGCGCGCAAGGTCTCTCACCATCGCAAGCTTACGAACTCTTTGATTTCTATAGCGTGGAAGGGCAGATCACCGGACGCGGCAAGCGCATGGCAAATGGCGATTTCGATCCGCTCTGGACGCTCGATATGGCCGATAAAGACGCGCGGCTCATGCAAGCCGCGGCCGCGACGGCGTTACCAGTGATCGACGCGGTCGAAGCGGCGATGCGCGCGCGCGTTGCGGAGCATCTGGGCGATCGCGACGTTGGTGCGCTAGCTGCGCGTTAAGGCGTCGGCGCGGCCACGGGCAGCGGCGTTCGGCGCGGCAGCGGCGATCCCGTCCATACCGGTCGCGGCGTCGGCACGGGTATCGGCGTAAAAACCGCGCTCGGCGGCGCCGAGGGCTTCGTTGCGTCAAACGGAGCCGGCGTGACGACGACGGGCGGCGCCGTGCGCACCTCGACGCGACCGGGATGATATTTGACTGAGAGCCCGAGCGAGCGCAGCACCGGCGCGAGGGGTACGTAGACGTCATCCAACGCCTTTGGGATACGGGGCTCCATCCGAATTCGAGCGGTGCGTCCGTCCCGCTCGATGACGAGGGTATCGCCGTCATACCACGCGCGGTCGGCGAAACGCGTGATGAAAGGGCTCAGCGGCGCATACACGCGTCCGTCACAGAGGTAGGCGGCGTGGTACGCTAGCACCGGGCGGCCGTTGACGGCAACGGCTACCGAGGCCGCCGGTGGGAATAACATCACGGCGTAGCGATATACCGCATCCGATGGGACGACTCATCTCCTGCTTGCGCGAGGCAAGCCTGCGATTCTCACGAGACGGCTGCGCCTTCCTGGCGCAAGCGGTAGCGTTCAACGCAATCTTCTCGCTCTTCCCGCTGATCGTCCTGATCCTCAGCCTCGCCGATTACGTCTTCCCCTTCGCGCGCGATCGCCTCTTGAACTTCCTGGAAACCTTCAGCCCCACGCTGCACCAGTTCGTCGCCGCCAACTTGCAGACGTACATCTACGGGCGCGGCATCACGAGCATCATCGCGTTGATCTTCCTGGTCTGGTCGAGCAAGAATCTCTTCATGGGCCTTGCCTTTGCGCTCGACCGCGCGCTGAGCGCGCCCAAGATGCGCCCGTTCGTTCATAACGTCGCGCTCTCGATCGTGATGTTGCCGGTGATGGCGCTGATCGTCATCATCGCGATGGCGCTGCCGATCGTCGTCTCGATCGTGCTCTTCCTCGCCCAGGTTCCCGATCGTCAAAACCTCACGCACGTCGCCGCATACGCGGTTTCGCTGCTGCTGGTCTTCGTCGTGTCGATGGTGCTCTATCGCTGGCTGCCCAACCGGGTCATCTCGTGGTCGTTCTCGCTGCCCGGCGCGTTCCTGGTCGCGCTTCTCTGGCCGATCGTGCAGTTTGCTTTCACGCAGTACACGCTGCACATCAACTTCAACGAGATCTACGGCGCGCTTTCGGTTCCGCTCGCGCTGCTGTTGTGGTTTTACGTGCTCGGCTCCGTCTTCTTCTTCGGCGCGGAGTTCTCGGCCGCGTGGCATGCCGACGACGACGCGGCAAAGATTCCGCACGTCGACGCCGCCTAGATCACGCGCTGCGCAGCTTGCGCAGGGCGCTTTGATGCAACCGCGTGATGTGCCGGCGCGAGTACCCCATCCGCTTCGCGATCTCCGTTACCGGCGTGTCGCGCTCGTAGATTTCGGTGAGAATCTCGCGCTCCACATTCGAGAGCCGCGCCAGTTCCTTCTCGATGAGCACGCGGTCCAAACGATCTTCCATCGTATAGGAGAGCGCGAGGTGTTCGTACGGGCGAAGCGACTCGACCGAAACCGGCACTCCCTCCTCACGGTAGCGCAGCATCTCGGTCAACTCCGCTTCCGCCACGTTTAGCCGCGCGGCGAGTTCGCCGGTCTTCGGTTCGCGCCCGAGCTCCGCCGTCAGCTCTCGTTCCGCGGCGACGAATCTGCGTTCCAGCTCGAGCACGCGCCGCGGAGCGCGCACCGTACGTTCGCTGTCGCGAACGTAGTGCATGAGCTCGCCGAGGACCAGCATCCAAGCGTAGGCTTCGAACGGCGTGCCGATCGCCGGATCGAACCGGTCCGTCGCCTTGATGAGCCCGATGGCCGCGACTTGCTCGAGGTCGCGGCGATCGACGCCGTCACGCATGAACTTTCGCGCGCCGCGAGTGCAAAGGTAGCGGTATTCACAGATCGTACGCTCACGTTCAGAATCAAAGCCGATCATCGAATGCTCCCGATCATGGAGTAGAGTGGTATCAAAATTGAGGCGACGATAATTCCGACGACCGCTCCCAGCACGATGATCAGCATGGGCTCGATCGTATTCCCGAGTGCGGAAATCGCGGTCTCTACGTCGAGTTCGTGATAGTCGGCAACGCGCAGCAGCATCGCGTCGAGCGTGCCGGTCTCCTCGCCGACGCTCACGAGCGCAAGGCAGATGTCGTCGAAGAGCGCGCTGCGCTCGAGAGCCGCCGCGATCGCCGTGCCTTCACCGAGCGCCGTCCCGAGAAGGCGCGCGAAGCGCAGATACACGGCGTTCTCGACGACGTCCGCTGCCGCTTCGATCGCGGCGAGCAGCGGTACCCCGGCATGCAACAGCGTGCCGAGCGTGCGCGCGAATCTTGCAATGACCGCCTTGCGGATGACGCTGCCGAAGACCGGCGCTGCAAGCACGAGCCGGTCGATCTGAAGAGCGGCCGCATCGAAGCGCCGCGCGAGACGAACGAGCGCCGCGCCGGCGGCCGCTGCCGCAGCGAGCGCGATCCACGCGAGCGGAGAGCGCAGCGCCTCACCCATGGCCATGAGCACCCGCGTCGTCCACGGCAGCGCGACGTGCATCTGCACGAACATCGATGCAAAGGCCGGCATCGTGCTACCGACGAGGAAGAGCACGAGCGCGACGGCGGCCGCTGCAACGATGAGCGGATACGCCATTGCCGCGCGCAGACGCTTGCGCGTCGCATTGTGCCGTTCGAGCAAGCTTGCAAGCCGCTCCAAAATCTCATCCAAGGCGCCGCCGACCTCGCCGGCGCGGATCATCGCAACGTGGACTCGCGAGAATTCCTTGGGGCGGCGCAGCATCGCCCCGGAGAGCTCGCTGCCGCCCTCGATGTCGCTGGAAACGGCCTCGAGCGCCTCGCGCAGCCGCGCGTCGCGGCAATTTCCGGTCGCGACCTCCAGCGCGCGGCGAATCGGCACGCCCGCGCGTATCAGCGTCGCGAACGAGCGGAAAAATGCAGTACGCGCATTGGCCGAAACGGGCCAAGCGGCAATCAATGAAGCCACGGCGCCCGAGGCGCTCGCGGATTGCGAGAGCGAGGTAACGAAGAGCGCGCGCGTTCGCAGATGCGCGAGCGCCTCCTCCCGGTTCTGCGCTTGCAGCGAACCGGCGACAAACCGCCCGCCCTCGAGACGCCCGGTGTACGCAAAGAGTGCCGGCATGCTAAACTCCCGCCCGCGCGCTCGACGCGAGTTCTTCGGGCCGATCGGTAACCCGCAGCGCAGCCTCGCTTTCGATCTCGTTCCCGTTTACCAATTCGCGAAGATGATGCTCGAGGGTCTGCATGCCGATGTGACGGCCGGTCGTCATCGCGTCCCGGATCAGATGCGTGCGCGATTCCCGAATCATCGCGCGTACGGCGTCGGTGACGACGAGGATTTCGACCGCTGCGCGCCGGCCCGAACCGTGCTTGCGCGGCAGCAAACGCTGACAAACGATCGCCGCGAGCGTTGCCGCCAACTGGATGCGTATCTGCGCCTGTTCGGAACCGGTGAACGCGTCGATGATGCGCTCGAGGGTCTGTACCGCAGTGCCGGTGTGCAAGGTGCTGAAAACGAGGTGCCCCGTCTCGGCAGCGGTGAGCACAGCACGCATCGTCGCCGCCTCGCGCATCTCGCCCACCATGATGACGTCGGGATCCGCTCGCAGTGCGCCGACCAGCGCCGATTCGAACGATGAGGCGTCCACGCCGACCTCTCGCTGCGTGATCAGCGAACTGCTGCTCGCGTGCCGATACTCGATCGGGTCCTCGATCGTCACGATCCTGCGGGCGGCGGTTGCGTTTATGCGCGCGATCAAGGCCGCGAGCGAGGTCGATTTACCGCTTCCGGTCGGACCGGAGAAGATGACGAGGCCGCGCTCGCGCTCCGCCAGCCGCGCGACTGCCGCCGGGAGATGCAACGAATCGAGCGACGGCGACGCTTTGTGCAGCAGCCGAATTGCGAGCGTACAGCCCAGCTCCGAGCGAAAGCCGTGCACGCGCAAGACGTTCTGCTCGTCGATCCGCGTCGCCGAAACGTCGAAACCGGCGTTCAGACGCGCGCACGCCGCGGGCTCGAAGAGCGCTTGCGCGATTTCGGCCGTCTCTTGCGCCGACAGCGGCGATCCGGCCAAAAACTGCAGCCGGCCGTCGACGCGCAGCGCGGGCGGCACCCCGGGCAGCAGATGGATGTCGGAAGCCTCTTGCCGGCGTCCGGCGTGGAGCACGTCGGTCAGGCGGATTTGCGGAAGGGTCGCCGTCACGCCGCGTCCTCGCTGCCGAGTACGCGCTCGAGCTCTCCGCGGCTGGTCTCGCCTCCGGCCACGAGCGAAGCACCCGCCGACATCATCGGTTCGTAGCCGCTGCGCATCGCGATCTCCGCGAGGCTGAGGGGCGGACTTCCTTGCGCGATCATCGAGCGAATCGCGTCCGTCATCGGCAGAAACTCGAAGATCGCGGTGCGGCCGCGATAACCCGTGCCGCCGCAGTGCTCGCAACCCGCGGCGCGCCGGCAATCCCGGCAGAGACGGCGCACCAGCCGCTGCGAGATGACGGCGGAGAGTCCGGCGGCGAGCGTCTGCCGTCCAAGACCGAGTTCCGCGAGCCGTTCGATCGCGCGGGGTGCGTCGCTCGCGTGCAGCGTCGTCATCACGAGCTGTCCCGAGAGCGCGGCGGACATGGCAACGCTCGCCGACTCGGTGTCGCGCATCTCGCCGAGCATGATGACATTGGGATCCTGGCGGAGGAAGGCGCGAAGCGCCGAGGCAAAGGTGAGGCCCGCGCGCGCGTTCACTTGCACTTGCGCAACGCCGGCGAGTTGCACTTCGATCGGATCCTCGACGGTACAGATGCTTTGGCCTTCGACGTTACGTTCCGCGAGCGCCGCGTAGAGCGTCGTCGTTTTCCCGCTCCCGGTGGGACCGCACACCACCACGAATCCGTGCGGTGCGTGAACGACCTTGCGGAATCGCGCGAGAATCAGCGGCGTCATGCCGAGCCCGGCCAGGCTCGGAACTTCGGCCTGCATGTCCAACAGCCGAATGACCAGCTTCTCGCCGTCGATCGTCGGCATCGACGAAACGCGCGCATCGAGGCAGCGTTCGAGACGCTGCACGAGATAGCGGCCGTCTTGCGGGACGCGCCGCTCCGCAATATCCATCGCGGCCAGAAGCTTTACGCGCGAGACCATCGGGTGGAACAGCTCGCGCGCGAGCTGCTCGCTTTCGCGAAGAATTCCGTCCACGCGCAGACGCACGCGCCCGCCGGTACGCGTCGGTTCTAGATGAATGTCCGAAGCGCGCAAGCGCATCGCGCTTTCATGAAGCCGATCCACCGCACGAATAGCCGGCGGATCTTCCGCCGTAGTTTCCGCGTACAGAGCCACGCCCGTAACCCCAACTGACGCTACTAGTTTTTCCCGGGAAAAATCGCCCCGGGTCATCTTTATCACATACTAGCAACGAACTTGCAATAATGTGGAAGTAAAGGTGACCTTAATGTCCGCGTGATTGCGTGTGTGGGTACTCGGTTTGCGTTACTGCGCTTCGATCTCTTTGCGCATCTGGATCCAACCGCGAAAATTCGCGTGAAAGGTACTGTCACCACTCGGCGTCGCGACGTGCTCGAACGGACTCAGATGCCGATCGCTCTGCAGCCGCTCGCAGAGCTCGAGATCTTTCTCGATATCGCGCTTGCCGTCGTGCGTGAGGTATGAGACGCGGGCGCATCGCGCCGCGCTGATCTTCTTGAGCTGCTCGACCGGCAGGGAACGTTCGTCATCCTGAACGAGCGGCAGATGCCACGCGCCTAGTGCGACGGGAGCGGGCTTGGAAGCATCCATCGCCGCACGCATGTGCTGCGCAGCAGCGCGAATCTCCGGCTGTGCGTTCTCCGCAAGGCGCAAACCGAAAAAGTTCTCCCACTCCGTTCCGCTCACGATCGCGGTATGCCACATGAACGGTTCGAGAATCCGGTTCACGATCTGCTTGTGTACGTTGAATTTCTGCAGATTGCGCACGTGTTCGACCGCGCTGTCGCGCGCGCGCAGCCATTCCGCTTTTGCTTCTTCCGCTTGTTCCGGCGTCAGCGCCTCACTTGCCGACATGCCGGGTTTATTCACGCCCCACTCGACCGGCATCGCCGGATTCTCGAGCACGCGCTCGATCATTTTCTTGGTCGGCACGGCCCGGCTGCTCGCCGAATTTTTCGACAGCACTCGGTGCGTATTCATTTCCGCGAGTATGAAGCGCGGAAAGCGTACCTCGAGCGTCGTCAAACGGATACCCGCGGGGCTGATCGAGTCGGTCAGTACTCGGGCGGCAAAACCTTCGATGATGTCCCTCGTCCCTCGTCCCTCGACTACGCTTCGCTACGCTCGGGATGACAAATCGCTACGCTCGTGATGACAAATCGCTACGTTCGACGCCTAACCGCGGTAGCGCAGGAAGGCCGGTACTTCGATGTCGTCCATGTTCACCGGTGTCACGGTGTCGAGTTTGCCGGCTTCGAATGCGTGACCGATGCTCGGACGATAGGCGCGCGGTGCGCCGAAGCCCGCTGCCAAAACCGTCACGCGCACCTTGCCGGTCATCGCCGGATCGATCGATGCACCGAAGATGATTTGAGCATCCGAGTCGACCGAGCGGCTGATCATCTCCGCCGCTTCGTTGACCTCGTACATCGCCATGTCGGGCCCGCCGGTGATGTTGAAGATCACACCGCGCGCGCCTTCGATCGTCGTCTCGAGCAGCGGCGACGCGATCGCCTTTTGCGCGGCGTCGGCGGCGCGGTGCTCGCCCGAGCCCTCGCCGATACCCATCATCGCCGTGCCCGCGTCGCTCATCACCGTTTTTACGTCGGCGAAATCGAGGTTGATCAAGCCGGGCTGCGTGATCAGATCGCTGATGCCCGCAATGCCTTGGCGCAGGACGTCGTCGGCATACGAAAATGCTTCGTTCAGCGGCGTCTTCTTCTCGATGACTTGCAGGATGCGTTCGTTCGGAATCGTGATCAGCGTGTCGACCTTTGTTTCCAACTCCGCAATAGCGTGCTCGGCGGTCTGCATGCGCTTGCGTCCTTCGAACGCAAACGGCTTGGTGACGACCGCGATCGTCAGCGCGCCCGAATCGCGCGCAAGCTCCGCGATGATCGGCGCAGCGCCGCTGCCGGTTCCGCCGCCCATGCCGGCGGTGATGAAAACGAGGTCCGCGCCGTCGAGCACCATCGCGAGATCTTCACGCGAAGCTTCGGCCGCTTCGCGACCGAGGCTCGGATTTGCGCCCGCGCCTAGGCCGCGCGTCTGACCGCCGCCGATGTGCACGGTATTCTCCGTGCGCGCGTTACGCAGCGCTTGCACGTCGGAGTTCACCGCGTAAAACTCCACACCGGTCAGTCCCGCCTCGATCATGCGGTTGACGGCATTGCAGCCGCCCCCTCCGACGCCGATCACCTTGATCGACGCGGCATGGTCGGGTTGAAAGCGACGTGCATCTGCCATCTCAGTCTGCTCCTCGATGAAGGTGAGTTGTGTGGGTTTCAATTCCAGAGATCCGCGAACCAGTCGCGTATTTTCGTCAGGATCGATCCGCCGCCGCGCCGTACGCCGTTACTCTCTTCCAGCTCGCCGTTTGCGCCGAAGAGCACGAGGCCGATCGCGGTCGCGTATTGCGGTTGGCTCATCGCCTCGGTAAGACCGCTGAGGATCGACGGGCTGCCGACACGTGTCGGTAGGCCGAAGACGTCTTCGGCGATCGGTACGAGACCCGGCAAGAGCGCGCCGCCGCCGGTGATGACCACTTCGCCAAGCACGAGATCGCGGGGGACGTTCTCGACGATCTTCTGCTTGGCCATGCGCAGTGTTTCGAGCACGCGCGGCACGACGATTGCGCGCAGCTGCTGCGTGGTGAACTCTTTGTTCGTCTTACCGTCGAGTCCGTGTACCGCGAAGGTTTGCTCGCCGTCGTCGGCCACACCGGCCCCGAATTGTTTCTTCACGTCCTCCGCTTGCGCGAGCGACGTCTTCAAACCAAGCGAGATGTCGCTCGTGAGGATATTCCCGCCGACGGGAATGGTCGCCGTGAAGATCGCGCTGCCGAGCGAGTACACCGCGATATCGGTCGTCCCTCCGCCGATGTCGAGCAGCACGACGCCGACTTGCTTCTCTTCGGGCAACAGCGTCGCGGCCGAGCTTGCGAGCGGTTCGAAGACCAAGCCCGCCGCTTCTAAACCCGCGCGATGCACGCACTTCAGCACGTTCGTGATGAAAGTCGAACCGCCGGTGATGATGTGCGTGTCGACTTCCAGGCGTCCGCCGGCCATGCCGACGGGATCGTCGACGCCCTCTTGTCCGTCGACGGTGAAATAGCGCGGCAACGCGTGTATGATTTGGCGGTCGGCCGGCACGTTGATGATCTTGCTCGCGTCGATGACGCGGCGCACGTCGGCGGCGGAGACTTCGCGATCTTCACTCGTGGTCGCGACGACGGCGCGATTGTTGGTGCTGCGAATGTGATCGCCGGTAATGCCGACATAAACGTCGGCGACGTGCACGCCGGCCATGCGCTCGGCGCGCTCGGTCGCAGCCTCGATCGATTTGATCGTCTCGTCCAAATCAACGACGACACCCTTACGCATCCCGAGCGAGGGGGCTTCACCGACGCCCACGATCTCCAAACCGTTCGGGCCTTCCACGGCGACGACCGCGCAGGTCTTGGTCGTCCCGATATCGAGCCCGCATACGGTCTCGTGCTTCATAACCCCCATATATTGTGCCGGAACCTCGAAAAACCTACTATATCCTGGAGCCCCGAAACCAAGAATCGTGTGGGCTTAGCCCATAGCGGGCGGACTCCTTGAGGACAGCCTGCGGAAAGCCTGCGGATAAAAGCCTTCTCATGTGGATGTTAAGGAGGTCGTAAATACCCACCGTGCCTAAGCCGATGAAGCTAATGATGGAACAGCGCCGCACAAGTCTTGAGGGCGGGCTCATGATGGCCTTTGGCCTCGTGATCCTGGTCATGCTGCTCATGCTCCCAGTGATGCTCTGGGCGCTCAGCGGAATCTCCAGCCAGGCCGCCGTGCTCAGCGATCGCGTCATCGCCGGTCAGCTCGCCTACGCAAAGGTTTCCAGCGACGCCGACAGTCTGCGCGCCGCGACGCTCGAGGCCGCGACCTCGACCGATCCCGCGACCGCGGCCAAGCAGCTCGAACTCTCCAAATCGCTCGTCAAGCAGTTTCCCGACGACGCGCGCAAAATGGTCGAGATCTTCTGCCCGACCAAGACCGCGGGAAAGACCGGCGCGGATATGACGACCTCCGCGTGCGCGGGCAACAGCGACGACATCGCCAAGCAGATCGGCACTTTGGTCGACGCCTTCAGCGCCAGTGCGAGCGGTTACGATTTCCAAGCACTCTCCGCCGTGAGTCTGCTGCAGGGCGGGAAGAGCAAAGACGCGCTCGCGCAAATCAACGGTCCCTCGGGCGCCGCATACACGAAACAAAACGATGACGGCCAGACGATGCTCAACGCGCTGACCCAGCTCGCGAGCGACCGCTACAATAAACTGCTGGCCGCGCGCACCGCGGGGCTCACCGCCTTGATCGTCGGTCTGCTCGTCGCGGTCATTGCCGTGCTGATCAGCTACGGATGGCTGCGCTCGATCGTCACGCGCAGCATCGGGCGCTGTGTCGAGATCTTCGAAGCGATGGGCACCGGCGATCTTTCGCAACGCATCAACTGGCAGGGTCACGATCTGCTCGGCCGTTTGGGACAAGCCATCGACGAGTTCTCCGACCGTATCTCCGCGATCATCCGCCGCATTCAGCGCGCAGCGCTCACCGTACAGTCGAAATCCGAGCAGAGCAGCAGCATCGCGCTCCAGGTCGACGGCCGCATGAAGGAAGAGCTTTCGGCCCTTGGGCAAGCGCTGCAGTATTCGAACGATCTCTCCAGCGCCGCCGGCACCGTCGCCGACAACGCCGAGGCCGTGGCGCGCCGCGTCTCCGATATCTCGAGCGCCGTCGCCGAGATGACGGCATCGATCCAGGAGATGGATCAGAACCTCCTCAACCTCGCGACCGTCGTCGAGGAGGCCGTCGCCAACACGCAACAGATGTCCGCGTCGATCGTGCAAGTCGCAGGTAACGCCGATCGCGTGCGTTCGGAGTCGAACGTCACCGATCAGCAGGTGCGCGAAGGCCGCAACGAGGTGCTCGCGCTCTCGAAGGGCATGGGCTCGATCAGCGACACCGTTGCCGACGTCGTAAGCGAAATGCAGAGCCTCGACGGCGCATCGCGCCAGATCGGCGAGATTCTCGGTCTGATCGAAGAGATCGCCGACCAAACGAATCTTCTCGCGCTCAACGCCGCCATCGAAGCCGCGCGCGCCGGCGAACACGGGCGCGGTTTCGCGGTCGTCGCCGACGAGGTCCGCAAGCTTGCCGAAAACTCCGCGAGCTCCACCAAACAAATCGGGCAGCTCGTCGCCGACATTCAGCGCCGCACCTCGGCCGTTCTCGAACGGACCGCCCGCGCGAACTCGCTGGTGCAGAACAACGCGGAGTCGGCGCGCAACGTCACGACGATGATCGAGACGATCAGCACGCGCGTCACCGAGGTCGCGCAGCTGGTCAGTGAGATCAGTGTCGCAACGACCCAGCAAGCCCGCGCCTCGGAAGAACTTGCCAAGGCAAGTGAACAGATGGGCGCGATGACGCACGAAGCCGCGGCTACGATGCGTGAGCAGGCGATTACCTCGAATCAGATCCTCGAGAGCGTCTCCGAGATCGAGAACCGCACCGCGCAGGTGGCGCGCGCCTCGACGGAGCAGCAAACGTCGATCAAAGCCCTGGGATCGCGCATCGAGCAATCGAGCGACATCGGGGTCAAGAACTCCGACGCCGTGGGCACCATGGCCACGAGCGCGGATGACGTCCAAACGCAGGCAAACGAGCTCCGCGAGATGGTCGGCCAGTTCCAAACTGGCCAACTGGCCTTCGAAGACGGTGCCGGTTCCGGCGGTCAGGCCCTGGAAGACCCCGGGGCACTTGCGCTATCATCATAGGCTAGAAAGCCCAACCCCCTACCTGGAGTACACGTGCATAAAAAGCTCTTCTTCATTGCCATTTTGGCCGGCCTCGCGATCCCGGGGATCGCGCTTGCCACGACCATCGATGCGTCGCTCATTCCCGATGGCACCTACACCGTCAAGGTAGAGAAGCTCATCGATAGCAAGCACGTGCAGGTTGCGATGGATAACGGTGCGGAGACCACACTGGCCGCAGGGCGCGACGGTATGACCTTCGCGAAGTTCAAGCCGGGTGATTCGGTCAAGCTCTCGCTGATCAAAGGCCTCGTCATGGTCTTCGTGGATGTGACCAACCCGTAGTTTAGAACGCGATGAGAAATCGCAAACGGGCGCGCCGAGAATGAACGGCGCGCCCGTTTCGCTTCGTTCTTGGGGCATGAAACAGAGAATCATTTCCGCCCTCGCAACACTCGCGCTGCTCGCAGGCATGTCGGCTGCCTTTCCGGTCGGCGCATCGGCCCAGCAATATCCGGTCTACACGACATGGCAGCCGCAATGGGACCGCTACCAATACGATCGCCGTCACGTGATCCTCGGCACCGTCGTCGCGTTCTGGCCGTACCGCGTGCGCGTCGCGCGCCGCAACGGGATGGTGCAGACGATCGACCTCAAGAACGGCACCGTGATCCACCCGACCGGCGCGACCCCGGTGCGCGGCGACCGCATCGCGATCTACGGTTACTACAGCAACGGCACGTTCGTCGCCAACGGCGTGGTCTTGCGCTGATCGTTCGTTCTACTTCGCATACACGACGACCGGTGTCGTCAGCGCTCGCAGATCGATCGCGGCCACCTTGCGCGGGCCGCGATCGACTTTATCGAGGATCGGCTTGATGTACTCCACCTTCTGCACGCTGCCGCTGCGATCGCCCAGCAGCACGCGGATGCCGCTGCGCAAGGTCACGGTCACGTCGCCGAAGCGATCGAAGCCGATGGTTCGCGGCTTCAAGTCCGCCGCGAGCAATGCATCGAGAATGCCGACCAGCGGCGGCGCGTCGCTCAGGCCGACGCTAAAGGCCGGCAGCGCGTCTTCCATTCCCAGCGGCACGCCCTGTTGCAACACGCGCAGCGTGTGGTCGACCGTCACCAAGCTGCCGCCGTCGACGATGAGCGCATAGGGTGCGCGCTCGGTCACCGTGATGACGAGCGTCGAGGGAAGCATGCGCCGTATGCTCGCGCTGTCGATATAAGGAATTGCCTCGATGCGCGCCGCCATGCCGTGCGCGTTCTGCAGCCACATGTTCTCGCCGTAGTCGATCTGCGCGCTCTGCAAAATCGCGCTCTCGCTTACCACGCGGTTGCCCACCACCTCGACCCGATGCGGGCGCAGCGCCGGCCAGGTCGCGAGGAAATAGCCGCCGGCGAGGCAGAGCAGCGCAACGAGCGCGATCAACAACCAGAACGGCCGCAATCGCTGCGCCGCCGTTGCGCGCCGGCGTTTCACGCGAGCACGTACCGCTCGATCGCCTCGGCGACGCCGTCGTTCGCAACGTCCGCGACCGCGGCTTTTGCCGCCGCGCGAAGCTCGCCGGGCGCGGAGCCCATCGCGATACCGAATCCCGCCGCTTCGAGCAGCGGCGCGTCGTTCCACGAATCGCCGATCGCCGCGACATCGGCGATTTCGATGCCCAGGTGCGCAGCGACGAAGCGCAGCGCCTCGCCTTTGTCGACCGCGGGGTTGAGGATCTCCACGAACTCGGGGTAACTACGCGTGACGTAGGCGCTGGACTGCAGCCGCTGCGCAAAGAACGCCGCCAGTTCGGCGGCGCGCGGTGGATCGTCGATCGCCACGGCTTTGGTGGCCGGGCTGAACGCAAATGCCTCGCGCAACGAGGGGACGATCACCGGCCCGAAACCGGAGAGCGACGCATACAGCTCCGCGAAGCGATTATCGACCTCGCAGTAATACTCGTCGTTGCGATAAAGCTGCAGATGCGCGCCCGTCTCCTGTGCGGCTGCGATCACCTCGGCGACGGCCGGTGGGCTCAGCGGCACGTCGCGCAGCACCACGTCGGTCGTCGGATCGACGATCGCCGCGCCCTGATAGCACACGACCGGCGCCTCGAAGCCGAGCTCGCGTGCGTAGCCGACGGCGGCACGATACATGCGTCCGGTAACGATGCAGCCTTGCACGCCCGCCGCGAGCATGCGAGCGATCGCCTCGCGCACGCGCGGCCGGACGATGAGATCGCGCCCGATGAGCGTCCCGTCTAAATCGAAGGCTACTAATCGCAAGGGATCATGAACCGGCGCGCATGCGCGCGGTTTGGGCATGATGCGGCAAATCTTCGAAGTCCGCGAGCGCAGCCAACGGCTGCGCGTCGCCGAGCATTCGCTCGCGGGAGTTTTCCACGACACTGAAGCTGCGCATGAAGTCCCCCAACCGCAAACCGATGATGTTGTTCGTGCCGGCGAGAAAGTCGCCCGCGGCGAGCGGCGTCATATCGCCGACGTACACCATTCCGACGCGGCGAATGCGCGCGAGATACGGTTCGGGATCGCGCACCTGCAGCGAGAGACGCTCGGGCGCCAGCGCTTCGATCGTCTCGAAGAGCTCTGCGCGGCTTTGCGCGTGCAGCAAGAAGCAGGCGTTCTCGATGACCTGCGTGAGGATGGTGCCGTGCGCGAGCGTGCGTACGTCGAACGTCTCGATCAACTGCGCGACCGCTTCCAGCAGCGGCCGGGACTCGGAGAGCACGGCGACGCGTGCGAACGGGTCGCGCTCGGCTTGCGCGAGCAATTCGCCCGCGACGTATTCGCTGCTCGCGCCGTCGTCGGCGACGACCAAGACTTCGGGCGGCCCGGTGAGGCCGTCGATACCGCAGGCGCCGTAGACTTGCCGCTTCGCCTCGGTAACGATCGCGCCGCCCCAGCCGACGATCTTGTCGACGCGCGCGATCGACTCGGTGCCGTAGGCTGCCGCCGCGATCGCGTGCGCGCCGCCGACCGCATAGAGCTCGTCGACCTCGCAGAGGCTGCATGCAAAGAGCACGGCAGGGTGCACGTTACCGCCGGCGCGCGGCGGCGCCAGCACGATCGTGCGAGCGACGCCCGCGATCTTCGCCGGTACGGCGGTCATGAGCACCGACGACGCTGTTGCAGCGCGGCCGCCGTGTACGTAGGCGGCGATCGCGTCGAGCGGACGATAGCGCAGCCCGTAGCGCGTGCCGTCTTCGTCGACATAGCTCAGATCGGCGGGGCGCTGGCGCTCGTGGAAGCGCCCGATCCGTTCTTTTGCGAGGTGAAGCGCGTCGGCAATCTCGGGCGGAACGAGCGCGCGCGCCCCCTCCAGCATCGGAATCGCCACGCGCAGCTTGGAGAGGTCGTATCCCGGATCGTCGTAGCTGCGTGAATACTCGACGAGCGCCGCGTCACCGCGCGCCCGCACCGACGCGACGATTTGCGCTACCGAGGCGATCAGCTCGGCGGAAGGCGTCCAACCGTTGCGGCGCACCGCGCGTACGCGCTCCGACGCCGGGATGACGTTAAGCGTCATGCCGCACGTTCCCGCGCCCGAATATCCGCTCGAGTTCACTGCGTAAGCGCTGATCGGCGGCCATCGTGCGCGCAAGACGCTGCGATTTGCCGCGCGCGTGCATCGTCACCGCCGCGCTGCCCGGCCATTCGTCGACGAGCGCCGCCAGACGGTCGATCTGCTCGCGCGATCCAACCTCGACGTGCCACTCTCGCACCGCGGACGGCGGCGGCGGCGCGCCGCGCGGAATCTCGAAGACCTCGACGTCGTTTGCGCTTACCGAGAGTTCGACCGGCCCCTCTTCTCCCGGCGTCGCACCGGGACGCTCGCGCAGGCGCAGCCGGCCCTTCACGACCAGAACCCGATCCTCGCGGAAAAGCTCTTGCACTTGCGGATAGAGCTTCGAAAACACGACCACGTCGACGGCGCCGCTCGTATCTTCCAACTGCGCGATCAGCATTTGCTGCCCAGCTTTGGTGAGCGTGCGCCGCACCGAAGTCACCATGCCCGCAACCGTCACCGCGCCGTCATCCTCGACGTTGCGCAGATCTTTGACGAGCATTGCGCCGCCGCGCACCAGCATCTCTTGCACGTCGGAGAGCGGGTGACCCGAGACGAAGATGCCGAGCGTCTCCTTCTCCCACGCGAGCATCTCGCGCGTGCTCGGCGCAGCGACGGGCGGGAGCGTCGGCGCGAGCGCGGGCGCGTGTTCGGCGGCGTCGCCGAAGAGCGAGACTTGCCCGAGCTCTTTCTCGCGCGTCGCGTGCGCCGCCAGATCGAGCGCCGCGTCGAGTGCCGCGAGTTTCTGCGCGCGATTGCCGGGTAGCTCGTCGAGCGCGCCGCATTTGATCAACGCTTCGAACACGCGGCGATTGACCTGTTTGGCGTCGACACGCTTGGCGAGATCGAAGAGATCGGCGAAACGCCCGTCGCGCTCGCGCGTCTCGATGATGCTGCGAACCGCGCCTTCGCCGACGCCTTTGATCGCGGCAAGTCCGAAACGAATCCGGTCACCCACGACGGCGAAATCCGTCAGCGACTCGTTGATATCGGGCGGCAGAACCGTGATGCCGGTCTTTTTTGCCTCGTCGATATATTCGACGAGTTTGTCGGTGTTGTTCTTCACCGAGGTCATCAGGGCGGTCAAATACTGGAGCGGATGGTTGGCTTTGAGATACGCCGTCTGATAGGCGATCCAACCATAGGCTGCAGCGTGTGATTTATTGAAGCCATAGCCCGCAAAGGGTTCGATGAAGGCAAAAATCTGTTCGGCTAACTGCGCCGAGATGCCCGACGTTGCTTTCGCTCCCTCGATGAACTTCTCGCGATAGACGGGAATCTTGTCCTTCTGCTTTTTGCCGACGACTTTTCGCAACTCATCGGCCTGACCCATCGTAAAGCCGGCCACATCGCGCGCGATCTGCATGATTTCCTCTTGGTACACGGCCACGCCGTACGTCTCCGCGAGGATCGGCTCGAGTTTGGGATGCAGATACTTCGGCGGCGTCCGGCCGTGCTTGTTGCTGATGAACTGCGGAATCCACTCCATCGGTCCCGGGCGATAGAGCGCGACCAGCGCGATCACGTCGTCGAAGCGCGAGGGTTTGAGCTCGATGCAGACGCGCTTCATGCCGTCGGATTCCATCTGAAAGACGCCCATCGTTTCACCGCGGCTGAGCATTTCGTACGTCTTCGCGTCGTCGTCGGGAATTTTCGCGAGATCGAACGCCGGATCGACAGTGCGGCGGATCTCCGCGACCGCGCTATTCATCACCGTGAGGTTGCGCAGACCGAGGAAATCCATCTTGAGCAGGCCGATCTTTTCGACCCAAACCATGTCGAATTGCGTGTTCACGCCGCCGTCGTTGAACTTCACGAGCGGCGCGTAGTCCATCAGCGGTCCCGCCGAGATCACGACGCCCGCGGCGTGCGTCCCCGCGTTGCGCGCGAGTCCCTCGATGTCTTTGGCCGTTTCGAGCAGCTTGCGGACCTGCGGGCTCCCCGCTGCCGCCATCTTCAACTCGGGAATCTGCTCGAGCGCCTGTTCGATCGAGAGGCCCGCCGGACCCGAGGGAATCATCTTCGCCACTCTGTCCACGTCGGGCAGCGGCACGCCGAGCGCGCGCCCGGCGTCGCGCACCGCGGCGCGGGCCGCCATCGTGCCGAACGTCACGATCTGCGCGACACGGTCTTTTCCGTACTTTTCGGTGACGTAGGCGATTACTTCGTCGCGCCGCTCGACGCAGAAGTCGGTATCGATATCGGGCATCGAGATACGTTCCGGGTTCAAAAAGCGTTCGAAGATGAGATTGAACTTGAGCGGATCGAGATCGGTGATCTTCAAGCAATAGGAAACGACCGAACCGACCGCCGAGCCGCGTCCCGGTCCGACCGGAATATCGTGATCGCGCGCGTATTTGATGAAGTCCCACACGATGAGAAAATACGACGCAAAACCCATCGTGTTGATGACGTCGAGCTCGTAATCGAGACGCGCGCGCACCGCGTCGTCGTGCGCGGCGCGCTCTGCGCCGTATCGCTCGATCAATCCGGCTTCACAAATCTCGCGCAGGTACGATTCGGCGGTTCGCTCCGGCTGCGCCGGCGATTCGGGCACGGGATATTGCGGCAGGTGAAAGATCTTCTCGGGAATCTTGATGTCGACGCGCTGCGCGATCTTCACCGTGTTCTCGCAGGCCTCGGGAAGGTCGGCCCACAGGTCGTACATCTCTTGCGCGGACTTCACGTAGAACTGGTCGGAGTAGAACTTCATCCGGCTGGTGTCGGAGACCGTTTTGCCCGTGCCGATGCAGAGCAGCACGTCGTGCGCCGGCGCGTCGCGCTGTTCGAGATAGTGGGAGTCGTTGGTGGCGACGATTGGAACGTTGAGCTGGCGCGCGACCTTGACCAGGCCGTTATTGATCGCCTCCTCCTCCGGCATGCCGTGGCGCATGACCTCGATATAGAAGCGGTCGCCGAAGATCTCGGTAAACGTCTTCGCATTTTTGACCGCGGTGTCGTAGTCGTTCTTGAGCAGCGGCGCCGCCACCATGCCGGACATGCAGCCGGAGAGGACGATCAGGCCGTCGTGATGCTCGGCCAGGAGATCCAGGTCGATCCGCGGCTTGTAGTAGTAACCTTCAAGGAACCCCTTGGAAATCAGCGCGGTCAGGTTGCGGTAGCCGATCAGGTCGGCGGCCAGCAGCGTCACGTGCGCTTCCTCGCGGACCGTGCGGTCGAACCGCCCACGGGGGGCGATATACGCCTCGCAGCCGATGATCGGGGTCAGGCTGGTATCCCGCGCCGCGTAGTAGAACTCCATCGCTCCGTACATCACCCCGTGGTCCGTTAGGGCTACGGCGGGAGCGCCGTCTTCGGCGGTGCGACGGCAGAGCCGGTCGACCCGGCAGGCCCCATCCAGCAGTGAATATTCGGAGTGCACGTGGAGATGGACGAACTGCTTCAAACTGTTTTTACAAACCTGACCTAAAGAATACCGAAAGCTAAGACGTTACCTTAAACGATGAGTCCCAACCTGTCCGCCGACTCGCCGGACGCCTCTGAGCTCCAGGACGAGATCGAACGGCTCCGCGGTCGCATCGCGATCCTGGAAGCCGAGCGGGACGAGTATGCGCAGCAGAACGCGGAACTCTTCGTTCTGCAACAGGTCTTTTCCACTATCAACTCGACGCTCGAGATTACCGACATCCTCTCGATGGTCTTGCGCGGCGTGGTCGAGGCCCTGAAGTTCAAGCGCGTCATACTCTTCGACGTGGCGACCGACGATGCCATTATTCGCCGCCTCGAATGCGATGAAAACGGCTCGGTCAATCACGCGCTCGATCCGCGCGAGTACCTCGAAAACTCCTCGCTGATCGACGTCGCGCAGGGCAAGCTTCAGCTTGCCTACGGCGCCTCGGGCGATCCCGACGCGCCGCTCGAAGACGCGCGCGGCTCCTACTGCATCGCCCCGCTCGTGGCGCGCGACGTCGTGCGCGGCGTCCTCTACGCCGACGACCCGCCCGGCAGCGAGATCACCGAGAACCAGCTGCGGGTATTGCTCGACTTCGCGTCACAGGCCGCGATCGCGGTCGAGAACGCCCGCCTCTATGAAGAAGCGCGCCGTCTGCTGGAGGAGACGCAGCGGCTGGCCAACACCGACAGCCTGACCGGCATTCCGAACCGCCGGGCGCTCACCGAGCTGCTCGAGCGCGAGCTCTCGACCTCGGAGCGCTACGATACCCCCTTCGCCTTCGTCATCCTCGACCTGGACGACCTCAAGAAGATCAACGACTCGGGCGGCCACAGCCTCGGCGATCTGGCCCTCAAGCGCTTCGCCCAGGTACTCAAGAAGAACGCCCGCAAGGGCGACATCATCGCCCGGTACGCCGGCGACGAGTTCGTCTTGATCATGGCCCAGAGCGACCGCGAACAGACGGTCCGGGGGGTCGAGCGGATCATGTCGGCGCTCCGCCGCAACGGCCTAGCGAGCTCCATCGGCGTTGCGATGTTCCCCGGCGACGGAATCGACGGTCAAACCCTCTTCTTTGCGGCCGACGAGGCCCTCTACCAAGCCAAACAGGCAGGTAAGAACCAGTACCGGTTCTATACACGAACCAAAGGCGAGGAGCCCGACGCGCGATAATAGTCGTGGGGCACGCCTAAAACCGGATAGTATAAAGAAGCAATGATCAAGCACGACGTCGTCGTCATCGGTGGCGGCCTGGCCGGCATGCGCGCAGCGGTGGAAGCCGCGGAGGGCGGCGCCGACGTGGCAATCGTCTCCAAGATGCACCCGGTGCGCAGCCACTCGGGCGCCGCTCAAGGCGGTATCAACGCCGCTTTGGGCAACCGCGAGGAAGACACTCCGCAAGCGCACACCTTCGATACCGTCAAGGGCTCGGATTATCTGGGCGACCAAGACGCCGTCGCTGCGATGTGCGAGGATGCGCCCAAGCAAATCATCTGGCTCGAGCACCGCGGCTGCATCTTCTCACGCATGCCCGACGGCCGGATCGCACAGCGGCCCTTCGGCGGCGCGGGCGCACCGCGCACGTGCTATTCGGCCGACGTAACCGGGCTCGTGATCCTTCACACGCTATGGGAGCAGCTCGAACGCTTCGGCGTGAAAGTCTACGAAGAATATTTCTGCACCGCACTCTGCGTCGACAACGGCATCGGCACCGGTGTCGTCGCGTACAACATGCGCAACGGCGCGCTCGAGCAGATCGTAGCGAAAGCAACGATCTTCGCGACCGGCGGCGCCGGCCGTATGTACCTCAAAACGACCAACGGCTACGCGTCGACCGCGGACGGGATGGGAATCTGCTACAAGGCGGGCATCCCGCTGATGGATATGGAGTTCATGCAATTCCATCCGACGACGCTCAAAGAGAACGGCGTGCTGATGACCGAGGGCGCGCGCGGTGAGGGCGCCTATCTGCTCAACGCGGCGGGCGAGCGCTTCATGTTCAAGTACGCGCCGAACAAGGGCGAGCTTGCCTCGCGCGACGTGGTATCGCGCGCGGAATGGACCGAGATTCTCGAAGGACGCGGCGTCGACGGCTGCGTGCTGCTCGATATGCGCCACCTCGGACGCGAAAAGATTCTCGAGCGGCTGCCGCAGATTCGCGAACTCGCGCTCGACGCGACCGGCAAAGACGCAATCAACGAGCCGATTCCGATTCTGCCCGGCGCGCACTACACGATGGGCGGCATCGAGACCGACAAATGGGGCGCGACGCGCGTGCCCGGCGTCTATGCCGCGGGCGAATGTGCCTGCGTCTCGGTTCACGGCGCCAATCGTCTGGGCGGCAACTCGCTGCTCGAAACGATCGTCTTCGGCGCGCGTTCGGCCAAGCACGCGCTCGACTACATCCGCAAGATCGGCGACGTACAGGCAACCGACAAGACGCTCAAGGCCGAGAACGATCGCGTCCGCGGACTCCTGGGGCGTACGAGCGGCACGCGCGCTCCCAAGCTTCGTCACGCGATGAACGAAACGATGAGCGAAAACGCCTTCATTTTCCGCGACGAGAAGGGCCTGGCAAACGCGGTGGCCGATCTCGACCGCGTGCGCAAGGAATTCGACGCGAACGTCTACGTGATGGACAAATCCAAGACGTTCAACACCGACCTCGTCTCGACGTTCGAAACCGATTTTCTGATCGACGCCTCCTACGCGCTCGCAAAAGGCGCGCTCGAGCGCAGGGAGTCGCGCGGCGCGCAAGCCCGCACCGATTTCCCCGAGCGCAACGACGCCAACTGGCTGAAGCACACACTCGCGTGGCGGCAAGCCGACGGGTCGCCGCGGCTCGACTATTCGCGCGGCGTGACCATCACGAACTTCGCACCGGAAGTGAGAACGTACTAAGCGTGGCAAAAATCAAACTCGATCTCTTCCGCTTCGACGAAGCCGTCGACACGATTCCGCATCGCGACCTCGTCGAAGTCGAGGTTCCCGAAACGACGACCGTGCTCGACGCGCTCGAAACGGCCAAGGCCGAAGTCGACGGTTCGATCAGCTTCCGGCGCTCGTGCCGCTCCGCAATCTGCGGCTCGTGCTCGATGAACATCAACGGCGTGACGGGCTTGGCGTGCAAAACCAACTGCAAGGATGTCATCAAGGCCGACGGCTCGATCGCCGTCGACCCGATGCCGAACTTCCAGCCGATGAAAGATATGGTCGTGCACATGGACCCGTTCTGGGACAAATATGCGCGGCTCAAGCCGTATCTCCAGCCCAAAGACAAAGACTCGGATCACGAGCGCGAGCGGCGCGTCTCGCCCGACGACATGAAGAAACTGGTCGACGTCGCGAACTGCATCATGTGCGCGACCTGCTACGCGCTCTGTCCGGTCGTCAGCGTCGATCCGGCCTTCGCCGGGCCCGCGGCCATCGCGTACGCGTATCGCTTCATCGAAGACGTGCGCGACGCCAAGCGTGACGAGCGCATAGCCCAGATCTCCGAAGATTATCTCTGGCTTTGCGCGCACTGCTACGCGTGCTCGTACTGCCCCAAGCACGTCGATCCAAACAACCGCATCATCGACGTCAAGCGCGCGGCCATCAGCGACAAGGTCATGATGGACGAACGCGGTCCGCGTCACGCCCTCATCGTCGCCAAGTCGATCAAACAGACCGGCATGCTCGCGGAAACCGAGCTCATCATCGGCACGGTCGGCCGCTTCAACGTCGTCGGCCTGCTCAAAGTCACGTTCCTGGGAGCCGCGCTCGGGCTGCGCATGGGGCTCAAAGGAAAACAGCCACCGATCTTCATGAAGCCGATTCCGAAGGTCGATGAAGTTCGCACCATTTTCGAGTCGCTGGAGGTCCCGGTTTAATCATGTCTGCAACGATGCTTCCCGAAGACCGCCCGCTGGACTCGCACAAGCACACGCACTCGCGCGATACCAAACGCTACGGTTTCTTCCCCGGCTGCGTAGCGAAGGAGTCGTGTAAGGAACTCTTCAACTCGACGATGCTTCTTGCCGAGAAGCTCGAAATCGAGCTGATCGAGCTCACCGCCGCCTCGTGCTGCGGCGCATCGGTCGTCAACGACGTCAATCGCGACGTCGCACGCGTGCTCAACGCGCGAACCTACGCGCAAGCCGAAGCGCTCGGTCTCGACGACGTCATCACGATCTGCTCGACCTGCACCGGACACATGCGCGCGGCCAACAAAGAGCTCATCGAGAGCGAAGAGCACATGACGCACGCGAACTCGATTCTCGGCAAATTCGGCGCTAAATACAACGGCGGCGTCACGGTGCGACATCTGCTCTGGCTGCTGATCGACGACATCGGCCTCGACAAGCTGCGCGAGATGGTCGTGCGTCCGCTCAACGGGTTGAAGGTCGCGCCGTTTTACGGCTGCCACATCATTCGCCCGGAGAACGTGAACGGCTGGGAGTCCGCGCGCAACCCGCACTCGCTCGAAGACGTGATCGAGGCGATCGGCGGCGAGGCGGTCGACTACGCCGGCAAGACGCGCTGCTGCGGCTTCCACGTGCAGCTCGAGAAGGACGGCATTGCCACGAACATGGTCGGCCAGAACATGCGGATGGCCAAGGATCACGGCGCCGAAGCGGTCATCACGCCCTGCCCGCTCTGCCACCTCGCGCTCGACGGCTACCAGCAAGACGCCGCCGCCCGCTGGGGCCGCACCGACCTGCCCACCTTCCATCTGCCCCAGCTGGTCGCGTTCGCGCTGGGCGTGCCGGCCGAGAAGCTCGGCCTCAACAAGCACCTCATCGACCCCCGCACCGTCCTGGTGGAGCGCGAACTCATCTCCTAGGACGCTTTGTGGACGCCCCTAACCGTATGCTGACACTACGGGGAAGGGATGGCTAGGCCGCTTGGCCTAGCTTGTTCCTGCCGGGGAGGTCGCTCTGTCGATGTCGTGGTTCAAGGGGAAGCGGGCGCCCAAAGTGGAGGAGCCGGTCGCGCCGGTTAAGCCCGGGCATCGTGCTGAGCACCACGGGCCGCACGTGGCGCGCGAGGTTCACGACCGCATCGCCCACTTTCTGCAGACGCACGATCGCGTCGAGGTACGCTCCGGTCATCCGCTGATGCACTTTCTGGGCGTTACGCACAACCATCTCGACGGCACGATCGACTACGCGGTACGTTCGCGCATTCGCCGCGACGGCAAAGAGCATCGCTTCGATTCACACATTCGGATCTATCCGAGCGGGCATCTGCGCCTCATCCGTTAGTCTTTCCCCGCCGCACGCAGCACGAGATTTCGAAATGCCGCATTGGCAGCGATTGCCGCCTGCCGGCGTGTTTGGCTTGGATACGGATCGCTCGCAAACGGGATGACCGCCCGCATCGTCGCGTTCGCCTCGAAGAGCAACACGTTGCCACGTGCATCGAGCGCGAAATCGATACCGAAATACTCAAGACCGATACGCCGCGCCGCTTCTTCCAGCGCGGCCGTCGCACGCGGACCGAGCGTGCCGCGCATATCGCGCAGGTACGCATCCTCTTCCGCGACGGCCTCGGGCGTGCGCACCTGATCCGCCGAGAAATAATGCACCTTCCACTTCGACGAGCGCGCGAGGTGAATCGGGTAGAGTATGCCACCGACGACGAGCACGCGATACTTGCGGTAGTGTCCGTCGGCACCTCGAGCGTTGAGTACTTCGATGGCAAAGAGCCGGTCGCCGGGCAAGTTCTCCGCGACGCGGGCGAGCTCGTCGCGATCGCTCGCCATCTCGAAGAATTCGCCGGTATGATAACCGGGCGGCCGGAGCAATACCGGGAAGCGGGTGATGCGGTCGAGTTCGTCGCGGCCGAGTTCGTCGATCTGCGGCACGATCAATCCGTCGATGCCGCGCAAACGCTCGACGATCTGCACGCGCCCCGTCGTGCGCACCGCTTCGGGGTCGTTGATTGCGCTCGCACCATTTGCTTCCAGCAATCGCGCCGCGGCGGCGAGCGACGCGTCGGAGCGATCCGCGTCGCCGATGCCGTTGAAGATTACGTCGTGCGGCGGCAGCGGCAACTCCGGGTCGTAGTAATCCGTGAAGAGCCGAATCGTGAGAAAGGTGAGATCGTCGAGCGGCTCGTCGATCGGAACGTTGCCGCGATGCACCGACGAGAAGACGAGCACCGAGACCGGCATCCCCGCGCCGCGAAAGGCTTTCACGCTGATCGGCAACGTGGTGAAGCCCTCGCGCCGATGCCTCTCCGCTGCTTCTAAATCGCCGGTGCGTTCCAGTACGTGACTGAGCCCTTGATGCGCGGGCGCATACCCGGGATCGAGTTCGAGCGCACGCTCGTATACGACGCGCGCCTCGGCGTACTGCTCGTTCTCGTAGAGCGCGTTACCGAAATTGGCGAGCATGCGCAAGTCATCCGGGTGATGCTTGAGCGCTTCGCCGTAGGTCAACCGCGCGGCGCTGCGGTAGCCCGCGTTGTAGAGCAGCGTTCCCAGGTTTCCCAGTGCGCCGAGATGTTTGCCGTCGCGCTTGATGACGACGATGTACGCGTCGCGCGCCTCGTCGTTACGCCCAAGCAAATCGAGCATACTCGCCCGCGCAAAGAGCAGCTCGATGTCGTCGGGCGCTTTTGCCAGCCGCTCCTCGATATCTTCGAGTTCCTTAGGATTTCCAAACGCAGGAAGCACGTCCACTAGTCGGCGGCCGCGCCGGTCGCCTCCTGCGGCCGGGATGACAAGAGCAGGTCAATCGCCAAGCAATCTGCGGCGGAGGGACAAGCGATGAAGCTCGAGCCGTACATCTTCTTTCACGGGACCTGCGAGGACGCGCTGAAGTTCTACGTCACGTGTTTTCGCGGAAAAATCGAGGGCCTCACGCGCTGCTCCGAGGCTCCGCCCGAGTATCAGGGCGACCCTGCGTGGGGCAATAAGATCATGCACGCAACCTTCATTGCGGGCGATCTGCGCTTCATGTGCTCCGACGGCCGCCCGGGAACCCCGCCGCACGGCGAGGACGACATCGCGCTCTCCGTGGCAACGCAAGACGCCGCCGAGGGCGAACGGCTCTTCAACGCGCTGGCTGAAGGCGGCGACATAGAGATGGCGCTGCAGCAAACGTTCTGGGGCAGCCGTTTCGGACAGGTCACCGACAAATTCGGAATTCAATGGATGGTCTCGATTCACTCATGAGTGCCGCACTTACACCTCCGATGCCGCCGGCAACCGCATCTGAAATCGAGCGCGATCTGGCTCAACTGCACGAAGGCGCGAAGCGTTGGGTTGCGTTGCCCACGACGGCCAAGATCGCGCTGCTCGCGCAGGTGCGCGATGCTACCTACGCGCAGGCATCGCGTTGGGCGCAAGCCGGCGCGCGCGCCAAAGGAATCGATCGCACGCCGCTCGCCGGCGAAGAATGGGTCAGCGGCCCTTGGGCGCTGATCTATGCGCTCAACCGCTACATCCATACGCTGACCGACATCGCACGCACCGGCACGCCGCAGATTTCCGCGTCGCGGGTACACGAACGCGCCGACGGTCAGATCACCGTCGACGTCTTTCCCAACACGCTATACGATCAGCTTTTGCTCACGGGCGTGCGCGCACAGGTCTGGATGCAGCCTGGCGTCACCCGCGAAACGCTGGCGTCGACGACGGCCGTGTGGTACAAGCAAGCGGCGCCGCAGCCGCGCGTCGCGCTGGTTCTGGGCGCGGGTAACATCGCCTCGATCGCGCCGCTCGACGTGCTCTACAAGCTCGTCGCCGACGGCGCCGTTTGCATCCTGAAGATGAATCCCGTCAACGACTATCTCGGCCCAATCTTCGAAGATGCGCTGCGGCCGCTCGTCGAGGGCGGGTATCTTCGCTTTGCCTACGGCGGGGCCGAGGTCGGCAAGCTCCTCACGCACCATCCGCTCGTCGACGAAATTCACATCACCGGCAGCGATCGCACCTTCGACGCCATCGTCGCCGACGGCGTGCGCAAGCCGATGAGCGCCGAACTCGGCAACGTCAGCCCGACGATCGTCGTGCCCGGTCCGTGGAGCGAGAAAGATTTTCGCTTTCAAGCCGAGCAGATCGTCACGCAGAAATTGCACAACGACGGCTTCAACTGCATCGCAAGTCAAGTCGTCGTTCTGCCGCGCGACTGGGACGGCACGCCGAAGCTTCTCGCGCAAATCGAAGCGGTGATGCGCGACGCGACCAAGCGCCCCGCCTATTACCCCGGCGCCGACGCGCGCATGCAGCAACTCGGCGGCAGCGATCGCGCGATTCTGCGGCTCGACGCGGCCGGCAACGCGGCGGCCTTCGAAACCGAGGCCTTTGCGCCGCTGCTCGCGGTCACCAGCCTGCCCGGCGACACGCCGACGTTTCTGTGCGCCGCGGTGAGCTTCGCCAACGATCGTCTGTGGGGAACGCTCGGCGCGAACGTCGTGGTGCATCCCACGACCATGCGCGAGCACGCAAGCGCAGTCGACGCGGCGATCGCAGGGCTGCGTTACGGCTGCGTAGCGGTCAACGCGTGGACCGGCGTCGGATTCTTACTGACGGAAACGACGTGGGGCGCGTACCCCGGCAACAGCGTCGAGAACGTCGGCAGCGGCTTGGGCGTGGTGCACAACAGCTATCTCTTCGACCGCGCGCAAAAGAGCGTGGTGTGGGCGCCGTTCGCACCGCTGATCAAGCCGCCGTGGTTCGTCACCAACCGCAACGCCGGCCGGATCGGCGAAGCGCTCGTCGAGTTCGAAGTGCGGCCCGCGCCGCTTACGATGATGAAGGTCGCGCTGCAAGCGCTGCGCGGGTGAACGCACCGGCGTTCGCCTTGGATCAGTCGACGTTGAGGTCGACCTCGTGCGAGAGCTGCTCGCGTAGCTCGGCCTTCTTGCGCTTGCGGTTGTAGCGCGTCGCGACCTCGTGCGCGCCGGCCGGGCGCAGGTTAGCCGCCGGACCCATGCGCGGCATCAGCTTGACCTTGCGCCGCTTCTTCTTACTGGGCATGACGTACATAGCGTAGCATGTCGCCCCCGCGATTCCCACGCCTGGCTCGCACCACGCGGTCGAATTGCATGCCGAGCCGATTGATCAACGTGACGCACGGCGCGTCGAACGGGCTCACGAGCGCGATCACCGACTCGGCCCCAAGCTGTTCGAAGGCAAAGGCCAGCACGCCCGCGCCGGCCTCCAGCGCGTAGCCTTTCCCGCGTGCCTCGGGCGCAAAGGCGAAGCCGATCTCGAGGACGCGCGGCTGCTCGGTTTTCATCAGGCCGCACGTACCGATCAACGCCGAGCTCTCTTTGAGCACCACCGGCCACATCGAACAGCCGTCACGCTCGTGCGCCTCGATCATCTCGTCGATCGCCCGGCGCGTTTGCTCGAGCGTCTTCGTTCCCGAGAGAATGTACTTCATCGTTTCGGGATCGCCGTAGATCGCCGCGAGTGCGGGCGCGTCCGAGGGCATCCACGTGCGCAGTATCAGCCGCTCGGTCTCGAGATAACTCATTGCGCGATGACACCGGCCTCACGCAGCATCGGGAGCACGCGGGCGACCGGCAGACCGTAGACCGTCGCGCCGCCGCGCCCGGTCATCGTCGTCGCTTCGAAGAGCGCATCATATATCGCAGCCTGCGTTGCTTCCGCCGTTGCGCGATACAGCGCGTCGAGCACGTCGTCGCTCACGACGATCTTTCTCTCGGGTGCGCTGATCTCGAAGTTCCCGGTTCGTTCGAACACCTCGCTCGTCGAAAAACCGACGAAGAGGTCGCCGCTGCCGACGTCGGAGGTCAAGCCGGTGCGTCCCATCCCGAGTCCCGCGCGCAGCAAGAGTGCGTGGATCTCGCGGCTGTCGAGCGGCGCGTCGGTTGCGACCACGATGATGATGCTGCCGCTCTCCATGCGTCCGTGCAGATCGGCCTCGGAGAGATGCTTCGGAAAGACGGTCTTGTACTGGTTTTCGAGGCGCTCGCCCACCGGCACGCCGACGATCGTGAGGGCGCTGCGCGAACTCCCGGTGTTGTCGTTCACCAGGACGCCGACGGTGTAACCGCCCAGACTCGCCGGCAGAGCGCGCGAGGCCGAGCCGATGCCCGCTTTGAAACCGAAGGCGCGCATGCCGGTGCCCGCGCCCACGCTCCCGCGCGCGAATTGCCCGGGCTTTGCCGCGTCGAGCAGGCTGCGCACATCCTGCGGGCCGACCACGCGGCGCTGGATATCGTTGAGCAGCTGGTCGTCGCATTCGGCAACCACCGGCAGGGGGACGTCGTCGCGGATGCCGACCTGCGGATGGTGCTCGATGACCCAGTCGACGACCCCGTCATCGGCCCGGCCGATGTCGAGCGTGTCGGTCAGGACGATCGGCTCTTCGAGGTAACCGGCCGTGTTGATCCAGTGGGTCCCCGTCATCTCGCCGTTGCCGTTGAACGCCAGCGACGCCGCGGCAACCTTATGATCCCAGGGATCCGCGTCGGGGAGAACCGCCGTGGCCCCGGTCCGGATGTCCTGGCCCCGGACGACCGTCAGATTGGCAACCCGGACGCCTGCGACATCAGTGATCGCGTCGAGCGGCCCGCTGGGGAAGAATCCAAAGTGAAAGGGCAGCACGGCCGACGCGCGGCCCTCGGTTGCGACCAGGGCCAGTGCTAGGGCGGCCAAGAGGATCGGAAACCTCAGGCTCATGCAGGCTCGCTCTTCATATCTCAAAAACTACCTCCTGTATACGCGCACAAAACGCAACGAGGGCCACGAACATTCTTACCGTTCCGGAAAAACTCAAAGCCGCCAATCTCTGGGAGAACCTTACGCCGCCGCAGCTGATCGAGCATGCGTTGCGTCGCGGCGAAGGCGTGCTGGGACGCGACGGACAGTTCATCGTCGATACGCGCCCGCATACCGGCCGCTCGCCGAAAGACAAAGCGTTCGTCAAAGAACCTTCGAGCGAGGCGCACATCGATTGGGGTGACACCAACCGTCCGATCGACGCGAGCGTCTTCGACGCATTGCTCGACAAAGTCGAAGCCTACCTCTCGGAACGCGACGTCTACGCGCTCGACTGCTACGTCGGCGCCGACGAGCGCTATCGTATTCCGATCAGAGTCTACACCGAGTTTGCGTGGCACAATCTTTTCGCGCACCATCTCTTCATCACACCCGAAAATCCGGTGCCGGGATTCACGCCCGAGTTCACGGTCGTCGACGCCGCGCTGTTCCAGGCCGATCCTAAGCGCGACGGCGTCCCGAGCTCGACGTTCATCCTGGTCAATTTTGCACGCCGGATCGTCTTGATCGGCGGCACCAAGTACGCGGGCGAGATCAAAAAGTCGGTCTTTACGCTGATGAACTATCTCCTGCCGCTGCGCGACACGCTGCCGATGCACTGCTCGGCCAACGTGGGCAAGGAGAAGCACGACACTGCCATCTTCTTCGGACTCTCCGGCACCGGTAAGACCACGCTCTCGTCGGATCCGCACCGCCCGCTGATCGGCGACGACGAGCACGGCTGGTCGCACGACGGCGTCTTCAACTTCGAAGGCGGCTGCTATGCAAAAGTCATTCGCCTCTCTCCGAGCGCGGAGCCGGAAATCTGGGCCGCGACGCACCGTTTCTCGACGGTGATCGAAAACGTGGTGTACGACGATCGCACCCGCGCGCTCGACGTCGACTCCGAGGCCAAGACCGAGAATACGCGCTCGGCCTACCCGCTCGACTTCATTCCGAACATCGTTCCGGGCAGCAAGGGCGGACACCCCACCACCATCATCATGCTGACCGCTGATGCGTTCGGCGTGCTTCCGCCGATCTCGAAGCTGACGCGCGATCAGGCCATGTACCACTTCCTCTCGGGCTACACGGCCAAAGTCGCCGGCACCGAGCGCGGCGTAACCGAACCGACCGCAACCTTCTCGACCTGCTTCGGTGCACCGTTCATGGTGCATCGCCCGACCGTCTACGCCAAGCTGCTCGGCGAGCGCATCGACGCGCACGACGTGCAGTGCTGGCTCGTGAATACCGGCTGGACCGGCGGACCGTACGGCGTGGGCAAACGCATGTCGATCGCGCACACGCGCGCGATGGTCAACGCGGCAATCGAAGGGCGTATCCCGGCCGATTTCACGACCGAGCCGTTCTTCGGGCTGCGCATTCCAACCAGCGTTCCGGACGTGCCTTCCGAGGTGCTCAACCCGCGCAACGTCTGGCCCGACAAGAACGCCTACGACGAACAGGCGCGCAAGCTCTCGCAGCTTTTCTTCGATAACTTCAAACGCTTCGAAGCGCACGCGTCACCGGGTATCAACGCAGTAGCGATCAAGCCGGCCAAGTAGCCCGCGCATCGTGCCCGAATTCTACGGCTTCGATCACGTCGATTGCCGCGTGCGTTCGCTCGCGGCCGTCGAGTCTTTCTACGACGACCTCATGCCCGAGGTCGGCCTAACCGAGAAACGCTATGCCTACGTCGATCCCGACGGCGAGTGGCATCGCGAGTTCGACGCCTACAACGCGATCGAATACTACGAACCCGAGCATCCGACCAAGCCGCGCCGCTTCTTCGGGTTGATCGAGAACCCGCTGCACCGCAACAACGACACGCGTGTCGCGTTTCGTGTCGAGTACAAGCGCATGAACGAGTTCATCACGCTGCTCGGCCGCGTCGGCGCGGTGCACGTCGAGTTGAGCGAAGAGATGGAGACGTATCCGGCCGTGTTTTTCGAGGACCCGGCGGGTACCAAGCTCGAGCTGATCGGGCGCGAAGTCTAGATCGTCACCAACAGTTCGCCGCCGCCGGCGACGCGGATGGCGAGCTGGTCGAAGCGCTCGACGTAATAGTCGGCGCGAGCGCAGGCGCTCGAGGGCCGGCCGCGCAGCACGTAGACGGCTTCCATGCCCGCGGCGTGCGCCGCGTCGACCCCCGATGCGGAGTCCTCGATCACGAGCGCGCGCGCAGGAGCGACGCCCATGCGCCGTACCGCAAGCATGTAGGGTTCGGGCGCGGGCTTTCCGCGCGTCACGTCATCGGCGCTGATCATCACGGGCGGCGTCACGAGTCCCGCTCGCCGGATGAGTGCGAGCGCGATCGCGCGCGGCGCAGAGGTCACGATCGCCCAGCGCTCGCCCCCGAGCGAGGCAAGCGTCTCGCGCGCGCCGGCGATCGCCGCCCCTTCATCGCTCACGAGCGTCCCGAAGAGATCGAAGCAGATGCCCGCGTAGGAAAGCTCCATGCCGTGGTGCATTTCTTCGCTCATGGCCGATACTCTCGCAATTCTCGTCGGCGGCGGCCCGGCGCCCGGTATCAACGGCGTCATCGCCTCCGCGACGATCGAAGCGATCAACGCAGGGCTCGACGTCATCGGCATTTACGACGGGTATCTCGACCTCGCCGCCGGCACGCCCGTCAAAACGGTGCGTTTGACGATCGATGACGCGGCGCGCATTCAATCCAGCGGCGGCTCGTTCTTGCGCACCTCGCGCACCAATCCCGCCAAGGACGACGCAACGCTCGACCGCGCGGTGCGGTCGCTGGACGCGCTGCGCATTCGGTATCTGATCTGCATCGGCGGCGACGACACGACCTTCGGTGCAACGCGCATCGCCGAACGGACTGCGGGGCGCATCGGCGTCGCAACCGTCCCCAAAACGATCGACAACGATTTGCCGCTTCCCGAGAATGCGCCCACCTTCGGCTTCGAAACAGCGCGCGCGGTCGGCGCGCAGATCATCGAAACACTGCTCACCGACGCGCGCACCACGACCCGTTGGTACATCGTCGTGAGCATGGGGCGTAAATCCGGCTCCCTCGCGCTCGGCATGGCGAGCGCCGCCGGCGCGACACTCGCCGTGATTCCCGAAGAATTTCCCGGCGAAACCCTCGAGCTCGAAACGGTCGTCGACCTGCTGTGCGACGCAATCGTCACGCGCCGCAACCACGGACGCCACGACGGAGTGGCGGTCGTCGCCGAAGGCATCGTCGAACGTATCTCCGCGGACGCGCTCGACGCGCTCGAAAACGTTTCGCGCGACGCGTACGGGCACGTGCGCCTCGCCGACGTTCCGCTCGGCGCGCTCCTGCGCGACCAAGTCCGCGCGCGCCTGGCGGAGCTCGGCGTCGAGACCACGGTCCTCACCAAAGACATCGGCTACGAACTGCGTTGCGCGAAGCCCATCCCGTTCGACGTCGAGTACACGCGCACACTGGGCTACGGCGCCGTCCGCTATCTCCTGGGCGGCGGGAGCGGCGCCCTCGTCGCGCTGGCAAACGGGCACGTCCAACCGCTGGCGCTCGCCGATCTCCTTGACCCGCAGACCGGGCGCGTTCGCACCCGTCACGTCGATATCGGTTCCGACGCTTATAAGGCGGCGCGCTCGGGTTTCTCGCGCGCGCTTCTCGGGTAAGAGAGCGAGCGTATGATAAGACGCCTGTGGTGTGCCTTGCTTCTTTTTTGCGCTGCATGCGGAGGCGGCGGAGGCTCGTCGCCCAGCGTTGCTGCCGCGACGCCGACACCGACGATCGGTGCGTTTATCGTGTTCAATTCAGCGACGATTACGCCGGCCGGCAGTTCGACGTCCGGCTATATCTCGGATGGAGTCCTGCTCGCGAATCTCACCGTGCCGGCGCTCGCGGGCGGGAGCGGGTCGCTCACCTTCGGGATATCGGCGTCGAATCCGAATAGCGTCCCTTTCGCGGACAGCGCGAACGCGTGGGCCTTCGTCACCGTCACTACCGGCGCGAGCGCACCAACCCTGAGCGCGCCCGTCAGCATCACGTATACGTCGGGTACGATCACCGCAGGCACGCAATTCTATCTCGCCTATCTCCCGCCGGCCGGAACCTCGTGGCAAGAGCCTGTGGCCCTCGGCGGCCCCGCAACAGCGGCGGGCGATAGCGTTTCGTTCACGCTGGGAACGGCCGCGTTCGCTGCGAGCAGCACCTACACGTACGTCCTGTACTCGACCACGGCCACCGCTCCGCCGACTCTGCCTCCGCCGAGCCCGTAAGGAGCGTCTATGCATCTTCTCCTCGCAGCGCTCGTAATCGTCAACGGATTCTCGATCGAGCACATCGCTACCGTGCCGGGTGCGCGCGAACTCGCTGCGGCACCAAACGGCGATCTTTTCATCGGAACCAAAGGCAATAGTGTCTTTTTATTGCCGCACGCCGGCGCCGGCCGGCCCGATGCGCCGCACGTCTTCGCGACCTTCAGCAGCGCGCCGGCGGCAGGCGTCGCGCTCGCTGACGACGCCCTCTATGTCGGCACGAAATTCGCGGTGTATAAAATCGTCTATCACGCCGGCGATCGCATGCCGCGCGGCGCACCCGAGAAGCTGCTCGACGTTCGGCTAGCCGGCGGCGGCGGTCACAGCACGACGAGCGTTGCCGTGACCGGCGACACGCTTTATGTAAGCGTCGGCTCGTCGTGCAACGCGTGCGATCCCGAGCGCGATTCGACCCGCGCGACGATTCAACATTTCGACCTGCTCCGCGGCGTCGCAACCGACGAGGCGTACGACATTCGCAACGCGGTCGCGCTCACGATCGATCCGGCGACGGGAGCGCTGTGGGCCGGCGTTGCCGGCGCGGACGATCTCCCGCTCTACCATCCTTACGAGATCTTCGACGCGGTATCGCTGCAAAACACGCCTGCCGACTACGGCTGGCCGGCGTGCTACGAGAATCGCAAACGCGTCGCGAAATGGCCCGGCGATTGCAGCAAGACCGCAATTCCGCGCGTCGTTTTCCCCGCCTACGAAACGCCGATCGGCGCCGTCTTCTATCCGCTCGATCAGCACGGTACCTACGCTTTTCCAGCGGCCTATCGCGGGGGCGCGTTCGTCACGCTGCACGGCTCGTGGCACGGCCCGGCGCAGGGCCTCTCGGGCTTCGTCCCGCCGCGCGTCGTCTTCGTGCCGATGCACGGCGATACACCGGATCGCGCCGCCGATTGGAACGATCCCACGACGCAGTGGAGCGACTTCATTACCGGCTATCAGCGCGACGGTACGGACGACCGCATCGGCCGGCCTACCGGCATCGCTGTCGGTCCCGACGGTTCGCTCTTCGTCGCCGATGATCAAACCGGCGCGATCTACCGCATTCGTCCGCGCTAGAAACGACGAGAGCCCGCGACATTTCTATCGCGGGCTCATCGTGTCTATAATCTGGCGCCGACCTACTTTCGAGGGACCCTGCGGTCCGACTATCATTGGCGCTTGCGGGCTTAACTGCCGTGTTCGGGATGGGAACGGGTGGGGCCCCGCCGCTATGGACGCCAGAAACTGGATCCCCATCCGCGATGA
>DATJOG010000040.1:0-126734 GCA_035507275.1 Candidatus Acidiferrales bacterium
GGTGATTCCACGCCCATCGCATCCATCTCCATCGACGGCTGCACGTGCGCGAGGTCGTAACGGCCCAGATAGCTCACCGCGAGTTCGCGGAAGATGTAGTCGAGCAGCGAGGTCGCCATCTTGATGTTTTGATGTCCGACCACCGGACCGTTGGGCTCGAATCGCGTGAAGGTGAAGGCCTCCACATATTCTTCCAGGGGTACGCCGTGCTGCAGACCCAAGCTCACCGCGATCGCGAAGTTATTCATCAGCGATCGGAACGCGGCGCCTTCCTTGTGCATGTCGATGAAGATCTCACCGAGCTGGCCGTTGTCGTACTCGCCCGTGCGCAGGTAGACTTTGTGACCGCCGATGACGGCCTTTTGCGTGTAGCCGCTGCGGCGTTCGGGCATCCTGCGCCGTTTCGCAATATAGCGATAGACGATTTTCTCGGCGATCTGCATCGGCTGGTGGAAGGGCGCCGGTGCGGCGACCTCCTCCTCGACCGAGGTGTCGCCTCCGAGATTGTAGCTCGCCGCAAGCGGCTGCGAGAGCTTCGAGCCGTCGCGATAGAGCGCGACCGCCTTGACCATGCGCTCCCAGCTGTAGCGATAGGCTTCCTTGACCTCACCGATCGTCGCGGTCTGCGGCAGGTTGATCGTCTTCGAAATCCCGCCGGAAACGAACGGCTGCGCTGCCGCCATCATCTCGATGTGCGCGAGCGGGCGGATGTACCGCGTGCCGTACTTGCCGCACGGCGTAGCGCAATCGAAAACCGCGAGGTGTTCGTCCTTGAGGTAGGGCGCGCCCTCGAGCGTCATCCGCCCGCAGATATGCGCCGAGGCCTCCTCGATCTGTTGTGTGCTGAAGCCGAGACCATCGCGCAGCAGCGACCAGTTCCAATCGTCGAGCTGGGCGTCGGTGAAGCCGAGTTTGTCTTTGCAGAATTCTTCGCCGAGGACGAATTTGTTGAAGACGAACGGCAACTCGAATGCGCCCGGCAGCGATTCCTCGACACGCGCTATTGCATCGTCGTCAAAGCCTTTGGTTTTGAGCGTTGCGCGATTGATGTGCGGCGCTTCGAAGAGCGTGCCGGTGCCTTTGGCGTAGGTTTCAATTGCCTCGATCTGTTCTTGCGAGTAGCCGAGGCGATGCAACGCCGCGTCGACCGACTGATTGACGATCTTGAAGTACCCGCCGCCGGCGAGCTTCTTGAATTTGACTAACGCAAAGTCAGGCTCGATGCCGGTCGTATCACAGTCCATAACGAGGCCGATCGTGTTGTGAGATATGAAACCGTTCGCGATGTACGTGACATTGGCGGGGACAGAGAGGTCGTACGTCAGCTGCTCGCCGCCATCCTCATTGGCGGTAACGTGGTCGTAATAGAAATCGAGAGAACAGGCTAACTCCTCATTTGAGGTCTTTGCCACGATCTGCGTGAGGAGATTGCGCGAGATTGCGCCGGGGTTGTCGCGCTTGCGGCCCTGCCATGAATCATTGTACGAAACTGCTGAGGCCTTACGCGCGCCGATGAAACCGGCTGCAGAGACAAACGTCTTCGTATACGAACCGGAGATATCCATCTTCGTCGTCGTCGGGATGCCGAGAAGAAGAAGTAAAGTCTTGACCTCATCGGCGAATTCGCGCGTTGCTGTGGTCCAGCACGGCGATCCATTTGTTACCGTGCCATCGGCTTCATAGAGACCACGGACGAACGCGCCATAGATGGCTGGGTCGTTCGTTGCCAACAACGCGTCAGGAATGCGGGGAACGTAACCCTTGCCGCTGTGGCTCTCGCTCGGCGGAAGCTTTTTGAAACCACATGCCTCCCACCAAAGAGTAAGGGGAACCGAATTGATCGCCACCTCTGTGTAGCCGGCTTTCTCCGTGATCACAGCATCAAGATTAAACAATGATTTTGCGAGTGCACATAGCCGGTCGGTGACGTCACGATCTTCGCGAGATACGCAGAAGCGCAGACCCCTGCTGTGGAACGAGCCATCGCCCATAAAGTAGCCGACGAGTTCTGCTAGATCCGCAGTCATCGTCCGCGGAACGCGCGTCTTATAATCGCCGGTCCAGTACTCCTCGTTAACGTCAGGCAGCGTGACGGTCTTTGGTGTTCCAATGAACTTGCCCATCGAAAGCGCGACGACGTCGTCCGGTGCAACGTCGGCCATGCGCTTCCACTGCAAATCGCCCGTCGCCGGATCAACGACCTTTATGCGATGTGTCGGGGTACCTTGAATAACGTAGCCGCTCTTCGTGACGATGCGGCGCGTGTGCTCAACGCCATTAACGAAAAACTTCGTCGCCTTTTGTTCGCCGTCGTCGGTTAGCACGCGGAAGTCGATATCTTGCCACTTCTCGCCGTTGACGTCTCCGAGACGAGTGAGGCGCATTAAGCCGCGATCCGTGATCACCATTGAATTGCCGGTGAGACAACCCGTCGGAGCGATCACGACGGTCTGCGCATTGCGGAAGCCCGCGACTTCACCGATCGAGAGCGCATCGTCCCACATCTTGCGTGCGAGTGCCCACGTCTCTTGGGTGAAGAGCGACGGCGTGTGCGTCACCGGCGTAACGGTGAGGCCCTCATACTCATGGCGCGGTGCATCGTATGCAGCACGCCTATGATTGCGAATCACGCGTAGCATCGGCTCGCGATTTTCCTCGAAGCGCTCAAACGCTCCGAGTTGTTGGGCCATTTCCGCCGAAGTGCGATATGCCGCGCCGGTCATCAGGGCGTTGATTGCCGCGCACCAGCCGTATGCTTCATCCGAATCGTAGGGGAGGCCCATGCGCATCAGCAGGGTGCCGAGGTTTGCGTAACCGAGTCCCAATGTACGATAGCCGTGATTCTTCTCGGCGATCGCCTTCGAGGGCATCTGTCCCATTGTCACAGAGATTTCGAGTGTCGTTGTCCAGTAACGTGATGCTTCGGCGAAGCGCGTCGCATCGAAACCGCCACGCGCATCTTCGAATTTGACCAGATTCATGCTCGCGAGATTACACGCGGTGTCATCTATGAACTGATACTCGCCGCACGGGTTCGTCGCATTGATGCGATCGTCGTTCGAACACGTATGCCACTCCTGAATCGTGTCGTCGAATTGCAATCCGGGATCGGCGCACTGCCATGCGGCAAGCCCGATCTGTTCCCACAAATCCGCAGCCTTGATCGTTTTGACCGTCGTGCCTCCGGTGCGTGAGGTCAGGTTCCAATCGCCGTTTTGATCCAGCGTCTTGAAGAACGCATTGGTGAGGCGCACCGAGTTGTTCGAATTCTGACCTGAAACGGTGTTGTAGGCCTCCGAATCCCACGCCGTATCGTACTGCTCGATCTCGAGCGATTTGTAACCCTGTCGAGCGTAGTCGAGCGCCTGCTGCGTCGCGCCGCTGGGCACGCCCACGCTGAGCGCTTTGCGCAGCGCATCGCGCAAATACGAATTGAACGCTACGTCGAGGCGCGACGCCTCCGGCACGCGCGTGTCGTGCGCCGCCGCCATGATTGCGTTGAGTTGCTCTTGCAGCATGCGCGAGCCGATCACCAGATCGGCGACTTTGCGTTCCTCGGTGACCTTCCAGTTGACGAATTCTTCGATGTCCGGATGGTCGGCGTTGAGCACGACCATCTTGGCGGCGCGGCGCGTGGTGCCGCCGGATTTGATCGCGCCTGCCGCGCGATCGAAAACTTTGAGAAACGACATCAAACCGCTCGACGTGCCGCCGCCGGTCAGCTTCTCGCCGACACCGCGAAGCTTCGAGAAGTTTGCACCCGAACCGGAGCCGCCTTTGAAGATGCGCGCTTCGCGCGTCAGCCCGTCGAAAATGCCGCCTTCGTTGACGAGATCGTCTTCAACGGAAAGGATGAAGCACGCGGAAACCTGCGGCCGCTCGAACGCCGACGTCGAACGCACGGCTTCGCCGGTCTTGGGATCGACATAGTAGTGGCCTTGCGCCGGCCCGGAAATGCCGTACGCCCAGTGGAGCCCGGTGTTGAACCATTGGGGACTATTCGGCGCTCCGATCTGGCGCGCGAGCATCGCGGCCATCTCGTCGTGATAGACGCGCGCGTCGTCCTCGGAATCGAAATAGCCGTACTTCCAGCCCCAATAGGTCCAGCAGCCCGCCAAACGCCCGAACACCTGGCGCGAGTCGCGCTCCGCGCCGAAGCTGGCGTCGGAGGCGGCTTCCGAGCGCCACAGCCACTCGGGCACGTCGCCCTCGTGAACGCGCACCGTGGCCGTCGGAACGCCGGCCTTGCGGCAATACTTCTGGGCGAGCACGTCGACGGCAACCTGGCTCCAGCCCGCCGGGACCATGACATTTTGGGCTTCGAAAATCACCGAACCGTCGGGGTTCACGATTCTCGAGGTGCGCGGCTCGAACTCGAGGCCCGCATACGGATTCCCGGGGGCCGAATAGAGGCGGCGGAACTTCATGGATGTGCTCCTTGGGCAAACATGTGTTCGCTATTCGAGACGAAAATACTCGTGGGACACCTATTGTGCCACACCGAGCTCTTTGCCACAAGATATTGGGGTCGGCGGGCTCAACTCCTTGTGATTGCGTTGTGGAAAACGACAAAAATCGGAGGAGCACGCGGGGATGGCCGGTTTGCCGGGAGGAGAGCCTGTGGAGCCTTCCGAGGATACCGGGGATAAGCCGTCGGAACGGCTGCCGTAATGTTCGGTCCGGATCGCTTCGTCCCACGCCTCGCCGCCCTCTCCCTCGAAGAGCTGCAAGACCAGGGCTTCCGCGGTCTGATCCTCGATCTCGACAACACGCTGGTGGGTTTCCGACAGACCGAGATCGAGGCGGACCACCTCGCCTGGGTCCGGGCGGCGCACGCGCGCGGCTTCCGCATGGCGATGGTATCGAACAACTTCACCGACCGCGTCACGAGCGTGGCCGCCCAGATCGGGATCCCGTGCGTGCCCAATGCGCTCAAGCCGCTGCCTTTCGGCGTTTTGCGCGCGATCGACATGCTCGCGCTGCCGCGCCGGCAGATCGCGGTGGTGGGCGATCAACTCTTCACCGACGTCCTCTCGGGCAAACTCTGCGGCCTGTATACGATTCTCACCGAGCCGATCGAAGCCAAAGACTTTCCCCTCACCAAAGTTTTCCGGTTCTTCGAGCGTTTGATGCTTCCGGAGCGCGACGGCTCGTGAAGCTCGCGCTCATCGGCGATCCGGTATCGCACAGCCGCAGCCCCGAGATTCACCGGCACTTTCTGCGCGAAGCCGAGATCGACGGCAGTTACGTCGCGATCCGCGTGCCGGAGATCAACGCGATCTCGGTTATCCGCCGGATGCGCCTAGACGATTACACCGGCTGCAACGTTACCTATCCGCTGAAAGAGGAAGCGCTCGCGGCCTGCGACGTGCTCACCGAAGAAGCGCAGCGCGCGCACGCGGTCAATACGATTTTCTTCGGGACCCAGATTCTGGGCCACAATACCGACGGCATCGGCGCGCGCAGCGCACTCGAGACGCTGCTCGACGATTCGATCGCGCTCAAGCGCATCGGCGTGCTCGGCTACGGCGCGACGGCGCGTGCGATTCTCGGGCATTTTGCGGAAAATGACGCTTATCTCTTCGTGTGGGGCCGCGATCCCGCGAAGGTGCAGACAGCCTGCGAACGCTACGACGCGCAGCCCTGGCCGAGCGAGAATCCGCCCGAGATCGTCGTCAGCACGCTGCCGCCCAAGGTGCGCTTCGAACCGGAGATGCTCGAGGCGCTGATGCGGGCGGATCTGGTAATGGACTCGAATTACGGCCGTCGCTCGACGCTTCACCACCAGCTCGAACGCGAGATCGTTCCCGGCGATTTGATGCTCGAGGAGCAAGCGCGCGCGTCGTTCGATTTTTGGCTCGCTCACGTCGAAGGAGTTGCCTAAATGGCGGTATCGGCAGAGGTTCAATCGGCAATCGCGCAGCAATACGCGGCGCTCGGAAGCGCCGTGACGCACGATCCCTCACAAGAGCAAAGCGTGCTCGCGCCGCATTTCCGCGACCGTGCGCGCGAAAAGCTCTCGAGCTTCGAGTACGACGCGCTCACGGTGCTGGTAGAAAAGATCGTGATGCACGGCGACCGTCTCGAGGTTCACGCGCAGTACGTCGGCGTGCACGGTCACGACGCGCAGACCATCGATCATTGGATCAAGATCGACGGCCAGTGGCGGCTGCTCGATAGAAATTGACCCCGGAGAGGGAGGGATTCGAACCCTCGAGACGCTTATCACGTCTGCTCGCTTTCCAAGCGAGTGCCTTCAACCGCTCGACCACCTCTCCGCGTGGTTTTTGGCGCCTTCGGCGGCACCGCGCCTCCTGCGCTAAAACCGCGTGCTTCACCTTCCGGGTGAAGCTCAGCCGAGGATCGCTTCGAATTCCTCGGGCGGGAGCGCCCGGCCGAAGAGGTAGCCCTGTGCGTATTCGCAGCCGCAATCAGCCAGAAAATCGGCTTGCTGCTGCGTTTCGACGCCCTCGGCTTGTACGGTCAACCCGAGCGCATGCGCCATCGCGATGATCGCCGAGACGATCGCAAGATCGTTGGCATCGTCGGGGATGTCGCGCACGAACGACTTATCGATCTTGAGCTTGTCGATCGGAAAGCGTTTGAGGTACGAGAGCGAGGAATAGCCGGTTCCGAAGTCATCGAGCGCGAGATCGACGCCGAGACCTTTGAGCTGGCGCATGATCCCGATGGAATCCTCGGCGTTCTGCATGGCGACGCCCTCGGTAATCTCGAACTCGAGCGTATTGGGGCGCAGACGATGGCGCCGCGCGAGCTCTTCGATCGAGCGCGTGAGCCCGTGGTGCAGAAACTGCCGGCCCGAAAGATTCACGGCGAGGCGCAAGTCCATGTCGTGCAGGCCCTGCCACTTGCTGACTTGCTCGATCGCGGTGCGCGTGATCCACTCGCCGAGCTGCACGATGAAGCCCGTCGTCTCGGCCTGCGGAATGAAGGTCTCGGGCGGATGAAAGCTCGCATCGCGCTGCGGCCAGCGGCAAAGCGCCTCGACCCCGATGATGGAACCACTCGTGAGGGAGACTACCGGCTGATAGAAGATCCGAAATTCGCCATAACTCAGCGCATTCGACAAGCGCTGATGCGCCGGTAGACGATAGCTCAAGTATTCACACCCTCCAGCTGCCTCGAATAGAACGCGATGCGCGCCGCTTCCTCCGCAAGATCGGTCTGCAGGAACGCGTCCTGCAGCGAGTCCGAGATAACCGAGAGGCCGTGGCGCTCCATCAGCACGACGTCGATGCCGCGCGCAAACTGCTCGGCGCAGACCTGCGCGAGCTCTTCGCTGCCGTTGCGGTGATAGGGCGTCCACGCGCACGCGCGCAGCGTCTCGCTCGCGCCCACGGTGTCGCGGGGAAAGATCGCGCCGGTCCTCGACCAGACGACGCACATGGTCGGGTGCGTGTGTACCACGCATCGTATATCGGCCCGGACCCGGTAGGCCGCCAGATGCAACGGCAGCTCGCTCGTCGGCGCCGCCCCGTCGCGCGGCGTGCCGTCGGCGGCGAGCGCAACCAGATCCCCCGGCGCAAGTGCGCCGATCGAGCGTCCGGACGGTGTCACGAGCAGCGAGCCGTCGTCCATACGCCAGCTAAGATTCCCACTCGAGCCGGTGACCAAACGGCGCTTCCAGAGCCGGCGTCCGCAGCGCACCAGCGCCGCGCGGGCGCGCGCCTCCTCTATACGCCGGCGGGATGCCAAATGGTCTTGATCTCGCTGAAGTTCGCGATGTCGTCGAGGCTCTGCGCGCTCGGAGCGAACCACTCTTCGCGCGAGCGCATCGGATACGTGCGCACCCGCTTGACGTTCTCGGCTGATTCGCGCTCGACCGATTCGCGCAACTGCGGGTCGCCGCGCGGCACGACGATGGCGTTGACTTCCATGTGTTTCGCCATCACGGGCGCGATCTCGTTGCGATAGCCGGTCAAAAGATTCACCACGCCGCCGGGAATGTCGCTGGTTGCGAGTGCCTCCGCGAAGACGACGGCGCTGCGCGGGTCGAATTCCGAAGCGATCACGACGACCGCATTGCCGGCCACGACCGGCGGCAAGAGCACCGAAACCAGGCCGAGCAGCGCGGGACGATCGGGCGCGCAGACGACGACCACGCCCATCGGTTCGACGGTCGAAAAATTGAAGTGCGGGCCGCCGACGGGATTGCGCGTCGAGAGCAGCGCCGCATACTTATCACACCAGCCCGCATACCACACGGTGCGGTCGATCGCCGCGGTAACTTCGCGTTCGGCGTCGGCTTCCGAGCACTCCGCGCCTTCGCGCACGCGTTCGGTCAGCTCGCCGCGGCGTGCTTCCATCATTTCGGCGAGACGATAGAGCATCAAACCGCGCGTGCCGGGCGCGGTCTTCCACCAGCCGGGCTGCGCGGCGCGCGCGGCAACCACCGCGTCACGCGCATCTTTACGCGATGCGCGCGCGATGTTTGCGCCGAACTCTTTGCCGTCCCATAGCGGATCGCTGCGGCCCGACTCCGAGCGCACGAATGCGCCGTTGATGAAAAGCTTGTACATTTTGCGGACCGCAAGCCGCACGTCGCCGTTCTTGGACATGGAGATGGACCGGTACGACGCAAGGGAGGTGGCTCCCTCGGGCGAACCAGCGGCCATCATGGTTCCCCCGAGTACCCTTGGTCGCGTCGTCGTCGCAGAGCCGTTTGACGAACGCGGCGTCGCTGTTTTGCGCGACGCTGGGGCCGAGGTCGTCTCGGTGATCGGCGGGCCGCGCGAAGCCTTGCACGAGGCGCTGCGCGAGGCCCGCGGCCTGATCGTGCGCTCGGAGACCAAGGTCGACGCGGCCCTGCTGGCGGCGGCGCCGCATCTGGAGGTCGTTGCGCGGGCCGGCGTCGGGGTCGACGCGATCGACGTCGATGCCGCAACGGCAGCGGGGATCGTCGTCGTCAATACGCCGAGCGCCAACACGCTTGCCGCGACGGAGCATACCTTCGCGCTGCTCCTGGCTGCCATGCGCCACGTGCCGCAGGCGCACGCGAGCGTACATCGCGGTCATTGGGAGCGCAAACCATTCGTCGGGCACGAGCTGTACGGCAAAGTGCTCGGCATCGTCGGTCTCGGGCGCATTGGGAGTAACGTCGCGGCGCGCGCGGCCGCCTTCGGCATGCACGTGTTCGCGCACGATCCATATATCGCGGCATCGCGCGCAAAAGCACTCGGCGTCGAGCTGCTGCGTTTCGAGGATCTGCTCGATCGCGCACAGATCGTGACGCTGCACGTGCCGCTGACCGCGCAAACGCGCGGCATGATCGACGCGCGCGCGCTCGCGCGCATGAGCCACGACGCGGTGCTCGTGAATTGCGCGCGCGGCGCCGTGATCGACGCGGATGCGCTGATCGAAACGCTCGAGGCGGGACGTTTGCGCGCGGTCGCGATCGACGTCGTTCCCGAAGAGCCGCCCTCGCCGGGCTCGGCGTCGGCGCGCATCATGGCGCACGACCGCGTGGTCGCGACGCCGCATCTGGGCGGCTCGACATACGAAGCGCTCGAGCGTATCGCGCTCGAGCTGGCGGGTGACGTCGTGCGCGTGCTGGGCGGACGCCCGGCGAGCGGCGCGGTGAACGTCCCGATGCTGCGCGGCGCAGATGCGGAGCGCGCACACGCCTTCATCGATCTCGCGCATCGGCTCGGTGCGCTGCTGCCGCAGCTCTTCGACGAGGCGCTGCGCGAAGAGATCGCGCTGGTGCTGTGCGGCGAGATCGCGGGCGTCGAGGCCGATCCGTTCGTCGCCGCGCTTCTGGCGGGCGCGCTTCCGCTCGTGACGGACCGCCGCGCGACGCTCGTGAACGCCGCCGCGATCGCGCGCGAGCTGGGCGTGCGCACGGCGATCTCGCACGAGAGCGACGCTTCGCCGTTTCGCGCGGCAATCGTGGTTGCCGCCGGCGCGCATCGCGTCGTCGGCACCGTTCTGCCGCACGGCCCGCGCATCGTGGAGATCGACGGCTTCGAGATCGACGCGGTCGCCGAAGGGACGATGCTCCTCACCCATCACCGCGACGTGCCGGGCATGGTCGGACGCATCGGCACCATCTTGGGCGACGCGGACGTGAACATCTCGACGATGCAGGTCGCGCGAACCGGGCGCGGCGGCGAGGCGATGATGGTGCTGGAAGTCGACCGCGAGATCGGCGGCGAGGTGCTCGACGCGATCGCGCGCGTCGAGGGGATGCGTGCGGTTCGGCTGGTGCGGATGTGATCTTCGTCGCCCGGCACGGCGAGACGGATTGGAATCGCGAAGGCCGCTATCAAGGACAGCGTGAGTCGCAGCTCACGCAGATGGGCCGCGCGCAGGCAGAAGCGCTAGCGGGCGCGCTCGCCGGCGAACGAATCGTGCGAGTGATTTCGAGCCCCCTGCAGCGATGTGTCGCGACCGCGATTCCGATCGCGCAAAACCTCAACGTTCCGCTCGAGACGGATCGCGATCTCATCGAGATCGCGCACGGAACCTGGGAGGGGCGGCTGCGCGAGGATATCGAGCGCGAAGAGCCGGCGGCGATGCGGACCTGGCGCGAGCATCCCGAGCGCGTGCGTTTCGAGGGTGGCGAATCGCTAGCGCAGGTCGACGAGCGGTGGCGCGCGTTCGTCGAGCGTCTGCGCGGTACCGGCGGCGTCGCGATCGTAACGCACGACGTGGTGGTTCGACTCGCGATATTGATGGCTTCGCAGCAGCCGCTCGCGCGGCTCTGGGAACCGCGCGTGCTCAACGGCGGGTACGCCGTTTTTCGTAACGGTGCTCGGTGGGCGCTCGAGCGCGAGTGCGTGAGCGAGCATCTGGCGGGGCTGGTGGTCGATACGGCGGCGCAAGCGCTCTGATGGAGTTCGTGCTGGTGCGCCACGGTATAACCGAATGGAACGTCTCGCGCCGCTTTCAAGGGCAGAGCGACGTTGCGCTTTCGGCGCGCGGCTACGAGCAAGCCGAGGCGCTCGCAGCGGCGCTGCGTGACGAGCCGCTGACGCGCGTGTACACGAGCGATTTGGCACGTGCGTATGAAACGGCGCGCATCATCGGCGCGTCGCACGCACTCGAGGTCGTGACCGATAAGCGGCTGCGCGAGTTCGACTTCGGCAAGTGGGAAGGGCTCACGTGGGCCGAGATCGTCGAAAAATGGCCGGAGTTCGCGCACGCACGGCCCACCCAAGCGCGCCTGTACGCTCCGCCGGGCGGCGAGCGCTTCGAAGACGTCGTGGCGCGCGTCGGCGCGTTCTTCGGGCAATTCCGCTTGGCGCAGCCGCACGAGCGCATTTTGGTCGTTACGCATGCGGGCGTGCTGCACGCCGTGATTGCGGCGCTGCAGCCGGCGATCGTCGATCCCCTCGCCGTGACCTTCGCGACGGCGAGCATTACGCGGATCGCGATGGAAGAGGGGCGTGCGCGGATAATGAGTTTGAATGATGTCGGACATCTCGATTCCATCGCCTGACGCCGGCGCCGCGCGCGCGGCACGCGAACGCATCGACCAGCTCACCAAACCCGCCGGCAGTTTGGGGCGCATCGAGGAGCTGGCGGAGCGCCTGGCCGCGATCCACGGCGATCTGCCGCCGGTCTACGAGCGTCGCGCAATCCTCGTCGGAGCGGGCGATCACGGCGTGACCGCCGAGGGCGTGAGCGCATATCCGAGCGAGGTGACGCCGCAAATGGTCGGCGCGTTCCTCGGCGGCTTTGCGGCGATCAACGCTTTCGCGCGGGTTGCGCGCGCCGAGGTGTTCGTCGCGAATTTCGGCGTCGCCGCGGAGCTGCCCGCGCACGAGCGGTTGATCGGCGACGCGGTCGGACGCGGAACGCGCAACTTTGCGCGCGTGGCCGCAATGGATGCACCCGACGTCGATCGCGCGCTGCGTGCGGGCGCCGATGCGCTCGAGACGATCGTCGCGCGTGTGGATCCGCAGATCGTCGCGCTCGGCGAGATGGGTATCGGCAACACGACCAGCGCCGCCGCGCTCATCTGCGCGCTTACCGGCGCGCCGGCGGAAGAAGTGGTGGGGCGCGGAACGGGCGTCGACGACGAAGGACTGCGGCGCAAACAGAGCGTGGTCGCGGCGGCGGTGTCGCGTCTGCCCGCGCGCGATTGGCGCACCGTCGCGGGCGAAGTCGGCGGCTTCGAGATCGTCGGCTTGGCCGGAGCACTGCTCGCCGCGGCGCGGCGGCGCTTACCGGTGCTGCTCGACGGTTACATCGTGAGCGCCGCGGCGCTGCTGGCACAAGCGATCGCGCCGGCATCGATCGGGTATTGCATCGCAGCGCATCGCTCGCGCGAAGCCGGTCACGCGATCGCGCTGCGTCATCTCGGCTTGGTGCCGCTTCTCGATCTCGACCTGCGTCTGGGCGAGGGCAGCGGCGCGGCGCTCGCGATGCCGCTGTGCGATGCGGCGGCGCGCATGGTTCGCGAGATGAAGACCTTCGCGGAGGCGGGTGTTTCGACGGCGAGCGAGCCACTCGAAGTGTGAAGCTCCTTCGCGATCTCTGCGCGTCGTTTGCGTATTTCTCGATTCTTCCGGTTCCGCAGAGCGGCGAGCGGCCCGGCAAGGGCGCCATCGTGTGGTTGCCGCTCGTCGGCGGGACGATCGGGCTGATCGCGGGGCTCGCGGGCGCGGGGATCTTCAAGCTCTCCGCGTTCTGGTCGTATCCGGCGCTGATCGCGACGTGGATACTCTGTATCGCGCTCAGCGGCGCGATCCACGTGGACGGATTCTTGGATTGCTGCGACGGGCTCTTTGCGATGACGTCTCCGCAGAGACGCCTCGAGATCATGCACGATCCTCGCCACGGCACTTACGCACTCGTAGGAATGATGCTGCTCGGATTTGGCTGGTTCGGGGCGTTGAACTTTGCGGCGCCGGTTCCCGCGCTTCCCATGCTGTTGGCATTTAGCGGCATCGCGTCGCGCGCTTTTGCCGCCGCCGCGGCGCGCGTGCTTCCATGGCCGGCGCTCGTCATCATCGCACCGATGATCGCATACTATCAGGGTCAGTTGTGGAAGCCGCTGTGCGCGCTTGGAGCCGGCGCACTCGCCGCGCTTCTCACCGGCCTCTTCGCATGGCGGCGTCTGGGCGGAAAACTGAACGGTGATTGCTACGGCGCGATTGCGGTCCTCAGTGAGGTGACGATGTTGTATGCGCTCGGCTTTCTAAAAATCTACCGATGATCTCGGCGGTGTCGACGAGTCTTGGGCCGGGCCGGTTCATGTACGCGCTGCCGTCGATCGGATAGACGCGCCCCTCGCGCACGGCCCGTAACCCCGGCCACACCGGGTTCGCGCGCAGTTGCGCGATGGCCGCGTGCGTACGCGCGAGGTCGAAACCGCACGGCGCGACGACGATCGCGTCGGGATCCGCATCCGCGATCCGTTCCCACGAGAGCACCTGCGAATTTGCGCCGGGATTACCGAGCACGGGCGTCGCGCCGGCGAGCTCGATCAAGCCGGGCGTCCAATGTCCGGCGCTCATCGGTGGATCGGTCCATTCGAGCGCAAGGAGGCGCGGTCGCAGACTGCGCGTGCTCTTGACGCGCAAGGCGTAGACGCGCGCGTGCAGATCGGTGAGAAGCCTGTTTGCTTCGAGCGCATGACCGGTGAGATCGCCGAGGTACGCGATCGTTGCGAAGACGTCGTCGAGGGAAGAGGGTTCCAGCGAGATGAGGCGCGGATCGCCGCGCAGGCGCCGCACGGCCTGCTGCACGATCTCGTAGGACACGGCGCAGACGGCGCACAGCTCTTGCGTGACGATCAGATCCGGCGCCAGCTCTTCCAGGAGTTCGGCGTCGAGATGATAGAGGCTCGAGCCATCGTGCAGGCTGCGCCGCACGTGGCGGTCGATCTCGGCGGAGGATCCGGCCGCAGGCAAGGCCGACGAGGTGAGGTGCGGGCGCGTTAGGGCCTCGGGCGGGAAATCGCACTCGTGCGTGACGCCGACGACCTCGTCGCCCGCGCCGATGCCGAAGAGAATCTCGGTCGCGCTCGGCAACAGGCTGACGATACGCATGACGCGTTACCGCGCGCCGAGGAAGGCCAGTTCGTCGTCCTTGGAGAGCATGTCGATCAACGGCGTCTCCGGCGGCATGGAAACTGCGTGCGCGTATTTCTTACGCCAGGCTTCGTCCTCGAGACGGTGCTTGACGCGGCGCTCGCAGATCGTGGTGTTGAAGGCGGCGATCTGCTCGGGGGTGACGCGCTCGCGCAGCCAAGCCGCGATCTCGCCGTCGTTCGCTGCGCGCGTTACCTGATCGCGGAACTCTTCTTCGCTGATGCCGATCGCTTCGAGCATCAGGGTGCTGAAGCCGGGGATCTGATAGGACCCAAGATTCCCGCCGGGGAGAGAAGCGCGCACCTTGTCGACGGTGCGTGCCGCCATGATGAGGTCGAGGCCGGCGAGCGGCGTACGGGGCGCGCGCGGCGGCGCCTTGGTCAAGTCGAGTGCGTCCATACTGCCGAGCTTCGACTCAGAGGCGTGCTCGCCTGGCCATACGCCCGGCGCGAGCGCAACGCCAGTCGTGGGTATCGTGCGCGCGAGCGTACACGCGCGTCAACCGCCGGGCAAACTGCGGAATCCACGGATCGTGCGGATACTTGCGATACCAATCCTCGATCGTGACCTCGAGGGTGTCGATGCCGCGCAGGCTGCGCCGTAAGTCACGGTCGGCGTCGTGCTCGAAGGCTACGAGGCGATTGCGAATCTCGAGCACACTCTCTTTGAACGGCCCGAAGTACTCGTCGGCAGGCGCCGGGCCGCTTGTTAGGGCGAACAACAACGCCAACACGTGGAGCGGCATCGCGCTGCCTAACTTAGTGCAGCGCGATGCCGTTCCCTAGCCTAGTTGCGCTTGCTTGCCGGCTGCTTGCGATGCGCGGCTTGCCTCTTGCGCATTGCTGCCAGACGCTGCCGATGTTCTTGCCGGTGATGGGCGTGCACGGCGGCTGCGAAGATCGCTGACGCCTTTTGCTCGGCAGCTGTCATCGAGCGCGATTGTGCAAGCAGCGCAGCGAGCGTCGTCGTCGTGAGGTAATCCGTCTCGCTGTCCTGATAGCCGTCGATCGTTTGATCGTTGCCGTCGTAGTAGTCGAGCGCAGACCCGTCGTCGTAGTTATACTCCGATTCGGAGTACGAATCGCAAACCAGACCGACGCCGGCAAGATAGTAGTAATCCTCGGTCCAGCCGTATTGAAGCTCGTCGTTCCACTCCAGCGGATCGGCGTACACGGCGACCTCTTGCAGGTGCGTAAGCGACGCGCCCGACGGAATGATGCCCGAAGCCACGGTGCATCCCGCCGGGAGACTCGTTGCGGCGATCGTTCCCTCATTCGTGTAGACATCGCTTTGCAGCGGGTTGGGCGGCCCACCCGACCCATTGAGCACGTACTGGTACGGGTTCGGCGCCGCTATCGGCGAGGCCGACGGCAACGGCGACGGAAGCGGAGAGGGGCCGGGATAGAACAGATACGACGCATTTACCGTCGTACTCGTCGTCGCCGGCACGTAGAGATAATAGCTTCCATCATAGTAGTCTTGGTCGGGGTCGCTGCTGATGATCGTGCCGTCTTCGGCGGCGTCGTACGTGACGCTGCCGCTTCCCACGTCGCCCGATCCGTAGTTGTAGCTATAGGTCAGGGAGTACGAGCCGGTGCTGGGCGTGGTGACCTGATAGAGGGAATAGTCGGTTGGGTCGCTCGCTTCCGTATTGAACGCCTCTGTGTAGATGCACGGCAAGCCGCTTGCAAAGACGCTCCAGCTCGAGGGAACGGGAACCTCGAATTCTATTTCTGCTCCGGGTTCGCAGTAATCGGTATATATCCAGGGCGACTGGTTGTCGTAGTATCCGAGGTAGGAGAGTTCGAGCGTGCCGTTTTGCGTCGACCAGTTAAAGTAGTCATCACCGTAAAGGGTAATCACGTTGCTCAACCCGGCAAACGGCGATGCGGTCGGCGACGCGGTTGCGATCGCCTCCGTGTAGGTGTAGTAACTTGGACCGTACGATTGGGTTGGTTCCGGGTCCGCGCCGTTCGCCCAGTAGCTATAGGCGTACGTGCTGCTGAATTCCGCGCTGCTGGCGACCGCCGGATTCGTGGCATCGGGCAGGAACGAGGCGGCGGTGATATTCGAGGAGCTAACACCGCTGGCCGTCGCGCTGATGGTGGCGGCGCCGGACATGACGCCGCCGAGATAATCGAGGGTCACCGCGGCCGCGGTGGTCGAGTCGGGAATATTCGTTGCGGAGAGCGAGGTTTGCGCCGACGCATCGGTATCGCTCAAGGTTATTGCGGTGTTATACGTGCCCAGGATCGTGTAGCCGTTGGAATCTTCGGCTTGAATCACGACCGGAACGTTGCCGGCCACGCCCTCTTCGGCAGCGTCGCTCACGGAGAGCACGATCTTGGCAATCGTGCCGGTGGTGGTTACGGGTGCGCTCGCCGTCGTGCCGGCCGTTGTGGTGACGGAAAGATTGCCTTCGGCGATCGGCGTTCCACTCGCACCGCTCGTGCTAAACACTTGTATCGTGTAGACGAGCGTTCCGACCGGTGCCGGAATCGTGAAATCGCAGGTTAGCGGATTGGTGCCGCTGCAGCCGGAGGTCGAACTGCTCAGATTCAGGATCGTCGGCGAACTCGACGGCTCGGGCGATCCGTTGACGGAGACTAGCGTAATCGCAACTGATTCTGCGCTCGAGGGAACGGTGATGTTGCGCTTCCGTGCTGCCGGTGCGGGCGTCGGCACGGTGAAGACGAAGGCAACGTCGGCGGACGCTGAGGGTGAGGCGCCGGGCGTCGCGGTCGCGAGGGTTGGACCCGGTACGTAACCGCGGCCGTTGGAACACGCAGCCGCGACGGCGAGTGCGGCAATGGCGAGAAAAGCAAAACACAACGAGCGCATAATAGAACCCCCGAGGAGCAGATGTCGCTCTCGTTCAGCTTTAGAGCGTACGCTCCCTCTAGGTCTTACTGCCCTTGCGCTAAAGAATAGCCGCGCTCGCCGTTGAAGGTGAAGAGTCCCTCCGTCTTGATGACGTCGAAACCGGCGCGTTCGCACGCCATAATGAGTTCCGCCATCTGTGCTGCACTGAAATCGGGGCCGGTCTTTTCGAAGCGGCACGACCAATGATCGCTCCAAAAGGTATCTGGATTACCGTTCGGCCACACTTTGGTGCCCCGATTCGCGATCACGGTGAGCTTTGCGCCGTCGGTTCCGACCGCGGTGAGACGCTTGGCGATCTCGTCGGGGTTGCCGTCGCGCTTGTCGATGAAGATGTCGACGCCGACGCGCTGCTTGACCGGCGGCTTGCCTGCCGAGCGGATCGAGAGGTCCATGTGCGCTTCTGCTTGGTATTCAATCGGCCTGAGCGTCGCGGGTTTCTTTCCGACACGGGCGATCACGGCGTCGGCGAACTCTTTGGTGCCGACTTTTTGCTTGGAGACGCCTTCCTTGAAGATGTCGTAGGTGTGAATGCCCTCTTCGATCGTAGCAAGCCACGCATTATGCACGAGCTCCGCAACTCTTCCTTGTCCGATGTGGACGAGCATCATGATCGCGCCTTGCAGAAGGCCGGAAGGATTGGCAAGATTCTGTCCGGCGCGCCGCGGCGCCGAACCGTGGATCGCTTCGAACATCGAGCAGTGGTCGCCGATGTTCGCCGAGCCGGCGAGACCGACCGAACCGGTGATCTGCGCGGCGACGTCGGATAAGACGTCGCCGTAGAGATTCGGCATCACGATCACGTCGAAGGCTTCGGGCGTATCCGCCATCTTTGCTGCGCCGATATCGACGATCCAGTGCTCGCTCTCGAGTTCCGGATACTCTTTGGCAATCTCATCGAACGTACGGTGGAAGAGGCCGTCCGTGATCTTCATGATGTTGTCTTTAGTGAAGCACGTGACTTTCTTCCGCTTGTTCGTGCGTGCGTATTCGAACGCGTAGCGAACGATTCGCTTCGAGCCGGGGCGCGAAATCAGCTTCAGGCATTGCGCGACCTGATTGGTTTGACGGTGCTCGATGCCGCCGTAGACGTCTTCCTCGTTCTCGCGCACGATCACCACGTCCATGTTCGGATGCTTGGTCGCGACGAAGGGGTAGAGCGAGGCACACGGGCGGACGTTTGCGTACATGCCGAGCGTCTTGCGAACGGTCACGTTGAGGCTTTTGAAGCCGCCGCCCTGCGGTGTCGTGATCGGCGCCTTCAGGAAGACCTTGGTGCGGCGCAGGGATTCCCACGAAGCCGGTTCGATGCCGGAGTCGAGACCTTTCTTATAGACGGCTTCACCGATCTCGATGCGGTCGATGCTAAGCTGTGCCCCCGCCGCTTCGATGATACGCAGCGTGGCGTCCATGATTTCCGGGCCGATGCCGTCACCGTATGCGACGGTGATGAGAACTTTGCTCGAGCTGGTGGTCAACGATGCGCTCCTTATGCGGCTGCGACGCAGCGGAATTTCGCGTACATGTAAGGGTAGTCCGAATAGAACCAGTTGCGGAACGACGGACGTATCAGTTCGCGCGCGGTCACGGGCGAAGCGCCCTTCATGACGTAGTGTTTGCCGTCGAAGAAATCGGCGGAATACTGCGGGTAGGACGCCATCGGTTCGAAGCCGGGGAACGGCGCGAAGAGACTCGCGGTCCATTCCCAGCCGTTGCCGACCAGATCCTCGATCTCCCAGGCGCTCGCGCCCGCGGGATGCGCATCGACCGCTTCGGGATCGAAGCGCGCGAAATCGAAATTGCCGTGCAGCGCGTTGGGTGCGTCCTCACCCCACGGATAGACGCGATCCTCACCCTGCGGTGTGCCGTACGCGGCGCGATGAAACTCGGCTTCGCTCGGCAGACGCATCCCGGCCCACGTCGCGTAGGCCTGCGCCTGATCGTGGGTGACGTAGACCGGCCACGATAGCGGCAGCGGCAGCTCCTCGAATGCAGCGCGCAAAAGGAACTCGCCGTCTCGCTCGATCCAGAACGCCGGCACCGGACCGCCGGCCTCGACGAAGCGCAGCCAATCGCCGTTCGTCACGGGGTAACGCGACATTGCGAAGCGCGGCACCTCGATGCTCGAGGGCCCGAACTCGTTGTCCCAGCCGAAGGGAATCGCGTCGGCGTCGGCGCCGAGATGCGCGACGCCCGCGTCGACCTCGCAGAAGTTGAGCGCCGGCGGTTGGTGATCGTGGTGCTCCTGCGCGATGCGCCCTTTGTGCGCGTAGTCGAGCTGATGGATGATGTAGAGCAGCGTCTCGTGGTGCATCGGTTCGTGCTCGAGCATCGTGTAGACCGACTGGCCGCGCTGCAGGCGCGGCACCGACGGATCGATCAGCGTCGCACGTTCGAGCGCCTCGATCACGCGGTCGTCACAGGCACGCGCGAAACGCTCGATGGTCGCGCGCGAGGGCCAATCCGCCCGTTCGTGCGCCTGCGCCGCCTGCGCCGAGCCGGGATCGATGCCGCGTTCGAAAAGCCGTTCGAGCGCCGGATCGATCGGCTCTTGGCCGAGCGCGCGTTCGTTGAGCGTCAAGAAGTTGAACGCCGGCAGATGGCCTTCGTAAAAGATGAAGGGATGACGTAACGGAATCGGACGCTGCGCGAACGCCGCGTCATCGACGAGCGCGAAGATCTGCGCGGAACGCTCGCGGTTGCGTCGATACCATTCGACGAGCGCGCCGCGATTCAAACGTGGCGTTGTAGAGATCATGCCGGCCTTTTACCCCGATGCGGCCGATGCTTCGCGGCGGCGTTGGAAGAAATCCTCGAATTCATTTGCCGGAAGCGGCGGTGCAACCGCGTAGCCCTGAACCATGTCGCAGCCGTGTTCGGTGAGGAACGCAAGCTGCGAGACGGTCTCGACGCCTTCGGCGACGACTTCGAGTCCCAAACTGTGCGCCATGCCGATGACCGTCTTGACGATCGTCTCGTCGAAGGCTTCGTGACCGACGCCGATCACGAACGAGCCGTCGATCTTCAGCACGTCGAGAGCGAAGCGGCGCAGATAGGCAAGCGACGAGTAGCCCGTTCCGAAATCGTCGACCGCCGTACGTATGCCGAGCGCTTTGAGATCGCGCACGATGCCGACGGTCTGCGCCGCGTCGCTCATCGCGACGCTCTCGGTGATCTCGACTTCGAGAAAGGCGGGATCGAGTTTCGCGGCTTCGATCGCCTGCAGCACGCGGCGCCGCAGGTCGCGCTGGTGGAATTGCCGGCCCGAGAGATTGACGGCCAATCGAATCGGTGCGAGCTCGCGATGCCACTGCTGCACCTGCTTCGCCGCGGTCTCGAGGATCCAATCGCCGAGCGGTACGATCAGACCGGAGAGCTCGGCGCTCGGAATGAAATGCGACGGCTCGATCAGTCCGCTCTTTGGGTGATTCCAACGCACGAGCGCTTCGACGCTGACGACGTCGCCGGTCCGCAGATCTAGCTGGGGTTGATAGTAGACGACGAACTGATTGTACTCGAGCGCGCGCCGCAGCAATTTCTCCTGCGAGAGCCGCATGTGAATCGGCGCTTCGAGCGTCGGATTGTAGAAGTAGTAGCCATTGCGGCCGCGGTCTTTTGCGCGGTACATCGCGATATCGGCATTCTTGATCAAGGTCTGATCGTCGCGCCCGTCTTCGGGATAGACCGCGACGCCGATGCTCGCCGAAACGTACTGTTCGTATTCGTCGAGCGAGAAGGGTTCGCTGACCAAGCCCAAGATGCGCTCGGCGACGTCGCGCACCTGGTCGGCATCTTGACAATCGGTGAGCAGCACGACGAACTCGTCGCCGCCCATGCGCGCGATCGTCGCGTCGTCGCCGATCTCTTTGACCAGGCGCTGCGCGACCATTTGCAGCAGCCGGTCGCCGCGCGCGTGTCCGAGCGTATCGTTGACGTCTTTGAAGCGATCGAGGTCGAGAAAGAGTACCGCCACGCGGCCGAGGCGCGACTGCGCAACCTCGATCGCGTCGCGCAGCTTCTCGGCGAGAAAGACGCGGTTGGGCAATCCGGTAAGCGCGTCGAAATACGCCATCGCGCGCAAGCGCGCGCGTTGACGGCTGCGGTCGATCGTGCCGGCGATGAGCGTCGCGATGAGTCCCAAGAGATCCGCGTCGGTCGACGAGAACTCGCGCACGGTGCCGTGCGGATCGGCAAAGACGAGCGCGCCGTATGGATCACCCGCCACGTCCAGACGCATCGCGATGCCGTTACGGAACGGCACGGGGATCGCGGCGCCCGGAAGCGAGGCGACGTTCTTTGCCATCGCGATGATCTCGTTGTCCGCAATCGTATCGGCGCTGGGCTCGCGATAGACGGCCTCGATACGCGGCGCGCCGTTGGTGATTTCGACGACCGCGCCGAGCGTGAGATCGCAGGCGTGGCAGCCCATCTCGAGCGACGCGCGCATGCGCACGTCTGGGTAGTCGCCGCTCGCCGCGATGAAGTACAGATTGCGAATGCGTAGACTCTGCATCTCGGCGCGCCGTTCGGCAGCGCGGCGCTCGGTGATATCCTGTAGCACCGCATAGACACCGACGCGTTCGCCGCTGCGGTATTGCGGGATGAGCGTGACCTCGAGTTCGAGCGGCTGGCCGGCAGCGCCGAGCGCCTCCATATTGATCGAAGCGGGCTCACCGCTCAGTGCGCGCGCAAACGCGAGGCTCGCGCGTTCGCGCTCGTGGTCGGGCACGAAGCTGTCGAAGTGCAGGCCGAGCACATTCTCGCGCGTGTTCCCGCCGATGCGCACCGCGGCTTCGTTGGCATCGAGAATGACGCCGTCGCGATTCATGGAGACCACGCCGTCGGGGTTATGCTCGAAGAGCGAGCGCAGCGCGTTCTCGGCGGCGAGCTGTTCGGTCTCGTCGCGCACGATGGAATACGCACCGAGTATCTCGCCCTCGCGATGAATCGGAATCGTCGTGATCACGACGTCGAGCGGCAGCCCGGCAAGCAGGCGCAGTCGCGAGCGGTGCGAGACGGTCTCGCCCTCGAGCACACGTGCGAAGTAAGCTTCGTGCTCGGCGACGTCCTCCGCTTGGAAGAAGGCGGTGAAGTGCTCCCCCAGGATCATCTCGCGCGACGTGCGCGCGAGGCGGATGCCTGCATCGTTGACGTCGGAGATGAGTCCGTCGCGCCCGAAGACGACGATCGCATCCGGATTTACCGCGAAGAGCGAACGGAAGCGTTCTTCGCTATCGGCGAGCGCGTTCTGCGCTTCGAGCGCGTCGGTGATGTCTTCGGCGTAGGAGAGCGCGTGGAACGTCGTCGAGTCCTGCAGCGCGAAGGTCGTCCAGCGGCAGGTTCGCACCTCGCCGTTGGCGCGCTTATTCCGGTTGACGTTGACCAACGTGCGCATGCTGTCGGCGGCGTCCAAGCGCTGCTGTACGTCGCGCACGATCGGTTTGTCTTCGGCAGCCACGAAGTCGAACTCGTCGATCGTCTTCCCGATCACGTCGGCGGAGCGGAAGCCGAACATATCGGCTGCGCGCGCCGACCAATAGGTCACGCGATAACCCGAGTCCCACGCAATGATCGCGAGCGGTGAGCGATACAGAAGGTCGTCGAGGAGACGGAGATCGCTTTCACCGAGCATGAGTGCTTAGTGCGCGAGGTACTCGAAGAGCCCGTGCACGCCGCCCTCGCGACCGTAACCGGACTCTCGATACCCGCCAAACGGCGAACTGGGATCGAACTGGTTGAAGGTGTTACACCACACCACACCCGCGCGCAACCGTTGCGCGACCCACATGTTCTTGCTTCCCTTTTCGGTCCACACGCCCGCCGAGAGACCGTAGGGCGTGTTGTTGGCCTTCTCGACCGCCTCGTCGGGCGTGCGGAAGGTGAGAATCGAGAGAACGGGGCCGAAGATCTCTTCGCGCGCGATGCGATACGACGGGTGCACGTTGGAGAAGAACGAGGCCGGGAAGAAGAAACCGCGCGCCGGAAGATCGCACTGCTGCTGCACGAGCGTCGCACCCTGCTCGACGCCGCTGCGCACCAGCTCCTCGATCTTTTCGAGTTGAGCGCGCGAATTGATTGCGCCGATGTCGGTGTTCTTGTCGAGCGGATCGCCCAGACGCAGGGTCTGCAGCCGTTCGGTGAGCCGCACGACGATCTCGTCGTGAACGCGCTCTTCGACGAGCAGGCGCGATCCCGCGCAGCAGACATGACCTTGATTGAAGTAGATGCCATTGACGACGCCTTCGATCGCTTGATCCATCGGCGCGTCGGCAAAGACGATGTGCGCGGCCTTTCCGCCCAATTCGAGCGTGAGGCGTTTGTCGCCGCCGCCCACCCGGCGCGCGATCATCTTGCCGACCTCGGTCGAACCGGTGAAGGCGATTTTGTCGACGTCGGGATGCTCGACGAGCGCCGCACCGGTCGTGCCGTCGCCGGTCACGACGTTCACCACGCCGGGCGGGAGATCGGCCTCCTCGATGATCTGCGCGAGCGCGAGCGCCGTCAGCGGCGTCGTCTCGGCGGGCTTGAGCACGACGGTGTTGCCGCACGCAAGCGCCGGCGCGATCTTCCACGCGGCCATGAGCAATGGGAAATTCCACGGCACGATCTGTCCGCAGACGCCGAGCGACTGCGGTTCGCGCCCCGCGCGCATCACCCACTCGAGCTTGTCGGCCCAGCCCGCGTAATAGAAGAAGTGCGCCGCCGCGGTCGGGATGTCGAAGTCGCGCGACTCCTTGATCGGCTTGCCGCCGTCCATCGTTTCGAGAACCGCGAGTTCGCGCGAGCGCTCGGTGATGGTGCGGGCGATGCGATAGATGTACTTGGCGCGGTCGGCCGGCTTGAGCTTACGCCAATACTTGTCGTAGGCCTTACGCGCTGCGCGCACGGCCTTGTCGACGTCGGCAGCGTTGGCGTACGAGACGCGCGCGAGCGTCGTCTCGTTCGCGGGATTGACGGTTTCGAAGTACGTGCCGCTCTCGGGCGTGTTCCAGCGCCCGTCGATGAACAGTCCGTAGTCCTCGCGAATCTGCGGCCGAACGCTCTCCGGCGCCGGCGCATAGTCAAAGATCGCCATCGTCAATCCTTTGGTATATAGTCGGTTCCCGCGTAGTGCCCGGTCTCTTCTTTTTCGAGCTGCATCAGCAAGTCATCGAGCAGCGAGCTTGCGCCGATCCGGAAGCGATCGGGTGTGAGCCACGCATCGCCGAGCGTCTCTTTCACGATGACCAGATAGGTGAGCGCCTGCTTGGTCGTGCGGATTCCCCCGGCAACCTTGAGCCCGCGCCGTTCGCCGGTGCGCCGCGCGAAATCGCGCAGCGCTTCGCACATGACGAGCGCGGTCGGAAAGGTCGCGTTCGTTCCGACCTTACCGGTCGACGTCTTGATGACGTCGGCGCCGGCTTCGAGCGCAAGATCGCTCGCGCGCCGAATGTTGTCGTAGGTTCCGAGCTCGCCGGTTTCCAGAATCACTTTGAGGTGCGTCGCGCCGCAAAGCTGCTTCACCGCGACGATTTCGCTGAAGACCGTACCTTCGTCTCCGGAGAGAAACGCGCCGCGATCGATCACCATATCGATTTCGCTCGCGCCCGACGCCAGCGCCGCCGCGGTATCGGCGAGCTTGACTTCGAGGCTCGAAAGCCCGCTCGGAAACGCGGTAGCAACCGACGCGACCTTGACGGTCGTGCCGCGCAGCGCTTCCTTTGCAACGGCGACGAGATTGGGATAGACGCAGACCGCCGCGACGCTCGGGACGTTGGGCCAGCCCGGGCGCGGATTGATCGCCTTCGCGCAGAGCGAGCGAACGCGCCCGTGCGAATCCTTACCCTCGAGCGTCGTCAGATCGATACAGCGAATCGCAAGCGTGATGCCCTCGAGCTTGGCAGAGGTCTTGATCGAACGCTTCGCGAGCGCGGCAGCGCGGGATTCGAGCATAACCGCATCCACGCTGACACTGGGCCCGAGAAGCGTTGGCATGGCAACCGGTTAGAGGGTGCCGCGCTTGGCTTGTTCTTGTTCGATCGAAACGAAGAGCGCCTTGAAATTCCCTTTGCCGAACGATAGGCTGCCCTTGCGCTGAATGATCTCGAAAAACACCGTCGGCCGGTCCTGCAGCGGCTTGGTGAAGATTTGCAGCATGTAGCCGAGATCGTCGCGGTCGACGAGAATGCGCCGCTCGCGCAGCACCTCGATCTGTTCGTCGATTGCGCCCACGCGTTCGGCGAGCATCTCGTAGTAACTGTCGGGCGTGTCCAGAAACTCGACGCCGTTGTGGCGCAGCGAGTCGATCGTAGCGACGATGTCGTCGGTGCGAATTGCGATATGCTGTACGCCGGCACCGCGGTAGAAGTCGAGATACTCCTCGATCTGCGATTTTTTCTTGCCGCGGGCGGGCTCGTTGATCGGGAATTTCACCTGATGGCGCGGATCGGTCATCACTTTCGACTTGAGCGCGGTGTACTCGGTCGAGATGTCTTTGTCGTCGAACGAGACGAGCTGAGAGAAACCGAAGACGTTGGCGTAAAAATCGCCCCAAGCGTCCATCTCGCCCCAGCCGACGTTACCGACGCAGTGGTCGATGAACTGCAAGCCCGGCTTTTGGCTTCCCGGCAGCGTCCGGTGCGCCTCGACGTAGCCCGGCGCGAAGGGACCGAGGTAGCCCACGCGCTGGATGAAGCTGTGCACGGTGTCGCCGTAGGTGGCGATCGTGGCACGAACGATCCGGCCGAACTCGTCAGACTCTTCGACCGGTGGACGGACCGACACGGCGCCGCCGGCTATCGCGCGCTCGTAGGCTGCGCGTGCGTCGTCGACCACGATAGCAACGTCTTTCACACCGTCGCCGTGCAGCGCGACGTGACGCGCGATCTCCGAATCGGGATCGAGACTCGCGGTGATGACGAAGCGCAGATTGTTTTGCTCGAGTACGTAGCTGCAGCGATCCTTGATGCCCGTCTCGGGTCCCGCGTACGCGACCTGATCGAAACCGAAAGCCGACATATAGAAATGCGCGGCTTGTTTTGCGTTACCAACGTAGAACTCGACGTAATCCCAGTCGATGCGTGCCAACGGATTACTGCGCGCTTCGATGCTCGTATTCATGACCCAAGGGGCTTGGCGAAGCGTCGGGAGGGGCCCTGTCGAATAGCGAGCGCGATGGCGACCTTTTCCCTTTCCCCTGCAGTACGCACCGCGCTGGAACGTCTCATCGACTACGCGGGCCTCTTTCCTCCTGCGCAGTTGCCGATGGACGGCGCGCTCGCGCAGTACGAGCGGGCTCGCTCGAGCGCGGCGTCATGGATGCTCGGGCGATTCATCGTACCGGCGGCACGTCTCGCCGAGGTCACGATGCCCTTCGAGCTCTCCGTCATCGCAACGCCGCAAGCGTTCGAAGGGGTCGCGCGCGCACGCGAGCACGGAGCGCGGGTAGGAGCGCTCGAGGTCCCGCCTGCCGCAGGTGCAGCCGCGCTCGCCGCTGCGCAGGCCGCGCGCACCGGCCTGAGCGATCTGCCCATGTACGTCGAAGTGCTCGACACGTCGGAGATACCGGCGATCGCGGAGCACGGGCTCGGCGCGAAGCTGCGCTGCGGCGGGCTGGAACCCTCGGCATATCCCAGCGTCGAGCGGGTCGCGGCCTTCATCGCCGCAGCGGCCGCGTCGAACGTGCCTTTCAAGGCGACCGCGGGGCTGCACCATCCGGTGCGCCACTTCAACGCCGCCGCCGGCGTGAAGATGCACGGCTTCCTTAATCTCTTGGTCGCGGCGTCGCGAGCCGGCGAGGCGAGCCTGCCGGAGCTTGCGGCCATCATCGCAGAAGAAGACCCGAGCGCCCTCTCGTTGAGCGACGAAGCGGCGCTGCGGCAGGCCCGCGCGCGCTTCGTCGGATACGGGAGCTGCAGCTTCGACGAACCGGTCGACGACCTGCGCGCGCTGCACGTGATCGCGGCCTGACCGGTGCCGCACATCGGCTCGTGGGTCCCGGTTCCCGCCGGCAGCGACTTCACGATCTACAACCTTCCCTACGGCGCGTTCGCGCACGGAACGTCGCGCCGCCTAGGCATCGCGATCGGCGACCGGATTCTCGATCTGCACGAGCTCGCGAAGGCCGGCCTTGTCGACGGGGTCTGCGAGCGCGAGCTCCTCACGGCCGAAACGCTCAACCCGCTACTCGCCGCCGGTCCCGCGACGTGGAAAAAGCTGCGCCTGCAGATCGCGGCGCTGCTGCGCGGCGACGACCGTGGAAATCCCGCGCTTCGCGAGAAGAACAGCGACGCTTTTTTCGTCGACCGGCGTGCGGCGACGATGCACGTGCCGATGGAGATCGGCGATTACGTCGATTTCTACTCGTCGCTCGAACATGCGACCAACTTGGGCAGGCTCTTCCGGCCCAACGCCGAGCCGCTGCTGCCGAACTGGCGTCACATGCCGATCGCGTACCACGGCCGCGCGAGCACCGTGGTAATCGATGGAACGCCGATCGCACGTCCGAACGGCCAGCGCAAAACCCCGGCAAGCGACGCGCCGGTCTTCGGACCGACGCAGCGTCTGGACATCGAACTCGAAGTCGGCTTCGTCACCGGACCCGGCAACGAGCTCGGGGAGGCGATCCCGGCGCGCGCGATGCGCGAGCACGTCTTCGGCTTGGTGCTCGTCAACGATTGGAGCGCGCGCGATATTCAAGCGTGGGAATACCAACCGCTCGGGCCCTTCCTCGGGAAGTCGTTCGCGACCACGATCTCGCCGTGGATCGTAACGCTCGACGCGCTCGAGCCGTTTCGCAAGCCCGGTCCGGCGCAGCAGCCGGCGCCGCTGCCGTATCTGCGCGGACCCGAAACCATCGCCTACGATATCCGTCTCGAAGTCGATCTCTCTTCGCAGAAGATGCGCGCGTCGGGCGCCGCACCGGTCACGATCGCGCGCACGAATCACCGCGAGCTCTACTGGAGCATCGCGCAGCAGCTCGCCCACGTCACGGTCAACGGCACGCGGATTCGTCCCGGCGACCTCTACGCGTCGGGGACGATCAGCGGCAGCGGTGAAAACGCCCAGGGCAGTTTGATCGAGCTCACGTCGAACGCGACCAAGCCGATTCATCTTCCCGACGGCGAAGTGCGGGGGTTTCTCGCCGACGGCGACGAGGTGACGCTGCGCGGCTGGTGCGAAGCGGGCGAGTTCCGGATCGGTTTTGGCGAATGCCGCGGCACGATCACACCGGCGAGGTAGACTCCACCCACGAGCGATAGTACTGCTCGTCTTCGACGGCGACCGCGTCCTGCGCCATGTGCAGCGGTTTGAACGTGTCGACCATGATCGCGATCTCGTCGGTAGACTTTGCGCCCAAGCTCGCCTCGACGGCACCCGGCTGCGGCCCGTGCGGCGCGCCCGCGGCGTGCAGGGTGATCGAGCCCTCCTCGACGCCGCGCCGGCTCATGAAGTTGCCGCTGACGTAAAAGATGACTTCGTCGCAGTCGACGCTCGAGTGATTGTACGGTACCGGAATCGCGAGCGGATGGTAATCGAAGAGACGCGGAACGAAGGCGCAGAACGCGGCCCCCGGCGCTTCGAAGGTCGCATGCGCGGGCGGCGGCTGGTGCAGTTTGCCGGTGATCGGCGCGAACTCCTCGAGATTGAACGCGTAGGGATAGCAGTAGCCGTCCCATCCGGCGACGTCGCATGGATGATTTTGCACGATGTAGGTGGCGCTGCGTCCGGCGTTGCTCACGCGTACTTCGTATTCCCCCCGTGCGTCGACCGGCGCTTTGAGTACGGGAGCGCGGAAGTCGCGCTCGTAATAGGGCGCGTGTTCTTCGAGCTGCCCGAATTCGTTGCGATAGCGGCGCGGGATCGTTACCATGCCGCGCGATTCGTGCACAAGCATCCGCGTGGGCGTCGCGGGAAGCACGCGATAGGTCGTACCGGTCGGCATCACGACGTAATCGTGCGCGCGATAGGCCAGCTCGCCGAACGGCGTCTCGATCACGCCCGCGCCCTGATGGATGAAGAGCAGCTCGTCGCCGCCCGTGTTGCGATACCAGTATTCCATCGGGCGGTCGGCGTGCGCGATCGAGAGTGCGATGTCGTCGTTGCCGAGTAGCGCGCGGCGCGAGTCGATTGAATCGCCGCCGGTTTGTATCCGTGCCGTTTTGAAATGCCGGTTGCGCAGCGGGTCGTTGGGCAGCAAACGCGCGGCGGGTCGCTCCCACGGACGCACCTCGAGCGTCGCGGTGGGCGGCCGCAGATGGTAGAGCAGCGAGTAGACGCTCTCAAAGCCTTTGGTCGAGAACAGCTCTTCGGCGTAGAGGCCGCCGTCGGGACGGCGGAATTGAATGTGCCGCTTGTGGGGAAGCGAGCCGGCACGAACGTACGAGGGCATCGGATTACTCCTGTGGCGTAGCGCGCTGCGGGGCGCTGAAGCCGTTTTGGCGGTGGCTGCCGTCGCAAAACGGTTTGGAGGCCGAGCCGCCGCAGCGGCAGAGGACGAAGTTCTCTTCGACCGCGTAGGGATTGCCGTCCGCATCGATCAGACGCACGCGTCCGGTTACGAGGTACGGCCCGTTCTCACGAACCTTGATGACGACATCATCCATTTCTTGACAAGGCGTTCGCCGGGCGTTCGGCGCACTCCGTTGCCATGTTGCTGCTTGCTCTTTTGCTTGCTGCGGCGCCCACGCCCACGCCGACTCCGGTGGCCCTGCAGTACGACGAGATTTCGCGCGTGATCGTGGCGCCGGCGACGCCACCGGCCCCGGGTAACTTCGGCGAGGACTATCAGCTCGCGATGAGCGCGTCGTCGCAGTCCGCGCAGCCGACGCCGCCGCCGCGCCGCGGATTGGGCGGGATGATCGGCGGCATGATGATGCCGGGCGGCCCAGGCGGGGGCGGTATGCCGCCCGGCGCGATGGCCATGATGAATCTGATGAAGACCGGGCATCTCGTGCGGTACACGTTCTATTACACGAAGGGCTGGATCCGCGAAGACGATCCGGTCGCGCAGACGGCGACGATTTCGAAGTGCAACGAGCATAGCTTCATCACGCTCGATCTCGCGAAGAAGACTTACGTGCAGACGAGCACGCAGCCGCAAGGCAACTGCTTTGAAATGCCGTCGATGGGCGGTCCGCCCGGCCGCGGCGCACCCTCGCAGAGCAATGCGCAGCCCGGAACCGAGGATCTCGACATCGACGCGACGTCGCAGAATCTGGGTCCGTTGACGATCGACGGTATCGCGACCAACGGCACGAACGCCAACGTCACGATGACGACGACGAACGCGACCGGTTCGTGCCGCAACGCGCAGTTCGGTATGACGACCGTCACCTACGTCTCGAGCATCGGCAAACCGCGCGCCTACTGTCCGCTCACGACCAACCAGTATGTCGCGACCAACCCGGCGCAGATGGCCGCGCAGGGCGGTTGCAAACCGGCGCTGCACGGCAGCGCCTCGGGCATGTTCACGAACAGCCAGAAGCTCGAGATGTATCTCCTGATGAATGCCGACTCACCGCAGATGCGCGGGCGCAGCGTCGGCATGCTCACCGAACGCGGACACGTCGCGTGGCTCTATCGGCCGCAAGCCGATCCGCTCTTCGAAATACCGCCCGGCTTCACCGCGTCGCAGTAGCGAAGAGACCGACCAGCGCGCTTTGCGCGAGGATGTGGCCGCGCATCCGCGCGAGCAGTTCGCTTGCGCTCAAGGGCTGCGCCGCGTCGATCCGCGCGATGTCGAGCGCGTAGAGAGTGAAGTGATAGTGGTGCGGTTTGCCCGGCGGCGGACAGGGTCCAAAATAGCCGAGGCTTCCGGCATCGTTGCGTCCGGAACTTTCGGGCGCGATGACCGCCGCCGGTGGAAACGACCGCATCGCGGGCGAGAGATTATAGGCGACCCAATGATAGAAGCCGCCCGCGCGCGGCGCGTCGGTATCGTGCACGATGAGCGCGAGGCTGCGCGTCGCCGCAGGAAGGTCATTCCAGTGGAGTTCGGGCGAGCGGTTCTCGCCGCCGCACGGAATCGCCGCAGCGGCGAGCGGCAGCGCGCCGCCGTTTCGGAAGGTTGCGCTGAGCAGCAGCACTGCAAGGACGAGGTTCACCGCTGTGACCTCCTTGGCAACATGGGTCGGGGGCCTGTGGTATCATGGCGTGGCCATGATGGGGGTTGGGCTTCACGCGGCGTAACCTTGTGAACCCCGCCAGGACCGGAAGGTAGCAACGGTAAGCGAGTTTTTACGGGTGCCGTGAATTACCTCAACCCCCGTCGTGGTTCCTTATTTATGCAGATTGATACGATCTACGCTTCCCTTGCAGCCTTGATCGCGGCGCTTGCCGCGCTCGTCATCTATCATCTGACGGTCGTCGCGCCGGCGCAGCGGCGCATGCGCAGCCTGCTAGCCGTCCACGACGGCCTCATCGGCGGCGGGGCGGGCGCCTCCGAACGATTGGCCTCCATTGAGGCTGCTCTGTCTGCCGAGCAAGCCGGCCTCAAGAGGGTCGTCGGGCAGGTAAGCGAACTCGAAGCGCTGGCTCGCACGGACGTCTCCCGGGTGGGATTCGTTCGCTACGATGCCTTTGACGACACCGGTTCCGAACTGTCCTATGCGCTGGCTCTACTCAATCGCGAGGGAGACGGCGTGGTGATCTCGAGCATCTACTCGCGCACCGACACGCGGACCTACGGTAAAGCCGTGCAGGGCTACAAGCCCGCGGTGAACGCCTCGGATGAGGAACTCCGTGCGATCGAACGGGCGCGATCGTCGCAGACATGATCAACGACCAACGCTATTACGTGAAGATCGTCCCCGAGAAGGGCGAGACGGTCCACCGCTTTCAAATTCGCCGGCGCCACATCGCGGCTGCGCTCGGTGCGCTGGCGTTCGTCATTCTCGGCTCGCTCGGCTTCGCGCTCGCCGAGGTCGTCCGCGCGCGGATGGAGGTCGCTCACCTCGCGGCACAGGCTGCCGTGCAGCAGGCCTCGCTGCGGCAGATCGACCGGCAGACGGAAAATCTGCGCAAGCAACTCCAGCACGTCCAGAAACAGAACACGGAGATCCGCCAGCTGATCGGCGCCCCGGCCAGCAGTGCCCCTGCGAACAAGCCGGCGGGCAAGACGTCCTGGGTGCGCGGGCAATCGCTACGCGCCGTCGCGGCGCGCGTCGAGGTGCTCAGCGCCGAGGGGCAGGCGATCTCGCACGAGTCGGATTCCATGCGCCGGCTCGCGATGCGCGTGCTGAATATCCACCACCTGCGCGACCTCGCGCGCGCGCAATTGATCGCTGCGATTCCTTCGATCGATCCGGTCGACGGCGCATACATCATCGGATGCTACTGCTATCGCACCTATCCCGACGTCGAATTCCATCCCGGGGTGGACCTGGCGGCCAACTACGGCGAGACAGTTCACGCGACCGCGGCGGGTGTCGTCGTCGCGAACGGCTATGACGGCGGCTACGGCATCAAAATCGATCTCGATCACGGCAACGGCTACCACACCTGGTACGCGCATCTCTCGCAGGTGCTCGTGCAGGTCGGCGCGCACGTCTACAAAGGCGAGCCGATCGGTTTGGTCGGCGCGACCGGCTTCGCGACCGGACCGCACCTGCACTATCAAATCATGTATCAGGGACATCCCGTCGATCCGACGCCGTACCTGCACGGCGTCCCGGCAAATGTCCTCGCCGCGCTCCCGTAGAACCTAGCCGCCGTCATTATGTGTGAAATCGATCAACTGATCGGCTGGCTATTCCGTGCCTATTCGATCCTGCTCTTCGTCTACGCGCTCATTTCGTGGCTGCCCGATCTGCGCGGCGCGTGGGTGCGCTACCTTGCGATGCTGGTCGAGCCGGTGCTCGCGCCGGTCCGGCGCATCATTCCGCCGATCGGCGGTCTCGACATGGCCTTTCTCGTGGTGATCGTCGTGCTGAATTATGTGATTCTGCCGATCCTCAACCACGCCGTGTTCAACGCGTGCTACGCGTACTGACCCCGTGAGCATCAAAGCCGGTAATCCGCACCGTACCGAGATTGCGGACAACGTCCGCAATTTTTGTATCATCGCGCACATCGATCACGGCAAGACGACGCTTTCGGACCGCTTGCTCGAGCTGACGAAGACCGTCGAGGCACGCGATCTCGAAGAACAAGCGCTCGACGCCATGGATCTCGAGCGCGAGCGCGGGATTACGATTCGCATGCACCCGGTCACGCTCAACTACAAAGCGCGCGACGGGAAGACCTATCAGCTCAACCTGATCGACACGCCCGGACACGTCGACTTTTCCTACGAAGTTTCGCGTTCGCTCGCGGCCTGCGAGGGCGCGCTCCTGATCATCGACGCGGCGCAAGGCATCGAGGCGCAGACGCTTGCCAACTATCACCTTGCGCTCGAACACGAGTTGACCATCATTCCGGTCATCAACAAGATCGATCTTCCCGCCGCGGACCCCGAACGCGTGATGGGCGACGTGGAAGAGCTGCTGATCATCGAGCGCAGCGAGTGCATCCTCGCAAGCGCGAAGAACGGCATCGGTATCGAGGAGATTCTCGAAGCGATCGTGACGCGCATTCCAGCGCCCAGGGGACACCGCGATCACCTGCGCGGTCTCGTTTTTAACGCGCAGTTCGATCCCTATCGCGGCGTCGTTTCCTACGTGCGCGTCACGGACGGCGAACTTCGCGCCGGGAGCCGCTTCATGTCGATGGCGCATCTGCGTGTCTACGAATGTACCGAGGTCGGCGTCTTCAGCCCGCAGATGCGGCCGGTCGAGCGGCTCTCGCTCGGCAGCGTTGGCTACGTCATCGCCAACATCAAATCGCTCGGCGACATCGACGTGGGCGACACGCTGACGGAGGCGAGCAATCCGGCGCACGTCGCGCTGCCCGGCTATCGCAAGGCGGTGCCGATGGTGTACTGCGGACTCTATCCCAACGAGGGAGCCGAGTACGAAGACCTGCGCGACGCGCTCGACAAGATGAAGCTCAACGACGCGGCGCTTTCGTACGAGCCGGAGACCTCGGTCGCGCTGGGCTTCGGCTTCCGCTGCGGGTTCCTCGGCCTCTTGCACATGGAGATCGTCCAGGAGCGGCTGGAGCGCGACTACGATCTCGATTTGATCGCGACCTCACCGTCGGTCGTCTTCCGCGTAACGAAGACCGACGGATCGATCGAGATGGTCGACAATCCTTCGAAGCTTCCCGCCAACAACGTGATCGAGAGGATCGAAGAACCGTTCGTCAAGGCGACGATCATCACACCCCAGGACTACGTCGGCTCGATAATGGACATCACGATCGCGCGGCGCGGCACGCTTGCGAATATGGAGTACCTGCACGACGGCCGCGTCATCCTTACCTTCGAGATGCCGCTCATCGAGGTGATCGTCGACTATTTCGATCAGCTCAAATCGCGCACCAAAGGTTACGCTTCGCTGGATTACGAGGTCATCGGCTACCGCGAGGGCGATCTGGTCAAACTAGAGATCTTGCTCAACGGCGAAGCGGTCGACGCGCTTTCGTTCATCGTGGCGCGCGAGAAGGCGCCGGCCCGCGGCCGCGCCCTCGCCGAGAAGCTCAAAGAACTGATCCCACGGCAGATGTTCGAAGTACCGATCCAGGCGGCGATCGGCGGAAAGATCGTTGCACGCGAGACGGTCAGCGCGCAGCGCAAGAACGTGCTCGCGAAATGCTACGGCGGCGACATCACGCGCAAACGTAAGCTGCTCGAGAAGCAAAAGGCCGGCAAGGAACGCATGAAGCGCGTGGGGCGCGTGGAGCTGCCGCAAGAGGCGTTCATGGCGGTCCTGAAACTCGACGAGTGATCACCTATCTCGCAACGAAGAACGAGGGGAAGCTCGCCGAGATCCGCACGATGCTGGCAGGCTCGCCGCTCGAGCTGCGCACGTATTCCGAGTACCGCGATCCCGCCGAAGGCCACGAAAGCTACGTCGAAAACGCGCTATTGAAGGCGCGCGCGCTGCGTTCGCAGCTCTCGTCGGCCGGGATTGCCGACGCGGCCGTACTCGCCGACGATTCTGGCATCGAACTCGACGCACTCGACGGCGGACCGGGTGTCGATTCGGCCATCTACGCGGGCGGGCAGACCAGTTGGCCGCACCGTCTTGCGGCGATGATGGATGCGGTCGCGCAGCACGGCGGCGCGTCGCGCGGCGCACGTTTCGTCTGCGTGATGGCGCTCGTCCTTCCCGGCGGGCGCGAGATCGTCGTCCGCGGTGACGTGCGCGGCGAGATCGCACCCGAGTTGCGCGGCACCAACGGTTTCGGCTACGATCCGCTCTTTTATTATCCGCCGATCGGCAAAACATTCGGCGAAATTCCGGAGCAAGAGAAGAACCTGCTCAGCCATCGCGGGCGCGCGGCGCGCGCGCTCATCGAGGCGCTCGGATGAACGAGCCCGAGATCGTCGCCGCGAGCGACGCGGATCTGCGCGAGATGGCGGCGCGGCGCGGCGGCGACGACGCGAGCCGGCGGCGGTACCTCGCCTTCGCGGAACGTGCGCCGCGCGGCGCGTGGATCGCGCGCGACGCGGGCACGCCGGTCGGCATCGGATTCGCACACGCGCTCGACGACGAGTGGTTTCTGAGCGAACTCTTCGTCGAGCCCTCGTTTCGCCGGCAAGGAATTGGCGCACGCATCTTGCGCGAGGTTGCGCGCGACGCGGGCGACGTCTGGCGCTCGGCGCTGCTCGAGGCCGAGAACGTCGATGCCATGGCGTTCTTTCTCGAGCACGGCGTGGGCATGCAAGTTCCGGTGATGCATATCGCGGGCGAGATTCCGAAGGAGGATGCACTCGTGCCGCTCGCCGCCGGCGACTACCGCTTCGGCACGGTTCCAATCGACGCACGGACGCACGGCGGATTACTGGCGTCGCTCGACCGTGAAGTTCGCGGCAGCGCACGCGAAGCCGATCATCAGCTCTTCGCGGAGCACGCAACCGGCACGCTGCTCCTGCTCAACGACGAGCCCGTCGGCTACGTCTACGTGTGGCCCGACGGGCGGATCGGTCCGATGGCATCGGCGTCGGCCGCATACCTAACGCAGTTCTTGAGCTTCGCGCTGGTTGCGATGCGCCGGACGTACGGGGCGTCGTGGTGCACGATGTTGATTCCCGGAAGCAACGTGCGCGTGTTGCGCGCTGCGCTTCGCGCCGGTTTGAAGCTCGATCGCTCGTACGTCTTTGCGTCGGACCTTCCGGCACTCGAGCTCTCGCGTTACGTCGGGTTTCATCCGCTCGCGTTTTGACGCCACGCGGCTCCCTGCGGAGGGCAGTTGACTTCGGATGGTATAAATGCAGTGGAATCGGGGCGTAGCTCAGCTTGGCAGAGCACTTCGTTTGGGACGAAGGGGTCGCATGTTCGAATCATGTCGCCCCGACCACTTGCGGAGGCGTGGTATCCTAGCCCAGGGTACCAGCCTCCAACCGATTCGAGCGCCCGTGGTCTAACAGGATAAGGCACGAGTCTTCTAAACTCGAAGATGGGGGTTCGAGTCCCTCCGGGCGCGAAGCATCGGGCCCGAGCGCGGTGATTGTAGCTCAGTTGGTTAGAGCGCCTGACTGTGACTCAGGAGGCCGGCGGTTCGAGCCCGCTCAGTCACCCCATTTTTTTACCAAGGGGGCCCTACCCGAGAGCGGGTTGGGCTCTCTTGCTTCGAGAACCTCAATCAGTCCAATGGAGCGCGAAGCCAGCCAGCGGCCACGCCTCACCGACTCAGTGGGCATCCTCGTTACGGTGCTCGCGGCGCTGCTCTTGGGCTTCGTTATTTTCCAAATCTATCAACTCGGTCACGAGGCCGGACTCGACCGCAACGCGCTGACGCGCGAGCGCGTCGCCGTGGCAGAGACCGCGCACGTGCTCGCTGTGGTCGACGCGCTGGATAACTATCGCTTCGCGTTGATGGTGCGCCGGCCGACGGTCGCGCTGCGTGCGCGGGCGCAGGCGACGCTCGACGTACTCGAGAGCGACCTCACAACCGGCGACGCCGCGATCTTCCACATGAGCGAGGATTGGAATACGCTCGATCGCGCCTGGCGCGAGCCGCGTACTTTCGAACCGGGGCCGAACGCCATGCTGAGCATGCGCACCATCATGGCCGACCTCTCCTCGATCGTCAACGACTTGGAAGACCGCTCGGGACTCACGTACGACCCGAGCAGCAGCGCGCAAGACCTGGCCGACATCTACATGCAAGAGACGCTCTTCGACATTTCGGGAACGCGGCGGTTGGAGAGTGTCGCGGTAGCCGCGATTCGGGACGGCGGCCTTACCCTCGGGCAGCGTCTCGACGCCGCCGGCAACCTGACGAGCCTGCGCGGGTCCTACGACCTTTCGCGCGATCAGATCCCGCAAGTCGTACGCAGCGTCGACGCGCTCGACCCGTCGCAGCGCGCGCGCTGGGACCAGCTCCCGAGCTTGACGACGCGGCTCGATACGGCCGGAACGCGGTTCCTCTCCGTCCTGGTTCCCGGCGTGATGCTGCAAGAGCATCCCTCGGCCTCCGAGGCGCTGATCGAGCGCGGCGCCGATGCCGCCGTCGATGCAGCCCGCCGCGTGAACCTGTTGAGCGGCGCGGCATTGGACGCGAGTCTGGCGGAGCGCGGCCGCATTCAGGCCGAACGCAACCGGTATCTCTATCTAGCCTTCGTCCTGGCCGCGATCATGATCGTGGGTGTGCTCATCACGATCTATCAGTTGATCGCTCGCCGCGACCGCAACGCGCTGCGCGAAGCGCTGCGCGAAGCCGCGCGCCTGCAGGCCGAACTCGCGCGCCAAGATGCCGAGGAGGCGCTGCGCCTCACCGAGGCGCAGTTCCGCGCCGTGTTCGACGGTGCCGCGATCGGAATCGCAGTCGTGGATCGTGCGGGAGCGCTGCTCGACGCCAACGACGTCTACCGGACGATGTTCGGTGACACGATCGATACCGCGATCGACGGACATCGCGACGAACTCGAGTCGGTGTGGATCGGCGAACGCGAGACCTTCGAGTTCGAACAGCACGCGCGTTCCGCGAGCGGCGTCGAGATTTGGACCGATGCCACCGTCTCGATCGTGATGGACGAGAACAAAGCGGCGCGATTCGCGATCTGCATGTTCCGTGACAAAACCGAACTCAAGCACAGCGAACGGCGCATGCAGCACAGCAAGACCCACGATGAACTGACCGGTCTGCCGAATCGCGCGCTCTTCGACGATCTGCTGCGGCGGCGATTCGGCGAGGCCGGCGCGCTCTTGGACTCGTTCTTCGCCGTGCTCTTCGTCGACCTCGAGCACTTCAAGGAGGTCAACGAGTCGCTGGGCCACGCCGCCGGCGACCTCGTGTTGACCCAAATCGCCGGCCGGCTACGCTCCTCCGTAGACGCGCGCGACGCGGTTGCGCGGCTCGGCGGTGACGAGTACGCGGTACTGCTGCGATCGCTCGACGACGTGCTGCACGTCGAGTCGGTCGCGCGCCGCATTCTGAACAATCTCGCGAAATCGATCACCATCGGGTCGCGCTCGGTCTTTCTGAGCGCCAGCATCGGTATCGCGATCGCCAACGCCGGATACGAACGCGCCGAGGACGTGATGCGCGACGCCGAGATCGCGATGCAGCACGCCAAGGCGAGCGGCGGCGCGCGCTTTGCCGTGTTCGATTCGACCATGCACGAACGGGCGCACAAGCGGCTGCAGTTGATCAGCGACCTGCGCCTAGCGCTCGAGCGGCACGAGTTCCGCATGCTCTACCAGCCTATCGTCTCGCTGCAGGACGGCGCGGCGAGCGCCTGCGAGGCCCTCATTCGCTGGGATCATCCAAATCTCGGCGTCCTCACGCCCAACGAGTTCATTCCGCTCGCGGAGCAGACCGGCCTCATCACCTCGCTCGGAAAATTCGTGCTGCAGAGCGCGTCGGAGCAATACGCGGCGTGGCGGCGCAACCGCGGTGGCAACCTGGATTTTTGCATGCACGTGAACGTCTCGGCTACGGAACTGAGCGATCCCGATTTCGAGCGCACGCTGGTACAGATCGTCGAACACAACGGCCTCAATCCGGCCGACTTCGTCATCGAGATCACCGAGAGCGTCGTCGTGGACGAAGGCACGCGCGCGAACGCGACGATCGAACGCGTGCGCAACCGCGGCTTCAAGATCTGCATCGACGACTTCGGCACCGGGTACTCTTCGCTGCGCTATCTGCAGCAGTTCGAGGTCGACTCGATAAAGATCGATCGCTCGTTCGTCTGCGGCAACGACGGGCGCTTGGCGAGCGAGCCGATCGTGCGCACGCTCATCGCGCTCGCGGAGGCGTACAACGTGCGCGTCGTCGCCGAAGGCATCGAGACCGTCGAGCAGCGCGAGATGCTGCGCAACGCGGGCTGCCGCCTGGGCCAGGGATATCTTTTCGCGCATCCGCTCGCCTCGGCCGAACTCACCGAACGCTATCCCGACGTGCTCGGCCGCGTGGTGCGCAGCGCTTCGGCCTAGGGGGTTGCCAACCCGGGCGCGTATCGCTACAATACGGCGGTCCGCTCGGGAACACGCGCCTTTAGCTCAGTCGGTAGAGCAGCGGACTTTTAATCCGTTGGTCCCGGGTTCGAGTCCCGGAGGGCGCACGTATGCACCGCTAGCTCAATGGTAGAGCAGTTGACTCTTAATCAATTGGTTCGGGGTTCGAGTCCCTGGCGGTGCACCAAAATTCGAAGAGCCTGAGGCGTTCCCTCAGGTTCTTGCGTTATATAGGCGTAGCCATGAAGTTCTCGATTGCCGTGTTGGCCGTTGCGGCAGCCCTGCTCGCGGCAGCGCCGCGCGCGGTCGCCGCGCCCGATCCGTACGAGATTTGGGGCAAGGCGCGCGCCTACTGGCTGCAGCAGCGCTATCCGGCGCTGATCGATTACAAAGTGGCGGTCGAGATAACCGAAGGCGGGAACCAGCGCGTCGAGCGCTACGATTCGCAGTACGATGCCGTCGACGGAACTGTCAACGTCGACCCGGTAAGCGACTATCAGCTCGCGCATCCGGTGAGGCCAACCGGCATCGACGTTGGGCTCATCGTATGGAGGAACAAACCGCTGCCGCCGGTCGACTGGCTCGGCGTGCCGCATTTGGCGCCGGTCTACTCGTTCGGCATGGCGCCTTTCGTGCCGGCGCCGACGCCAACACCGTTCAACTCCGCTGCGCTCGTCGCGCAAATTCGCAGCGAGTTCCACGATCCCAATCCGCGCGCCACCTCCGCACCCTCGCCCTCACCCGCGAGCGGGTTGGAAGAGATCGCGACGGTCTACGCGCACAATCGCGACTACACGATCGTGTTGCTCGGAGACGAGACGATCGACGGACATGCGTGCTACCATCTCGCGCTTACGCCGACGCACGACCCGGGGCGATTCCGGATACGCGACGCCTGGATCGACGAGCAGAGTTTCGCGACGTGGCAGCTGCAGGAAGCATTGAATTTCAGGAGCGGACCGGGCACTGCCGTCGGCTGGATGATCCACTTTGCCGACAGTGGTGACGGGCATTACATCAGCGAGGAAGATGCGCTCGCCCCGATGACGAGTGCCGGGGAGATCTTTACCAAGGCGGCCGTACGCTTCGAGAACGTCGTCGCCGCGAGCCGCGCGAGGCCGGAAAATCCGTTCCCGCAGGGCGGCGCCGTACTGGAAGAGCCGCCTCCCTAGCGGCCTGACGTTCGGGAGGAAAAGCACCCCAGGCGTAATATCTATGGTGGTCGCCACGGGCAAGTGGCGGAACTGGCAGACGCGCTGGATTTAGGTTCCAGTGGGGCAACCCGTCAGAGTTCGACTCTCTGCTTGCCCATAAAACCGAAGACGTCGAGTGCGGAAGTAGCTCAGTGGTAGAGCATCGCCTTGCCAAGGCGAGGGTCGCGAGTTCGAATCTCGTCTTCCGCTCCACTTTATAAGAGATTACGGGGCGCGGGCGCGCAAGCGCCGAAGCGCCCCTTTCGTATTTTGGAAAAGGAACGTTTGCCGTCCGTGAGCACCTCGACCCTGACCCGCCTTGATCCCACGCAGGTGGAGCTCGAGATTCCCATCACCGCCGAAGAGCTGGAAGCCGCGCGGGAGCGCGCTTTCCGCCGGCTTTCGAAGAACGTCAAGCTTCCCGGCTTCCGGGCGGGCAAGGCGCCGCGCCGCGTCTTCGAGCAGACGTATGGTTCGGAGACGATCGCGAGCGAAGCGCTCGAGGACGTCGTTCCCGAGGTCTACGCGCGCGCGGTACGGGAGCACGAGCTGGTCCCGGTCGATCGACCGAAGATGGAGCTGCTCCCGGCCGAAGAGGGCAAACCCTCGCGCCTGAAGGCCACGGTCGCAGTCCGGCCGCCGATCGAGCTGCGCGCGTACAAGGGCATCGAGGTCGAGCGCGATCTCTCCCCGATCGGCGACGACGACGTCGAGCGCAGCCTGGCTGCGCTGGCAAAGGAGCGCGCGACCTTGGTTCCGGTCGAGCGGCCGGCGCAGCTCGGGGACGTGGTCACGCTCGACTATGAAGGAAAGATCGAGGGCGTCGCTTTTGAGGGCGGCTCCGCCAAGGGGCAGATGACCGAACTCGACGAGAACCGCTTCATCCCGGGCTTCGCCTCGGGCATTGCGGGGATGAGCGCCGGCGAGACCAAGGAGGTCGAGGCGGTATTCCCGAGCGACTACCCCAAGGAAGAGCTAGCCGGAAAGACGGCGCTCTTCACCGTTACGGTGCACGATGTGAAGGCGCTCGAACTACCCGCAATCGATGACGAATTCGCGAAAACCATCTCCGAGAACGAGACGCTGGCCGCGCTGCGCGCCGACGTGCGCAAGCGCCTCGAAGCGATCGCGCAGTCGCGCGCGCGCCGCGCGGTCGGCAACACGCTGATGGAGAAGCTGCTCGAGTCGCACGAATTTCCGCTGCCCGACGTCCTGGTCGAGCGCGAGATCGACAATATGGTCAGCGATATGGCCTCGACGGTCGCGCAGAGCGGTCTCTCGTTCGACGATTATCTCAAAGAGCAGGGCAAGACCGAGGAGGAATTGCGCGCGAGCCTGCGTGCCGACGCCGAACAGCGCGTCAAAGGCATGCTCGTGATCGAAGAGATCGCGCGCGCTGAAGGCATCAACGCGACGCCGGCCGATATTGCAGAGGAGTTGGGTGCGCTCTCCCGTCAGTACGGGCAGCCCGTCGACCGTATTCGTAAAGCGCTCGGGAACAATGTCGTCTCGCTGATGGAGGGCATCGTCAGGAACAAGACGCTCGAATTCCTCGTCGACAACGCCAAGGTCGTCGACCGGGTTTCGGACGCAGCCCCGTAGGCGACGAACGCCCGTAACCTTCACCCGCACCGTGCGGGTCTCACTCTTGCGAAACCGTCCTTCTGGCAAATCGTAAAAGGAATACAACAAGCATGGGTCACCTCGTACCGATGGTCGTCGAGCAGAGCGCGCGCGGAGAACGCGCGTACGATATCTACTCGCGTCTGCTCAAAGACCGGATCGTCTTCGTCGGGGGACCGATCGACGACCATCTCGCCAATCTCGTCATCGCGCAACTACTCTTCCTCGAAAAGGAAGACCCGGACAAAGATATCGACATGTACGTCAACTCGCCGGGCGGAAGCGTTACCGCGGGCCTGGCGATCTACGACGCCATGCGCTTCATCAAGCCGGACGTGGCTACGATCTGTATGGGCATGGCAGCCTCCATGGGTTCGGTCCTGCTCACCGGCGGCGCGGCGGGAAAGCGTTACGCCCTGCCCCACGCCAAGATCCTCATCCACCAGCCGTGGGTCTCGCAGATCGGCGGCCAAGCGACCGACGTGGAGATCGCCGCCCGCGACCTGATCGCGACGCGCCAGACGATCGCCAAAATCTACGAGCGGACGACCAAAAAGCCTATCGAGCAAGTCCTTAAGGACATCGACCGCGACTACTACATGACCAGCGAAGAAGCCAAGGACTACGGGATTATCGATCACGTTATCGAAGACCGTGGAGCCTTGTCGACGCCGGCTTAACGCCCAGGAGGACGCCCGCCCCCGATATGTTCCGATTCGGAGACGAGAAGGGTCAGCTCAAGTGCAGCTTCTGCGGCAAGTCGCAGGAGCAGGTGCGTAAATTGATCGCCGGCCCGGGTGTCTACATCTGCGACGAGTGCATCGAGCTTTGCAACGAGATCATCGAAGAAGAGCTCTACAAGAACGTCGACGAGAACCTGCGGCTACGCAACATCCCCAAGCCGAAAGAGATCAATCACATCCTCAATCAGTATGTGATCGGTCAAGAGCGCGCAAAGAAATCGCTGGCGGTTGCGGTCTACAACCACTACAAGCGCATCAACGCCGGCGGCGCAGCCGACGAAGTCGAGCTCCAGAAGTCGAATATTCTGCTCGTTGGTCCGACCGGTTCGGGCAAGACCTACCTCGCGCAGACGCTGGCGAAGATTCTCGACGTACCGCTTGCGATGGCGGACGCGACCTCACTTACCGAGGCCGGCTACGTCGGTGAAGACGTCGAGAACATTCTGCTCAAGCTCATTCAGGCCGCCGACTACGACGTGAAGCGCGCCGAAAAGGGTATCGTCTACATCGACGAGATCGACAAGATCGCGCGCAAGAGCGAGAACCCGTCGATCACGCGCGACGTTTCGGGCGAGGGCGTACAACAAGCGCTGCTCAAGATTCTCGAAGGCACGACGGCCAACGTACCGCCGCAGGGCGGGCGCAAGCATCCGCATCAAGAGTTCATCCAGATCGACACGACCAACGTGCTGTTCATTTGCGGCGGCGCGTTCGACGGTCTGGAGCGGATCATCGAGTCGCGCGTCAGCGCGAACAACATGGGCTTCCGTGCGACCCCCGAAGGCAAGAAAGACGCTCGCACGGGCAAGCTGCTGCAACAGCTCATGCCCGAGGATCTGCTGAAGTTCGGCTTGATTCCCGAGTTCATCGGGCGTTTGCCGATCGTCGTGACGCTCGACGCGCTCGACGAGCTGGCGCTGCGCCGCATCCTGACCGAGCCGCGCAACGCGCTCGTGCGGCAGTTCCAGAAGATCTTGAACATGGACGGCGTCGATCTGCAGTTCACCAAGGACGCGCTCGTCGCGATCGCGACCAAGGCGCAGGGCCGCAAGACCGGCGCGCGCGGATTGCGCTCGATTCTCGAAGAGACGATGCTCGACGTGATGTACGATCTGCCTTCACTGCAAGGCGTGAAGAAGTGCATCATCAATAAAGACGTCATCGAGAAGAAAGAGTCGCCGACGCTGATCTATCAAGAGCAGAAGAAGGACATGCCCGCGTAGTTTGTCACTTCCGAAGACCTACGATCCAAAGGCGGTCGAGCCGCGCCTCTACGACTTCTGGGAACGCAGCGGATTCTTTCACGAGGATCCCGATCCGGCGCGCCCCCCCTTCATCATTGCCATGCCGCCGCCGAACGTCACGGGCCGCGCGCATCTCGGTCATGGTTCGACCTTCACGCCGCAAGACGCGCTGACGCGCTATCACCGGATGCTCGGCGACAATGCCGATTGGCTTCCGGGTACCGATCATGCCGCGATTGCAACCGAAGCCGTCTTGGTGCGCGAACTCGCAAGCCAAGGCATCTCGCGTGAGAGTCTCGGCCGCGAGCGCTTCGTCGAACGCGCGTGGGAGTGGTCGCGCGAATATGGCGGCACGATCAACGCGCAGTTTCGTGCGCTTGGCTTCGGCCCCGATTGGCAGCGCGAACGCTTCACGATGGACGAAGGCCTCTCGGCCGCGGTTCGCAAGGTTTTCGTCGCGCTCTATCGTGAGGGGCTCGTCTATCGCGGCAAGCGGCTGATCAACTGGGACCCCAAGGCGAAGACGACCGTCTCGGACGCCGAGGTCGATCACGTCGAACGCGATTCGTACCTCTGGCACGTGCGCTACCTGCTGATCGATGACGCTACGGGAATGTCGATCGCGAATCAGGGCATCGAAATCGCGACGACGCGGCCCGAGACGATGCTGGGTGACGTGGCGATCGCCGTGCATCCCGACGACGAACGCTACGCGAAGCTCGTCGGCCGCAGCGTGATGCTTCCGTTGATCGGCCGCGCGATCCGCATCGTCGCGGACGAGGCGGTCGATCCGTCGTTCGGCACCGGTGCGGTCAAGGTCACGCCGGCGCACGACGCGACGGACTACGAGATCGGTCTGCGCCACAACCTTCCGATGCCCAGCGTCATGGATGAAGAGGCGCGGATCACCGGCAGCGAGATCGCGGTCGGACCCTACGCCGGACTCGACCGGTACGAGGCGCGCAAGCGCATCGTCGAGGATTTGCGCGCGCGCGGAAATCTCGTCAAAGAGGAACCGTATCGTCACGCGGTCGCGGTGAGCGAGCGCTCGGGCGAAGTGATCGAACCGATGCTCTCGCTGCAGTGGTTCGTAACGATGAAACCGCTCGCCGAGCCTGCGCTTGCAGCCTATCGCGAAGGCCGGCTGCGCTTCGTTCCGGAGCGCTACGGGCGCACGTACGAAACCTGGCTCGAGAACATCCGCGACTGGAACGTCTCGCGGCAAGTGTGGTGGGGCCATCAGCTTCCGGTTTGGTACACGCCCAAGGGCGAGGTCGTCGTCGCCGAGAGCGAAGACGAGGCTTTTGCAATCGCGCGCGAGCGCTACGCCGCAACGGAGCTGACGCGCGATCCGGATACGCTCGACACCTGGTTCTCGAGCGGACTCTGGCCCTTCTCGGTTCTCGGCTGGCCGGAGCAGACGCCCGAGCTTGCGCACTGGTATCCCGGACAAGTCCTCGTCACCGGATGGGAGATCATCTTTCTCTGGGTCGCGCGCATGGTGATGCTCGGCATCCACTTCATGGGCGAGGTTCCGTTTGCGACGGTTTTCATCGCGCCGCTCGTCTTCGACGCGCAAGGGCGCAAGATGTCCAAGTCGCTCGGCAACGCGATCGATCCGATGACCCTCGTCGATCGCTACGGCGCCGACGCGTTCCGCATGGGTATTCTGCGGCAGATGCGTTTGGAAGGTCAGGAGATTCGTTTTCAGGAGTCGCGCTGCGAAGAGGCGCGCAACTTCAACAACAAGATTTGGAACGCGACGCGCTACATGCTCTCGCTGCCGCAGGGGCTGCCGCGTGCCATGACGCTGCCGAAGGAGGAGCAGCTCACGACCGCCGATCGCTGGATCCTCACGCGGCTGCACGACACGATCGTCGCGACGAGCGAGCGCTTCGACGCCTTCGACTTCGGCAACGCCGCTGATACGCTGTGGCGCTTCATTTGGTACGAGTTCTGCGACTGGTACGTCGAAGCGACGAAGGTCGAGCAGAATCACGCCACGCGCGCGGCGGTGCTCTCGTTCGTATGGAACAACGCCATGCGCTTACTGCACCCGATCGCGCCGTTCATCACCGAGGAAGTGTGGCTCGCGCTTCCGCACGACGGCGTGACGATCATGACCGCGACGTGGCCGGGTCGCTACGAGGTCCCGGTCGACCGCGATGCCGCGGCGCATTTCGAAACACAGATGGCGGCGACCGAGCAGATTCGGCGCCTCAAAGCCGAGCTCAAACTACCGCTCGAATCGAAGCCGGTGACGCGCGTTCCCGCCGATCTCGGCGATGCCGCGCTCGCAGCGATCAGCGCCTACGCTCCGTCGGCGGCGGGCGCGGCGATCTCCGTCGATACGACGCTGCGCGGCGGTATCGCTGCGATCGTGGTCGAAGCGCCGGCGATGCTCTTGCTCGAGCGCTATCGCAAAGACGCGGTGCGTCTGCGCGGCGAGGTCGAACGCGGTACCCGGAAACTGGCGAACGAAGCCTTCGTAGCCAAGGCCGCGCCCGGCGTCGTTGCGAAGGAGCGGGAGAAGCTGGAGGGCTACCGGAACGAGTTGGCGCGCGTGGAGGCAGCGCTGAGCGCCATGGGAGAGACTGAATGACCACCGCCACGGAGAAATCGCGGGTGTTGCTCGAGAGCGATGAGATCGCGCGGGTCATTGCGCGTCTCGCGCATCAGATTCTCGAGCCGGGCGACGCGCAGCGCGGCGTCGTGCTCATCGGCGTGCGGCGCGGCGGCGAAGCGCTCGCGCAGCGGCTGGCGGGCGAGATCGAACGGATCAGCGGGCGCGCGCCCGCACTCGGCTTTCTGAACATCAATCTCTATCGCGACGATCGCGTCACGCACGAGATGCCCGAGTCGCAGATTCCGGTCGACATCTCGGACCGGCTGGTCGTCATCGCCGACGACGTGCTCTTCACCGGGCGCACCATTCGCGCCGCGCTCGACGCCGTCACCGATCTCGGGCGCCCCGCCGCGATCCGGCTCTGCGTCCTCGTCGATCGCGGGTTACGCGAGTTACCGATTCAGGCCGACTACGTCGGCCGCGTGATCCCAACCAGCCGGCGCGAGCACGTTAAGGTGGCGCTCGCGCCGCAATCGGCGCGCACCGACGAGGTCTCGATTCATGCGAACGCGTCGTAGCCTCATCGATCTCGACGATCTCTCGGCCGAAGAGATCGAAGCGATCTTCGAACAGACCAGTGCATTCGAGTTACGTGCACCGGGACGACTACTCGAAGGGGTTGACGCGGTCAACCTCTTTTTCGAGCAGAGCACGCGCACGTTTACCTCGTTCAATCTCGCGTTGATGCGCCTGGGCGCCAACGTCGTCAATCTCTCGCCGAAAGACCTCAGCCTTGCGACGAAAGGCGAGACGATCGAAGATACGATGTTGACCCTTGCCGCCATGGGCATCGGCGTCGTAGTCATACGTCATCCCGAGTCGGGTTTTCCCGCGCGCATCGCGGCCTCGTTCGACGGACACGTCGTCAACGCAGGCGACGGCTCGCACGCGCATCCGACGCAGGCGCTGCTCGATCTCTTCACGTTACGCGACGAGTTCGGTTCGCTGCAGGGGCGCAACGTGGTCATCGTCGGGGATGTCGCGCACTCGCGCGTCGCGCATTCCACCATTCGCGGCTTGGCGCGGTTGGGAGCGCAGGCGATCCTCGTCGGTCCCGAAGCGCTCTTGCGTCCCGATGACGCGGTTGCGGGCGCGAGCATCGTGCGTTCGCTCGACGAAGCGCTCGGCGAAGCCGATGCGGTTGTGCTGCTGCGGATTCAGCGCGAGCGCTTTGCCGAGATGCCGATCAGCGATCGCGAGTATGTCGCGGGCTATCAGCTCAACGCGCAGCGGCTGGGCCGGCTGCGGCCGCAAGCGATCATCATGCATCCCGGTCCCTACAATCGCGGGATGGAGTTAGACGACACCGTACTCGAGTTTGCGGGCTGGCGCTACGCGCGCCAGGTGCATCACGGCGTCTTCATCCGCATGGCCGTGCTGGATCTGCTCTGCAACGGCATGCGCGAGCCCGCGCGCTGACGACGCAGGCGTGCTGATCCGAGGCGGGCGACTGGTCGATCCTTCGCAAGATATCGACGCGGTACGCGATTTACGCATTTCGAACGGCCGCGTGGCGGAGATCGCGGAGCATTTGACGCCTCGTGCCGATGAAGAGATTTTCGATGCGAGCAACGCCGTCGTCGCCCCCGGATTCATCGACATGCACGTGCATCTGCGGGAGCCGGGCTTTCCCGAAAAGGAAACCATCGCAAGCGGAACCGTGGCGGCGATCCGCGGCGGATTCACCGCAGTCGCCTGCATGCCGAACACGCGACCGGCACTCGACACGCCCGAGGTGCTCGCGCGGCTCGACGCGATCGTTGCGCGCGACGCGCAGTGCCGTGTCTACCCGGTTGCCGCGATCACGCGCGAACGGGCGGGGCGCGAGCCGGTCGACTTCCACGCGTTGGCGGCGGCGGGCGCGGTCGCATTCTCCGACGACGGCAACACGACCGCGAGCGCGCGCGCTCTTCGCGAGGCGGCGCTGCAGGCGCGTGAGGTACGCGGCGTCTTCATCTCGCACGCCGAGGACGAGGAGCTCAAGGGCGACGGCGTGATGAACGCGGGCCCGGTTGCGGCCGCGCTGGGTGTACCGGGCGCGCCGAGCGTGAGCGAGGACATCATCGTCGCACGCGATCTGCTCATCGCCCTGGATACCGGCAAGGCCTGGCACATCGCGCATTGCTCGACGGCGCGCGCGCTCGATCTCGTGCGCTGGTCGCGCGCGCAAGGCGGGCGCGCTACCTGCGAGGTCACGCCGCACCACCTCCTGCTGACCGACGAAGCCGTCCGCGAGTGGGGCGCCGCCGCGAAGGTGAATCCGCCGCTGCGCGGCGAGGCTGATACGCGGGCGCTGCGCGACGGCGTGCGCGACGGTACGATCGACGTTTTCGCAACCGATCACGCGCCGCACACGGATGCCGAAAAGGGCGATCTACGCAGCGCTGCGGTTGGTTTCACCGGGCTCGAGATCGCGATCGGCGCGTACGCGCTGGCGGTTCCCGATCTGCCGCTGCTGCGTTTCGTCGCGATGCTCTCGACCAATCCGGCTCGCATCCTCGGCGTCGAAGGCGGCACACTGTGCACCGGCTCGCGCGCCGACGTGACGATATTCGCCGATCGGCCGTGGGTCGTGGACCCGCGCTCGTTCGCATCAAAGGGTCACACGACGCCGTTCAAGAGCGCGACGCTGCCGCGACGCGCGATCGCTACGATCGTGGGCGGCGAGCTGCGGCGCCGCGCGTAGCTACTCTTCGAGGTCTTCGAGGTCGCCTTTGATATCGGGTTCCTTGCCGTAACGGCTGGTGTTGCCTTCGCGATGCCATTTGCGCAGCAGCTCGGCACGCTGGTCCGAGTCGATCTCGAGTGCGGGGTCGATGCCCATCTCCGAGATCATCTCGTCCGCGGGATCGCGTTCGCTCATGAGGTTACTCCCTTCAGCGTACGAAGAGCGGCGTCTGCACGACGCCGTTGATGACAAATTGTACCGCGAGTGCCGCAAGAATTATACCCAAAACGCGCGTGATGACGTGAACGCCGGTCGTACCGAGGCGGTGCAGGTAGCGCACGGCGCCGCGCATGCAGAGCCACGCGATAGCCAGCGCGGCCGCGTAGGCGAGGAAGACGACCGCGTCGCGCGCGGGGTTCCCACGCGCGAGGTTGACCAGCAGGAGCACGGTAGCAAGCGTGCCGGGTCCGGCAATCATCGGGATCGCGAGCGGGAAGACGGCCGGGTTTTCGCCCGCGACTTTCTCCTCCTCGCTGGTCGCGCGTGCGCCGGTTGGCCGCGCGAAGAGCATGTCGATGGCAATGAGGAAGAGCAGGATGCCGCCCGCGATGCCGAAGGCCGGCAGCGTGATGCCGAGATAATCCAGCAGATACGGACCGACGACGCCAAAGCCCAGCATGACGATCCCCGCGACGAATACCGCGAGATCGACGATGCGATTGCGCTTGGCGCGCTCGAAGTGCGCCGTCGTCGCCGCAGTGATGGGGATCATGCCGATCGGGTCGATGATCGTGATCGCCGTAGCAAACGCCGTCGCGCCGAAATGCCAGTCCATTCCCAACGCGGGTTACTTCCAGGTCTGGGCGGCCCCTTCGCCTAACCGCAGTTCCTTTAGCATGACCACCCCCGCATCGCTCTTTCTCGCCGACGGCTCGCGTTTCGACGGCCTCGGTTTGCAGTACCAGGGCCTGGCCTTGGGAGAAGCAGTTTTCTACACCGGCATGACCGGCTATGAAGAGGCGCTCACCGACCCCTCGTACGCGGGCCAAATTCTCACCTTCACCTACCCGCTGATCGGCAACTACGGCGTCTCGGGCAGCGCGGCGCAATATCCGCGCGCGTGCGTGAGCGGCACGATCATCAAAGAGATCGCGCGTCATCCCTCGCACTACTTGAGCAAGACGAGCCTGCCGGCGTGGCTCGACGAACAGCGCGTGCCGACGATGGTCGGCGCGGACACACGCGCGATCACCATCGCGCTGCGCGAACACGGCACGATCTGGGCGGCGCTCGCGGTAGGTGAGGAAGCGCTCGCGCGCGCCGAAGCGGAGCTCACGCAGTTCGTACGGACGGCTTCGACGGCAGCGCTCGTACCCAGCGTAGCGACGCGCGAGCGTCACGTCGAAGGCACGCGCGGTGGTCCGCGCGTTACGCTCGTCGACTGCGGCGTCAAGCGCGCGATCCTTCGCGAGCTGCTCGCGCTCGGGTGCGAGGTGACGGTCGTGCCGTACGATGCGACGGAAGAAGAGCTGCTGCAGGGCGATCCGGATACGATCTTCATTTCGCCCGGCCCGGGCGATCCGGCCGATCTCGCGCAAACGATCGAAACGCTGCGTGCGCTCGTCGGGCGCAAACCGCTCTTCGGCGTCTGCCTGGGGCATCAGCTGCTCGCGCTTGCGTGCGGCGCGCAAACCTACAAGCTTCCCTACGGGCATCGCGGCGGCAATCAGCCGGTCAAGGATCTCTTGCGCGACGAGGTGCTGATTACCGCGCACAATCACGGCTATGCCGTCGATGCACGTTCGCTGCCCGCCGAGCTCGAAGCGACGATGACCAACCTCAACGACGGAACCAACGAAGGCTTTCGTCACCGCAGCCTGCCGATCGCGGCGGTGCAGTTTCACCCCGAGGCGTCGCCCGGACCGTTCGACGCACGGCGCCTCTTCGCGCAATGGTTAGAATCGCTCGCATCGGCGCGTTAGCCGCCGCGCTGATCGTGCTGGCCGCGCCTGCGGCATCCGCCGAAACTCTCGCGCGGCTCACGGTGACGCAGTTGACGCTCGCGGCCGATACCTCGACGCCGCACGTCGAGGTGCCGTTTCATTTGATCGTCACCGCGCACGTGCGCGAGCGCGTCACCGAATTCGATAACGTCAATCTCCCGATCCTTGCGGAGCTCGAATTGCTGGGCGACGAGCATACCCTGGTCGCGCAGAGCGGCGGCACCACCTATCGCGAAACGATCACCGTCGTCGCACACCACTCCGGCGCAATCACGATTGCTCCCGTGACGTTCGACGCGATCGACGCGCTCGACGGCAAAGCCAAGCGCTACTTTTCCAATGCGCTGACGCTCCACGTGAGCGGCCTCGCGCTCGCCGCCCCCAGCGTCGATATCTGGGGACCCATGCGCGCCTTCGCATTCGTCGCGCTGCGCGCGATTTTGCTCTTGGCCGGAATCGGCGCGCTGCTCTTCGTGGTCGGCGTTCTGCTGCGGCGCAGACCTTCACCGCCGCCGCCGGTCGTCACGCTCGCGCCCGCGACGCCGATCCTGCGCGACCCCAAATCGCAGCTGCGGGAAGCGTACCAGGCGCTGCGCACCGAGCCGACGCGCGCGGGCGCGATGCGCGCGCGGCACCTCGTACGCCGCATGGTTGGCGCAACCGACGCCGAAACGCTCGGCGACGTGCTGCGCCGTCCGCTCGCCGCCGACCCGCAACTGCGCAACCTTCTGCGCGCCCTCGAACGCGCGGGGTTCACGCACGAGGCCGATCTTGCAGTAGCAATCGCCGCCGCGACCGCCCAATTGGAGCACCTCTCGCAATGAACGCCTCGCAAATGGACGCCTCGCAATGAACGCCGGTCCTTCGCTAGTAACGCAAGCACTGCAACGCGCGATCGTCGGACAAGAGGGCGTCATCGAGGGCCTCTTGCTCGGCCTTTTATGCGGCGGTCACGTGCTGCTCGAAGGCCCGCCGGGCCTGGCCAAGACGCTCGCTTGTCGCAGCCTGGCCGACGCGCTGCACGGCGAGTTCAAACGGATTCAATTCACGCCCGATCTGCTGCCGAGCGACATCGTCGGCACGCGCATCTTCGATCAACACGAGAGCGCCTTCACGACCGTGCGTGGTCCGATCTTCGCCAACGTCGTACTCGCCGATGAGATCAATCGTGCGCCGGCGAAGGTGCAATCCGCGCTGCTCGAAGCGATGCAGGAGCGCCAGGTGACGATCGGTCCACAGACGCATCCGCTGCCCGACCCGTTCATCGTCATGGCGACGATGAACCCGCTCGATTCGGAGGGCACCTACGCGCTCCCGATCGCGCAGATGGACCGCTTTCTGCTGAAGATCGACGTGGGCTATCCCTCGCGCGCCGGCGAGCTCGCGATCCTCGAACGCTTTGCAATCGCGCAGGCGCCCGTCATCGTGCCGGTTGCTACGCTCGATCAGGTGCGCGCCTGGCGCGACCAGGCTCATGCCGTTCACGTCGACGACGCGCTCAAACGCTATATCGTCGAACTGGTCGTGATAACGCGCGAGGCGCAGCATCCTGCGATCGACCACGGTGCGAGCCCGCGCGCGACGCTAGCAATCGCAAATCTCGCACGCGCGAAAGCCATGCTCGAAGAGCGCGATTACGCGGTGCCCGACGACGTGCGCGCGGTCGCTCCGCTCGCGTTGCGCCACCGCATCGGGTTCAACTTCCGCGCGAGCGCGGACGGCGGTGCGGCCGGCGTGCTCGAAACGCTGATCGCGCGCGTTCCGGTACCGTAGGCATGCCGGCACTCACGCTGCGCGACGCGCTGCTGCGCGGCAAACGCCGTCCGCGGCGCTTCGGCGCCGGTTCGCCCACGATGTACCGCGGCGACGGCTACGAATTCGTCGAGCTCCGGGCCTACGTACCGGGCGACGACGTGCGCCGGATCGACTGGGCGGCGACCGCGCGTGCCGGCGAGTTGCAGACGCGCGTGGTCCTCGAAGACGTTGCGCTCACGCTCGCCGTGCTGATCGACGATTCGGATTCGATGCGCGTGGGCCGCGAGCGCTCGCTGCTCGCTGCGGCACAAGAGGCGGCGCACGCATGGTTTGCCACGGCGCGCGGCGGGGACCGGCTGCTGCGTGTCGGGAGCGATCACGTTGGTGCGCCGCACCTGCCGGTGGCGACGCGTTTCGAGATCGGCAGCGCGCTCACGACTGCGCGCGCGGCGTTACGGCGCGGAACCGCGTTGCTCGCCATCGGCGATTGGTATGAGTTGGACGACCGGCACGACGATCTGCTCGCCAATCTCGGCGCGTGGTGCGACTGCACCGCGCTGATCGCACGTGATCCGTGGTACGACGCGCTGCCGCTCGGCGGTTTCGTGCGCTTCAGCGGCGCCGAAGGCGGTACGCTGCGCGCGTACGTCGGCAAACGCGAGCGCGCCGCTTTCGCAGCCGCGGTCCGCGCGCGTGAGGCGCAGATCGCGCAGCGGTTCGAGCGCGCCGGCTGGCGTGCGGGCGCATTGCTCGAGTCCGACGGTGTCGCCTCGCTGCGCGCGGCGTTCGGTGTGGGCGCATGAGCTTCGACCGGCCGTGGCTGCTCGCGCTCGGCGCGATCGCCGTATTCGTGCTCACGCTGCTCTATCGCCGCGCGCAAGGGCGCGTCTCCGCGCAAGCGCTGCGCTACTCGAACATCGCCTTTCTGCGCGGCGCGCTCGGCGCACGCGATTGGATGGCACGCAGCTTGGGTGCGGCGTGGATCGTCGCGCTCTGCGCGCTCGCCGTCGGAGTCGCGGGTCCGCATCTGCGGCTTCCGCTGCCCGTCGCGGACGGCAGCGTCTTCATCTGCATCGACACCTCGGGATCGATGGCATCGACCGACGTCTCGCCGACGCGCGCGGCTGCCGCGCAGAGCGCTGCGCGCGCGTTCGTCGAAGAATCACCGCCCGGCATCAAGATCGGACTGATCAGCTTCTCCGGCGATGCCGAGCTGATTTCACCGCTGAGCGCAAATCGTGAGTCGATCCTGGCCGCGATCGATCAGATTCCGGCGCCCAACGGCGCGACCGCGATCGGCGACGCGCTGCGCCTCGCCGCATCCCAATTTCCGCCGGCCGGCCATCGCGTCGTGATTCTGATTACCGACGGGGTGAATAATACCGGCGTCGATCCGCAGGAGATGGCGCAGTACCTCGGCGATCATCACGTGCCGGTCTATACGATCGGAATCGGTACGGCCAACGGCGACGTCATCGGCGGCGAGGAGTCGACGATCGATGAGAACGCGCTCGAGTCCTACGCGAGCGTCAGCGGCGGCGCTTACGCCCGCGCACAGAACGCTACCGAACTGCGCGACGCGCTCGCGCGGCTCGGGCGCGAGACCACGATCGCGCAGCAGTCGGTCTCGGCTTCGCTCGGCTTCGTGCTGGCGGGCGCGGGACTCCTGATCGTCACGATGTTGAGCGCGCTTGCAACCGGGAGGTTACCGTGAATATCGAAACGAGCCGCACCGGTTACGAGAGCGCGCCGCTGCTCGAGGGAAGCCTGTCCGCCGATCCCATCGAGCAGTTGCGAATCTGGCTCGACGAAGCCTACGCACACCCGCACGTTGTCGAAGCCAACGCGATGGCGCTCGCTACCGTCGCAGGCACCGGGCGTCCGTCGCTGCGTATCGTGCTGCTGCGCGGGCTCGACGGACGCGGGCTGCAATTCTACACCTCGTACTTTAGTCGCAAAGGCGAAGAGATCGCGCAGAACCCGCGCGTGGCGGCGACCTTCTTTTGGCCGCAGATGCATCGCCAAGTGCGCATCGAAGGTGCGATCGCGCAGCTCTCCGAGGAGGAGTCCGACGCGTATTTCGCCTCGCGGCCGCGCGGACACCAGCTTTCGGCGTGGGCATCCGAACAGAGCGCTCCGGTCGAGCGGCGCGAGATTCTCGCCGAGCGCATGGCGCACTTCGACGAACGCTTTGCGGGAGAAGAGGTGCCGCGTCCCCATTCGTGGGGCGGCTATCTCATCGCGCCCGACTATCTCGAGTTCTGGCAAGGGCAGGCCGATCGTCTGCACGATCGTCTCGCGTACGAACGCGCCGCGGGCAGCTGGTCGCTGCGCCGCCTTCAGCCATGACAGCAGGCTAACGGCCCCAAACGGCTAATCCACGCTCCCCAGCATGCCCCGCCGTAACGTCCTGGTGATTGGCTCAGGGCCGATCGTGATCGGTCAAGCCGCTGAATTCGATTACGCCGGCGTTCAAGCGTGCCGCGCGTTGCGCGAAGAAGGCCACCGCGTCGTTCTCGTCAATTCGAACCCCGCGACGATCATGACCGATCCGGAAGTCGCGGACGCGGTCTATCTCGAGCCGCTGACCGTCGCCTCGCTCGAAGCCATCATCGCGCGCGAGCGTCCCGATGCGTTGCTGCCCACACTGGGCGGACAGACCGGATTGAATCTCGCGGTCGAACTCGATGACGCCGGTATTCCTTCACGCTACGGCGTCGAGCTTTTGGGAACGCCGGTCGAAACGATCAAGCTCGCCGAAGACCGGCAGCGCTTCAAAGCCAAGATGATCGAGATCGGCGAGCCCGTTCCCGATTCGACCATCGTCACCGAGGTGGAGCAGGGCATCGAATTTGCCGCGCGCGTCGGCTATCCGCTCGTCGTGCGTCCGGCTTACACGCTCGGCGGTACCGGCGGCGGCGTCGTGTATAACGAGGCGGAGCTGCGCGAGCGGCTCGACACGGGCCTCAACGCATCGCTCATCCATCAAGCGCTTCTCGAAACCTCGCTGCTGGGCTGGAAAGAGGTCGAGTACGAAGTGCTGCGCGACGGCGCAGACAACTGCATCATCGTCTGCAACATGGAGAACATCGATCCCGTCGGCGTACACACCGGCGACTCGATCGTGGTCGCGCCGTCGCAGACCCTCTCCGATCTCGACTACCAGATGCTGCGCAGCGCCTCACTCAACGTCATCCGCGCACTCGAGGTGCAGGGCGGCTGCAACATTCAGTTCGCGCTGCATCCGACGAGCAGCGAGTACGCGATCATCGAAGTGAATCCGCGCGTCTCGCGCAGCTCCGCGCTCGCGTCGAAAGCGACCGGCTATCCGATTGCGAAGATCTCGACGCGCATCGCGCTGGGCCAGACGCTCGACGAGATTCCCAATCCCGTTACCGGCGTTACGAAGGCCGCCTACGAACCGACGCTCGACTATTGCGTGGTGAAGATTCCGCGCTGGCCCTTCGACAAGTTTCCGCTCGCCGATACGCTGCTCGGCACGCAGATGAAATCGACCGGCGAAGCAATGGGAATCGGCCGCAGCTTCCGCGCCGCGTTGATGAAGGCCGTGCGCGGTCTGGACCTCAAGCGCGAGAGTCTCACCGGCGGCGAATACGAGGAGTGGACCGAAGGCGAACTCGAGGAGATCGTCGCGCATCCGACCCACGAGCGGCTCTTCGCGGTCGCCGAACTCTTGCGGCGCAGCGGGCCCGCAGGGCGCGACGCGTGCATCGAACGCATCCACGCCAGCTCCGCGATCGATCGCTTCTGGCTGCACCAAATCGCGGATATCGTGGAAGAGGAGGCGGGCGGCGACGGCGACGACGGCGGCATGAACGCTTCGTTTCGTATGGTGGATACCGCCGCGGCCGAGTTTCCCGCGCGCTCGCCGTACTATTACATCTCGAGCGGCGAGCACGACGAAATGCGCCCGACACCGAGCGACGCGGTGGTGGTCGTCGGCAGCGGACCGATTCGCATCGGGCAGGGTATCGAGTTCGATTACAGCTGCGTTCACGCTGCGTGGGCGCTCCGGGCTGCCGGCAAATCAGCGGTTATCGTGAACAATAATCCCGAGACGGTCTCGACCGATTTCGACATCTCCGACGTGCTGGTCTTCGAACCGCCCGGCGCGGGCGAAGTCGAGGCGGTGTACCGTGCGACCAAGGCCAGCGGCGTGATGCTCGCCTTCGGCGGGCAGACTGCGATCAATCTCGCCAACGCCCTCGAGGCGCGCGGCGTGCGGATCATCGGCAGCGACCGCGCCAGCCTCGACATGGCGGAGGATCGGGCGCAGTTCGACGCGGCCCTTGCGCGTCTGGGCGTCGCGCGGCCGCAGGGCAGAGCCGCGACGAGCTTCCGCGAGGCTCGCGCCTTTGCACGCGAACTCGGCTTCCCCGTCCTGGTCCGCCCGAGCTTCGTGCTCGGCGGCCGCGCGATGGAGATCATTTATAACGAAGGCCAGCTAGCATCGTATGCGGAGTCGGCGCCGCCGATTCTGCCCGGCGCGCCGCTGCTCGTCGATAAGTATCTGCGCGGTCTCGAAGTCGAGGTCGACGCGGTCTTCGACGGCGAGGACATTTTGATTCCCGGGATCTTCGAGCATATCGAGCGGGCGGGCATTCATTCCGGTGACTCGATCAGCGTCTACCCGACGCAGACGATCGACGAGGCGATGGAGCGGCGGATCGTCGAGGTCGCCACCGCGATCGCGCGCGAGCTGGGAATCCGCGGCCTGATCAACATTCAATTCGTCGTGCACGACGGCGAGCTGTTCATCATCGAAGCAAATCCGCGCGCGAGCCGTACGGTCCCGATCATCCAGAAGGCGACCGGCGTGAATATCGTCGCCGCTGCGACGCGTATCGCACTCGGCGAACGCTTGCGCGACATGGAATACGGCACCGGCCTGCACCCGCGCACGCCCTACGTGGTCGTGAAAGTTCCCGTTTTCTCGTTCTCGAAGATGCGCGGTGTCGAAACGATCCTCGGGCCGGAGATGAAGTCGACCGGGGAGGTGCTCGGGATCGACGACACGTTTGCCGGCGCGCTGCGCAAGGGATTCCTCGGGGCGGGCTTCCGGCTTCCGGGCAGCGGGGGCCGCATTCTCGTCTCGATCGCCGACGAAGAAAAAGAAGAAGCCGTTCCGGTGCTGCGCCGCTATGCCGATCTCGGACACACGCTGGTCGCGACGCCGGGAACGCGCGCCGTTTTGGAATCCGCAGGCATTGCCTGCGAACCGATCAACAAAATCTCCGACGGATCGCCGCACGTCCTCGACGTCATCGGGCAGCGCAGTGTCGATTTGGTCATCAATGATGCCAAGGGACCGCGCGAAATGTCCGACAACTACAAGATTCGGCGCGCCGCGGTGGAAGCGAGTATTGCGTGTTTGACCAGTTTGGATACGGCTCGGGCTCTCGCGGAGGCGCTCGCAAGCACGGCGGGCCCGCCGCGGAGCCTGCAAGAGTATCGCAGCGAAGCGGCGACGACCGAAGCCTCGACTTAAACGATGCGCCGCGCGTTTTCGTGCTCGGCGGCAGCGGCAGTACGCTCGGATTCATCAATAGCTTTCGCGCCGAGGGCGGCGCGATCACCACACGCCTGGTTCCGCTCGCGTGGACGCCGGTCGGCGTCGTCATCGGCGAGAGCTGGCAAAACGTCGGGATCGCGCTGACGAATCTGCTCGACTGGGTCGACCGCACCTTTCCGCCCGAAGACGAGCGCGCGTTCGTCGCCCCGATGCGGGATATCGAACTGCTCGCGCGCGTGCAGTGGCACGCCGACCTGCCCGAAACATTGACCGACGAAAGCGTCCTCAACATCGAAGACATCCCCGAGGAGGTCGCCGACGGTCTCGCGCACCCGCCAGCGCCCATCGTACAGTGCGCGGCGTGCCGGCGCCTCTGTGTGCGCGACGAGTTCGTATGGAAAGAGAAGCAGCTGTGCGCATGGGACTTTCACGCGCAGGTCTTCGGCAAGCGCGGCCCCTGGCACGACGGGCCGTACGAGGAGCGGCACTTCGAGACGCTGCCCGCCTGCGCGTACGTCGCGCCGCCGATCCTGAGCGAAATGAACGTCGACGTCGTGCTCGCGACCGGTGAAGTCGATGAAACGAGCGCGCGCGCCATCATCAACCTGCTGCTCGAGGCCGATCGCGGACGCGCGCACATGGCCGTACGTTCGGGCGGCGGATTCAGCGTTCTGCGCGAACGGTGACCAATCGCGCGATTCTCCGCTTACAGGCGCTCTTCGCAGTGCTTTTCGTCGTCCTTGCGTTGCGCGTCGCGTGGGTGATGCTGGTGGCCGGCCCAAACATCGCGGCGAAGCCGTATAATCCACGGCACGCGCTGCTCGACGCACGGCGCGGACGGATTCTCGCAACCGACGGGAGTGTACTCGCGCGCACGCAGGGCGGCGAACGCATCTATCCGCTCGGCCCGGCGCTGGCACAAACGGTCGGATACGTTTCGGCCCGCTATGGCACGAGCGGAATCGAAGCCGCCTACGACCGCGCGCTCACGCCTCCCGATACGACCGGTGATCCCGCCGCGCAATTCGATGAGATCGCTGCGGCGCTGCGCGGTAAGGGTTCGGAGTCTCGCGGCGCCGACGTCGTCACGACGATCGTGCCGTCGATCGAGCGTACGCTGTGGTCGGAGCTCTCGCGTTACAAGCGCGCCGCCGGCGTCGTCCTCGATCCGTCGACCGGTGCCGTGCTCGCCATGACGAGCGTCCCCAGCTACGATCCCGAGCACTACGAGACCGAGTTTCCGTCGCTCGCCAACGACCCGCAGAGCCCGCTGCTCGATCGCGCCACCAGCGGCCTCTACCCGCCGGGCTCGACCTTCAAGATATTCGTCGCCGGGGCCGCGCTCGAGGCCGGGGTCGTGCAGATGGATTCACACTTCGAAGACCCCGGCTACTTCAACATCGGAAACTTCACCCTGCACGACAACGAAAGCGAAGCTACCGGATACCAGGATCTCACCGGCGCGTTTGCGCTTTCGAGCAACGTGGACTTCGGGCAGATCGCGCTGCGTATGGGTGTCGATCAATTCTACGACAGCATGGCGAAGTGGGGCATCGGCTCGTCGCTCGACTTTCAGCTGCCGGCCGAGACCGACCGCATCCCTCCCAAAGATACGATCGTGCCGGGCGAGCTCGCGCAGATGGGATTCGGACAAGGCGCGCTCTTGATGACGCCGCTGCAGATGGCACTCATCGGCGCGACGGTTGCCAACGGCGGCACGGTGCCGCGGCCGTACATCGTGCGGCAGATCGTGCGTGACGGAAAGGTTGCGAGCGTCACGCCGACCGGTGCGCTCGCGACGCCGATCTCGCCGCAAACGGCGAGCGACGTAACGAAGATGATGATCGCCGTGGTGCAGCGCGGCACGGGCACCATCGCGCGGATACGGGGCGTGCAGGTGGCCGGAAAGACCGGCACCGCCACCAATCCGCTGGGGCTTTCGCACTCGTGGTTCGTCGCGTTTGCACCCGCGGATCACCCGCGGTTCGTGGTTGCGATCGTCATCGAGAACGTTGGCTACGGCGCGGAATTCGCCGCGCCGGTCGCGCGCGACGTACTCGAGACTGCGCTTGCTTCGCAGCAGTGAGCAGGAAACACCTCCGCAGCGCGTAACGATGCATCGAACGTGATCGAGCAGCAGACCTTCAACAATCGATACCGACTCGATCGCAAGCTCGGCGAAGGCGGGATGGCGACGGTCTATGGCGGCACCGATACCGTTCTGCGCCGCCGCGTTGCGATCAAAGTGCTGCGCCCGCAGTACGCCGCCGATGAAGAATTCGTTCGCCGCTTTTATCAAGAGGCCGAATCCGCTGCCCGTCTCTCCCATCCCAACATCGTCAATACCTACGACGTCGGGCGCGAGGGCGACACCTATTTCATCGTGATGGAGCTGGTCGACGGCTCTTCGCTCGCGGAGATCATCGCGGACGGCGCGCTGCCGGAGCCCGTCGCGATCGACTACGCAGCGCAGATCTGCAACGGCCTGGCCTACGCGCACCGCTCGGGTCTGCTCCATCGCGACATCAAACCCGCCAACATCCTCGTGACGAAGGACGACGTCGTCAAGCTCTCCGATTTCGGTATCGCGCGCGCGGTCTCGCAGCAGACGATGGCGCTGACCAAACCCGGACTCGTGATGGGCAGCGTCTATTACATCTCGCCCGAGCAGGCGCAGGGACACGAACTGCACGAGAGCTCGGATCTCTACAGCGCCGGCATCGTTCTCTATCAAATGCTCACCGGAAAACTCCCGTATACGGGAGAGTCGCCGGTGACGGTCGCGCTCAAACATATCGGCGATCCCGTTCCGATCATCGATCCGGGTGACTCCGGCATCTCGCCCGCGGTCGCGGCCATCGTAAACAAGCTGCTGCAGAAGCGTCCCGAAAATCGCTTTCACTCGGCAAGCGAGGTCGCCACGGCGTTGCGCGAGGCGCGCGAACGTCCGGCGGTCGCGGCCTACCAGATCGCCGACGATGCGCCGACGCAGATGATGCACAGCGTGCTTCCGCCGCGCCGCTCGCCGATGCCCGATCAATTCGCCGCTTCGGCGCTCACCGAAGAACCCCGGCGGTCGAGCTTTGGATTGGTCGCGACGCTTTTGCTGCTGGCGCTGGTTGCAACCGGCGTCGGTATTCTCGTTTTCGGGCGACCCTTCACACTTGCGGGCGCGGGCGCGTCCATCACCGTCGGCGACTACACCAACATGACCGACACGCAGGCGGAGGCCGAGGTCGTGAACGCCGGACTCGTTGCGCGCTTCATCAAGAGTCCAAGCGACACGGTCCCCGCCAACCACGTCATTCACCAAAATCCCGACCCCGGCACGAAAGTCGATCGTAATTCACTGGTCGAGCTGATCGTGAGCAACGGCTTGCCGCTGGTCGGTCTCCCCGACGTCCGCGGCTATAACGTCAGCGATGCGGAACGCACGCTCGAAGACGACGGCTTCAAAGTCAAGCGCACCCTGCGCTTCGATTCGGCTCCCAAGGACAGCGTGATCGATCAAACGCCGAAGGCGCGCGCACAGGTGCGTAAGGGCGCGACGATCTCCCTGATCGTCTCCCAGGGCCCGCAGTCACTCGCCGCGCCGAACTTCGTCAACATGAGCGTTAGCGATGCGCAAGCTATCGCGCAAAAACTCGGCATCACGCTGGACACCTCGCAACAGGTCGCCGATCCCAACGTCCCGAGCGGCGTCATCGACGCACAGGACATTCTGCCCGGCCAAACGATCGCGCGCGGACAGACGGTGCATGCAACGGTGAGCACCGGCGCGGCGCCGAGCACGACGGCGATCGTCGTGCCGTCGCTCGTCGGCATGCGCTACAAAGACGCTGTGCAGCAGCTCCAAACGCTCGGCTTCCAGCCGGCCATCACCTTTTCGACGCAAGCAGATCACAACGGAACGATCGTCGCGCAAGATCCCGCGCCCGGCACGCAAGCGAACAGCGGCCGCCGCGTGACGCTCACGCTCTCGGTCAACGGCGAAGTTCCCGATACCGAAGGCGAGTCGCCGGCACAAGCACAAGACACGCTCGCATCGTACGGCTATCAGGTCGGAAAGATCGAGTACACGACGAGCGAGGGTGCAGACGGCAACGTGATTCGCACCGACCCGGAGGCCGGCACGAACCTCTCACCCGGATCGCCGGTGACGCTCGTCGTCAACGGTACGGGAAAATAGCCTATTGCGCATACTCGGCATCGATCCGGCGTTGCGCGTGACCGGGTACGGCGTGATCGAACGGCGAGCGCGAGGGGTCGCACTCATCGAGGCCGGCATCGTCAGTCCTCGCGCTACTGAAACACTCGAACGCCGCCTGGCCGAGTTGCACGCCGCGATGACCGCATTGCTCGCACAGACCGCACCCGACGTCGTCGTCATCGAAGAGCTCTACACCACCTACAAAAATCCGATGACGGCGATCCTCATGGGACACGCGCGCGGCGTGTTGTGCCTAGCGAGCGCTCAAGCCGGCGTTCCCGTACAGACCCTCGGCCACGCGCGGGTCAAGCGTGCCTTGGTGGGGTCGGGAAGCGCGAGTAAGGATCAGGTCAACGCGATCGTGACGCGGCTGCTCAAACTCCGCGTCGCGCCCAAGCCCAACGACGTCTCCGATGCGCTGGCGATCGCGCTTGCGTACCTCAACGTGATGCGGAGGCTGTGAGGCATGTTCTCGCGCATTAGCGGAACCCTGATCGAGCGCGACGGCGAGGCTATCGTGCTCGAGGCGGGCGGGCTCGGTTACACGATCGTACTGCCGCCGTGCGTCGCCGAGAAGGTCACGGCCGCGCCCGGCGAACGCGTCGCGCTCGAAATCTACGCGGCGCTCAGCATCGACGGCAATAGCGGACGCAGCACGTACTACGGCTTTACCAACGCGATCGAGCGCGCGTTCTTCGAGGCGCTGATCAGCGTCGCGTCGATCGGTCCGCGGACCGCGGCGCGCGCCTTTTCCGAACCGATGTCCGCGATCGCAAGCGCGATCGACCGGGGCGATCACGCGTACCTTCGCCGGCTTCCCGGGATCGGTCAGCAGAAGGCGCGCGACATCGTGGCGAAGCTACAGGGAAAAGTGGCGCGCTTTCTCTTGATCCAAGATGCGGTTACGGCGCAGCCCGCGGCGATTCCCGACTTCGCCGACGAGGCGCTGGCCGTGCTCTTGCAGCTCGAATACAAGCGCCCCGAAGCGGAGGCGATGATTCGCGCGACCCTGGACGCCGCGCCCGGAATCGATGACGCGGAGACGCTGCTCGCGCAGATCTACCGGCGCAAGGCCGCCGGCGCATGAGCGAAGACGCGCGCAAGCCGCTCTATTCCGGCGACGACCAAAACGACGCGACGGAGCGCGTGCTTTCGCCCGGAGAGATGCTCGAAGACGAGGTCTACGGTGCATCGCTGCGCCCCCGAACCTTCGACGACTACGTCGGGCAGCAGCGCGTAGTCGAGAATCTGCGCATCGCGATCGACGCCGCGCAGCGTCGCGGCGAACCGCTCGAGCACGTTCTGCTCTACGGGCCGCCGGGCTTGGGAAAGACCACGCTCGCGGGATTGGTCGCGCGCGCGATGGGCGCGAACTTTCGCCCGACCAGCGGACCGACACTCGAAAAGCCCAAGGACTTGGTCGGCATTCTCACCGCGCTCGAAGAAGGCGACGTGCTCTTCATCGACGAGATCCACCGCCTCGGCCGCGTCGTCGAAGAGTTTCTCTATCCCGCGATGGAGGATTTTCAGATCGACTTCGTCGTCGATCGCGGTGCGTACGCGAAGACGCTCAAACTTCCGCTCAAACGCTTCACGCTGATCGGCGCCACCACGCGTGCCGGTATGCTCAGCGCGCCGCTGCGCGACCGTTTTGGAATCGTCCATCATCTGGACTACTACGAACCGGCGGAGCTGGAACGCATCGTACTTCGCTCGGCGCAACTGCTCGGCGCGCAGATCGACGAGGCCGGCGCGCGCACGATCGCGCAGCGCAGCCGCGGCACGCCGCGTGTCGCCAACCGGCTTTTACGCCGCGTGCGCGACTACGCCGAGGTTCGTGCAGCCGGCGCGATCACGAGCGAGGTCGCCGGAGAAGCGCTCGAGCGCGAAGGTGTCGACGAGCTAGGGCTCGATCGCATGGACCGCGCGTTTCTCAAAACGTTGATCGACGCGTATCGCGGCGGCCCGGCCGGCATCAGCGCGATTGCGGCATCGCTCAACGAAGATGCGCAGACGCTCGAAGACGTGGTCGAACCCTATTTGCTCAAAGCAGGCTTTGTCGTGCGCACGGCGGCGGGGCGCAAAGCGACTGCCGCAGCGTACCGCCGGTTCGGTCTGTTGTGATCACGCGGCGCGGTTTCGTGGCGGCGGCACTCGCCGCCGCGGCAACGGCGCGCGCACGCGCGCAAAGCGAGTACGATCCCGCGATGACTGCGTCCACGCCCGAACTGCGCGTGCTCCTCGGGCAGGGTACGCTGGTGGGCGGCACGGGCGGGGGCTTCACCTTCGACGGGCGCGCGTATCGCGGGCGCGCCGCGCAACTCGCCGACGGAAGCGTGGTGAGCACGGTCAAGCTCGAGGAGTATCTCTACAGTGTCGTTCCGCGTGAGATGTCGCCGTCATGGCCGGCGGCATCGCTGCAGGCGCAAGCAATCTGCGCGCGCACCTACGTCCTGGAGCGTAGCAATCCGCGGCGCGCCTATGACGTCGTGCCCTCCGAGCTCGATCAGGTCTACAGCGGCATCGCGACGGAGAGCGCGGCCGGGCGCGCAGCCGTCGATGCAAGCGCCGGGATGGTTCTCTCCTACGGCACGGCGTTCGCGCAAGTGATGTATAGTTCGTGCTGCGGCGGCCACACGGAAGCCTCGAGCGAGGCGTGGGGCGGTGCGCCGATCCCGTATTTGGAGGGTGTAGCCTGCACCACGTGCACCTCCTCGCCGTATTACCGTTGGAATCGCAGCATCGATACAGCCGCCGTCGCGCGAGCCTTTTCCGCCGAGCTTTCGGCGGTCGGCCCCTTGCAGGCCGTGAGCGAAGGCGAGCGGGATGCAAGCGGGCGTGCCCGCAGCTTCGTGCTGCAGGGCGAGCGCGGTGCGGTCCCGGTTCGAGGGGAAGTGTTTCGATTGCGTCTGGGCCCGCGCGTCCTTCCCAGCCTGCTCATTACGAAATTCGAACCTGCGACGGAGGCGCCGGAGCGTATCGTCATCGAAGGGGGTGGACTAGGCCACGGCGTCGGATTGTGCCAATGGGGTGCGCGCGGTCTAGCGCTCGAGGGTGCTGCGCTTAGCGATATTCTGCATTTTTATTTTCCGGGAACTGAGATCGAGCATGAGTAACGGGCCGGCGAATCAATCCGCCGGAGACGCAAGCGAGAATCGCAACGCGCTTCGTTTGCGAAAGTACATCGACGTCGTCGTCGAAGATCCACTCTCCTCGATGTTGTTTCGCGGAGCGGTCGCGGATATCTCACCCACCGGCATGCGCGTGATCGCCGATCAGTATCTTCCCGTTGGAACGAAGTACACGTTCACGATGAAGCGGAATCCGTTTCTCAAGCTGCGTGGACAGGTTCGCTGGATCCGGGCCTTTCAAGGCGAGACCTATCAGGTCGGCATCCTGATCATCGACGCCTCCGAAGACGAGCGCAAACGCCTCACCAACTTCCTCGAGCTCGAGCGTCAGCGCCTCACCACCGGGTGAGTGCGCCGCAGGAGTTCACCTCCGCTTACGATTACGAGCTGCCGCCCGAGCTCATCGCTCAGGAGCCGGCCGCGCGCCGCGACGCAAGCCGCTTGATGACCTTACGCGGTGACCGCATCGAACACCGCACGTTCCGCGATCTGCCCGAACTGCTGCGCGCCGGCGACGTGCTCGTGCTCAACCGTACGCGCGTGATCGCCGCCCGTTTGCGCGGCACGCGCGAACCGGGCGGGGGCGCGGTCGAAGTATTGCTGCTCCACCCCGCCGCCTCGACGCGCTACGACCCCACCGCAACGCACTGGATGGCGCTCGTGCGGCCGGCAAAGCGTCTGCGCGCCGGCGCGCGCATTCGATTCGACGCGTCGGCGAGCGCCAGCATCGTCGCGGAAGAAGAGGAAGGCGTACGCGAGCTTGCGTTCACGCTCGAGGAACCCTTCGAACGGTTCTTGGAACGAAACGGACGTTTGCCGTTGCCGCCCTATATTCACAACGAGTCGGACGAGGCGCAGGAACGCTACCAGACGGTCTTCGCGCGTGAACCCGGCAGTGTCGCCGCACCGACGGCGTCACTTCATTTCACCTCCGACCTCTTGGCGCAGATCGCCGAGCGCGATGTCACGATCGCCGAACTCACGCTCGACGTGGGGCTCGGCACGTTTCGTCCGATGAAGGGCGCGCGGCTCGATCAGCACGCGATGCACGCAGAACGTTACGCGATCGAATCTTCCGCGGTCGCGGCGATCGAACGCGCGCGCGAATCCGGCGGACGCGTGATCGCGGCCGGCACGACGGTCGTCCGGGCTCTCGAGGGCAACGTTGCAGCAAACGGACGGCTGCTCGCGGGCGAAGCGATGACGGATCTCTTCATCAAACCGGGCTTCCGCTTCGCGCTCGTCGATGCGATGATCACGAACTTTCATCTCCCGCAATCGACGCTGCTCGTACTGGTGAGCGCCTTCGCGGGGCGCGAGCGCGTCCTGAGGGCCTACCGGGAGGCGGTCGAACAGCGCTACAGGTTCTTTTCATTCGGCGATGCAATGTGGCTCGAGCGGTGAGATACGTCACGTTCGATGCTCCCGGCGATCCGTCGGTGATGCATATAGCGCAGGCGCCTGCGCCTGTGCCGCGGCCCCGCGAAGTCGTGATCGCAGTCGAAGCGGCCGGCGTCAGCCGCGCCGACACACTACAGCGGCGCGGTCTCTATCCGCCGCCCAAAGGCGCTTCTGCCGTTCTCGGACTCGAAGTTTGCGGCACGATTGCGCAGGTGGGCGCCGAGGTGACCGGCGCGAGCGCAGGCGATCGCGTCGTCGCGCTGTGCAACGGCGGAGGCTATAGCGAATACGTCAGCGTACCCGCGGGCCAAGTTCTGCCCTTGCCGCCGACCTGGTCCTTCGTCGAGGGCGCGACGCTGCCGGAGAATGCCTTCACCGTCTACGATAATCTACTCGTGCGCGCGCATCTTCGCGGCGGCGAGACGGTGCTCGTTCACGGCGGAACCAGCGGCATCGGGACGACCGCGATCATGTTCGCGCGAGCGGTCGGTGCACGCGCTATCGCGACCACCGGCTCGGCCGAAAAATGCCGTGCCGCACTCGAGATCGGCGCCGAGGCGGCGATCGACTACCGCACCTCCGACTTCGTGGAGAAGGTGCTCGAGTTCACCGATAAGCGCGGCGTCGACGTCGTGCTGGACATCGTCGGCGGCGAGTACATCAACCGCGATCTGCGCGCACTCGCGCTCGAGGGCCGCATCAGCTGCATCGCCCACACCGGAAACTACGAAGCAACGATCGACCTGCGTTATCTCTTGCAGCGCCGTGCGACGATCTACGGCTCGAGCTTGCGTCCGCGAAGCGATGCTGAAAAGGCGGCGATTGCCGACGGGCTGCGCGAGCATATCTGGCCGCTGCTCGCCGCCCGCGACCCGATCAAGCCGGTCATCGACTCCGTCTACCCATTCTCGGAGGCGGCGCAAGCGCACGCGCGCTTGGAATCGAGCGCGCATATCGGCAAAATCGTGCTGGTCCCCGACCCCTAGCGCGCGCAACCCGCGCCGTCGGGGGGTACTTCAAGGAGAGAGAGAACTACCAACCTCCGCATACGCTAGAAACGGGGTTTTGAATCGCCATGACCGCGCAGATCGCGACGAAGAGCTACACACCCAAGAAATGGGACCTCTCCGGCCTGCAAGGCATCTCGGATGAGACGCTGCAAATTCATTTCGGCCTCTACGAAGGCTACGTGAAGAACACCAACCTGCTCAACGAGCGACTGACCGAGATTCGTGCAGCGGGCAAGAACGCCGGCGCGGATCCGGCCTTTGCCGAGCTGGTGCGGCGCCTGGGTTGGGAGTTCAACGGCATGCGCTTGCACGAGTATTACTTCGATAATCTCACCAAAAGTCCGAAGCCGGCCGGCAGCGGCCGTCTGCACGACCTGGCGGGCGCGAGCTTCGGGTCGTTCGAGAACTGGCAAAAGGATTTTGCCGCGATCGGCGGGATGCGCGGCGTAGGCTGGGCGATCGCTTTCTACGACGCGACCGCGAACGCGCTCGTAAACACCTGGATCGGCGATCACAACATCAACGAACTCGCCGGCTGCGATCCGATCGTGGTGATGGACCTGTGGGAGCACGCGTTCTTCCGCGACTACAAGCCCGCCGACAAAGGCAAGTACATCGAAGCGTTCCTCGCACACGTCGATTGGAGCGTGTGTCAGTCGCGCCTGCCGTAAGTTCGCGTAGCGCGCCCGCCCGTTACACGTCCTGCGGTTCGACCACGACCGTCTTTGGATTGGTGTACCAGACGAGACCCGGGGGCGCGTCGCGCTGGGCGCGGACGTGCTTGCGCAAGGTGTAATCGATCGCGACCTTGCCGCTCGCGCGCGCTTTCGAAAAATACGCTGCTAGAGATGCCGCCCGCTCGATGTCTTCGAGGGGCGGCTCGCTTTTGTCATCGCGCTGCAGGATCACGTGCGCGCCCGGAATCTGCTGCGCGTGGAACCACAGATCGTTCGGCTTGGCCACGCGAAAGGTCAGTTCCGCGTTCTCGACCGGCGAGCGCCCGATCAAGATGCGCGAACCGGCAGCGGTGCGTACCTCTAACGGAGCCCGCTTTCGCCGAGGATGCGCCGTGCGAGTGCGTGCGTTGGGCTCGAGCTGCGCGAGGGCGTGCTCGACGTCTGAAAGATCGGCGTCCTCGGCTCGCTCCGATTCCCAGCGCAGCGCCTCGATCGCTTCCAACTGTGCGCGCAGCGTTCGCTCTCGCGCGTCGAGATGCGCGAGCGAGGCGCCGAGCTTTTTGTAACGGGCGAACGCGGCGCTCGCCTCTTCCTTGGCGGCGGCGCGTTCCGCCTCGTCGAGTTCGTGAAGCGTGCCGTAGAGCGACTCGCCACGCGCGCGCAGATCCTCGCGCTCCTGCGCGGCGCGGCGTTTGGCCGCCACCGCGTCGAGCTCTTTTCGCGCCTTGCGCTCGCGCTCTGCGAGGCGGCGCTGTATTCCCGCGCGGCGCTGCTCGGCGCGAGCGCTCGCGCCGCTGCGCGTGCGCGCGTCGCGATGCGCGCGCATCGCTTCGAGCACGCTCGCTCCCGGTTCGAGCACCGTGTCATCCGAGGTGCTCTCGCGCGCTACGAGCGGCGGCGGTTCGTAGGCGTGACCGGCGAGCACGCTGCGTGCCGCGTTTTCAGCGAGCGAAAATTCCTTGAGCGCGGCGACGACCCGCTCCTTACGGACCAATATGATGTTGCCGAATCGCGGCACGAGCTCGACGAAGAGCTCGCTCTCGTCGCCGACGCCGAACCGCGAGCGCGTGCCGAAGGTGAGCTGCAAGACGCGATCGCCCGGGAGCGACCGCGCCGCGAGCAGCGTACTCCCGCGCAGCGCCGCACCGAGGGCACGAATGAATCCCGGCTCGCTCTCGATGGGCAGCTCGTGTTCTTCGAGCGTAACGACCGGCGGCGCTCCGAATGCGTCGATGCAGAGGCTCTGCTCGCGCCCGCGCAGCCAGAGTACGATCGCCGTGCGGCCGTCGGGCAACCGTCCTGCGTCTCGGACGCGCGCGCCGCGCAGGCGCGCGCCGATCTCCTCCGCGAGCCGAGCGATCAGCTCCGGGTTGGTACGCAAGCGTTCCACGTGATCCTAGGTTGGCGTTTTTTGCAAACGATCGCGCAGCTCGCGCTTGAGCACCTTCCCGCTCGGACCGAGCGGCATCGCTTCGACGAAATGGACGTGACGCGGATACTTGTAACGCGCGAGATACTCTTGCGACCATGCGATGATCGACTCTTCGCTGACGTTGCCCGCGTCGTCGGAGCGAACGATGACGGCGACCACCTCTTCACCGTGCGTCTCGTGCGGCACGCCTACCACCGCCACCTGTTTGACGGCCTGGTGGCGCATCAGCACCTCTTCGACTTCGCGCGGATAGACGTTGTAGCCGCCGCGCAGGATCATGTCTTTCTTGCGATCGACGATGGTGATGAAACCGTCGGAATCCTTGGTTCCCAGATCGCCCGAGCGGAACCAGCCTTCGACGATGGCGGCGCGCGTCGCGTCGGGATTGTTCAAATAGCCTTTGAATACGTCATGCCCGCGGATGACGATCTCACCGAGTTCTTGCGGCGGCAACAGTTCGATGCGGTCCTCGACGTCGGCGCGCGCGATCTCGACCTCGACGCCCCAGATGCCGCGGCCAACCGTTCCCGGTTTCGTGCCGAAGTCTCGTTGATTGAAACTCGCGACCGGCGAGGTCTCCGAGAGTCCATACCCCTCGTACACGCGCACGTTGAAGGTTGCCTCGAACGCTTCGAGCGTCACGAGCGGGAGCGACGAGCCGCCCGACGTCGCAATACGCAGCGGCGGACGCTCCGGCCGCGCTTTCGCGGCTTCCAGCAGCGCCATGTACATCGTCGGCACGCCCTGGAAGACCGTGACGTTGTGCGCGAGCATGAGATCGAGCGCGGCTGCGCCGTCGAAACGCGGCTGCAGCACCATCGACGCGCCGGCGCGCAGCGCGGCGTTCATGACGCAGGTCTGACCGAAGGCGTGGAAGAGCGGCAGGCAAGCCAAGAGCACGTCGTCGGAGGTCATGGCGAAGAGATCGCTGACACAGACCGAGGCGTTGAGCACGATATTGCTCTGCGTGAGGACGGCGCCTTTCGGGCGGCCGGTGGTGCCGCTGGTATAAAGGATCACCGCGTCGTCGGCTCCATCGCGCGGAACGTGGGTTTCGACCGGCGCGTCGGGGGGGACGCCCGCCTCCAGCACCGGGATACCGGCCTGCGCCGCGCCCGCCTGTGCGTTGGCCAGAAGCGGCCCGCCGGAGATCAGCACCTTGGCGCCGGAGTTGCCCAGGACGTAGGCGATCTCGCCGGGGGTCAGGAGCGCGTGGACCGGCACGACGACCGCTCCCAGGGCGAGCGCCCCGTAGTAGGCGCGCGGAAAGTCGGGGGTGTTTGGCAAGAGGATCCCGACCCGGTCGCCGAGCCCGACGCCCATGGCGCGCAGGCGCCCGGCGTAGCGGCGGGCCTCTTCCCAGAGCCGGGCATACGAAATGCGCTGCGAATCTGCGATCAGCGCGGTACGATGGGCGTGGCGTTGGGCGCCTTCAGCGAGGATGGTGGCGAGCGATAGTGACATGCGTACCAGGTGTCCTCCCGATCCTTTAGGAACTCTTGTGGCTTTGCGTCCAGAGGAGTTCGCGTGATCACCGGCCCGGGGCTTTTGTTCGTCGTGTCCGGCCCGTCAGGGGCCGGCAAGGATACCCTGGTCGATGCGTTGCGGGCGCGGATGCCGCGTCTGCGCTATTCGGTCTCGGCAACGACGCGGGCGCCGCGTCCCGGTGAGCGTGAAGGCGAGCATTATTTCTTCCTAGAGCGCTCCGCCTTCGAGGCACGCCAAGCGGTGGGCGGTTTCCTCGAGTGGCGCGAGTACAACGGGAATTTGTACGGCACGCCGCGGGACTTCATGGAGGCGACATTAGCACAGGGCTATGACGTCATCATGAAGCCCGAAGTCAACGGCGCGCTCGAGATCAAAGCGGCATATCCGGACGCCGTGCTGATCTTTCTGGTGCCCGATCGCTTCTCTCAACTGCGCGAGCGGCTCCTTGCGCGGCGCACGGAGACGAACGAAGAGATCGCGCGCCGGCTGGAGATCGCGCATCAGGAGATGCGGTTCATTCGAGACTTCGACTATCTCGTCATGAACGAACAAGACAAGCCGGAGCAAGCGACTGACGATCTGCAAACGATTTTGCAGGCGGAACGCTTCCGGATTCATCGCTACAGCGACGACTCGATCAAGAACGTCGAAGAATCGTAACCACAACTGAAAGGGACACAGGACATCCACCATGAGTAAGACCGTTTTCGGAGATCTCGACGCGCTGCTCAAGCACGCGGACTCGAAGTTTAGCCTCGTCAACATCGTCACCAAGCGCGCGCGGCAGCTGAACAACTGGATTCGCATCCAGCAGCTCCCGTTCTCGGACCGGCGCGAGTTCTTCGCAAGCGAGCCGCTGGTCGAGAAAGAAGAGATCAATCCGAACAAGCCCGTCTCGATCGCGCTCGACGAGATCGCCGAGGGGCACATCCAATACCACCGCACCAAAGAAGGCATCAAATAATGCGGCAAACGCCGCGGGTTCGCCGTGGGTGAATTCTGATGTGCGGAATAGTCGGCTATATCGGTGAGCGCGACAGCGTTCCGATCATACTCGATTCGCTCGCGCGGCTCGAGTACCGCGGCTACGACAGTGCGGGTATCGCCGTCATCGACGCCGGCGGCACCCTGACCGGCTCGAAGGCCGAAGGCAAGCTCTCGCGGCTCGCCGATCGGCTGCGCAACGGCAGCGCGCTGCACGGCAGCGTGGGCTTGGGTCATACACGCTGGGCCACGCACGGTCGCCCGAACGATGCAAATGCGCACCCGCACATGGATTGCACCGGACGCATCGCCGTCGTGCACAACGGCATCATCGAGAACTACGCGCCGCTGCGGGCGATGCTGATGGAACAGGGTCACGTCTTTCGCAGCGAGACCGATACCGAAGTCCTCGCCCATCTCATCGAAATGCACAACCGGGGCAACCTCGAGGAAGCGGTGCGGGCGACGCTCGCGCAGGTGCGCGGCGCGTACGCGCTCGGCGTGATCTCGAGCGAAGATCCGGGCCGCTTGATCTTTGCGCGCAACGGCGCGAGCCCGCTGGTCATCGGTATCGGCGAAGGCGAGATGTACGTCGCCTCGGATACGCCGGCGATTTTGCCGTATACGCGGCGCGAAATCATTCTGCAGGAAGGCGAGATGGCGGTCGTCGACCGTGATGGTTACAAGCTCACCGCTTACGACGGGACGCCGATCGCCCGCGACGTGATCGACGTAACCTGGGATGCCGCATCCGCCGAAAAGAGCGGCTACAAGCATTTCATGCTCAAGGAGATCTTCGAGCAACCCAACGTCATCAAGGAGACGCTTTCCGGCCGCATCGATGACGACGCGGAGGTCGATCTGAGCGAGGAGCTCGGCGGCATCACCGACGCGCGCTTGCGCGAGATATCGAAGATCGCGATTACCGGGTGCGGCACCGCGTACCACGCGGGCTTGGTCGGCATGTATCTGCTGCGCTCGCTCGTGAAGCTGCCGGTCGAGATGGAGCTCGCAAGCGAGTTCCGCTACGGCGATCCCGTCATCGATCCGACAGCGCTCGTCATCGCGATGTCGCAGTCGGGTGAAACCGCCGACACGATCGAGGCGGTGAAGATCGCCAAAGAAGCCGGCACCTCGGTCCTAGGGATCTGCAACGTGCTCGGCTCCCATCTCACGCGGTTAGCCGACGGTACGCTCTACACGCGCGGAGGGCCCGAGATCGGCGTCGCCGCGACCAAAACCTACGTCTCGCAGGTCACTGCGATGACGCTCTTTGCGCTCTACCTCGCGGCCGTGCGAGGCACGATCGAGCCGCGCCGTCTCGCGGAGATCGCGGAGAACACGAAGCTGCTGCCGGCGAGCGTCGACGTGGTACTCGACACCTCCAACCGGATTCGCGACGTCGCGCGCAAGATCCGCAAGATGCGCAGCTGCCTTTTCATCGGGCGCTACATTAATTACCCGACCGCACTCGAGGGTGCGCTCAAACTCAAAGAGATCAGCTATATCCACGCCGAGGGTTACGCGGCGGGGGAGATGAAGCACGGCCCCATCGCGCTGCTCGACGCGGAGACGCCGGTGATCGGCGTCATGACCGACGGCCGGGTGCGCGAGAAGATCCTTTCCAACGTCATGGAGTCCAAAGCGCGTGAAGCGCCGGTCATTCTGGTCGCCAATCACGGTGATGAAGAAGCGGCACAGGTCGCAGATCATGTTTTTTGGGTCCCCAAGGTCGACGAACTGCTCTCGCCGATCGTCAACGTCATTCCGCTGCAGCTTCTCGCCTACCACATCGCCGATATCGAAGGAAAGGACGTCGATCAGCCGCGCAACTTGGCCAAAACCGTGACGGTTGAATAGCAGCATGACGCGTGCTGACGGGCGGCGGCCCGACGAATTGCGCCCGGTTACCATCGAGCCGGGCTTTTTGAAGTATGCGGAGGGCAGCGCGCTCATCAGCGTCGGTAATACCCGCGTGCTCTGCGCGGCGACGGTCGAGGATCGCGTGCCGCAATGGCTCAAAGGCAAAGGCTTGGGCTGGGTGAGTGCCGAGTACGCGATGCTCCCGCGCGCGACCCAAGAGCGCACGCAGCGCGAGTCCGCAAAAGGGCGCGTCGGCGGACGTACGCACGAGATCCAGCGCATCATCGGCCGCGCGCTGCGGGCGGTGACCGACACCGCGAAACTGGGCGAACGCACGATTTGGATCGACTGCGACGTGCTCCAGGCCGACGGCGGAACCCGCACGGCGTCGGTGACGGGTGCCTACGTCGCGCTCGCCCTCGCACTGCGGGCGGCGGGCGTATTCGGCGGTTCGAAATGGCCGCTGAGCGGTATGGTCGCTGCTACGAGCGTGGGCATCGTGCACGGCGTACCGATGCTCGACCTCGCCTACGACGAGGATTCGACCGCGCATACGGATATGAATGTCTTTATGACCGACGCCGGAACGTTCGTCGAACTCCAGGGAACCGCCGAGGCCGCACCCTTCGACCGCGCGCAGCTCGACCGGCTGCTCACGCTCGCCGAATCGGGAATTCGCGCGCTCTTTGCGTGCCAGCGCGAGGCTATCGGAGGAGCGGGTGGCTGACGACCGCCTTGCCGCTTTGGTCGCGCACGTAGGAAGCTTCCATATCACCGATCGCGCGATGCGTAAAGCACAAGAGACGGCGCAGCGCGCCCTTGCAGGCGGCCCGCTCGATTCCGGGCAGCGCGCCGCCTATCTCGCGGCCGTGCGCCGGTACTTCAACGACTTCGAACACGAAGCGCGCGAGCATCTGCGCGATGTCGACCGCCGGCTCGAACACTGCAATCAGGTCCATTTCAATTTGACCGCGGAACGCGGCGTGGCCGTCAAACGCGTCGAGGCGACGCAAGCGGTGCTGCACGAACTCGATGCGATCGGGAACGACGCATGAAGGTGCTCGACCGCTTCGGGCGCGCGACGATCGGCTTCTTCGAATACGCGGGCGGGATCGTCGTGCTCGCGGGCGAGTCCGCCGGATTTCTCGGGCGTTTGCGCATTCGCTTCGTCGAGACGATCAGCCAGTGCTATTTCCTCGGGGTGCAATCGCTCTCGATCGTGCTACTGACCTCGCTCTTTACCGGCATGGTGGTCTCGCTCGAGTCGGCCGTCCAGGCGGTGCAGTACGGCGTCGGCAGTCTCGTCGGCGGGGCGGTTGCATACGGCGCCGTGCGCGAGCTCGGTCCGATGCTCACCGCTGTCGTCGTCGCGGGACGCGCCGGCGCTGCAATCGCAGCCGAACTCGGTTCGATGGTCGTAACCGAGCAGATCGAAGCGCTGACCTCGATGGGGCTCGAGGTTCCTCGCTTTCTCGTCCTTCCGCGGCTGCTCGCGCTTTTGGTGATGCTACCGCTGCTCACGATTTTCGCCGACGTCATCGCAATTCTCGGCGGTATGTGGATCGCGCAAGCCTACGCCCACATTTCACCCGATACGTTCATCTCTTCCGCGCGCCAGGCGATCGGCTTCGAAGACGTCGTCAAGGGCTTGATCAAATCGCTCGTCTTCGCAGCGATCATTGCGCTGGTCGGCGCCTATCAGGGATTGAACACGCGCGGCGGCGCGGCCGGCGTCGGAGCCGCGACCACCGGTGCGGTCGTCACTTCGATCATTCTCATTTTCATCTCGAACTTCGTGCTCTCGTTCTTGCTCTTCGGATCGAGTTGATGGCGAGCATCATCGCGCGGCTCGATGACGTCGAGCTAAACTACGGCGAACGCGTCATTCTGAAGAACTGCTCGCTCGACATCGTGGAAGGAAAGATCACCTGCATCATCGGTCTTTCCGGCGCGGGCAAATCGACGATTCTACGCTTGCTCGACGGTCTGCGCAAACCTACGGCCGGTCACGTCTATATTCGCGACCGTGATATCTGTCATATGCCTGAAGCGGAGCTCAACGAGATACGGCGCACCATCAGCCTCTCGTTCCAGTTCGCCGCGCTGCTCGACAGCCTGACGGTCGGCGAGAACGTCGCACTGCCGCTGCGCGAGCACACGCATCGCACCGATCCGGACATTCGCAAGACCGTCGTAGACGCGCTCGACTCGGTGGGGCTTGCGCACACCTACGACACGATGCCGAGCGACCTCTCGGGCGGCATGCTCAAGCGCGCGGGTTTCGCGCGCGCGATCGTCACACGCCCCGAGCTCGTCCTCTACGACGAGCCTACGACCGGCCTGGACCCAATCGTTACGCACCTGATCACCGACACCATCGTCCGGCTGCGCAAAATGCTCAACGGCACGGCGGTCGTCATCTCGCACGACATGCAGTCGATCTACGAGATGGCCGACTTCGTCGCCATGCTCTTCGAAGGTGCGATCATCGCCTACGGTACCGTCGAAGAGATCAAGCGCTCGGACAACCCAATCGTCCAACAATTTCTCACCGGCTCCGAAGTGGGTCCAATACCCCTCTGATGCTCGGGACCCGGACCAGCCCGGCATCGAAGGCTCTCGCGGTTGGGTTGAATAAGAGGATGTGCAATGAGTAAGCAGGCGCAGGTTGGGGCATTCGCGATTTTGGCGTTGCTGCTGTTGTTCGCCGTATTTTACGTGATCACCGATTTCGGAACGCGGCACAGCGGCTATCGCATCGGGATTCACTTCGGCTCCGCGGCCGGGCTGCACTCGGGCGCGCTGGTGTATTTCAGCGGCGTCACCGTCGGCGCCGTCGATTCGATCACGCTCCTGCCCGACAATACCGTCGACGTCATTCTCGCGATCAATCGCGACGTCGACGTTCCCGCGACCTCCCGCTTCTTGATTCAGGCTCCGCTGACCGGAGACCCGAATCTCATCATCGTGCCGCCGCGTGTCGAGCCGGGCCAACCGGTGCCGATGCTCGCGCACGAGGTACTGCCGGTGGAGCAGCAGCCGCAGGGCACCAACACCGCGACCATCGCCGATCTGCTCGAGCAAGGGCAAGGGGAAATCGTCAAGCTCGACGCGCTCTTGAGCGATCTCGAACGGCGCGAGCCCAAACTCATGGACACGCTGCAGGCGACGCTCTCGAATGCCGATCAGTTGACGGCATCGCTGAAGGGCTCGTTTGGTCCGCTGCAGTCGGGTCTTGCCAAGGCCAGCGCCAATATCGTAGCTATGACGGGCACGCTCAACGACACGACGCAGCTCAACGCGAAGCGCGTCGACGACATGCTCGCGCAGTTCCAGCAGACCTCACATGCCCTCAACGCCTCCGTCGCGGTGCTCGAATCGATTGCAACCGATAAGAGCCTCAAAGCCAACGTTCTGGCGACGACCCAAAACATCGCCGATACGACCAAGAACATCGCCGATCTGACGCACGACCTCCGCAGCGTTACGGCCGATCCGCAGACGCAGGCGCAGGTCAAGAACACGATCGCGAACCTCGACGCGACGATGCAGCGGGCGAATTCGTTGTTGGGCTCGCTCGGCGGTACGAGCAGCGTCTACGGCGTCGACGCGAACGCCACGCCGTATCCGGTTACGAACGGGTCACCCGCGCCGTTCCCCGTCTCGGCGCCTTCCTCCAACGCGCCGCCGACGGCGCACACCTTGCACCTGCAGCAGCGCCTCGCCTCGGTCGCGAGCAATCTGATCTCGATTCAACTTCGTCTGAGCGAGCTCTCGGAGCAGCATGCCTGTTGCTTCAATCCGCTCTACACGGCCGATCGCGGGCCGCAAACCGATCTCAACGCGGTGCTCTTGCCGAAATCGGGCACGAGTCTGCTGGTCGGCGCAAACGACATCGGCTACGACACCACCACGAATCTCGCGCTGCTGCACGCCGTCACTCCCGACCTTCACGTCGGCGGCGGCATCCTCTATTCGCAGCCGGGTTTGCTCGGCGCATATGACGCGGGCGTCTTCGGCTTCGATACCAAGGTGTACGATCTGCGCAGGCCGGAGATCGATCTCTACGGCAATCTCCACTTGACGAAGCATCTCGAGCTGTTCTATGGCGAGCGCGCGCTCAACCATCAGGAGCGCCGCTTCTCGTACGGACTGCAGACGCAGTTCCCGTAAGGCGATGACGCAAAGTTCGGAAAACCTCAAGATCGGCATCATCGGCGCGGGCTCGATGGGGACGCTCTTCGGCTTTCATCTCGCGCAGACGTGCGACGTGACGATCCTCGACGCCAACGCGCAGACCAGCGGCGCGATCGCCGCGAGCGGGCTCCACGTCAACGACGAGCCGGCGCGCCGCGTTCGTGTTGCGCAGAGCGCCCGCGAGCTGTTCGGATCGCAGATGCTCTTTCTCTTCGTCAAGGCGGTCGACACGCTGCGTGCGCTTCGCCCCTTCGCGGGCGAGCTGAATCCGGCCACGCCGGTGATCTCATTGCAAAACGGGGTCGGGAACGAAGACGCGATCAAGACGGCACTGGGAGGCGCGGTGCCGGTCGTGCTCGGCGTCACGACCGAATCCTCGATTACGACCGGGCCCGGACACGCGCGCAGCTCGGTGAGCGGCACGACGCTCATCGGCTCCGCATCCGCGGCGCCCGCGACCTCGCGCACGATCGCGGATGTCCTGACGCGCTCGGGGCTGCGCGCATCGGTCGTCTACGACATTCGCCCGCATCTGTGGGGAAAACTCATCGCGAATGCGGCGGTGAACGCGATCTCGGCATTGCTCGACTGCGAAACCGGCAAGATCGTCACGAACGCGAACGCCGCGCATTTAGCCGAATCGCTGGCGGAAGAAGCGGCAGCCGTCGCCGCTGCGCTGAAGATCAACCTTCCCTTCGTCAGCCCGTGGCAATATGTCACGCAAGTGATCGAAATCGGCGCTGATTCGAAGAGCTCGATGGCCTTCGATCTGGAGTCCGGACATCCGAGCGAAATCGATCATATCAACGGCGCCGTCGTCGCCTTCGGCCGGCGCAGCGGTATTCCGACGCCCTACAACGAGGCTATGGTTCGGCTGGTCAAAGCCAAGGAAGCGTTGCGCGCCGAGACGACGGCATGAACGCGGCGCTGCTTGCAGCACTCGAGCAGATCTGCGGCCCGGGCGGCCTGCTCGCGCAGAAAGCCGAGATCGAACCCTATCTCACCGATTGGCGCGGGGTCTTTCATGGAGGCGCGCTCGCCGTCGCACGCCCCGCCGATACGGCATCGGTTGCCGCATGCGTTCGTGCCTGCGCGCAGGCCGGCGCTGCGATCGTGCCGCAGGGCGGAAACACCGGCCTTGCGGCGGGCGCGACGCCGCTTGGATTGCAGCAAGCCGTCGTGCTGAATCTCTCGCGGATGCGCCGCATACGCACGCTCGATGCTCCCGGTTTCACGATCGCGGTCGACGCCGGCTGCGTGCTCGCCGACGTGCAGGACGCGGCCGAGAACGCCGGCCGGTTCTTCCCGCTCTCTCTTGCGGCCGAGGGTTCCGCGCAAATCGGAGGCTTGATTGCGACCAACGCCGGCGGCACCGCCGTTCTTCGCTACGGTTCGATGCGCGCGCTCGTACTCGGCCTCGAAGTCGTGCTCGCCGACGGCAGCCTCGCCGACGGCATGCGCGCGCTCCGTAAAGACAACGCCGGCTACGACTGGAAGCAGCTCTTCATCGGCAGCGAAGGGACGCTCGGCGTCATTACCGGCGCGGTGCTGCGTCTTTTTCCGCGCTCCTCGCATCGCGTCACGGCGCTGCTCGCGCTCGAAAGCGCGCAGGACGCAATCCAAGCTTTCGCCGGCGTGCAGGAAGCGCTCGGCGAAACATTGACCGCCTGCGAACTCTTCGGGGAACCCGCCGTCGCGTTGCGGCTGCGCTACCAACCGCAGCTCACGCGGCCGATCGGCCCGCATCCGTGGTATCTGCTGATCGAAGCCGCATCGAGCTTACCCGGCCTGCATGAAGGCGCCGAAGCCGCGCTCGCGCGCATGCTCGAACGCGGATATGCGGCCGAATGCGTGCTCGCCGGGAGCAGCGCGCAGGCGCAGGCGCTCTGGGAATGGCGCGAGACCATCAGCGAGAACGAGCGGCGCGCGGGGGCGAGCGCGAAGCACGACGTTTCCGTCGCGATCTCGGCCATACCGGCGTTTCTCGAACGCGCTACGCACGCGGTCGAGCGCGAGCACCCGAGTACGGAGGTCATCGCGTTCGGTCACGCCGGCGACGGCAACATTCATTTCAACGTGCTGCTCGGGGAACAGGCGCGAGCGCACGACGTCAGTCGCACCGTGCACGCTATCGTGGGCGAGTTCGGCGGCAGCATCACGGCCGAACACGGCATCGGACGCTACCGGCGCGACGAGTTGCCGGAGCATCGCAGCGCGGCCGAGATGGCGCTGATGCGCGCCGTGAAAGCGGCGCTCGATCCGAACCGGCTGATGAATCCGGGCGCGGTGCTCTAAACCGGCCCCGCGATCGCCGTCACGCTTGCGGAGTGAGCCGCAGGAGCCGCACGGCGCCGCGCTTGCTCTCCAGATCCAAGCCGAAGCGGCTGCCGCCGTTGACCGGAGCATCGATCGTTTCGTTCGAGCCGTGCGAGGTTCCGCGCAGGTTGAAATCAGTGAAGAGCGTGCCGTCGTCGGTGTGCATCCGCGCCTGAAACGCGGCGGTCACCGGAACGTAAACGGTTACGTCGCCGTCGCCGGATGAGAAATGCAGCGTTCCGGGCCAGCTGGTGCTCCCCATCGTCGCGTCGATCGACCCGTGCTGCGTGCTTGCCTGTGCACGCCCTTCGATCATGATTTTCACGTCGCCGTCGGTCGCGGCGACCTGCACGTTGCCGCTGATGTCGGTGACGTTCACGCTGCCGCTGTGCGAACGTACGACGAGATCGACACCTTGCGGAACGCGAACGAGCAGATTCGCGAGCCGCCCGCTTGCATCGACGACGATCCCCTTCCCGTCCGGACGAACCTTGGGTGCCGGCGGCGCGGTCGCCTTTGCATCGGCCTGCGTCGCTGCGATCGTGAAGCGGTCTTCGGGGTCGCCGATCGCGGGTTTGTATGCGTTGAGCACACCGCTTTCGATGTTCACGGTCATCACCGAGCCCGGCTTGAGGGTACCGTACGTCGTAGCGTACGGAGGCGGCTCGTTGGCGCATGCGACAAAAGCAAGAGGAAGAAGCAAGAGGATACAGCGTTTCACGCTAGCGTTCTTCGCTGCGATCGCGCGGGTGCGCCTCCTCATAGCTGCGACGCATGTGTTCGAGCGAGACGTTCGTGTAGATCTGCGTCGTCGAAAGACTTTCGTGGCCGAGCAACTCTTTGATCGTCATCAGGTCCGCGCCGTTCTCGAGCAGATGCGTCGCGAACGAGTGGCGCATGACGTGCGGCGTCACGTGCTTCGTCAAACCCGATAGCTCCGCGAATTGACGAAAGATCACCCACGCCTGCCGATGCGACATGCGCGTCTTGCGCTTCGAAATGAAGAGCGCTTCGTCGGGCGTACGCGGCCGCACCGCGAGATAGTTGCGAATCGCGTCGGCCGAGGCTTGGTTGATGAAGACCATGCGCTGCTTGTTGCCCTTGCCGATGACGCGCATCAAGCGCTTCTCGAGATCCACGTCGCTGACGTTGAGGCCGACCAGCTCCGCGCGACGAATCCCGCTCGCGTAGAGCAGCTCCATCATCGCAAGGTCGCGCAGCCGGGCAAACTCGGTTTTACCCGCGATGCGGGTGCGCAAAAATTTGCCGACCTCGCGTTCGGTCATCACGTGCGGAAGCCGCTTGGGCGCCTTGGGCGGCGGCACGTCCTGCGCGGGATTGTCGCTGCGGCGGCCTTCGCGTTTCTGCAGCGCGAAGTACGAGCGAAGGGCGGCTATCTTGCGCCGCACCGAGCTGGGTGAATACTTGCGCGGCCCCATCAGCTCCATGACGAAGCGCCGCACGTCCGACGTCGTCGTCGCGTCGATCTTCGTGAAGGGCAGCTCTTTGTCGCGCCGCGGCTCAAGAAAGGCGGCAAACAGCTCCACGTCGCGCGCGTACTCCTCGGAGGTCCGGGGCGACTGCCCGCGCTCGAGGCGCAAGTAGGCCGCGAACTCGGCGATGGCGGGGTCGGCGGGAATGTAGGAGCTCACACGATCATTCTACCGCAGCCCGCGGAACCGGTCGCTGCGCGAGCAGCACCAGCGCCGCCATGTCGACTGCGGGGGAGAAGAAGAAGCCCTGCGCTTGGTCGACGCCGAGGCGCGCCAGCAGCTGGAATTGCTCGAGCGTCTCGACGCCCTCCGCCGTCGTCGTCAGCCCGAACGAATGCGCCAGCAAAATGATGCTCCGCACGATTTCGACCGCCTTGGGATCGCTGAGCAGCGGCTCGACGAAGGAGCGGTCGATCTTCAGGCCTGCGATCGGCAGGCGCTGCAGGTAGGAAAGCGAGGAGTAGCCGGTTCCGAAATCGTCGAGAATCAGGTCGAAACCGAAGGCCCGCACGCGTTCGATCGTGCGCCGCACGTTCTCGTTGCTGCTCATCATCGCTGTTTCGGTGATTTCGAGTTTCAAGCGGTTCGCCGGAAGTTCGTAGCGCGTTACGAGCGGCTCCATCATTTCGTGTAGATCGGGTGAGGCCAACTCGACGGTCGAAACGTTCACGGCGATAGAAGCGGAAGGGAAGAGATCGAAGATCGTCTTTGCCTGCGAGCAGACGGTGCGAAAGACCAGCGTGTCGATCGCTTCGACGAACCCGTGTTGCTCGGCGAAGTGCATGAACTCCGCGGCCGCCGTCAGCGAACCATCCGCACGATGCCAGCGCACGAGAGCTTCGAATCCGACGATGCGGTGGGTTACGAGGCTTATGATTGGCTGATAGTACGGCTCGAGCTCGCCGTGTTCGATCGCGCGGCGCAGGCTGTCCTCGAGCTGCGACGCATCCGCGACGCGCCGGCGCATGGCCGCATCGAAGATCGCAAATTGCCCGCGGCCGCGACCTTTTGCTTCATACATCGCGATGTCGGAGTCGCGCAGCAACTCCTCGGGCGTGCTATAGGAGTCGTCGATGGTCAGGACACCCATCGAGGCTTGCGGGTAGATCGTGCGCCCGTGGATGAGCACCGGCTCGCCCAGATGTGCGAGCAGCATGCGAGCGGCCTGCGCCGGCGGATGCTCGAGTGAGGCCATGATCACGAACTCGTCACCGCCGAACCGGGCAACCAGATCGCCGCTCGCGACGAGCGATTGGAGACGCCCGCCGACCGTGCGCAAGAGATCGTCGCCGGCGAGATGGCCGAGGGTCTCGTTGACGATGTTGAAACGATCGAGGTCGATGAAGAAGATACTGACCGAGCCGCGTTCGGTGCCCGCGAGCACCGCATGCGCATGTTCGAGAAAGGCGGAGCGATTGGGAAGCCCGGTGAGCGAGTCGGTGAACGCCGCTTTGCGCAACTCCGTTTCGACGGTTTTCGCGAGTGCGATCTGCGCCTCGAGGCGCCGCTGCTGGACGGTGAGTTCGTGCTCGCGCTCGAGCGCCCGCCAACGTTGAACCAGACCGAAGCCAAAGAGTACTGCGACCAGCCAGATGCCGCCGACCAAACCGGCGCTCGCCGAAATCTCGTTGCTCTGCGATTGCAGCAGCGGTGCGGCATCGGCCGAGAGATGTACGAAGGCGTGCGTGAAGCGCACCGGAAGCCGCCGGTCGAACCGCGTGCCGGGCGGAATCGCCGCAGTACCGACGAGGTGACGCCGCCCGAGCTCGATCCATACGACGTCGCCGCGCGCCAGCGGCCCCGCCAGCAGCGACTTGAACTCGTCACTCAGCGTGTCCACCGTCATCGCGCCCACGACGCGGGAGCCGTCGCTGATCCCCTGGACGACGCTGATGAACGTCCGGCCGTCCTGCGTATAGGGGCCCTCGAAATCCGGCCGTGACGGTCTCGCGACCGCATCTCTGAACCACAACAGCCGCGTGTAATCCGAACCCGCGGGTATCGCGGGCAGCTCCTTGACCGATTCGTCGACTCCGCCGGGCAGCGCGCGGTCAAAGACCCTCACAAACGCGTAGCGCGCGTCGAAAGCGTGCGGTACGTAAAACGCGCCGACGCCGTAGACCGCCGGATTATGCCGCGAGCGCAGCACCGCTCGCACCACCTCCTGCGTGAGCGGCAGATTGCCGCGCATCGGCCCGAGCGTCCGCGCGCCGAACGTCGCGAGCTCGATCGCCTCGCTGAAGTAGTTCTCGATGCGCTGCTCGACCCGTTGGAGCCGCAGCTGCTGGGCCGAATCGAATGCCAGCCGATCCTGCGAAATTCGCGCACGCGCACCGGCAATAACGATGGTCGTGGCAAGAATCGCCGCCACGCCAATAACCGCCAGCCAATACCACGGCCGGCGAAAGCGTGGCGCATCCGGGTCGGCGTGCGCCATGGTGCTGCTATTTCGCGAGGCTGAGTCTCCCTCATCCACAGGCCCTACACATCACCAAATCAGTGTTTGTGGATATTAGACCGGTGCGAGTATCGGCCCTGCCGGAGACTGCCGGTGCAAGCCGGTATCATGCTGCGGTGACTGCGGCTCTCACCCGCGCGGCTGACGTCTGTGCTTTTCTCATCGGGATCATGGCCTTGGCCGAGCTTGCGCGCCATGAAGAGCTCTTCGATTGGCTCGCCGGGCGTGCGCTGCAGGCCGCGCGCGGTTCGCGCCGCCGCCTTTTTACGCTGGTGTACCTGGTGGGCGTTGCCGTCACGGTGCTGCTCTCCAACGACACCGCAGCCGTCGTGCTGACCCCGGCCATCGCCGCGGCGTTGCGCCGAACCGATGCGCCGCCGCTGCCGTACCTCTTTGCCTGCGCGTTCGTCGCCAACGCGGCCTCGTACGTGCTCCCGATCTCCAACCCCGCCAACCTCGTCGTCTTCGGTCGTGCTCTTCCGCCGCTCCACATGTGGCTGAGCGCCTTCGGCATCTCGGCGCTGGCCGCGGTGCTCTGCACTTACGCTGGTCTTCGCATCGCCTTTCGCACCGATTTGCGCGGCAGCTACACCAACGCGCTCACGCTAACGCGGCCGGCACCGGCCGCATCGCTCAGCGCCGCCGCGATCGCGCTCAGCGCACTCGGACTCGTGATCGCGTCGGCGCTGCATCTCGACCTGGGCATCGCAGCCGTGGCCGGCGCGATCTTCTCTCTCGCCGTCGTCACGGTGCGCGAGCGCGGCGCGGCGGCCTTTGTCGCGCGGCATATCGCCTGGCAGGTCGTGCCGCTGGTGGTCGGGCTCTTCGTGCTGGTGGCGCTGCTCGAGAGGAGCGGACTGCTCAACGCCGTTCACGCGCTGCTGCTCCACGGCAACCGGTTCGAAGTCGCGCTGATCGTAACGGCAGCGAGTAACGCCGTCAACAATCTTCCGGTCGCCCTCGTGAGCGGTTTCGCGCTCCAATCGGCCGCGATCGCGCCGGTGATCGCGCACGCGACGCTGGTGGCGGTGAATCTCGGGCCCAATGTCAGCGTGACGGGATCGCTCGCGACGATGCTCTGGTTGGCCGCGCTGCGCCGCGACGGATATCGCGTCGGCTTTTGGACGTTCTTGCGCATCGGCTCGGCGCTGACGATCCCGACGCTCCTCGTGGCCGTTTGGCTCACGCGCTAGCGGTCGAACGGAACCGCTTCGAGCCAGTCGCGCGTCACGTAGAGCCAGAAGGCGAGCCCGGCGTAGGCCCCATAGCGGCGGAATTCGCGCACGATCGTTCTGTCCGATGCGCGCTTCTTACCGCTCATTTTCAGGTATTTCGGCCGCGTCGCCGAGTCGAGCACGAGTTGGTGATGGTAGCCCAAGAGCTGCATGATGTGCGCTGCTGCATACGGACCGACGCCGGGCAGTTCGCGCAACGCCTCCTCCACCGCCCCTTCGCGCCCTTCTTCCTCGCCGCGCAGCGCCTCCAAATCGAGTCTTCCGCCGTGCACGTCGCGCGCGATCGCGCGCACGTACGGGCCGCGATAACCCATGCGCGCCACATCCGCGTACCAGCGCTCCGGCGTCTTCGCTAGGCGTTGCGCGTCCGGAAATGCGCCGTCGCCGCGATCGACGAGCGCAGCGACCATACGGCGCGTGCCGGCCCAAGTCGTGTTCGTCGTACAAATCGTTTTGATCACGTCTTCGAAGACGGTGGGACTCGCGATCAGCCGTCCGGCACCGATAGCCCATGCCAGACGCGGATCGCCGGCGATCATCGCATAGAACGGCGCGAGATTTTGATCGAGGCGAAAAACGCGCCGCGTAATGCGTCGCGCCTCGACGAGATCGGCTTTGCCGGCGCGACCGTCGACTTCAACCGCCAGCTCGCCGCCGCTCGAGCTGAAGCGCAGACGGCGCACGGCTCCCCCGATGCGAACGCTCAGATCGTAGACGTGCTGCACTTCGTCGATCCGTCCGGGCGGCAAGAACGGCAGCCCGTGCGAAAACAAGGTCCGCACGAACGAGATCGGTTCACCGCCGGGCCCAACGAGCGGAACTACGAAACGTATGAGACGTTCACCGCGATGCCGGCGGCCTCTGCCCGCATCAAGACGGCGTACACGGCATCGAGCTCGTCTTCGATTGCCGATATCTCGCGCGCGCTCACGCGAAAGCGCGTCGCGTTGTTCCAGAGCAGCGCGCGCGCCCGTTCCAGGGCCGTGCGCAGACGCTGCGGCGTCGCTTCGAGCACGGGCCAGTCCAGCTCACCCTGCGCGGGCACGATACGCCATCCGGCGCCGGAGAGCGCGGGCACGTCCTCGTCGGCCTCGAACGCGTGGGGAATCGCGGCCAAAACGTCGACCGCTTCCTGATCCGCGAGCGAGAGCGGCAGGCCCATCTCAGCCAAGCGAATGATGTAGCGGAAAAACGAGGAATTGCCTACCGTATAGGCACCGGCGGCGGAGGCGACGCTGACATGGACGAGCTCGAGGTCGGGCTGGCCCTGGGGACCACGCATGGATGCCTTATCGGGCACGGCCAAACGGAATTCCTGGCGGAGGTATTGTGAAAAAGCGACTCAAGGTGGCGGTAACGGGCGCGGCGGGTCAGATCGGGTACCAGCTGATCTTCCGCATCGCCAATGGGGAAATGTTCGGTCCCCACGTGGAGCTGGAACTCCACCTGCTCGAGATCGAGCAGGCGCTGGGCACACTGCGCGGGACGCTGATGGAGCTCGAAGACTGCGCTTTCCCGCTTCTCAAGAGCGTGCAATACGGTTCGAACGCCGACGCCATGATGCGCGACGTCGACTGGGCGATTCTGGTCGGCGCGGTTCCGCGCAAGGGCGATATGCAGCGTTCGGAACTGCTGCGGGTCAACGGCAAGATCTTCACCGAGCAAGGCCGCGCGATCGAGCAGAACGCGGCCGACGACGTGCGCGTCTTCGTGGTCGGCAACCCGTGCAATACAAACTGCCTGATCGCGATGAACAACGCGCCCAGCGTGCCAAGGGACCGCTTCTTTGCGATGACGACCCTCGACGAACTGCGCGCCCGGGCGCAGCTTGCGAAGAAAGCCGGCATCGACGTCTCGGAAATCACGCAGATGATCATCTGGGGAAATCACTCCGCGACGCAATTCCCCGACTTCGCCCACGCGAAGATCGGCGGCCGTCCCGCGCCCGAGGTCATCGACGACCGCGAATGGCTTCAAGGCAAGTTCATTACGACGGTGCAAAACCGCGGAACGCAAGTGATCCAGGCGCGTTTGGCGTCCTCGGCGGCATCGGCCGCGCACGCGACCGTGACCGGCGTTTATCGCCTCACGCATCACACGCCCGACGGCGAACTCTACTCCGTCGCGCGCTATTCCAACGGCGAGTACGGCATCGATCCGGGCCTCATCTTCTCCTACCCTTCACGCACCGAGCACGGCGTCTCGCGCATCGTGGAAGGCATCGAGCACGACGAATTCGGACGCATGATGCTCGAAAAGACGCAAAACGAGTTGCGCAAAGAGCGCGACGCTTGCATCGAGTTGGGACTCATTCCGAGCGACGAGCGGGCCGCCGAAGCCGTCTAGCCTACTTCGGAAGGTTGAAGTCGATATCGAGCTCGCCCGCGAGGCGGTTGAGGCCGTCCCAAACCTTCCCGTGCACCGGAATACCGTATTGCCGGTTGTAGGCGGCTTTGAGAATCTCGGGTTCGCCGGCGGTCATGATGCGCTGCGCTCCACGCGCGACGGCGCTGTCTTTGTAGTAGCGCAGCTCGGCATCCATATCATCTTTGAACGCCTTCACGTCGCGGAATCCATCGACGCGGAACGCGCCGAACCAGTGCGAGATCGCGCCTTCTTTCGTTTCGTCGGCGAAAGGCAGTGACGGACCGAACGCACCACCCGAGAGCACGCCGCACAGAATATCGGCGAGCAAGCCCAGACCGTATCCCTTATGACCGCCGCCCTCGGTACCGAAACCGCCGAGCGGCAAAAGCGCGCCGTGCAGGGCTTCGTCGGGATCTTCGGTCATGTTGCCGTGCGAATCGATCGCCCAACCCGGCTCGAGCTCTTTGTGCTTGCGCTTATAGACTTCGATCTTTCCCTTGGGAACCGTCGTCGTCGCGAAGTCGAGCACGAAGGACGGCTCGCTTCCGGCAGGCACCGCGAATGCAAAGGGATTGGTTCCAAGCGTGACCTCACGCCCGAACGTCGCGGCCGCGTACTTCACCGAGTTCGTCGATGACATGCCGATCATGTCGTGCGGGAGCGCCATCATCGCGTAATAGCCCGCGATACCGTAGTGGTTCGAGTTACGCACGCCGCCGAATGCCGCGCCGTACTCTTGCGCCTTCGCGATGACGGCTTCCATAGCCATCTTCGAAACCGGATGACCCAGGCCGTTGTCGGCATCGTACACGACCGAGGTTTTCGTTTCGCGCACGACGTGATAGTTGGGCTGAGGGTTCAAATGGCCGCTGCGAATGCGTGCGATGTAATACGAGTCCAAGCGCGCGACGCCGTGCGATTCGATGCCGCGCAAATCCGCCTCGACGAGCACGTCGGCTACCACTTCCGCGTGTGCATGCGAGACGCCCGAGCGCTCGAGCGCTTCGATGACGAAGTGCTTGAGCTTCTCTTCGGTCGTCAGAAAATATTTGGAAGTGGCGGTGTCAGCCAAAGAAGGGGCCCCCCATTGTAGCCGGGTTGATTCGCGCAGGAGAACGTACGCCCATGCTTGCCTCCCGGTCTAGCGGAAAGGTCGGAGACGGCGCCGTGCGCAAGGCGTGACGATGCTGTCCCCCGGATACGATGCCTGCGTGCGCTGCGGCCTTTGTCTGCCGTCGTGCCCGACCTATTTGGAAACGTTCGCGGAGACGTCGGGTCCGCGCGGCCGGATCAGTCTGATCAAGGCCGTCGACGAGGGCGCCCTCGATCTGCTGAGTCCCGGCTTCGTGGAGCAGATGTCGCAGTGTTTGGATTGTCGCGCCTGCCAAGCCGTCTGCCCGTCGGCGGTCCCCTACGGCCCCATGCTCGAGGAGATGCGCGCGCGTATCGAGCATGCGAGCGCGCCGTCACGTGCCGCCGGCGCGCGTTGGAAGCGCGCTCTTCTTCTTCGCTGGCTCTTTGCCAAACCGTCGCGGCTGCGTCTGGCCGCTTCGCTGCTGCGCTTCGCGCAGCGCTCCGGGTTGACGGCGCTGGCCGGGCTCACGGGTTTGCGCGACGCGGCGCGCCTCGCCCCGCAGATTCCCGACCGATTTTTCATCGCCGCCGATCAACGCTACGCCGTCTCGCATGCGGCGGGTACCGCGATGCTGCATACCGGCTGCGTCATGCACGTCGCCTTCGCGCGCGTGCACGAGGCGACGATTCGCATGCTCAACCGCGCGCGCCTCGACGTCGTCGTGCCGAGCGCGCAGGGTTGCTGCGGCGCGATCGCCGTTCACGCGGGCGAAGACGGCTTCGCGCGCGATCTGGCGCGCGCGAACATCGAGGCATTCGAACGCAGCGGCGCCGACGTGTACGTCGTGAATGCCGCGGGCTGCGGCAGCGCGCTCAAAGACTATGCGATTCTCCTGGCCGGCGACGACGCTTGGCGCAAGCGCGCTGCCGCATTCGCCGCGCGCGTGCGTGACGTCACCGAGGTGCTCGACGCAATGGAACTGCAGCCGGCGCACGGACGGCTCGACGCGCGCGTAACCTATCAAGAGCCTTGCCATCTCGTCCACGCACAACGTGTCAGCGCCGCGCCGCGCCGCTTGCTCGCAAAGATTCCGGGGCTCGAACTGGTCGAGATGGAGGAGAGCGCGGTCTGCTGCGGCAGCGCGGGAATCTACAACCTCACCGAGCCCGCGATGGCGCGCCGTCTGCAAGCGCGCAAGACCGGCAACATCGAAGCGACCGGCGCCGCGATCGTCGCGACCGCCAATCCGGGCTGCGCGCTACAGGTCGCGGCCGGGCTGCGTGAGGCGGGCGTTCGCGCGGAGGTCAAACACATCGTCGAACTCTTGGACGACGCCTACGCGGCGCCCTGATACTCGCGCCACAGCGTGACGAGCCCATCGCTGCAATGCACGAGCGCGCAGCCCTCGCGCGCACGCCACGTCCCTTCCGTATTGATCTCGAAGCGATAGGCCACCGCGGCACGATCGCCTTCCGCAACGAGCTCGTCGATCGTGAAACGCCAGGCCGGCCCGTCGCGGAAGAAACGCGCGAAATGTGCGTAGATCGCGTCGCGTCCCACGATCGCCTCGCGCCCGGACTCGCGGTAGACCCCTTGCGGTGCAAAGAACGCGGCCGCGCGATGCGCGTCGCCGGCTTGCCACGCGTCGACCAATTCCTCGACCAGCTCGCGCGGCGTCACGTGAGGAAACGCGCGGCGTCGTCGTCCCAGCGAAACGGGCGATCGTTCGTGAGGTGCATGCCGCCGATCCAGCGATCGAGCGGCTGCGCTTGCAGCCAGTCTTCCGCGCCCGCGAGCGCCGAACGGCCCTGCGCGGTCGGCGTGAGCTCGCCGTCGTCACCCTCGATCAGCGGCGCCGGTGCCATTTGCAAATCGCGGAGAATCGCCGCAAACGCCAGGTCGCCGAGAAACGGCGCATCCTCGCGTGCTTGCGCGCGCCGGAAGAGTTCCTCCGCGCGGGCCGGTCCGGCCGCGACGGCTTGCAGCGTGTGGCGCTGCGAACGCGAAAGGCCGTCGCCGCTCCAGGGAAACTCCTGACAGAGCCGCATCAGAGCCGCTCGCAGAAACGGGAGGCCCGGCGCGTCACGCTTGGTTTGCGCAAGCAGCGCGTCTGGTTCGCTTGCCCGTACCGCGCTCCACGCGGCTCGCGCCGAATCCACGACCGTTTGCGTGACCGTTCGCCGTTTCGGAAAGAGCGCGATCAGCTCGTCCGCCGTCATGCTGCCCAGGTACGCGTCGCTCTGCACCAAGCTGACCGTACCCGGCTCGAGCGCCATCGCATCGAGCTCGACGAGAATCTGCAAGAGCTGCAGTTGATCGTAGAGATCGTGTTCGAACCAGAGCACGACTTCGGCAAACTCACGCGCACGCCGCAACGTGGCGTCGCGCGCCGCGAGATCGTGCAACAGTTTGATCGGATTCCCGAATCCGCGCGTCGCAAGATACGCGCCGCGTATGCGGCTGAGCTCTTCGAGCGTCGCTTCGGCCGGCACCGGCCCTTCGTGCAGCACGTCGCGCCATGGAAGGTGGGTACCGACGACGCCGGCCTTCTTGAAAAGGTAGACCACAGCGTCGCCGTTGGTGACGTGCAGCGTGGCGGCTTGCTGCGAACTCATATCGAATGGGCCTTCATGGCGAAACTGAATTTCCATCCTGGCGGCTATCGCGATGACCTCGACCGGCGCGACCACGCCTTTGCGCCGACGATCGCGCGCCTGCCGCGGCGCGCCGACCTCGCCCACTATTGCGGTACGGCCTACCAGCAATACCGAACGGAGAGCTGCAGTGCGAACGCGCTCGCGTCGGCGATGTCGCTCTTTGCCAATCAACACGACCTGCGGCTCGCACCGCCTTCACGCCTCTTCATGTACTACAACGCACGGGCATCGACGCACACCGAGGATAGTGATTCCGGTACGACGATTCGCACCGCGATCAAGGCGCTCGCCCGCCACGGCTCCTGCCCGGAACGCCAGTGGCCCTTTCTCAGGCGCGCAATCACCAAACGCCCGACGCGCGCCTGCTATCGTGACGCCGCGATCTTTCCCGTGCGCTATCACCGCATCGCGCAGCGGATCGATCATCTACGCGCGGCGCTTGCACAGGGGCACGCTTTCATCTTCGGCATTCAGGCCTACATGCAGCCGTTCACCCAAGCTGCCAAGAGCGCGATGCTGCGCCTCCCGCGCCGTTCCGACACGCTGTGCGGAGGTCACGCGCTCATCGCGGTCGGTTACGACAGCGTGCGCAAGACGTTCACCGCTCGCAACTCCTGCGGGCGCGACTTCGCGCGCGACGGGTTCTTCGCGATTCCCGACGCGTACTTTGTCGACCCCGAGCTTACCTACGACTTCTGGATCGTACTCCGATCTCTTCGCGCTTGATTGAGGAACATACCATGCCCATGATCGACGTCACCGCCGCCGCGGGAACATTCAAAAAGAAACACGATCTCGCCCAAGCCCTAGCCGAATGTATGATGCGCTGGGAGAAAGTTCCGCCGATCGCGCTAGCGTTCTTCTTGACCGCTCGGTGGCAATACCGGATGATGATCGGGATAGGGCGGCGGCGCGTAATGCGGGAGCGGATGCTCGCGTAACATCTTCATCGCCGTCGCGACCGCGGCTTCGAGCTGCGGATCGTGCCCTTCGCGAACGAGCTTGGGATCTTGCTGCACCGCGATATCCGGCGAGACGCCGTGCCCTTCGACCTCCCAGTGGCCGCTCAACCCGCCGATCGCGATGCGCGGCGCCATCACGCGTCCGCCGTCCATCAGCACCGGGTAGCCGCCGATACCGACGAGGCCGCCCCACGTGCGTTCGCCCACCAGCGGCCCGAGGCCGGCCTTTTTGAAGAGCCACGGCATCGCGTCTCCGCCTGAACCGGCGTATTGATTGATGATCATGACCTTCGGCCCGTAGATGGCGAGCGGCGGATCGAGATACGGCGCGCCTTCACGCCCGACGATGATCGCTCGCGGTTTGCGGCTGAGCACGTCGATCACGTAATCCGCGATTTGGCCGCCGTGGTTGTAGCGCTCGTCCAGGATCACGCCCTCTTTGTTTATCTGCGCAAAGAAGTAGCGGTTGAAGTTCGTGAACCCGCCGTACGCCGTGTCCGGCATGTAGACGTACCCGAGCTTGCCGCCGGAGAGGCGATCGACTTCTTCGCGATTGCGTTCGATCCAGGCGAGATTGCGCAGCGCGAATTCGCTTGCCAGCGGTACGACGCTCACGTCGCGCGAGCCGCTGCCGTCGGGATTCGGACCAACGGTGATGGTCGTTTGCTTTCCGGCAGTCTCCTGGAAGTACGCAGAGACCTCGCGGTCGGCGTGAATCGGCTTTCCGTTCACGGCCAACAAGTATTCACCGGCCTTGACGTTCACGCCGGGCTGCGTCAGCGGTGCTTTCAGCGTCGGATTCCAGTTCTCGCCACTGTAGATCTTCGCGAAACGGAATCGTCCGTGGTCGACCGTGTAATCCGCGCCGAGGAGCCCGACCGAAACGTGATCGGTGCTGGGAGGGGTCGCGCCGTTATAGACCCAGAGATGCCCGACGGAAAGATAGCTCAGCATCTCGTGCGTGAGGTAGGTAAAGTCCGAACGCGACGCGAGGCCCGGGAGAAACGCCGCAAAGCGCTTTTCCGCCGCCGCGATGTCGAGTCCGTGGTAGTGCGGGTCGTAGAACCAATCGCGCTCGATGCGCCACGTCTCGTGGTACATCTGCGCCCACTCTTCGCGTGGGACGGAGTAGACCTCGAGCGCGCTCGTCGCGAGTGTGCCGGCGCCGGGCGGCGAGGGCACAAGCGTCGAGACGATCGCCCACGACGTCCCGATATATCCGCGCGCGAGCAGCATCTTCTTTCCGTCGAACGAAACGACCGCACCGCTCACGCCTTGCGCGAACGGCATGAGCTTGCGCGACTCGTTATCGTATTTGAGAATCGTGAGCGACGGCGGCATCGGCTCGACGCTGGTGAGCGGGGCGCGCAACAAGAAGATGGTGCCGGGCGTGGCCGATAGCAGCCCGGCGTAGTTCGCGTCGGGAATCGGCAGCGAGACGATACGCTGATCGATCTGATCGAAATCGATCGGTGCGATTGCAGGCGGCTTTGCCTCCGCTTTCGGCTTCTCCGAAGCCGGGGGCGACGGCTTGGCTTGCGGTTTTGCCGCGGCCTCGGGCTCGTCGCTCGTGACGGTTTCGTCGTCACTTTGCAGCGCGTCGGGCGAGGCCGCGTTCTTCTGCAGCACGACGGCGTAGACGAAGGCGGAGGTCGGGTGCTCGTCGCTCTCCATATCGAGGCCGTAGGCCGTGAACCCGGTGTTCGTGCTGTTGAGGAAGTACAAATACTTCCCGCTCTTGTCGAAGGCCGGATTGGTGGCGTCGCTCATGCCATCGGTGACCTGATACGCTTTGCCGTCCTTCGTATCGTAAATGTCGATGGCGTGCAGAAAATTCGGTAGCTGCTTGTTATACGCGATATAGCGGCTGTCCGGCGACCACACTTGATTGAACGCGCTCGATCCGAACGTTTCATACGGCTGCACCGCAACCTTGACCGGCGCCGGGTGCTCTTGCGAGACGTCGATGTAAAAGAGCACGCCGTGCTTATCGAAGTACGCGATTTTCTTGCTGTCCGGCGACCATGTGGGTGAGTAAAAGAACGACGGGTGCGGATCGAGCTGATAGACGCGCTCGGGCTCGAGACCTTTCTGATCCCGCAGCCGCAGCGTGTATTCACCGCCAGCATCGGAGAAATATGCGATCCATTTGCCGTCGGGTGACCACGCCGGGTCGCGCTCCTCGATGCCGGGGCTCTGCGTGAGATTGCGGACCGAACCGTTTTCCGCCGGAACGGTGAGGATATCACCGTGCGCCTCGAACACGGCGCGCACGCCGGTGGGAGAGATACCGGCATTCTGAATCTGATACGCAACATTCACGAAGCGTGGCCGCAGTTCGGGCATCTCGTCGGCGATCGTGATCGGAACCGTGCGATCGGTGTGCGTGGCGGGGTCGTAGAGATGGATCGCGTCGAACTTCGAGTACACGATCGTTCCGTCGTTCGCCGAGGCCGAGACGATGTCGAATCCACGCGGATTCTCGACGTCGACCTTTACACCGTGCGTACGCGTGTCATACGAATAGAGCGCGTAGTGGCCGCTGCGGTCGGAAACGAAGTAAATCGTGTCGCCGATCCACATCGGAAAGCGATCGTTCTCACCGTTGCGCGGAATCGCGACGACCGACGAATCCGCCATGTCGGCGATCCAAATCGGCGTGGTCTGGCCGCCGCGGTAGCCCTGCCAAAACGGCTCCCACTGGCCGTTGGGAACGTAGGCAAGGTGCGTGCCGTCGGGCGAGTACGATGCGTCCGTTGCGTCGGGCAAGGGCAGCATCACGGGAATCCCGCCACCCTTTGCAATCGTATACAACTGCGTCGCATCGTTCTGGCTGTGGCGGTGCGAGGCGAAGAGAATCTTGCTGCCGTCCGGCGTCCAGCCGGCGACCATATCCGCGCCCGGGTGATAGGTGAGCCGCGACGGTTCACCACCCGATGCCGGCACCGTGTACACGTTCGTGCTGCCGTCGTAGTTTGCGCTGAACGCAATCGTCGACCCGTCCGGCGAAAAATACGGAGCCCCAGCCAGGCCGAAGCCGGTAACGATGCGCCGCGCGCGTCCCCCCGCGCGCGGAACCGTCCAGATATCGCCGCCGTAGACGAAGGCAATCTCCGTGCGGCTGACCGTAGGATTCTGCAGAATTAGCGGGTCGGCCGCGGAAGCCGGCGCCAGCGTGAGGCCCAACAGCAAAGCTGCGAGTGCGAACGAACGTGCAATCGACATTCGTCGCGCATTGCGCCTCTCGGACCCCCGTCCCTTTGTGTCGTGGTTATGGCACCGAGGACTTGTGCTTCAACGCAAAAGCGATCCCAAAGTGCTTCGCACTTCGGGGACCCCGCTAGTTGAAATTCCGCTACGGCGCTGCGCGCCTCCGCTGCGGTAAGGCAGCGGAGACGGTACGCCTCTAACGATACTGGGGTGGCTGGATTCGAACCAACGCATGGCCGAGTCAAAGTCCGCTGCTTCTTCCCCAAAGTGCTTCGCACTTCGGGGACCCCGCTAGTTGGAATTCCGCTACGGCTCTGCGCGCCTCCGCTGCGGTAAGGCAGCGGAGACGGTACGCCTCTAACGATACTGGGGTGGCTGGATTCGAACCAACGCATGGCGGAGTCAAAGTCCGCTGCCTTACCGCTTGGCTACACCCCACCTATCGGGCCGCTGCCGTCAATACTACTTCCCGGCTGAGGTCCCTGTCAGGCGCGCGACCCAGGCGACGTCGAAAAGCTCGCCTCGGCCCGCCCGCTGACTATAGCGGATCGCCAAGAACAGCCATACCACGAAAAGCCCAAGATCCGCGAGAATCGCGATCCCGTAGATCCAGAGCGTCGCGGCGACGTTTCCGATGAGGATGCTCAGGACGAGCGGCCACAGAAACGCCGCGAACCCGATCGCGCTCGACAAGATGCCGAAGCCGAGGGCCTGACGTACGTGGAACCGGTACCAGCTCGACGCCTCCGGCCGCGGCGTCACCAGTTCGATGAGCGCCGCGGGCCAGAAGATGTAGGCGAGTGATGCGCTGCGCGACTCTGCGGCGGCGCGATCCGATGGGGTGTTAATTTATCGCGTTGCGACCAAGCGCTTTGCGCTGATGAAGCGTTTGGCTCCGATGAAGCGCGCGTGCCAATATGAATCCGAAAGACTCGAGATCATCACGCCGTGGCTCGAGCTCGCGTGCACGAACTTGCCGTTGCCCAAGTAGATTCCGACGTGGGACGCGCCATAGGTATAGGTTTGGAAAAACACGAGATCGCCCGGCCTCATACTGCCGACGATCCGGTGCCCCGCATCGTATTGGGCGTCGGCCGTGCGCGGCAAACTGATGCCGAGCATCGCGAAGACGTGCTGCACGTATCCCGAACAGTCAAAGCCGCTCGACGTCGTGCCGCCGAACACGTACGGCACGCCCAAGAACTTGAGCGCGCTGCGTGTCAGCTGCGTCGCGATTTTCGAGGTGCGCGCAAGCACCCCGCCGGCGAACGAGCGGAAACCCGCGTTCTGTGAAGCGCGGTCGGCTTTCGTGACAACGATGAGATGGGACGTCCATTCGGCGACGTCCGGGCTGACAACCGTATCGTTCGTGGTCGTCGGTGTCTTGGCGCGACCCGTGGTCGCTGCATTCGCTTCTGCGAACGATCCGGCCAGCAACAGGGCTAAAGCCCCGGCAGCTAACGCTTGACGCAAGAAAAGCTCCTCTTTCACGACACTTGCGAGGTTAGTTGACGGGTTCGGACGGGAAAGATCGCCCTAGGACCGACCGGTCCATTCACCCCTAATCCCGGGAAAGTCCCCCGCTCCGGCTGCCAGGCCGGATTCAGTGATCTTGTGCAGGCGTAGGGTCCGCAGGCTGGGCCTGCGGCTGGGCCTTTTGGTTTACCGTGAGATTAAGGTCTCCTGCTGCCCTTTATCTCAGGCTTTACAAAACGGCGGCCGCTTGTTCGATCCGGCGAGCCAATTCACCGGCGATCCGCTCCACCGCCTCGCGATCGTCGCCTTCGGCCATGACGCGGATGAGCGGCTCGGTGCCCGAGGGGCGGATCAAGAGCCGTCCGGTGCCCGCGAGCTCCGATTCGGCCTGCGCGATGGCGTCCCGGATCGCCTCGATCTCCAAAACCGCCTTGTGCGGCGTCCGCACGTTCACGAGCACTTGCGGCGCGACCACGACCTCGCGCACGAGGTCGTGCAGACCCATTCCCGTTGCGCGCATGATGCCAAAGAGCGTCACCGCCGTCATCGGGCCGTCGCCCGTCGTGTTGCGCCGCAGATCGATGATATGTCCCGACTGCTCGCCGCCGAGAATGAAGCCGCCCGCGCGCATCCGTTCCAGCACGTAGCGGTCGCCGACCGCCGTGCGCACGAGGGTGATGCCGTGCCGCTCGAGCGCGCGCTCCACCCCGATATTGCTCATGACCGTACCGACGATCGTGTCGTGTGCGAGTTCGCCCCGCTCGTGCAGCGCGCGGCCGATCGCGAACATCACGTGGTCGCCGGAAACGATCGCACCCGTCTCGTCGACGAAAAGCGCGCGGTCGGCGTCCCCGTCGAACGCGACGCCAACAACGGCGCGATCGCCGTCGGCGAGGGCGCGTTCGACCTCGGCCTGCAGCGGGCCCAAATGGGTCGCGCCGCATTCGACGTTGATCCTCGCCCCGTCGTTCTCGCAATTGATCTCGATCACGTCGGCGCCGAGTTTGCGCAGCGCATAGGGCGCGATCGCGTAGGCGGCACCGAAGGCGCCGTCGATCACGACGCGCAGACCGCTCAGATTCACGCCGGTCGCATAGAGTTCGTCGTAGTAATGCTTGCCGAGGTTCTGTGCGATGCGCGCGACGCCGACGCCGGTCCCGGTCGGACGCGGCAAATCGTCGCGCTCCATCAGTGACTCGATCTCGTGCTCGAGATCGTCGGAGAGCTTGAATCCGTCCGGGCCGAAGAACTTGATGCCGTTGTCGGCGATCGGATTGTGGGACGCGCTGATCATCACGCCCGCCGCCGCGCCCTCCGCCACGGTGACACGCGCAACCGCCGGCGTCGGCACGATGCCGATCTGCAGCACGTCACGCCCAACCGACGTGATACCCGCCACGATCGCCGCTTCGAGCATCGTCCCCGAGCAGCGCGTATCGCGCCCCACGATCACCGGGCGATGCCGTTCGCTCTCGTGTGCGAGCACGGTGGCGCCCGCGCGGCCGATCGCAAACGCCAGCTCCGGCGTCAGATCGTCGTTGGCCACGCCCCGGACTCCGTCCGTCCCGAAGCGGGCTCTCACGACTTTACGATCGTCACGCTGATCGACGCGGGACTCAAACTCTGCACCACGACATTCGGTGCGATCAGTTCGACCGGCACGTTGTAGACGCCCGCCGTTCTTCCGCTCAAGTCCAAGACCGCGTGGACGTCGCCCGGCTTGATCTGCGGATCGCCCCGGTGCGTCGAGACGGTGATGACCGCCTCTTTATCGCTGAATTGTGCGCTGTAGCCGTCGAGCAGATTGGTCGTAACGATCGGAATCGAGATCTGCTGGTCGAACCGCGCGGCAAATGCCGGATTGGACGCGAAACGGAAATACGCCCAACCGACGACGGCGAGCGCAACCGAGAGAACCTTAAGTCCGAAGTTCTTTCGGATGATCTGCACGCAGGCTCTCCTTATTCTTTTGCGGCGCGAGTCGCGCGCGCAACTGCGAGACGACGTCGTTGCGCGCGAAGCCGCGGCGGTCGCGCGGCGGGCGCGTGACGGCGAGGAGCATCTTCGTCAAGCGCGGCTCTTCTTCCACCGGACGCGAAAGCTTACCCTCGCGCGCGATCGTGATCGCACCGGTCTCTTCCGAGATCACGATGACGACCGCGTCGGTTTGTTCCGTGAGGCCCAGGGCGGCACGGTGACGCGTTCCGATGCGCCGTTCCGCCAAGCGCTGCTCGGCGAGCGGCAAGAAGCATCCGGCGGCTTCGACGGTGTTTTCGCGCACGATGACCGCGCCGTCGTGCAGTGGTGAGCGCGGCATGAAAATCGCGAGCAGCAGCTCCTCCGAAAGCTCGGCGTGCAAGATCGTACCGCTCTCGGCAAACTCTTTGAGCCCGCTCTGCTGTTCGAGTACGATCAGACCGCCGAGTTTATTACGCGAAAGCAAGAATGCCGCGTGCGAAAGCGTCGAGATCGATTTATCTTCGGGACGCATCCAATCGGTCGTCTCTTCGCCGATGTGCAACAGCCCGCCGCGACCGATTTGTTCGAGCGCGCGCCGCAACTCGGGCTGGAAGAGAATCGGCAGCGTGATCGCCGCGCCGAAGACCAGCCATTGCAGAATCGCGCCCAGGAGATAGAGGTGGAGCAGGTTCGCTGCACCGAGCAAACCCGCAAGCACGAAGACGCCGGTGAGAATTTGCACCGCGCGCGTGCCGCGAATCAAGAGCAGCACGTAGTAGATCAGGACGCTGGTCGCTACGATATCGATGACGTCGGTCGCGCCGATGCCGAAGAGCGTGTTACTCCACCACATGCTGCACCTCGAGCTGCTCCTCGAGCACCCGGTCCGGCGTAATTTCCGGCGCGCGTAAGCCGTTCGCGGCAATGCGCGTCGACCACGCAAGCGGCAGCGGCGTCAGCAGTTCGTTGACGCGGCGAGCGTGAAAGCGATCCATCTCGATATCGATGAGTCCGAGCAGTACGTCGGCGGAGGTGATCTCGAGATCCCATTCGACGACCAGTCCGCCTTCGTATGCATCGCACGAGAGCACACCGCTCGGGCGGCCGGGGCCTGCAAGCGCGTGCAGCAGCGGCGGCAAGGCTTCGGGCACGCTCGGTGAAACTGCAAGGGCGATGACCGGCCGGGTAAAGACCGCGGCCCGCGTCTCCTCGCGCAGCGCGGTTGCACAGGCGGCGGGCCCTTCGACCAAACCGTACATGCGGTTGCATGCCGCCGATTGCTGCCACGTCGCTCGTCCGCCGCACGCGTGCACGACGGCGTCGGCTGCACGAAGCTCGGCATCCTCGGGAACGGGCTGAAATCGCACGGTGAAAGCTGACACGGACGACTCCATTCTTCGCCGCGCGCTCGTCGTTTCCACCGGAAAAAATTCGGCGTGGGTCTGCCTCGACGACGAATCGCAGCCGCGCGTCGCGCAACTCCGGCGTCAGACGGGCAAACGCTTCATGCCCGTCCCTGGTGACGTCGTCTTCGTTCGCGTGCTCGAAGACGAGAAAACGGTGGTCGATCGCATCGAACCGCGGCGCTTCCACCTCGAGCGCCGCAGCATCGGCGGGCGCGCAAAAACGATGGCCGCCAACGTCGATGCCCTGGTGACGGTGACCGCACTCGCTAATCCGGCGCCGCGACTGGTCATTTTGGATCAGCTCCTGGCATTCGCCGAGCTGGAGTCGATCGAGGCGCTCGTGGTGCTGACAAAACCCGACTTGGCCGAACCCGCATTTGCGCACGCCTTGCGCGATCTCTATGCCGGGATCGGATACCAAGCGCTCGTCGTCAATCCCAAGACGGGAGAGCACATCGATTCGCTGCGCGCGGCGCTCGCCGGCCGGCACGCGCTGCTCTGCGGCAACTCCGGCGTCGGAAAGAGTTCGATCTTTCGTGCGCTCGGGGGCGAGGCAAGCGTCGGTGAGGTTTCGCGGCACGGGCTGGGCCGGCAAACGACCACCGCGGCGCGGCTCTATCGCCTCCCCGACGGCTTCCTTATAGATAGCCCGGGGGTCAATGAGTTCGGCTTGGGCGAGGTCACACCGGCCGAACTCCTCGAGGGCTTCCGCGAGATGCGCGAGCCGGCCGGGACCTGCCGCTTCACGGATTGCACGCACCTGGTCGAGCCCGGCTGCGGGGTCATGCTGGCCGCTGCGGAGGGCCGCATCGCCGCGAGCCGCTATGCGAGCTACAAAGGTCTAGCCGAGGCGCCCCAGCGCGTGGTATGATGCCTCCCGTTGCCTAACTAGGAGATTTTCTTTGCCGAACATCAAGGCCGCCGAAAAGTGGGTCCGCCAGAGCGAGAAACGCACGGCGCTGAACAAAGACAAGAAGACGCGCTTGAAGACCATCTTCAAGAAGGCCGTCACCACGCAGGACGCCGAGTTCGCGAAGTCGGTCGAGAGCGAATACGACAAGGCTGCCAAGAGCGGCGTGATTCACAAGAACAAGGCCGCGCGGAAGAAGTCTCGCCTCGCGAAGTCGCTTGCAAAAGCCGCGACGGCGCCGGCGCCCAAGGCGAAATCCACGAAAGCTCCGGCCAAGCCCGCTGCAAAGAGCGCGAAAAAGACCAGCGCCAAGAAGTAGGCCGCATTATCGTTTGACCCGAAGCGCTCCGCGATGACGGGGCGCTTTTTTCTTTGATCGCCGACGACCCGAAGGCGGTCTTCCTTGGCACGATGGCGCGCGAACTGCATCGCGCCGGCGTCGCGACCGACAGCCTCGAGGAGACGCTCGGCGACATCGCCGGAACGATCGGGCTCACCGCGCAGATCTTCGCACTTCCCACGCAGATTACGATTGCGGTCGGCCCCACCTGGAATCAAAAAATCGTTCTGCTCCGTTTGCCGCCCGGCCGGGTGAATCTGCGCAAGCTCTCGCTGCTCAATCACATCTACGATCAGCTACGTTCCGGGCAAATCGATTTTCGCGAGGCCAGCGTCGCCGTGAGCAACATCGACCGGCGTTGGCCCGGCCGTAGCGTGCTCTGGGAGATGCCCGCGCTCACGCTGCTCGCCATCGGTGTCGCGATCTTGCTCGGAGGCGGCGCGCGCGAGTTGATCGTCGCGGGATGCATCGGTTTCTTCACCGGCGTCATCTCGGCGATCGCCGACCGCGTTCCGATCGTCGGACGCCTCTTCGAAGCGATCGCGGCATTTGCCGCCGCGCTCATCGTCGCGGCCTTCAGCAAGATCTTCGGCCCGGCCGACATCTACATCTCGATCGTCGCGGGTGTCGTCGTACTCCTACCCGGCTATTCGCTGACGCTCGCGCTCCACGAACTCGCCAACGGCGATTTGGTTGCCGGCATGGCTCGCTTGGGGCGCGTGCTCTCGGTGCTGCTCGAACTGGGCTGCGGCGCGTTTTTGGGCTTCGCCGTCATCGGACCCTCGCTGCTGCGGACCGGCGACATTACGCCGCACGCGGTGGCGGGTGGCTGGTGGATGCTCGCGGCGGCCTTGATGACCGTCGGCATCTCGATCGACCTCGACACACCGTGGCGCGACGTCATCTGGGTCTTTGCCGCGAGCTTCGTCGCACTGCTCACCTCGCATCTGCTCGCCGGCACGCCCGTCCATTCGATCTCGGCATTTCTCTCGGCGCTGCTTTGCGGTATCGTTGCCAACGTTGGTGCACGCGCGCTGCGCGTCCCGCAAGCGCTGATGCTCGTCCCGGCACTGCTCGTGCTGGTGCCGGGCAGCCTGAGCTACGAGAGCGTGCTCTTTGCGTTCCAACACAACATCTCGAGCGCGGTTACGTTCGGCGTCAACGCGACATTCGCGGCTGTGCAGCTCGTTGCCGGGCTGCTGCTCTCACAGCTGCTGATTCCCGCAAAGGCGCTGCAAGTACACCGTCACGGCCGCGAACGCTGACCTCGTCGCAGCCCATCCGGTGCTCAGGGATCCACATTGACAACAATGCGCGCCAGGCGGTCGGAGCGCGCGAGCGGCAAAATTTTTCCGCGAATCGCGGCGCGCAGCGGCTTGGGTGTGCGCGATTTGACGGCAACGCGGAAACGCCATTCGTTATTGACGCGCGCGATTGGATACGGTGCCGGGCCGAGCACCTCGCCCACGCCGGCCGCTCGCAAGATCGCCGCATAGCGCTCCGCGGCGTCCTGCGCGTGTTTGCGGCCGCGGCCGATCACTCCGAGATAGACGAGGCGCGAAAAGGGCGGATAGCGCAATGCACGGCGCTGCGTCAGCTCTTCGCGCGCGAATCCGTCATAATCGTGCGACGCGGCGTGTACGATCGCCGGATGCTGCGGCGCATAGGTCTGCACGATCGCCTCGCCCTCCCGCGCGCGGCCGCTGCGTCCGCAGACCTGCGCGATGAGATCGAAGGTCCGCTCGGCGGCGCGGTAATCGGGCAGGTGCAGCCCGACGTCGGCCGCGACCACGCCGGCCAGCGTGACCGTCGGGAAATCGAGCCCCTTTGCCACCATCTGCGTCCCGACCAGCACGTCCCCGCGCTCGCCAAACTCGGTCAAGAGGCGCGCGTGATCGCCCACACGCGTCGTCGTGTCCGAATCCATGCGCACCACGCGCGCGGCGGGAAAAAGCCGTCCGACCTCCTCCGCGACGCGCTCGGTTCCGACACCGAACTCCCGAATCGTCTCGAGCCCGCATTGCGGACAGAGCTTCGGCAGCGTGCTTTGGAAATCGCAATAGTGACAGCGCAGTAACCCTTCGCTGCGATGCGCGGTGAGCGACACGTCGCAGCGCGGGCATTGCGGAACGAAGCCGCAGCTGCGGCAGAGTACGAAACCGCCGCTGCCGCGCCGGTTTACGAAGAGTACGCTCTTCTCCCCGCGCGCGATCCGTTGGCCGAGTGCGTCCGCGAGCAGCGTCGAAAAGATGCGTTTGTTTCCACTCTCGAACTCGGCCGCCAAGTCCACGACGTGCACGCGCGGCAGCGGTTGCGCCGTCGCCCGCTCGCGCAGCGTCACCAATTCGATCTTGTCCCGCAGCGCCGCCTCGTAGCTTTCGAGCGGCGGCGTTGCGCTGCCGAGCACGAGCACGCCGCCGGCACTGCGCACGCGTTCGCGCGCAACCGTCACCGCCTGATAGCGCGGCACGTTCTCTTGCTTGTACGACGTCTCGTGCGCTTCGTCGACGACCACGAGGCGCACGTCAGCCAGCGGCGCGAAGATCGCGCTGCGCGCGCCGACGACGACGTCGATCTCACCGCGCGCGCACGCCTGCCATGCATCGAAGCGCTCGCGTTCCGAGAGCGCCGAGTGCAACACCGCAACGCGATCGCCGAAATCGGTTTCGAAGCGGCGTGCGGTTTGCGGCGTCAGCGAGATCTCCGGCACGAGCACGATCGCGCGTCCGCCCTCACGCACGACGCGCTTGATCGCCTCGACGTAGACGTAGGTCTTCCCGCTCCCCGTAACGCCGTAGAGCAGCACCTCAGTGAATGCCGCGCGATCGAGCGCCGCGTCGATGCGTGCGAGCGCCTCGGCTTGCTCCGCGGTCGGCGGAAACGGCGCATCGCGCAGCGGCGCGTAGGAGCGCTCGTGCAGCGGCTCGACTTCGCGTTCTTCGAGCGCGCCTGCCTTCACCGCGCGCGCAATCACCGCGTTCGAAAACCCCGCCAGCAGCGCGTCGGCGCGCGGCACGCCCGGCTGTTCCCGCACGAACGCCGCCAGCGCTAGCGCTTTGGCGCCTCGGACGGCCGCATCGCCGGGAAAGAGCGAGCGGACGCGATACACCGTCGTTTTGGGCTGCACGAAACGGCGCTCGCGGCGCAGCTCACCGCTGCGCACCAGCGTCTGCAGATAGCGCAGCAGCGCACCGCGGTCGCCCGCTCGCCGCGCATCGGGATGACGCAGCAGCGTCTCGAGCGCAAAGCCGTCGCCGAGCTCTTCCCAGATGAGCCGCACGAGGCGCGCGGGAACCGATGGATAGCGCTGCGCATTGGGTTGCGCGACCGCGCGCACGAAGCTGTCGATCGTGCGCGGGAGGGCGCCCGAGAGAACCGCGGCGCCGAGCGCTTCGCCCAGCGTGCAGACGTAGTATTCCGCGACGAAACGGGCGAGGTGCAGCCCGGTCTCGTCAAAGGCGCGCGGCACGTCGAGCCGCTCGAGTACCGCCTTGCGCTTGGGATCCGGCGGTGCGTCGTGGATCGCGCTCACGACGTAGGCCAGCACCTCGCGCGAGCCGAGCGGTACGCGCACCACGTCGCCCACGCGCAGGTCGAACGAACCGGCGTCGTACGTCAGCGGCAGATCGAAGCGTGACGAGCGGATCGCCGCAAGCGCATCGACGACGCGCGGCATCGCTTATCCGATGGTTTCGGGCGAACGGCGCAGCTGCGCGAGGACGCTGCGCACCATGCGCTCGGAGACCTCGATGCCGTATTCCACGTCGCCGATGGCTCGCGGCAGCACGAAGCGCAACTTGCCCGCGCGCTTCTTCTTGTCGCTCTGCATCGCGGTGAGCGCTTCGTCGACGCCGATCGAGGTTCGAAGCGGCATTCCCAAGAGTGCGGTCGTCGCTAGGACTCGCAGATGCTCTTGCTCCGAGAAGCGGCCCGTACGCATCGCCAGGAGTCCCGCGGCGCGCAAACCCAACGCAACGCCGACGCCGTGCGAAATCCGGTATCCGCTCGCCGTTTCCAGCGCGTGGCCGAACGTATGGCCGAGATTGAGCAGCTCGCGCATGCCCGCCTCGTGCCGGTCGTCGGCGACGATCATCGTCTTCACTTTGATCGCCTCCGCGACGATCTCGAGCCACGGCCAGCGCCAGAACGCGTGCGGCGAAAGCGCTTCGATCGACTCGAAAAACTCGTCGCCCTCGATGATCGCCGCCTTGACGATCTCGGCGAGCCCCTCGCGAATCTGCCGGTACGGTAAGGTCTGCAGCGCGGCCGTATGCGCAAATACGGCGACCGGATCGGTGAAGGTGCCCGCGATGTTCTTGCCGGCGCGTACGTCGACGCCGGTCTTTCCGCCGACCGCCGCGTCGACCATCGCGACGAGCGTCGTCGCGACGTGTACGTACGGAACGCCGCGCATGTACGTCGCAGCGCTAAAGCCGAAGAGATCGCTCGCAACGCCGCCGCCTACGCCGACGACGAGCGCGTCACGCCCCGCCCCCGCCGCGAGCAGTGCGTCGTGCACCTTCTCGACGGTCGCAAGGCGCTTGCGCGTCTCGCCGAGCGGAAACGCGAGGACGCCCAATGCGCCCGGAATGGTGCCGATACTGCGTGCCAGTTTTGCGACCACCGGGTGCGCATCGGCGAGCACGACGAAGCGCTGCGCACGGTGCTCGATGAACGTCCCGAGCGGGGCGCGAACGTCATCACCGACGCAGATTGGATACCGCAGATCGGTGTTGACGATGAAGCCGCCGTCTACAGCGTGATCTTCTTCTTGTGCAACCACTCGACGATCGCGTCGACGACTTGAGCGGTGCTCATGCCGTCGGCTTCTATGACGAAATCTGCGTGCGCGTACTGCGGCATGCGCTTGGTGTAGAGCGACTTGATCCGCGAGAGCGTCGGCGTCGGGCCGAGCATCGGTCGCACGTTGCGGCTATTGCGCAACCGTTCGAGCACGAGTTCGGGCGTCACCTTGATGAAGATCCGATAGGTTCGCTTCTTCAACAGCTTCGCGGACGGCTCGAACGAGAGCGCACCGCCGCCGCAGGCGACGATCCCGGGTTCGCCTTCGCTTACCACGTGCGCGATCGCGTCGTGCTCGTAGTTACGAAACGCGTTCTCGCCTTCGTTGTAGAAGATATCCGAAATCGCGCCATGCTGCTTGACCACGAGATCGTCGGTGTCGAAAAACGCGCACTTCAATTTTCGCGCGAGACGTTTGCCGATGGTCGACTTTCCCGACGCCATGAATCCGACCAGCGCGACGTGCTGCTTCACACACGCTCCTTCGCGAAGAGAGCGGCCGCCGCCTCATTGGCGCGGCGCAGGTTGTCGCGCGTCTCCTCGATCGAATCGCCGCCGTATTTTTCGAGGACCGGGGCGACGAGTGCAAGGCGCACCATCGCCTCACCCACGATGCCGGCCGCAGGAACGACGCAGACGTCGCTGCGCACGATGGTCGCGGGCGCGTCGGCCTTTTCGTGCAAGTTCACGGAGGGAAGCGCTTTCATCAGGGTTGGAATCGGCTTGACGGAGACGCGCAGGACGATCGGCTGTCCGTTGCTCATTCCGCCCTCGATGCCGCCCGCGCGATTGCTGCCGCGCACGACGTCGCTGCCTTCGAGCGCGAAGGTGTCGTGCGCTTGCGATCCGGGGCGCCCCGCGACGCCGGCTCCCAGCCCGACCTCGACCGCTTTGACCGTTTGCATCCCCATCAGCGCGCCCGCAAGCACGCCGTCGAGCCGAAGCTCGGGTTGGCGATTGCTGCCGATCCCCACGGGCATTCCGTCGACGCGCACGACGAAGACGCCGCCGAGCGTATCGCCCGCCTCTTTGGCGGCGTCGATCGCGGCGATCATTTTTGCTTCGGTCTCGGCGTCGGGATTGCGCACGTCGCTCGCCTCGACGTCGTCTTGCGAGAAATCCTCGAGTTCGGGCGAAACGACCGCCCCGATCTGATGGACGTAGCTGCGCGTGGTGATCCCGAGCGCCTCGAGAAACTGCGCGCAGATTGCGCCGAGGCAGACACGCATCGCGGTCTCGCGCGCGCTCGCTCGTTCGAGCACGTTGCGCAGATCACGCTGACGGTATTTGAGCGCGCCGGCATAATCGGCGTGGCCGGGACGCGGATTGGTCAGCGGTTTGCCGGAGCCGGTGATCGGATCCATCAGGGCGCGCACGTTCTCGAAATCGCGGTTGCGTACAACGACGGCGATTGGCGAGCCGAGCGTCGCGCTGCCGCGCAGGCCGGCGAGAAATTCGACCTCGTCGCGCTCGATTTTCATGCGTCCGCCGCGGCCGTAACCGCCCTGGCGGCGCGCTAGGGTTTGATTGATGCGCTCGATATCGAGATGCAGATGCGCGGGCAGCCCGTCGAGGATACCGACGAGAGCCGGTCCGTGGGATTCGCCCGCCGTGAGATAGCGGAACACCCGCGCTCTCTTAATGAGAGCGAGCCGCCAAACCTGGCGGCTCGCTTGAGGAATTAGCGGCCTTTCTTGCGGGCCGTTTTCTTTGCGGCGGCCTTGCGAGCCGGTGCCTTACGAGCGGGAGCCTTTTTCGCCGGAGATTTCTTGGCCGTTTTCTTGGCCGTCGATTTCTTCGCGGCGCCGCCACCGCGCTTCGCGGTGCCGACGGCTTCCTTCAACGTGCGTCCGGCAATGAACTTGAGCACGCGTTTGGCCGGGACTTTGATCGGCTCGCCCGTCTTCGGATTGCGCGCGATACGGGCCGCGCGATCCCGAACTTTGAACTGGCCGAAGGGGGTGAGCTGGACTTTATCGCCCGACTTGAGCACGTCGGTGATCTTCTCCAGCATCGCCTCGATCAGGTCTGCGACCTGGCGGCGCGGGAGTTCCAACTCTTCGGCGAGCTCACGAGCTAACTCGTTCTTGGTCATACTGTCCTTTCGGAAATGGGGCAGCTAATTGCCCCTGCCGATTATCGAAAAACCCCCGTTTTCCTTGTTTTTCGAAGATGCTCTTTCGGGTCGTCCGCGAATGGGCCGAATCATGAAAAAACTCGCGATATTGCCGATATTGGCGTCGTTCCTGATGGCACCGAGCGCCCGCGCCGCCGCACCGCCGCTCACGCTGCAGAGCCTGCGTTCGCTGGTCGGCATTTCGCAAGCACGCATCAACAGCGCGGGCACGGAGATCGTTTTCGTAGCATCCGCCGGTGATTACGTGCACGACCGTTACGAGAAGCGCCTCATGCTCGTCGCGACCTCGGGCGGCTCCGCGCGCGCGATCACACCGGTCCTCAAAGGTTTGGGCGATCCGCGATGGTCGCCCTCGGGCGAGCGAATCGCGTACATGGCCGATGATCCCAAAGGCATCGCGCAGGTCTACAGCGTTGCGGTGAACGGCAGCAAGCGCGTGCAGATCACCCACGCGAAGTTCGACGTCGAGCAATACGCATGGAATCCGTCGGGCACCTCGGTTGCGTACGTCGTCGAAGACGGTCCGCGCGATCCCAAGGCCGCCGCGCGTCACGACGATCTGTGGAGCGTGCACGACGACGGTTTTCTCACCACCCACGAGCCGCGTCCATCGCATTTGTGGATCGCACGCGCGAGCGGCGGCGGCGATCGCCGTCTCACCAGCGGTTCGTGGAGTGTGCTCGAGGCGGCGCCTCCGTTCGTCGGCGAAGCTATCGATCCGTCGTGGTCGGCCGACGGCGCGTCGATCGTGTTCACCCGCCAGTCAGACGCCGACGACTCCGACTCCGATCGCACCTCGATCGCGGTGGTCGATGTCGCCACCGGAAAGGTGAGCGCCATCGATCGGCGCACGCAATACGAGTATCAGCCTGCCTACGCGCCGTCGGGCCGCAGCATCGCGTATCTCTACCCGCACGGACCGGGACCGATCAGCGTGATGAACGTCTTCGTCGACGACGGCAGCTCGAACGCCGCCGTTTCATCGTCACTCGATCGCGACGTCACCGCGATCGACTGGCTCGGCAGCCGTCGCATCCTGCTCCTTGCCTCCGACGGCGCGCAGAGCGCGCTCTACACGCAACCGCTCTCGGGAGAAGCAACGCGGTTGAATCTCGGCGATCTCAATCCCTCGGAATTCAGCGTCGCCAAGAACGGCGCGATCGCGTTCGTCGCGAGCACGACGAACCGGCCCGCCGAGGTCTACCTTCTGCACTCGGCGAACGCGGCGCCTCGGCAGCTGACTCATCTCAACGCGAAACTCGACGCGTTACGCTACGGCAAGAGCGTCGAAATGAAATGGACCGGCAAGGACGGCGAAGAGAGCGACGGTATTCTCACCTATCCGGTGGGCTACGTCGCCGGCAAAAAGTATCCGCTCGTGCTGCGCATTCACGGCGGGCCGGAAGCCTTCTCGGCTCTCTCGTTCTTCGGATTTCGCCAGATCGAAGCAGGCCGCGGGTACGTCGTCTTCGAGCCGAACTATCGCGGCAGCGACAATCTCGGTAACGCGCACGAGCACGGAATCTACAAAGACCCGGGTGAGGGGCCCGGTCAAGACGTGATGGCGGGCGTCGCAGAGCTCGAAGCGCGCGGTCTCGTCGATCCCACACGCGAAGCGGTGACCGGTCACTCCTACGGCGGCTACATGACGTCATGGCTCATCGGCCACTGGCACCACTGGACGTGCGCGGTCGTCGGCGACGGCATGATCGACTGGGTCGCGGAATACGATCTTTCGGCCACGGGCAATCTCGCGTGGACACGCGATTCGCTCGGCGGGTCACCCTGGGATCCGCAAGCAGCGCCGCTCTATCGCGACGGATCTCCGATCACCTACGTGAGCAAGATCGTTACGCCGACGCTCATTCTCATCGGAACCGCCGATGAAACCACGCCGGTTCCGGAAGCATACGCGCTGTATCACGCGCTGCACGACGAAGGCGTGCCGGTGAAGATGGTAGCGATTCCGACGGCGCACCATTTCCCGAGCGATCCCGTGCGCGCCGAGGGCTACTGGCGCGAGACGCTGGACTGGGTGCAGCACTACTTGCCCGCCGGATAGATCACGTGTGGCGTGATGAGAAACACGATCTCGTCGCGCTCGTGCGAGGTCTCTTTGTTCTGGAAGAATTTGCCGAGTATCGGGATGTCGGAGAGACCCGGAATCTTCGTGAGCGTCTCGCTATCGGTGTCGCGCATGAGACCGCCGAGCACGATCGTCTGTGAATCGGTCACACGAAGAGTCGAGTCGATCTTTCGGTTGGTGATGACCGGATAACCGGTCGACGTAATGCTCTCGATCTCGCTATATTCGGGATGCAGCTCGGCCGTCACCACGCCGTCGTCGCCGATCGTGGGCGTCAGGCGCAACTTCACGCCGACATCCACGAACTGCACGTTCTGCCCGCCCAGCACCGACGTATTGAACACGATCGGATAGGTCTCGCCGATCAGCAGGTCCGCCTCTTTGTTGTTCAACGTTACGAGCTTCGGCGTCGCTAGAATCTGCGCTCGCCCTTGCGAGACGAGTGCGTTGAGCGTCACGTTGACGGGAACCGACCCACCGGTGAACGCGTACGATGTGGCGCCCGGCGTTACGGTGCCCGCTAAATTCATGCCCCCGACTTCGATACCGAAGTTGCTCGAATCGTTTTGGGGCGTCACGTCCGCGACTTTCACTTCGAACATCACTTGCGGGCTCGGGCGGTCGATCGTGGCGAAGAGGGTTGCAGCCGTACTCTGCACCGCGTCGCTTCCGTCGACGATGACCTCGTTGTGCTCCGCGTCGGAGATGTAAGCGCCGTCGGCCGTGAGGATTTTGAGCTCTTTGAGCGCGTCGTCGGCTTTGATGTATTTCAGGCGGTACGCGCGCGTTTGCTTCCCGCCGCCGCCGCCGCTCGATGAGTCGAGCGCCGCGACGAGCCGGCGTACGCGCGTCACGACGTCGGGATCCGCGGTGACGATCACCGAACTCGTCCGGCGATCCGCGAAGATCACGGTACCCTCGGGAAGCGCCGGCGCGATCTCCTTCACGACGTCGCCGGGATCCCCGTGCAAGAGTTGCAGCACCACGGTCTGCGCGCCGTTGCGCGGGTCGCTCTCGCCATACTTGCGGTTCATGGCGTCGGCCGAACCCACCACCAGGATGCCTCCGTTGCGATGCGCCTGCAGCCCATTGGCATTGAGCAGCACGTCGAGCGCCTGATCGAAGGTCACGCCGTGAAGGTGAATCGTAACGCGCTGCGGTTTGATGGTCGAGTCCGTGACGATGTTCTGCCCCGATTGCGCTGCCAGGAGCGCGAGGACGTCGCTGATGTCGGCATCGTGCACGTCGATCGAGATCAGCGGCGCGGCGCGCAGAACGCCCGCGGCGAGCAGTACGCACGTGACGAACGCAAGCAAGATTTTCATGAATGCTCTTGCGATATCGTCAATCGCGAACCGTCGGAGAGCGCGATGCCGTCCGCATCGATCGCTACCACGGTAAGGGCGCCCGCCCGGTCTCCGATACCGACCACATGGACGTTCCCGTCGACTTCTACCAGCGCACGCGGCGGATCGCCGACGATGACGGCGCGAAGAACGGGTGCACTCGCCGTTCCCGACGGCGCTTCGGCCGGCGCGTCTTCGACCTGCGGATCGGCCGGAACGAAAGGATCGCGGTCGACGGTGTACGCGGGAAACGCAAGTGGCGATGGCCCGGCGAAGCTCTGCGCGCGCGCGCGCGCCGCTACGGCGCTTGCGCCGGCGATACTCGATCCCTGCGTGGTCATGGGGAGCACGCACAGCGCGCCTGCGACCAGCATCGTCGCAAGCCGCGCGAGCGCGCGCCGTTCGCCGTCAAGAAGCCCGGGAAGCATGCTGCGTCTCTCTTTCTGCGCCGTCGCCGTAACGGAAAACCGTCGCGTAGATCGACGCGCCGAGGATGTGTTTGGGAGAGCGATCGCCGCGATCGCTCAGGCTGAGTTCATGCACCTCGATGAGTGCGTCGTGCCGCGGCAGATCCGAAACGAACGCGAGAATGTCGCGAAAGCTCCCGCGAACGTCGATCTCGAGCGGCGTGCCGGCAAGGGCGCGCTCCGCCGGGCCGGGTGAAGGCATCGCCGATGCCTCGGGCGCCGGAAGGATCGAACGGACGTCGACGGAAAACGCCCGCCCTTCGCGACCGAGCAGAGCGAGTGTCGCAGCCATCGCCGCGCTTTGCGATCCCTCTCCGGAGAGCGAACGCACGTCGCCGGCGATCTGCCGCGCGACCGCGCGCAGCTGCGCGGCGTGCCGAACCTCGGCCTCGTTTTGATTCGCCTCGTCGTACAGCGCGCGCGATTGCGCGCTGACCGCGGCGATCGTCTGCGCGTTCGGCCACCAAACGACGCCCACGCCGAGCCCGAAAAATACGGCGCCCGTCAGCAACCAGACGATGCGAACGTATGCTGCGATCGTCATTGCCGCGCTCCGACGCGAACCGTGAAGGCGATGATTGCTTGCGAGCGATCCCGCTCTTCTTTGGTTGCGCGCACGAGATCCGGAGCCGCGCCGTTCGCGTTCGACGTCAAGTCCGCCACGGTCGCGCTGAGCGCGTCGAGCCCTTGAGCCCGCCCGTCGATCTCGAGGCCGCCGGACACCTGCGCGATGCTCGTGAGCCAGGCAGTGCGAGGAATGTGATTGGCGACCTCCGCCAGGCTCTTCGCGACCGTCGCGCCGGAGAGGCGGATGCGGCGCAAGCGTGCATCGAGCGCCGTCAAATCCTCCAAATGCAATTTGCGCAGTTTGAGCTCGGTGAGTTCGGCTTTGCTTGCCGCCAACCGCCAGGATTGTGTCGCAAGCTCTCGCTGCGCCTGCGAGAGCAGAAGCTGTTCTACCGCCCACCACAGACCGACGACGACGAATGCGGTGAGCAGCGCCGCGAGCGGCGTGCGCAACGCCTCGGGAATTCTGCTCGGGCGCAAGTATTCGAACGCCTCCGGCGCGCCGTCGCGAAGATAATTGAACCCCGTCACGCCGCGACGCCCCACGACAGCAGCCCTGCGGCTAAGGCCCAATCGAGCGAGGCAACGCGTACCACGTCGTCAGGGTAGGCGCTGGTTTGAAGAATCTGCGGAACCGGTGTCTGCGTCAACGCACCGCTCGCACGCTCCAGATCCTGCGCCAGACCCGGAATCCTCGCACCGTTGCCGGTCAAGACGATCCGCCCAACCGCCGCGCGCGTGCGCGCCCGCTCGATCAACGATACGATCGACGCGACGACTTCCTCGCGCGCCGCCGTGCCCGCGCCGGCGCAGCCGAGAATACGCTTGCGCCGCTCCGCTGCCGGCAGGTCGATGGAAAGGTCGGCCGCGATTCCCTGCGTGATCGTCGCGCCGCCGGATGCCGCAACGAGCGTAAGCGGTCCCGCCGGCCCGAAGACGTGCAGACTCGATCGGTCCGAACCGATATCGACGACCGCGTCACATTCACCGAAGATTCGACGCATCGCGAGCGCGTCATGATCGACCGCGATCGCGCGTAGTCCCGCCATCCGTGCAACGCTGACCCGTGCGTCGACGCTCCGCTTGCGCGCGACGCCGATCGCGTAGATTCCCTTGGTTCGATCGAGCGGGTGTACGCGCACGACCGAGTCTTCGCTCCCCATATCCCACGTCGCGAAGCGCTGCGCCTCAAAACGTGCGGCGCGCAGCCGCTCGGCCCAGCTCATCTTCGGCAGACGCACCGTCCGCAGCACGCAAGCCGGCGCGCTGAGCGCAAGCACGCAGCGACTCTCGCGCGTTCCCAGTTCGAGCAAGATCTCTTCGATGACCGCCGCGACCAGCTCGGCTTGTTCCACCCCGAGCGCGCCGACGGCTTCGTCGGGCACATCGCGCGAAACGACGGCGCGCAGCCGCACTGCGCCCTGCGCGCCGGCCTCGCCGAGCGCAACGCGCAGCCGCGTTATACCGATGTCGACGCCCAGCGGGAGCGTTTTCCAGTCACGCATGGCCGTACGCCGATCGGAACAACACGAACGCAACCGCGCCAAGTGCTAAAAACGGCGCGAATGCGATCCGATCGCCGGCGCGCGCTCGCCGCGCGATCAGCATCCCAATCGCCCAGATCGCACCCGCCACGAACGCCGCGCCGATCGCGCCTGCCGACGCTGCGCCGCCCAGCCCGCTGCCGATGACGCCGGCAAGCTTCACGTCGCCGAGGCCGATGCCCGCTCCGCGCGTTACTGCGTGCAGAACGAGAAGCGGTCCCGCGCAGACGGCAACGCCGGCGAGCGCCGGCAGCAGCGCGTGCGTCGCGAGCGACCACACGATGATCCCGGCGAATGCGGGTCCGGTCACCACGTCCAAAACGAGTCCCGTTCGAATATCGGTCGCGGCGCAGACGAGTGCGCACGCGAGGACGAGCGCCGCCCCGATCGTCATCATTCGATCCTGCGCAACGCGCGCGCGACCGGCAGGTAGCCGGGATCGATGCGGTGCGCGAGAGAGAGCAGCGTGCGCGTGCGGCGCAGCTCGTGCAGCTTCATCGCGTCGTCCGCCGCAAGCGCGAGCGCTTGCACGTCGCGGGCCTCGCGGCCGGCTTGCTCGAAATCCCGCGACGCGGCGGCTATTCGTCCAAGAACGTGCAGACAGAGAGCACGATCCATGCGCAGCCGAACGTCGCGCGGACGAACGGTTAGCGTCGCAGTCGCTACATCGACGGCGCTCTCGAGCTCTCGCCGCGCGAGAAACGCGGCAAACACGTACCGGTCGGCGGCGTCGGAACTGCCTCGATCGAGCAGCCAGGCTTCGTGGTATTTCTCCATCGCGCGGCCGTCGCGCGCATACAGCAGCGCGTCACCGCGCGAAACCAAGGCCTCGGATATTGCCGGCCGCAAGAGCGGAAAGGCGAGCGCGAGCGCAGCCGCCGCGACGAAGAATCGCCGAAGCGAGGATCGCAGATCGATCATGCGAGCACCCAATAGTAGCACGCAAGCGCCATCGATAATCCGGCGCTGATGGTCGCGGAAGCCGAACCCGAGAGCCGCAGCGACCGCACGCCGGTCGCGGCAAGCGGCGCGAGGTGCCCGGCGGCAAAGGCGGACGCCGCAAGCGCCGCCGAGCCCATCGAGCCGCCGGCCATCGTAATATTCGCGGCTATCGCCGCGACCGGCGTGCAGCATGGCGAAACGATGAACCCGAGCGCGCCGCCGGTGAAGAAAGCGGAACCGCGCGAGAGCCGCGGCGCGGTTTCGTGCGCGCAGCTTTCATGCGCAGTCAGCATGCGCAGCGCGACGATCGAAAAGGCCGTGCCGAGAGCGAGGTATGCGTAGCGCGAAATCTCGGCTATCGTCCACACCAGCGACGCAACCGTCGCGAGCAACGCGTACGCGCACAGCAGGCCCGCCATGAAACACGCGACGCGCCACCAGCGCTCGCGGCCGGCCGCGTGCGTCACGATCGCGCGCAAGGCGAGAAAACGCGGGGCCATGCATGGACCGATGCTCGTCGTGAGGCCCATGGCAAAGGCGGCACCCAGCGTTGCGAGGTTCACGCGCTATTGGCTCGCGACGGCGCTGAAGCCGGTTCCCGACGCGTATTGGATGTGCGTCGCCGACGCCGAGCCGCCGATCGCGCTCATCGTCGCCGGGTCGTGCTGACCAGGGCAGATGATCGTGTAGCTCGCGCTTCCGGTATTATAATTCGCGACTTGGTATTGATAGAAGCCGGCCGGCGCGACCGGATCGATCGGCGTCTGGCGTAAGTATTGCCCGAGATTCGGTTCGGTGTTCGTAACATTCGTCGCGCCGGTGACGTCCGGATAGGCCTCGTGATCGGTTTGATACTCCTCGAGCGCCGTAGCGATCTCTTTGAGATTCGCCTCGCACGCCGCCGTCTGGGCCTGCGCGCGCGCACGCATGAAATTCGGCACTAAGATGGCTACCAAGATCGCGATGATCGCCACGACGATCATCATCTCGATGAGCGTAAATCCGCGCTCCCCGGTACGTGACATCCGCGCTCCGTTTCCGGCGTATTGCCTTCCACCACGAAGAGTGCCCACGTTCGCGCGACGGTGGGACGCCCGCTCGGCCGGAGGAGGTCACCCTTCCGACCGGGTACGGGGAACTCGAGCGCGAATAGCGCCGTTAATCACCCATCGACGATGTAGCAAAGGAAGTGCCGTTGCGCCGTCACCTCGCTGTTTTTGTGCTGTTTGCGAGCGCGTTGCTCGTGGCCGCGACCCCCGCACCGCGCCCGACTGCAAAGTCCACGCCTGCGCCCGCCGCTACGGCCGCGCCGACGGCGGAACCCACGCTCTTCGACAGCAACGAGCCCGTCGTGCTGATCTACCCGTTCGATGCGCCCTCCGACTTGGATCCGCGTACGGGCAACGCGATCGCGCAGATCTTCGCGCAGGTCCTCGTCCAAACCGGCGGCGTGAGAGTGCTGCAAATCCCGGCCGGCATCAAACGCGAGGACTTTCAGAAGTTCGCGCACGTGCAGCACGCCGACTATTACATCAGCGGTTACGTGCAGCCCATCGGTCAAGGTGCGGCGATCGTCACGCAGGTCGTCGACGTCAACAGCGACATCAGCGTGTACTCCGCCACGACACAGGTTGCCGACGCGCCCGACGTCGCTTCGCAGGCGCTCAATGCACGTACCGTGATCCTCGAAGCCGCGGGAATCTCGCACCCCGAAATCGCCACCGGTCCGGCCTCTACGCCCACGCCAGCGTCCACGGCCGGTGCGTCGATGCCGATCAACAACGTGCTCGCCGATATCTTCAAGGGCAGGCCGCGGCCCGCGACGCCTGCGCCGACACCCACGCCCAGCAAGCCGCTGCGCGGCGTCATCCTCGTGCACCTGATCGGAAGCGCGCAAAGCAAGACGCTCGACGCCGCGACCGCCGACCTCTACCACGCGATGAGCAGCTACTACTCCGTCGCGATGTCGGGAACGGTCACGAGCGATCCCAGTAAAGTGGCGAACACGATCTGCGGCATGCACCGCGACAACACGATCGCATCGGGCAGGCTCGACGTGCAGCACGTCGGAGGCTTCCGCCCGCACGACAGCTACACGTTCACGCTCGAAATCTACGCATGCTTCGGGCCGGTGCTCTACACGAACACGCAAACCAACGACGACTTCGCACGCGCGGTCAAAGACGCGGTCGAGGCCTACTACACCGACCATCCGGAGAACTCTTAGCCGAGCGGCTCTCCCTCGAGCAGTCCTTCCGGGAGATCGTCGACGACGATCTCCTTTTTTTCGAGATCGATACTACGGATGAAAGCGCGAACCATCGGCAGCAGGCGTCCGCCCACGACGAGCATGTCACTCGCGGGGTAATGCTCGACGCGCTGCACGCGCCCGTAACGTTTCGCGTTCGCTCCGACGACGTCGCAACCGACCAGGTCGATATCGAGATACTCACCGGGTTCGACGTCGAGTTCTTCGCGCGGCGCGAACAGCGTCAAGCCGACGAAGCGCTGCGCGCTGGTGGCGTCGACGGCCTGCTCGAGCCTTACCAGCAGACGGCCTTTGTGTTCGCGCACGCTCTCGATCGTAACGCTCTCGCCCGTATCGAGGAGCAGCCGCGCACCGGCAGAAAAGACCGCGCGACCCGCGCTCGTCGGATCGCACTTGAGTTCACCGCGTATCCCGAAGAGGCCGGCTATGCGACCGACCGGCAGTTCATTCGCCGTCGCCGGTGGCCTCGTCGGCGGCAGCAGCTTCTTCGGCATCCAGAATGTCGACCGAGACACGGCCTTCGGCGGCGGCGCGCACGATCGTGCGCAGCGCTTGCGCCACGCGTCCGTTGCGGCCGATCACTTTGCCCAAGTCTTCGGGATCGACGACCAGTTCGATGACCGGTTTGCCTTCTTCATCCGTGAATAGCTCGACGCCGGCTTCGTCGGGATGCGCGACGAGTTTCTTTGCGAGCATGTCGAGCAACGCCGTCGCGCGGCGCAGCGAAGCCCACGGATCGGCCGGCTGGCGATCGCGGCGCGTCCGCTCGTGATGACCGCCCGCGGCGCGGCCCCGCGGTGCGCGCTCGGTGCGCGCCGGACGCGACTCTTCCGGATCGACGTCGTCGATGACCGTTTCGTTCGAAGCGATCTTGCGCGCGGGAAGCGTCGAGCGGCGCTCGGCCTCATCGCCCTCCTCGCCGAAGAGCCCGAACTCGTCATCGAAGGCGGACATTACTCTTTGCCTTTACGCGGTGTGCGCTTCGTCGTGGGAACGGGTCCGCGTTCCATGATGCCCTTTTCGGCAAACAGGCGGCGAACGGTCTCCGTCGGCTGTGCGCCTTTGGCGAGCCATTCCTTGGCCTTCTCGGCGTTCACTTCGAGCGTCTTGGGTTCGGTGCGCGGGTTGTAGTGGCCGAGGATTTCGATAAAGCGGCCGTCGCGCGGCGAGCGCGAGTCGGCGACGATGAATCGATAGGTCGGCTGCTTCTTTGCGCCCATACGGCGCAGTCTGATCTTCACCATGGTCTGAGTCTAGATTTCTTTCTGGAGGCGGGGTTGAGTTGCTTCATCACCTTCTGCGCACCTTCGAAGTTCTTGATCAGCTTGTTGACGTCGCTGACCTGAGTACCTGAACCGAAGGCGATGCGCTTACGGCGCGAGCCATTGAGAAGTCCGGGATTTCGCCGCTCGGCGCGCGTCATCGAGCAGATGATCGCTTCGACGCGCCGCATGTCGCCTTCCGGAATCTCGAAGTCTTTGGGTAACGCGCGAGAGATACCGGGGATCATCTTCATGATCTCCGCCATCGAGCCGAGCTTCTTCATCTGCCGCATCTGCTCGAGAAAATCGTCCAGCGTGAAGCTGTTCTTGCGCATCTTCTCTTCGAGCGCTTTGGCTTGCGACTCGGAGTAGACGCTTTGTGTCTTCTCGATGAGGGTGAGCACGTCACCCATGCCGAGGATGCGCGATGCAAGCCGGTCGGGGTAGAACGGCTCGAGCGCCGAGAGCTTTTCGCCGACGCCGACGAACTTGATCGGTGCGCCCGTCTCGCTGAAGATCGAGAGCGCGGCGCCGCCGCGCGTGTCGCCGTCCATCTTCGTGAGGATTACGCCCGTGATACCCAGACGATCGTGGAAGCCCTTGGCGACGTTGGTCGCTTCTTGCCCGGTCATCGCGTCGGCGACGAAGAGAATTTCTTTCGGTTTGACGGCCGCCTTGATCTCTTCGAGCTCGGTCATCAGCGTGTCGTCGATCTGCAGGCGCCCCGCCGTATCGACGATCACCGTCGAAATCCCCAGCCGCCGCGCTTCGTTCACGCCGTCGCGCGCGATCTTCACCGGATCGCCGGCGCCCGCTTCGTAGACCGGAAGATCGACTTGCTTGGCAAGCGTCTGCAGCTGCGCGATCGCAGCCGGGCGATAGACGTCGGCCGCGACGAGCAGCGTGCGCCGTCCTTGCTCTTTGAGACGCAGCGCGAGCTTGCCCGCCTGCGTGGTTTTACCCGAGCCTTGCAGGCCGACCAGCATGATCACCGAGGGCGGAGCGTCGCTGAAGGCCAAGCGCGCTTGCGCGCCGCCGAGTAGTGCGACCAACTCGTCGTGAACGATCTTGACGATCGTCTGCGCCGGCGTGAGCGACTCGAGTACGTTTTGCCCGATCGCCTGCTCCTTGATGCGCGCGACGAATTGCTTCGCCGCTGCCAAGGAGACGTCGGCCTCGAGCAGCGCAATGCGAACTTCGCGCATCGCCTCGTTGACGTCGCTCTCGCTGAGTTTCCCGCGTCCGCTCAGACGCGAGAAAATCGCTCCGAGCCGGTCGCTAAGCTGGTCGAACATGATGGCTAGTGGTTATGCCCCCGCCGTTGCTTGATCGATACGCGCGACCGCGTCGCCGACCGTTTTGATCTTCTCGGCTTCTTCATCGGGAATGTCGATGTTGAACTCGGTCTCGAAGGCCATGACCAACTCGACCTGGTCGAGCGAGTCGGCGCCAAGGTCATCGGTAATCGAGGCTTCGGTCGTGACTTCCGATTCGTCGACGCCGAGCTGCTCGACGATGATCTTCTTGACTTTGTCGAACGTTGACATTACAGCTCCTTATAATCGATTGATGGTACATTCCCACGATTGGGAAACTTACATGAGTACGCCGCCGTCGACCACGATCGTCTGACCGGTGACGTAGGCGGCGGCATCCGAGCAAAGGAAGGCGACGACCCCCGCGACATCCTTGGGTGTCCCGGCTCGCCCGAGGGCGGCCGTCTTGATGAGCGCGTCCCGCGCGCCCTCCGGCATGCTCTGGGTCATCGCGGTCTCGATCAGGCCGGGCGCAACGGCGTTGACTCTTATGTTCCTCGACCCCAACTCCTTTGCAGCCGACTTGCTCAGCGCGAGAAGCCCCGCCTTCGATGCCGCGTATGCGGCCTGGCCCGCGTTCCCCGTGAGCCCCACGATGCTCGAAAGGAGCACGATAGCGCCCGCCCGCTGCTTCATCATCGGCCTGGCGACCGCGGCGCAGAGATAAAACGCCGACTTGAGATTCACGTCGAGCAATTGCTGCAGCGTCTGCGCCTTGAGGCGCAGCAACAACGCGTCGACCGATTGCCCCGCGTTCGCGATCGCGAAATCGAGCCGCCCGAAGCGCGCGACGGCCGCCTCGACTGCGCCCTCGACCGCAACCTGATCGGCGACGTCGGCCACGAGCACTTCAGCGACGGCGCCCGGACGAATCGCCGCACATTCGCCGGCGCTCTCTTCGAGCGCGGCGCGATCGCGTCCGACCAGCGCGACGTCCGCACCTTCGCGACACATCTCGACGGCGATCGCGCGGCCGATGCCGCGGCTCGCTCCCGTGATGATTGCAACGCGATCGTTGAAGTTAGACATTGGCCTTCAATTTCGTGATACCGGCGTAGTCGGTGACGACGACGACTTCAGGGGCGTTGGGCAGACGTTTCATGAGCGGCCCGAGCACGGCGCTTGCACCGCACTCGATCACCAGGTCGAGATCGTAGGTCAGCAGCTTCTCGGCCGTCGCGTGCCAGAGCACTTCGTTCGTAACCGAGCGCACGAGGTTCTTCTTGATCGTCGCCACGTCGCGATAGGGCTGCGCGTCGACGTTTGAGATCACGTCGAAATTCGGCACGGCGAAGGACGTTGCGTCGACGGCATGAGTAAAGCGCTCGATCGCCGGTTCCATGAGCGCCGAATGCCACGCGCCCGAAACGTTGAGCGGCACGACGCGCTTCGCGCCCGCGGCCATCAGCTCGTCGCCGGCAAGCTGCACGGCGTGCAAATCGCCGCTGATCACGATCTGCGAGGGAGAGTTGAAGTTTGCGAGCTGTACGCGCGCGCCGGTCTGCTCGCGCACCGCCGCGACGACGCGGCGAATTTCGGCGGCATCCATGCCGAGCACGGCGCTCATGCCGCCCGGGGCGATGTCGGCGGCATCTTGCATCGCGACGCCGCGCGTGTTGACGACGCGCAGCGCGTCCTCGAAACCGACCGCGCCCGCCGCGTAGAGACTACAGAATTCGCCGAACGAATGTCCCGCGCTCGCAACGAGCGTCTCGGGTGCAAGCTCGAGCGCCGCGAAGATCGCAACGTTGGTCGTAAAGATCGCCGGCTGGCTGTACTGCGTCTCGCGCAGACGCTCTTCGGGACCGTGCTGCTGCAAGCCGAGTAGATCGTAGCCGAGAACGGTCTGCGCCATGTCGAAGAGATCGCGCGCCGCGGTGGAGTGCTTTGCCACGTCGACACCCATCCCGATCGCTTGCGAGCCCTGACCGGGGAAAATTATCGCTATGCGCACGTCAGGCCGCCCACTTCCAGACGACTGCGCCCCACGAGAGCCCGCCGCCGAATCCAACGAAGACGATGATGTCGTCCTGTGCGATGCGCCCGTCGCGCACGGCTTCCGAAAGCGCAATCGGAATCGAGGCAGCCGACGTGTTGCCGTACTCCTGAATGTTCACGATGCAGCGCTCGGGTGGAATGTCGAGATACTTCATGGCCGCGTCGATGATGCGTTTGTTTGCCTGGTGCGGGATCAAAACGTCCACGTCGCTCTTGCCCAGCTGCGCCTTCTCGAGCGCACGATCGGTCGCTTGGATCATCTTGGTGACGGCGAATTTGAAGACTTCCCGGCCTTCCATATGAATGCGGTCCTGGCCGCGATCGATCGCCGCGCGCGTCATCGGCACGCGCGAGCCGCCCGATTCGACGCGCAGCAGCTCAGGACGGCTGCCGTCGCTACCCAGTTCCGATGCGAGAAATGAGTCCTGCACGCTGGCTTCGAGAACGACCGCGCCCGCGCCGTCGCCGAAGAGAATCGCGGTGCCGCGATCGTTGCGATTGACGAGTTTCGAAAGAGTCTCGGCGCCGATCAGCATCACGCGCTTGTAGACACCCGAACGGATGAGCGACGACGCGACGGTCAAGCCGTAGATGAATCCGCTGCACGCGATCTCCATGTCGAACGCGGGCTTATCGTGCGCGCCGAGTTTAGCCGCGACGATGCATGCGGTAGCCGGAAAGAGATAGTCGGGGTAGACGGTGCAGACGATATAGGCGTCGATGTCGAGCGGCTGCAGCCCGGCGTTCGCGAGCGCGTTGCGCGCCGCCGCCAAGGCCAAATCACTGGTCGCTTCGTTTTCCGAAGTCCAGTGCCGGCGCTTCATGCCGGTTCGCGTCGTGATCCATTCGTCCGACGTGTCGAGCCATTGCTCGAGGTCGTGGTTGTCCACGATGCGTTCGGGCGCGTAATGCCCGACGCCGGCGATTCTAACCCCGGTCAATTCACTTATTCGTGATCGTGACCGGCGTGTTCGTCGCGGACTTCTACGACCTGACGGCCGTCATACGTACCGCAATGACCGCACACGAAATGCGGGCGCTTGGGCTGATGACACTGGGGGCACTCGACGACGGTTACCGCGTTGAGCTTCCAGTTTGCCGCACGCCGGCTGCGCGTTTTGCTGCGCGGCGTCTTCCACTTTAGATTTGCCACTTTCTCGTCTCTCGTTTCCGTTAGTATTGGATGCCGGCACATTCCGTGCTGCAGCGCAAGCCCATCGGCATTTCGCTCAGCAAGAGTTGCTGTGCCAGGTCCGCCACGTCCAATCGGCTTCCGGTCAGTACGTTGCCCTCGCCGAACGGGTCGTCGTCACGACTGGTGTTCGGATCGAGCCGCTCGTCGACGTCGGCATGCACCTGCACGTCGACGTCTTCCAGGCACTTGTCGCATGCACCGTGAGCCCGCACGTCGACGCTGCCTACTATATGAAGCAGCCGGTCGACGTAGCGTAATTCCAAATGCACCTCGGCCGGCGACGGGAACGTGATCCCTTCGAATTCCTCGATCGGCACCTCGTCGTCGACCAGCATAAGCTGCCGGCCGCCTCCCAGGAGCCCACTGATGTCGACTTTGTGCGAACGAGCCATGATGATGCGATTGCGACCTGTCGCAGGATGGGGGCCCACCGTGCGGCGGGCCCCCATAACGACTTGGAGATTGTAGAACCCCGCCAGGGTCTTGTCAAACGCCACGGTCCGAGGGTTATTATATACTTGACTACAGTGAGCCCATCTGAGATAATGGGCGCATGGATAGGAAGCCCGCCGCCCCCGTCCCAGCCACCATGATCGAAGCGGTCCGTCACTTCGCGGACCCCGACGTAGCCCACGACTTTTTCGTGTCGGTGCGCTGGCCAAGCGGCGTTGCTTGCCCGCTCGCCTGTGGCTCGGTTCGGGTGACGTATATGCCCAAGCGTCGGCGCTGGTACTGCAACGACTGCAAGGGGCAGTTCACGGCCAAGGTCGGGACGATCTTCGAGGACAGCCCCATCGGCTTTGACAAGTGGCTTCCAGCCATTTGGCTTATCGCCAGCAACCGCAATGGCATTTCGTCATGCGAACTAGCTCGCGCCCTTGGCGTCACGCAAAAGACGGCGTGGTTCATGCTGCACCGTATCCGTGCCGCCATGAAAGAGGATGGCACCATCGACCCGCTGACCGGCGAAGTCGAAGCGGACGAAACATGGGTCGGCGGTGAGTTACAACACTCGCGCAAGGCGCGCAAGATGGAACGCCAGGGCTTGAAGGTCAACGCCTTTACACCAAAGACCGCCGTGTTCGGTGTTGTGCAACGCGGCGGAAAAGCGCGCGCGTGGGTCGTTCCGAAGCTATCGAAGCGCGCTGTTCTCCCGAAGCTCTTTGGCTCCGTTCACCACGACGCTACGGTGCATACCGATGAATCGTTGCTCTATTCGCAGATTGACGAACGGTTCTTATTCCATCACACCGTTAACCATGCGATCGAATACGTCAACGGCAATAAGCATATTAACAACATCGAAGGCTTTTGGAGCGTGTTGAAGCGGACGCTCGGTGGAACGTACATTCACGTTATGCCGAAACACTTAGACGCATATTTGGATGAACAGATTTTCCGCTACAACGCTCGCGAGAAGAATGATGCGGTGCGGTTCCCAATCGCGCTCGCCGGTGCTGAAGGTCGGCGTCTAACCTATGCGGCGCTGAAAGCGCGCAGACTTGACGGCGAAGCGACTATCCGCTTTATCCCGCGTTCGGCTACGCCAAAAGAATAGAGCGGCTGCAAACCGCTCTAAAGGATTTCCGCCGGCCGGGACTCGAACCCGGAATTAACCCTCGCACAAGTTAGACGCCGCGTCCAAGGCGGCCGCATATACCGATTCTGCTAACGGCGGATACAAAAACGGGAGTAGTTAAGAACTACTTCCGTTTTGGCCAGCTTCATATTCA